>NZ_FNHQ01000023.1 GCF_900103535.1 Megasphaera paucivorans | reverse complement strand
AGATACGGACAACTTAGGTGGAATACTCACTAACATATGTATATGATCCCTACACGCATTAGCTTCCAGTATTTCTACATCTTTCCGGCTACATAATTCCCGTAAAATTTTTCCAATATCTTTTTTTAATTTCCCGTAAATCAATTGTCTACGGTACTTGGGTGCAAACACAAGATGATATTTACATCTCCATTTTGTATGTGCTAAACTTAAAGTGTCCATGGATAGCATTTTCCTCCTTTGCTCTAAGTACGGTTGGCGAACCTGTGCTTAGTATAGCAAAGGAGGTTTTGCTTTTTCTACCTATAGCTATAAGCTTTTAGAACCATACGCACAGCGTATGGTTTTCAATACGACAAAAAAGTCCCATCTCTCGTAAAAACTGAGAAATGGGACTTTATCACTTCCATATGTTATTGAGCTGACGCTAAAACAACTCCAAATATCGTACCTAATAAAAATTCACTAAATCCGTTATCCCCATTATCATGGTGCCACTGATACCAATCATGCCATTCGCGTGCATGAACTTCTCGCCAATGTCTATCACCTTCATGTTCCCGCCATTCGCGATCATGGTCACTCCATTCCCGTGAATGTTCCCGCCATTGCCTATCATGGTCGTCTCGCCATTGTCTGTCGTGATGGTCCGGGCCTGGTTGATGATTGTCCTGCCAGTGTCTGTCATGATTATCATATCCCTGTTGATGATTTTCTTGCCCATGTCTATCATGATTATTAGGTCCTTGATGATTATTGCTATTTTGCCACTGTGGCCCATCTTGTGGCGACATTGCATATGTATTTGTTATTCCTATCCCGCTCAACGAAAATAAAAAAGTTCCTAATATTAATGCATGTACTATTTTTTTCATATTAACTCACCCCGCTATAGTGCTGACAATTAGTATCTGTTTGATAAAATCATTATAAAACACATTTTGAATATAATCTAGCAGATGAGTCAAAGAGTAAGGAAACTGTGAAAAAAGTGTCACACAACTGTTATATTCATTATTAACAATTTTACAATCCATATATAATTCCACATACAATTTTATCATCACGTTTCGACTTAGCTATATCAAAATTGCCCGTACAAAATGCACGGGCAATTTTTCCGTCATTAGCAAATAAATATTATATCTGCCTTTCATCAAACAAGGGACCACGCAACGGTATATAGCAAATATACGTTAAACACTCTTATCAAGACAATACTTTACGTTGAAGTGTTTGCAATACTAGAAATATTAGTGCCAATTTTACTGTAAATTGTCGATAACGACCCTCTGATATTAAAACCAAACCATACCATAACCCCAATAAGAACTACAAGCAGCAAAATAATCGCATATTCCGTAAGACCTTGACCTTTTTCACCCAAATAACGATTCATTACATATTGCATATACGTTAACATACCCCTTCCTCCTTTCCTTGACACCAATTATATACCTTTTTATTGGGTATATAATTGGCTCACCGTACTGTCCCTTTTCTATATATGTTATTGTAACAAAAAATTCTAAAAAAAGAAACTATTCATAACTTTATAAAACAAAATAAATTCTTCTTTAGGATTTTTTTATATCATTATTCCCTACATTTTCTAACAGTACCTACCTTCCTTTCATTCTCTGCCACAATTTTTTTTCAAGAAAGCTGCCTTTTACATTTTGTTCCATTTCAACAAACATGGCATAGGGAACAGCAAAAGATACAATATCCGGATCTAACATAGGCCGTACCGTAATATCGGTCAATCCTACCACAGCTCTTGGATTCTTTTTCTGTGATTCCGCATACGGTATCAAAAAAATAGATTGGCAGCCGGAACTTTGTGGAATCACAACATTTTCATTTCCCTGTTTGTAATAATTAGCCATTACGATAAGTGCCGACAACTGATCGTTTGTAACACAGAAAACACATAATGCAGGTTGTTCTTCATCTATATTAACTTGTGACAATGGTTTAAAAATAACATATTGATAGGATATGTCTGTAATTGGCAGGCATTCAACAAAATTTTTACCAAGTTCCGGCGTTTTTATATATCCCTCTCCTTCAAACTGTCCTGGTTTTCCTGTCGTCAAAAAATACTCAATTCCATCAGGATAATTAGGGAATGTTCCAAACCCTAATCCGGCTATGGCACCGGGACACATAGTAGTTTTTCGTTCAAAAACAGAGACGTTTCCCTTCATTGCTGCAATAAACAAAGGAATGATACAGCTTCTAACACCCTCTTTACTTTGAAGTGCATATTCTGGCTTTGTATTGCTAAGTAAAACAGCCACCGGTTCATATCGCAATGCCAATGCTTCGATTAATTTACTGTTCATGTAATCAATCCCTCTTTTATATTTTTGTCTTTTCCTTGTTATACTATTCAAGATATTATAAAAACAAGAACGCACTGAAACTGATTTGCATTGTTATCATACCGTAAATATGAATTATGTTCTTCCATCTTTTTTCTCTGCTTTTATACACCGATTTTTTGAAATCCTATTCGTTTTTTTTTTATGCTAAACATATTATAATTCAGACTTTTTACGACGTCTACGCGCTTACTTAAAGAGTAGAAAAACTGTAAAATAAATGTCACACAACTGTTATATTTGCAATTTTAATTTATTTTTAATCGACAATAAATTTTTATCCGTTTTTCTAATGGTATTCTTACAATGAAACTATCTTCTTTTAATGATTCCTTGATATAGTATATTTTATATTAATAAAGAAAGGATTTTTAGAAAATGAAAGATAAAGAACTGGGAAACCTCGGAGAATCATTAGCAGTCAAGTATCTTCGAAATCATGGATATACTATCCTTATTAAAAACTTTCGGACACGTATCGGAGAAATAGATATCATCGCGCAAAAAAACAATATGATTATTTTCATAGAAGTAAAAACCCGGATCTCTTTTCACTACGGCCGCCCGTCTGAAGCAGTAGAATATCGCAAACAATATAAATTAAAAAAAGTTGCGGAAGGATATTTAACCCAGAAAAACAGTTGGAACAGCCCTTGCCGATTTGACGTAATAGAAGTAATGGCAGGAGCCGACAAAAATTACCGCATACATCACATCAAAAACGCATTCATCGTGTCCTATTAGAAAGGAATATTTATGTTCGCATGTATACACGGAGCTACAACATTAGGACTTCACGGAAATATCATTAAAGTCGAAACAGATATTTCAAATGGACTCCCTGCTTTTGAAATCGTAGGTCTGGCAACTACTTCCGTTAAAGAATCGAAAGAGCGAGTACGCTCTGCTATGAAAAACTCAGCATACGATTTTCCTATGCGCCGAATAACAGTAAATCTGGCTCCGGCCGATTTAAAGAAAGATAGTGCCGGTTTAGATACCGCTATTGCCATTGGCATTATGGTATCCAGCGGTCAAATTGCTTCTGATAAAACTACCAGTTCTTTATTTATCGGAGAACTGTCATTAGACGGACATCTGCGTCCTGTTACGGGCGTTCTTTCCATGGTCCTGCAGGGTATGCAGGAAGGATTTAAGCATGTATATGTCTGTCCTGAAAACACGACAGAAGCGCTTCTCTGCGAAAATATGAACATCTATAGCGTTTCTACTTTCTGTGAAATAATCAATCATCTCACGGGTCTTTGTCCGCTTACTCCTGCGGTCCGAACAAAGGAACGGCTCACAATGCCAGAATATAATGTTGATTTTTCAGAAGTACAAGGCCAATATACAGCAAAAAGAGCATTAGAAATTGCAGCCGCCGGCGGACACAATGTATTGATGATAGGTACCCCCGGAGCGGGAAAAACCATGTTGGCCAAGCGGATTGCCACTATACTTCCGCCGATGAATATACACGAATCGCTGGAGGTTACAAAAATATACAGCGCAGCCGGGCTTTTTCAGCAGGTTGATATGCTGACAGAGCGACCTTTTCGCAGCCCTCATCATACGATTTCTACTGCCGGTCTTATTGGCGGCGGTACGATTCCTAAACCAGGTGAAGTTACTTTAAGTCATAATGGAGTCTTATTTCTTGACGAATTTCCGGAATTTCCCCGATCTGTATTAGAGGTCCTTCGACAACCACTAGAAGATGGAATAGTAAATATAGCACGCGTCAATGCAACATTGTCTTACCCGGCTCGTTTTATGCTTATCGCCGCTATGAATCCCTGTCCTTGTGGTTATTTAGGTGATAAAGACCGAGAATGCACTTGTACGGCTGGTGAAATTCGCCGATATATTCGAAAAATATCAGGTCCACTTCTGGATCGCATTGATCTCCACGTACAAGTACAGCGACCTCAATACACCGAACTAACCGCAGAACTCCCACAAGAAAAATCCGATTGCATACGTGAACGCGTATTAAAAGCACGCCAGTTGCAAGAAACAAGACTGCATGACTACCGTATCACCTGTAATGCGCATATGAGTCATCGAGCGCTTAAAGAAACATGCCCGATGACCAAAGAAGCGCAAAGACTTCTTCACACATCATTTGATAAATTAAAACTGAGTGCCCGCAGTTATGACCGCATCATAAAAGTATCGCGCACAATTGCCGATCTAAACAACAGTGCTGTTATTGAGGATACCCATGTCGCTGAAGCGTTAAGCTATCGCAACAACTTGCAAAGGATGTAAAACAATGACAAACGAACAACTCTATACTGCCGCATGGCAGTCGTTATCTTTTATCGGCCCCAGCGGCGTACGCAAATTAGTTCATTATTTCGGTTCTGCGGAAAAAGCCTGGAAAGCAGCAGACAAAGAGATTTTTAATCTACTCCATCACTGCACAGAAAAACAATTAAAAATTTCACAGGAAAAAAAGTGTTTTGACTGGGACCGTTTTTTAACCCGTATAAACCAGCTTAATTTACAGATAATCAGCTATCAGGATGTCAACTATCCCCCCCTTTTATCACAGACCTATAATCCGCCTGCTGCATTATTTTATCGTGGAACATTATCTGGTAGCATAAAAAATGCAGCCATCGTGGGTTCTCGCCGTTGTACTTCCTACGGTAAAAATGCGGCACTCCATATTGCGCAAAATCTGAGCGCGCAGGATATCACAATCGTAAGCGGCGGGGCCCGGGGAATAGATACCGCAGCACATACGGGGGCATTGCAGGCAGAAAAACCAACCATCGCGGTCATGGCTTGTGGTCTTCATACATGGTACCCTCCTGAAAACAAACGATTATTTCAGGATATATTAGATAGGGATGGTGCAATTATATCTGAATATGCTCCGGGAATCGAGCCGCTGCCGCAGCATTTTCCGGCTCGCAACCGTATCATCAGTGGATTGGCCCGCTGTGTCATCGTCATAGAGGCTGCTAAACGAAGCGGTTCCTTAATTACCGCAGATTTCGCTCTGGAAGAAGGGCGTGATATATTTGCTGTTCCCGGCAGTATATTTTCCAAAACCAGCGAAGGTACAAATGAGTTACTGCGCATGGGAGCTATTCCACTAACAAAAACAGTGGACCTGTTAAATGAATATGGCTGGAATTGCAGCATACCGATAGATTCACCGCCAGATAAACATAGCGATATGTCTCTCACGTTGCTGGAAAATACTCTTTTACAGTATATCCCATATGACGAAGCGTTATCCCAGGATGATCTTATTGTATGCTCTCAAATAGACGCTGGCACCATCAGCCGCACGATAACCACTCTTATGATAAAGGGGCTTATATGGGAAGATCGTACAGGCCGTTATATTCGTTCCCCCTCATAACAAAGAACTGCAGTGAATATAAATTCACTGCAGTTCTTTGTTATGACATCTCTATATTTTCTTTTTCCTCATCCGTTTCGGCCGAAGGTATCAAATATGTCCAGCCATCTTCCTGCCTTACTTTTTTTTCTTTCATAAGATGTCCCATTGCTCTTTTAAAAGCTGCTTTACTTAAACCAAATTTTGTTTTAATAACGGCAGGGGCGGTTTTATCTCCATACGGGATTTTTCCTTTTCTTTCTACTAAAAAAGCAATAATTTTATCACAATCATCCTGCATAGCATTTTCCTTCGTAGGACGCAATGAAATATTAATACGGCCATCTTCCCGTAAATAGGTAATACGGCCTTTGATCATTTGTCCTATTAATATAGGGCGGGTAAATTCACTGCGATGCAAAAAGGCGATCCAACGTTCTCGTGTCATGAGATAGGCACCTTGGTCGGTCATATTATATATAGCACCTTCTACCCAGTCACCCACTTTAGCATCTGTCGCCGCCTTTGAAGCCCGCCGCATTTCATCTTCTACTTCCATAGACACGGCCAAACGATGAGATTTATCTTCATACAATTTGACCCATACGTACTCACCTTCTTTAGGCCGTCCTTTCATTTCTGCAAAAGGCATAAAAATCCCTCGTTCTGTCCCTACATCAACAAAAGCGCCAAATCGAGTAGTATTAATAACAGGAGTATAGCCAATCTGTCCTACTTTAATCTTAGGCAAATTCATACTGGCAGTCAACCTGCCTGCCGGATCGTGATATAAAAACACAGTAACGCTATCCCCTACATTTACAGGATTTGTCTGCTGATTTTTATGCAAAAGAATGTCATCATTCGTATTGCCGGTTCCTCCGTTTAAAAAAGCTCCCATTTCGCCTAAGCGAAGTACCTCTAAAGAAACAATACTATTTTCTTGCAATGTTTCTGCCATGTTATTCACCTGCGAACGCAATGCGTCCGGCGTCACACCACAAATTATCTAAATCATAAAAACTGCGGTCTTCTTCCGTAAATATATGTACAATCATATCTCCTGTATCGAGAAGTATCCAGCGGCCGGATCGGTATCCTTCCACATGCCGGACTTCAATTTCATTGCTTTTAAGCTGTTCTTCCACATAGTCAGCAATACTTTGTGTTTGTCGGATATTTTTAGCACTGCAAATCAAGAAATAATCGGCCATGATAGAGGTGTGTTTCATATCCAGTATCGTAATATTCATTCCTTTTTTATCATATACTGCCTGTGCCGCTATTTCATAAGATTTTTTTTGTTTTTCTGTCATTAGTTAACTCCCTTTCAATAATCATACGTGTAAAATTATTTACTATCTATATTCTTTACTGCATTGGGATCCGTAGCGATAGCGTTATTGGAATTTCCCAGTATTTTTTGCACATTAATCGGATCATATGACCAGTACCTCTGGCCTTTTATCTTAGAATATTCACCTGGCAAGATATAAAAAGTAATATCCGAAACAGGTGTATCTTTAAATGTATATGCCAATCCGGCTATTTCTTTAGCTGAAATATTAGAATCTACATTTTTCCAGTACCTGTACATACGGAACATGTTTGTCACACCAAAATGTTTTTCCATTGCCGTATAAAAAAGTTTTACAAAACGTTCCTGACGCTGTACCCGCGGCAGCTGTCCATCTTGATCTACATAACGCATATATCCCAGCGCTTTCTCTCCATCCAGATGCTGATATCCTTGCTGAAGATCAATATCGGTAGTACCTTGTTGATCTTCATGATACATATCTCGTTCTACATAGATAGATATTCCATTATTATCATTGATCAATTTTTTAAATGAATCCTGCGTCAGTACAACATAATACGGAATCGGAATATGAAAAATGTCCTCTACTACAGCCTGCGTCAGTTTTAATCCACCTTCACTGTAAATATCTGCCAAACGTTGATTTCCTTTTTCCTGACGGCCTTCTATCTTTGTATTATCGGGAAGCATGATAAAATCAATATGTTTTTTCTCTTTATTGACGGCTGCTAAAGCAACAAAGTTGGCTTGATGTGGAGTCTTATCATCAACACCGACAAGAAGTACATATAAAGGAATATCCGGACTAACCTGCGTAAATGAATCAGAAGAACCATTTTGAACAGCATCAATCCGGTTTTGCAGCTGCGTATTCCTAGTCTGGCTATATCGTTGATATGCCGTCGCCATCATCCAAATAACCGCCGCAAAGACTAACACGATTATCAGTATTCTTTTGATATTACGTTTTTTCTTTGGCAAATTTGATTTATAACGCCGGCGCCGTGTCTTTTTTTTGCGTTCCATCTATCTGCGCTCCCTATTACATTTTTTCATATATTCGATATGACTGTTGCGAAAGCGAACTGTACCTACAAAAATCTGCTTTCCCTGTTCCAGTAAATGTGAAATTGTCGAATCAAATCCACATAAAACCGCCTGATCCAAATTTTTTGCTGCCATTTCCCGCAAGTGCTGTACGCCGTTAAAATCACGACTTTCTTCGATGTAATCGGCAAGAAACACAATTTTTTCCAACGTACTCATATACAGCGCCCCCGTCGTATGATGGGCTATCGCAGCTAAAATATCAGCATCATGAACATCGTATTTTTCTTTAGCAATCGTTACCGCCGCATAACCATGAAGCAAACTTCCAATAGCTGTAATTTCAGGAGGCAGCTGGTTTCCAAAAGATTTTTCAGCTAACTGCTGCATTTCCGACAATTTTAATTCTTTAGCACTGTCATGCAGCAATCCTGCCAATTCCGCCTTATCCGGATCGCTGTCATAGCGTTCCGCCAATTCTCGGGCCGCTGTCGCCACTCCTAATACATGTGTATATCTATTTTTAGAAAGAATGGCTTCCAAGTCATTCTTTATTCGTGCTTTACATTCTTCATACATAAATAAACCTCATTTTTAATGATATAATCCCGGACTTTACTGGGAAGTAAGTATCGGACAGACATACCATGTTGCAGACGATATCGAAGTTCCGTAGAAGAAAGCTCCATCGTCGGTACTTCCAGTTTATGAATATGTCTGCCTAATTCTCCAAAATATGCAATAATATTATCAATAGTTTCCGTTCCGTCAGGACGTGTAGCTCCTACAAATTCGCAAAGATCTAATACTTGTTCTGGGTCATTCCAATTAGGAAGATCTTGTATCGTATCCGTACCGCATATAAAAAAAAGATGACAAGATATACCATATAGCTGTTTTAGATAACGAAGTGTATCAATCGTATAAGAACATCCTTTACGCTGGATTTCTATATCGCTTACCATAAAATACGGGTTATCACAAGTAGCCAGCCGTGTCATTTCCAAGCGTTGTTCCGCTGCCGCTCCTGTCATATCTTTATTCGGTGTAATATAGGAAGGAATAAAGATCACTTTTTCCAATCCATAATGCTGTCGTGCTTCTTCGGCAATCATTAAGTGTCCCAAATGTATAGGATTAAAGGTACCGCCCATGATTCCGATTTTACGTATATCCATGATATAGGTATATTCCTCCCCAAACTACTATCAATACCATCAGAAACAACAATAAAAACAAGGCATAATGTTTGTACTCGTACTGTGTTTTAGGTGAACTCGCATACTGACGAAATGTACGTATATACCCGCGTATAAGCGACATCATGTACGGATCTGTCCTTGTCCATGAATGATATATTTGTAACTTACCAAAGCCTCCAATCCCATAGGACCTCGGACATGAAGTTTTTGTGTACTAATTCCGATTTCGGCACCAAATCCGAATTCGAAGCCGTCTGTATAGCGAGTCGAAGCATTGACATATACCGCCGCTGCATCTACTTCCTGTAAAAAACGTTCGGCAGCTGCCGTATCTTCTGTCACAATAGCCTCCGAATGCTTTGTTCCATATCTCCTGATGTGTTCCATCGCTTCATCTATAGACGCTACTGTTTTGATTGACATGATCAACGCATTATATTCTTGTCCCCAATCGGTATCATCAGCAGCTTTAACACCTGTGCCTGCCTTTTGAGCCAGTATGTCGCCGCGCATCTCTACATTTTGTTTTTGTAAAACAGGGATAAGTTTTTGTAAAAAATCCGCTGCTACATCTGTATGAACAAGGAGGGTTTCCATCGAATTGCAAGTGGAAGGACGCGATACTTTTGCATTTTCTACAATCCGCACCGCCATATCAAGATCTGCTTGCTTATCCACATATACGTGACATACACCGCTTCCTGTTTCAATTACCGGTACTTTGGCAGTACGCACAACCATTTGGATAAGCCCGGCACCGCCGCGCGGAATCGCTACATCAATATATTGACGCAGTGTCAGCAGTTCTTGTACCAAAGCTCTATCCGTATTTTCCAATAGTGCGGCACTATCCGGATTAAGACCTGCCTGCTGCAGTCCTTGCTTTAAAATACGTACAAGGACCGTATTAGAATGGATAGATTCACTTCCGCCTCGTAAAACGCAAGCATTCCCTGATTTAATACAAAGAGCAGCTGCATCAACAGTGACATTCGGACGCGATTCGTAAATCATTGCAACAACTCCAAGAGGAACCGTCACTTTGGTAATTTTCAATCCGTTCGGGCGGCATATTTCTTTTAACGAAATATGTACGGGATCTTGTAAATCAACTACTTGCCGTACGCCGGCCGCCATATCCTCTATACGGCTTTTTGTCAGTCTCAATCGATCAAGCATCGCTTCCGACATGCCATGTGTCCGTGCATGTTCTATATCCTGCATATTAGCTGCAATAATATTCTCTGTGTTTTTTTCTAATAATTCTGCAATGCATATTAGTGCTTTATTTTTTTGTTCTGTAGAGGCTATCCCTATTTCCCGCGAAGCTACTTGGGCGGCTTTCGCTTTAATGACAACTTCCGATTCCATTATTCTATCCTCCTTTATGCTATTGCATGACAACAAGATTGTCACGATGGATAACTTCTTCATAACATCCATCATGCCCTAAGATATCCGAAAGCTTAGTGGTTCGAACGCCTTTGATCCGCTGTACGTCACCACTATCATAATTGACAATTCCCTTAGCGACAACCAATCCGTCGTACGAAACCTCGATAATATCTCCTTCACCAAAATCACCGATAACATCTACTACACCCACTGGCAAAACGCTTGATCCATGTTCCACAATAGCATCACGGCATCCTTTATCAACAATAATAGATCCATGTATCCGCAATCCCGATACGAGCCACCGTTTTTTTGTATGAAGATTGGTATCTTTGGCCTTAAATAAGGTTCCCGTTACTTCGCCATCACAAACACGGCGAATAATATCCGCTTCGCTTCCGGAAGCAATGACCATATCAACACCGGAAGCCGCAGCAATAGCTGCTGCCTGAATTTTGGTATACATACCGCCTGTTCCACGGCTTGTTCCAGCGCCCCCTGCAATATCATAAATATGCTTGTTGATTTCATCAACTTGAGAAATAACGGATGCCTCTGCATGCGTCAGTGGGTTTGCGGTATACAGTCCATCCACATCAGATAGAATAACCAACAAGTCTGCATCCACGATAGATGCGACAATAGCAGATAAGGTATCATTGTCCCCGATTTTCAATTCGTCTATAGCCACCGCATCATTTTCATTGATAACCGGAATAACCCCCATATCTAATAGGGTCAGCAATGTATTACGCAAATTCATAAAATTTTTTCGGTTATATGAATCCATACGAGTCAATAATATTTGTCCTACCGTTTGGCCGTAATCACGAAACATCTTTTCATAAATATTCATTAATACACCTTGTCCGACAGCGGCCAAGGCTTGCTTTTCCCGAATATTCTGCGGACGCTCTGATAGTCCCAGTGGAGCCATACCTGCGCTGACAGCTGCAGACGTAACTAAAATCATCTGTTTTCCCTGATTCTGCAAATCAGCTATCTCCATAACCAATTTTTCAATGCGATGATAGTTTAATTTACCGGATGCATGTGTCAGCGTGCTTGATCCAATTTTTATTATAATGCGGTTTTTATGAATAAAACCTTCGCGTATATCTGTCATCTCTACCATCCTTAATCTTGGATGAAATCATAATGTGACTTTTCCTTTTTCTTTTTAAACAGTATTCCATAATGGCCGATAACCTGAACAAGTTCCGCTCCCAGCATGTCTGCAAGTTCACTCATGGTTTCCTTCGTATCAAGACCGGCATTATTAAGTACATGTACCTTAATCAGTTCCCTAGCTGTAATAGCTGCTCGGGAACTGTCAATAACAGCATCCGTCAATCCATCTTTACCTATTTGTACTACTGCCGTCATCAGACTCGCCATGGCTTTCAGCTGTCGTTTATCTTTACCTATCATCTATTGTACCCTCCCTATTTTTGAAAATCAAATTCCATATCATTAATACGAACTGTATCTCCGTCTTTAATACCATTTTTTATCAATAATTTATCAAGTTCCATATATCGCCAAATCCGCTGGAATCGACGCAAGGATTGATCATCAGTGAAATTCGTCATCGCTGCCAACTTTTCAATACGAGGTCCTGTGATAACAAATGCCCCTGTATCATCACGATGTACTTCAAAATCAGGTTTATTTTCTGCCTTATATACAACGACTTCCTCTGTTTGTTCCGGTTCAGCAGCATATTCCTGCAAAAGAGTCCAAACTCGTTCTAAAAGTTCAGGAATTCCTTCTCCTGTCGCTGCACATATAGGAAAAACTTCCTGCCCTTCTGCATTCATATATTCACGGACTCGTTCCAGATTATCGGAATCTTCTAAAAGATCGATCTTATTAGCCGCTACAATTTGCAATTTACGAGACAGCCGTTCATTATATTTTTTTAATTCACTATTGATTTTTTCAAAATCTTCTATCGAATCACGTCCTTCAGACCCAGATACATCCAGCACATGTATTAAAATCTTGGTACGTTCAATATGTCGTAAAAAGTCGTGCCCCAGACCTACGCCTTCACTGGCGCCTTCAATAAGTCCGGGAATATCGGCCATAACAAAACTGCGGTGATCTGATAAATTCACGACCCCCAAAATAGGATTCAATGTAGTAAAGTGATATGCTGCAACTTCCGGTTCTGCCGCCGATACTTGACGCAAAATACTAGACTTGCCAACACTGGGATATCCTAAAAGACCAACATCTGCCAACACTTTAAGTTCCATACGCAGCCAGTATTCTTCTCCAGGTTCCCCCATTTCAGCAAAGGTAGGTGCACGATTTGCACTTGTCCGAAAATGATAATTTCCACGGCCGCCGCGGCCGCCTTTGGCAACTACAGCTTGTTGTCCATCATAACTCAAATCGGCAATAACGTGATCTGTAGCTTCATCCTTTACAACGGTCCCCACGGGAACGGGAATCAAAAAGTCTTCCGCATCGCGTCCAAACTTATTGCTTCCTTGACCTTTGCCGCCCGGCTTTGCTTTAAACAAACGGCGATATCGAAAATCTACTAATGTATTTACATTCTTATCGGCAACAAGTATCACACTTCCGCCTTGTCCGCCATCGCCGCCATTCGGGCCTCCATTAGGTACAAATTTTTCTCTGCGGAAACTGCTCATGCCATCTCCGCCTTTACCTGACTGCACAAATATTCTTGCTCTATCTATAAACATATTACACCTCATTTACAGAACACTATCATATTATAAAAAGAGACACAGCCAGTAAGGACCATGTCTCTTGTCTATCTGTCCTACTGATTCAATATTTCATACGCTTTTTCAAACTGTTTATCTGTCGTATCATTGGCCTGCAAAGGAACTACTACATCCGGCTCGATTCCAACCCCATCTATAAATCTGCCATTCGCTGTTTTATATTTTGCAACAGTTAATTTAACGGCATTGCCTTCATCTATAGGATAAATTCCTTGAACCGTTCCTTTTCCATAACTTTTAACTCCGACAATTGTACCAATTTTTAAATCTTGAACGGCTCCTGCTACGATTTCTGCCGCACTAGCTGTATTTTCATTGATGAGTACCACCATGGGAATCCTATCGACAGTCCCATCCGCTGTGAAATCTGTTTCCTTTCCAGAACGGTCGACATAAGAAACAATCGTACTATGCGGCGGTACAAAATTACTCGAAACAGTAACCGCCTGATCAACAAGTCCGCCGGGATTATTTCGTAAATCAAGTATCATTTTTCCCATTCCCTGCTGCCGCAAGGACTGATACAAGTCGGTAAATTCCTTACCCGTTTTTTCACTGAAAATAGCTACACGTATATAACCAATATCAGTTCCTGGTATAAGCTGGCCGCCTACTGTTTTTAACTGTATTTGACTCCGCACCAGTTCCTTCGTATATTCCGTTCCTTTGTGACTTAGTACAAGTGTGACAGTAGATCCTACAGGACCACGAATATCTTGTGCTATTTGTTCAATATCCATTTCATTCGCGGGCTTTCCATCAATTGCAATAATAACATCACCGCGCTGAATACCCGCTTCTTTAGCCGGACTGTCATCCACAACTTCTACAACAAAAGGTCCTTGATCGTTTTTACCAAGGTATATGCCCACGCCGGCATACGATGCCGAGGTTTGATTAGCAAAAGATGCATAATTATCGCCGTCAAGATAGATAGAGTGCTTATCTGAAAGTTTTGCTACTATCCCTTCCAATGCTCCGTTTAATAATTTTTCCTTATCTATTTCTCCGGCATATCGCGATTCTACAATGCTAAACGTACGGACCAGTTTAAAAAAACCAGTTGGCGAGCCGGTATAATAGTATGACCCTAGCATAAATACTGTAATAGAACAAAGTATTGCAGAAAATATCCATGCTCCTCCATACCATACAAAACTTACAATTTTTTTATACTTGATTTTCATGTAATGCACCTATTATAGATAACCAGTGGGATCAACAGGATCCCCATTGGCACGTACCTCAAAATGAACATGAGGACCGGTAGAATTTCCGGTCGATCCGGAATACGCAATAACTTGACCTTGTGAAACAGATTGCCCCGCCGATACATTCAGTGACGAATTATGTCCATACAAAGTAGAAAGTCCATTGCCATGGTCAATAACGACAGCATAGCCATATCCGCCCAGCCATCCCGCTTCCACAACAACGCCACTATCAGCAGCATGCACCGGTGTCCCTGAATCAACCCCGATATCAATCCCAGAATGGAGGATCTGACGGCCGAATATAGGATGGTTTCTATATCCAAACGGAGAGGTAATAACACCGTTTACCGGCCATATAAATCTGCCAGAACCACTGACCGGCTGATAATAGCTGCTATCAGAACCTCCGCCGGAAGAATCCGAACCAGAAGCAGCGACGGCACGAGCTGCCGCACGGGAACGGAGCATATCACCGATTTGCTGTGAAGATGCTTCCAATTCATTATACGCCTGTTCCGCTGTTGCCTTATCATTTTGAGCCTTATTCAAAATGGCCTGCTGTTCTGCTTTGCGCTTTTCAACTTCTTCTTTCTTCTTAGCTGATTCCGCCTTCAATTCAACTTGTTTTTGCCGTTCTTGTTCCAATACTGCTTTTTGTTCATTGATTTTATCTCGTTCATCTTTGATTGAAGTGATAAGTTCCATATCTGAATTTACAATACGTTTCAACAATTCAACACGATTAGAAAAATCACTGAAATCTTTGGCTCCAATAACGACATCCAAATAGTTTAATTGTCCATGCATGTAAATATCTCGAATACGTGTACTCAAAACGTCCTGACGCCGACTTAAGTTAGCCTGTGTTTTTTCCAATTCAGCTTGTGTTTTTGTTATCTGTTCTTCGGTCTGTGCAAGTTGATCAGAAACCGTCTTAAATTCCTTTAATGCCGCATCAAGATTTTCCTGCGTAACTCGTAATTTTTCAAAAACACTGCCAATAACAGCTTCTGCTTCATTCTTTTTTTGTGCCTGCTGATCCATTTGGGATTGTACATCAGATAATTGATTTTGCAAATCTGCATCATCATCATCCGCCATCACCGCAAAACAAGGAGTAAGCATAGCCGAAATAATCATAACCGAAATAACTTTTTTTCCAAACATTTGCTTTACCATATATTACACCTTCATATAACGTTTCAAAGAAATCGTACTACCTAGTGCACCAATAATCATACTGATAATTAAAAGCACACTCCCGGTCTTATACATAAACGGATACATGCTGACCATCGGTAAAAATGCCAATGATTCATGGATTTCCGTAGTAACAAAACCATAAAATTGAAATAGTGCCATATCCGCAATAAGTCCGCCGATGAAACCTAAAAACAATCCTTCCAAAAGAAACGGCCAGCGGATAAACCAATTAGTAGCACCTACATATTTCATAATTCCTATTTCTCTGCGGCGTGCAAACACGGTTAAGCGAATTGTATTAGAAATAATAAACAGCGTAGCAAATGTCAAAAATATAATAAGAGCGATACCGCCCCAACGAATAACCTGCGTAATTGAAAATAATTGTTCAACAATTTCCTGCCCGTAATGTGAACTTTCTACCTCTGGATATTTAGCAACTACAGCTGCTGTTTTCTTTACCGCCTCAGGATTAGTAAACGTAATTTCATACGAACTAGGTAATGGATTTTTACCTTCCAGTGCATCTAAAATACCAGGTTGGTCTTTCATCCTTTCTTTCAAACGATCCATTGCTTTAGCCTTATCGGTAAATTCAATAGACTTAACATCCGGCAATTCTTTTAATTCCCGTCCTACCTTCATTACCTGATCAGTAGTAATCCCGTCTTTCAAATACACACTGATTTGAACTTGATTTTCCAAATTATCGGCAAAATAATCAAGATTAGCTACCATCGTCATAAAAACGCCTAATATAAATAACGACAATGCTACAGTAGCAATAGAAGCAAATGACATAAAGCTGTTGCGTCTAAAAGAGGTAAAGGCTTCCGACGTATAGTAACGCATAGTTCTAATCTTCATCGCCGTATGCCCCTTTCTGTTCGTCACGGACAATTCTGCCATCAACGATTTCTATCACTCGCTTATTCATCATATCCACCATTTGCTTATCATGTGTAACCATCAATACCGTTGTTCCCATATGATTGATTTTAGTAAACAAATCCATGATTCCGCGTGACGTATCAGGATCCAAATTACCTGTAGGTTCATCAGCAATCAACATAAGCGGTCGATTCACAATAGCCCGGGCAATCGCAATACGCTGTTGTTCACCACCGCTGAGATTTTGCGGCAGTGCATCTGCCTTTCCCACCAAATTAACCAAATCAAGAACGTTATGCACACGTTCTTTGATTACTTTACGCGGTGTTTCGATAACTTCCATGGCAAACGCTACATTTTCTGCCGCAGTCTTATTCGGAAGCAACCGGAAATCCTGAAAGACAATCCCCATTTTACGACGTAAATAAGGTACACGATCTTTTGCGATACGGTTAACTTCAATACCATTGACAACGACAGTTCCCGATGAGGGAAGTTCTTCGTGCGACAAAAGTTTGATAAACGTTGATTTACCGGCACCGCTGGCTCCTACAACAAAAACAAACTCGCCTTTTTCAATATGAACCGTAACATGATCTAATGCAACGGAGCCATTATCATAAATTTTTGATACATCCCTAAAATAAATCATAGTTTACCTCTTTTCAAGCAGCTGCTTATTTACGAGCAATAACAGCCTTAGCTGCCTGGACAATATGTTCGGCTGTTAATCCAAATTTAACCAACAGTTCATCCGGTGTCCCTGATTCACCAAAAACATCATTCATTCCTACACGAGTTAACGGAACTGGGCAGCATTCGCCAAGAACTTCAGCAACAGCACTGCCTAACCCTCCCATAATCGTGTGTTCTTCACACGTAACAACAGCCCCTGTTTTTTTCGCATACGCAGTAATCATCGCAGCATCAATCGGCTTTATCGTGCTCATATTAACAACAGCAGCGGAAATACCTTCTTTTTCCAATTGCTTAGCCGCTTCTTGTGCTTTTGCGACCATAATTCCCATAGCAATGAGCGTTACATCTACCCCATCCTGCAATACAATCCCCTTGCCAAACGTATACTGATAAGAATCATCAAAAATGTCCGGTACTTTGGAACGGCCCATTCGAATGTAAACAGGTCCATCATATGCTGCTGCCCACTTAATAATAGCTTTTGTTTCAGCTGCATCAGCGGGAACTACAACAGACATATTAGGCAGCGAACGCATAATAGCAACATCTTCATTTGCCTGGTGTGTAGCTCCATCTTCTCCTACTGTGATACCGGCATGTGTCGCGGCAATTTTTACATTCAACCGGGGATAGCAAACAGAATTTCTGATTTGTTCGAAAGCTCTGCCTGTTGCAAATACTGCAAAAGAAGAGGCGAAAGGAATTTTTCCTGTCGCAGCCAAACCAGCAGCTACTCCAATTAAATCTTGTTCTGCTATACCTACATTAAAATGCCGATCTGGAAATGCTTTTTTAAAAACATTAGTTTTAGTAGAAGCTGATAAATCAGCATCTAAAACAACTATATCATTATTAACGGCACCTAATTCAGCCAAGGCTTCGCCGTATGCATCACGCGTTGCTTTTGCCATTATTGTTCACCTTCCAATTCCGATAAGAATATTGCACATTGTTCTGCTGATGGCGCTTTGCCATGCCATCCAGCTTGATTTTCCATTTCAGGAACACCTTTTCCTTTTACGGTATGCATAATAATCATGGTAGGTTTTCCCTTGATCGTTTTTGCTTCACAAACAGCCTGATGCAATTCCTGTACATCGTGACCGTTCACTTCAATAACATGCCAGCCAAAAGCCCGCCATTTATCTGGTAAGGGTTCAGGACACATAACTTCATCGATTTTGCCATCAATTTGCAGTCCGTTATTATCGAGGAATGCGGTCAAATTATCCAACTTATAATGGGCTGCCAACATTGCCGCTTCCCAAACCTGACCTTCTTCTTGTTCACCATCACCCATAATCGTAAATACGCGGAAGTCCTTATGGTCAAGTTTTCCTGCTATTGCAATTCCACATGAAGCACTAACTCCCTGCCCTAAAGATCCGGTAGACATATCAATACCGGGAATATGCTTCATATCTGGATGTCCTTGCAGCAATCGTCCGATTTTACGTAATCCACCAAGTTCAGCGATCGGAAAATATCCTTTTAATGCTAATGCTGCATATATTGCAGGCGCCGCATGTCCTTTTGATAAAACCAAACGATCTCGGTCTGGATTATGCGGGTCCTGTGGTGATGCATTCATTTCTACATCATATAGCAAAGCCACTACATCCGCAATGGATAAAGAACCACCGGGATGTCCGGATTGAGCTTCGGTAATCATTTTTATGATTTCCCTGCGCATTGCCGCGGCATAGTTTTTCACAGATTGTACTTGTTCATCAGTTAAGGTTTGCATAACGTGCCTCCGATTCATAGAGAATTTGAATATTTTTCAATAACTTTTAATGCTAAATACGCATTTCGGAGAGATAACTCTCTCAATTCGTTGATGCGGATCAACACAGGCGGAGCCAGCTGACCCACCGTTAATTTTTTATCTAAATCGTTAATCAGCATATCCGCCGTAACTGTCTCCATTGTACCACACAGGCGTTCGCCAATTAAATCAATAAAATTGTTGATTTTAGGGTCATAGGAAATAGCCGTCACGGGAACGTGCATAATGGATGCAAAAATAAGTGCATGCAAGCGTATTCCTAAAAGCACATCCATACAGCCTATAATCGACATAAGTTCTACCGTTGTATACCGCTCTTTAAGAATAATTGCCTGCCGTTTCATAAATCCGCACACATCTTCTGCAGCTTGAATATCATCGGGAAACTGCATAGGTACAAAGACAATATTGGCATTATACCGCTCTTGTAGTACATCGGCAGCCTTAGCTATTTCAATTTTATAATGGCTTAAGTTTTTCCAATTCCGTATCGCTATCCCTATTCTGGGGCGTATCCCGGTAATATCATACTTCTTTAAAAGAAGAAAACCCAGTTTTTTATCAACCGGATTGGCAGACAATACAGCATCCGCAGTAACCTCGATTGGCGGAGTAAGAACACCGATCGAAATTAATTCTTTCTTCGATTCTTCATCTCGCACTCCTATCATGTCTACACGTTCCAACACCTTACGGACAGCCTCTCTAGCATTGCGATGCCGCAGAGGACCGATTCCTTGTGCATACAACATGACCGGCTTATGCAATAATAACGCGATTCGTATAATTGCTAAATAGTAGTATAAACTGCGGGAGCTAGTCACATCTTGCAATAAACTGCCGCCGCCGCTGATCAATATATGGCTGCGGGCAATCGCTGCCGTTATCCCGAAAAAATTTAATCGGTGTACTGTTTTCACTCCATGATTCATTTTTGTAAGCTTTTCGTTTCCTGTGATGACCGTAATATCGGCCTCCGGTATTATTTCCAAAATAGAGTCCAATAAAGCCGCCAGCATTGCTTCATCTCCGGCATTACCGAAACCATAATATCCAGAAATAACAATTTTAGTCACGGCGACTCACCTGCTTTCCCATCCACGCCGTGATATATTGAAAAATAGGCAATGCACAAACAACGATGATTCCAAGAACCATTCCCGTCACCCATCCATTAAGTCCTCTTACAAAAGACATTTCAATAGGTGTACGAATATGAGCGAATGTTTCCACCATTGATCCTTGTCCGATAGCTGCAGCTACAACCATGAGAAAATGTATAATCTGCGGCCATTTTCGATACATTGCCGCCACCATCAGATAGAATGCTGGATGCCCTATAAGAAATTCCTTTTCTCTCGGCCGGGCATACATCGTATTTTCCAAAAAGCGCCGCATTGCTACTTCTGCACCGGGTACAGGAACACCGGCAGTATGTCCGCTGCGGCCAACAAAAACGAACGCCGCAAACGCTAAAAACCCAACAAGCATAAGTGAACCCATTTTAATGGGAATATTCAGGAAATGTTTTACAAAATCAATAAACTCTTCTGGCGAATTTATCGTCCGATCAAACAATGGGAAACGCCGTATATATCCAATACAAACCAAAACAATCGGCAGTATGAAGGTCAATTTAACACCGCGATAAAAATCAAATTCCATAAAGAAACGGATATTTCCCAACATTGCCGCGATAAATAACCCGCCGATCATCGACATGGCTACAGCACAGGCCAAACCAACAGTACCATCTCGCAAAACACGGACAAAACCTAATTTTTTCGTTATATTTTTTTTCTTCCACCAATCCAGCAAGATAAGAATAGAAGCCACAGGAGTGGCGGTAGCACAACCCACAGCCATAATTTGTAAAAATAATGCACCCTTGGCAACAAACGCACCACTGACAGCTGCTAATATACCAACTGCCATTAATATGTAATTATATTTGTCTCCCAGAGGAAATAACAAATTAAAAGTAAGAATAAAGCCGCATACAGCCGCTGCCGCGACAATAGCTAATAAAATCGTATTCGGATAGTACGCCGGCAAAATAGACGCCTTGCCTAAATGATATCCACGGTCCTTAAGTTTACTTGACACATCAGAAATATATTTTAAATTGGTATCTGTCAGACTAAGTCCATGAGCCGGTTTTTTATACAAAGCGAATAGATTGATACGTACATTTCGTTCTAAATCGCTGATATAATAACGCATCGCCGCTTCTTCCGGAGATATCTTTTCCAATTCCTCCTTAGCCATGGCATACACTCGTCCGGTATCATAATTAAGCAAGCCGGCCAAATCATACATACCGTCTTGTGTATTATACTGCAGTTGATTTACTGATTCAATCATATAAAATGGTAAATTGCGCTGCTTTAGACATGCTGCTGTATAATCCAGCATGTCCTTATGCATGGCCGGATCCGGATTATATCCCAGTACCTCTTTGCCAACAAACATAATCCCGCTGACATTTTGAATTGTATCTGCACGATCAAAGAAACTTTCTACTTTATCCTTCGTTACATTACTATAATTTGTCGGGCGCAGAATGACATGAAATCCATGTGCAGCGATTTCATTTGCATCAGCAGTCAGAATTCCCAAATTCATTTCACCTAACGCCGGCATAACACCACGTACCCCCATAATCCGGTATTGCGGGTTATCCAATACTTTTACATTCTTATCTCCCAGACGTTTTTTTAAATCTATGCAAACTTCATTAAAATAGGCGTCCTTGGTTCCCTTCGGTTTCCCGATAACATAATAATCATAGGATAAATCCGAAATATTGAATTGAGGATAATATAACTTGAAACCCAGCTTGGTAATCAATGATAATTCTCCCCGCTGGGTCAATTTGTTTAATGTTGAATCGTAAATAGTAAAACTGGTTATCCCAGCTTCACGGCATTTTTCCAAGGCCGCATCTGTATCATAGCCGTCATTACGTGCCATGGCCAAAATCGCATCATAATCTAGCGCCATTTCTATTGTTGTGTTTTCTTGTTCGACATGATATCGCTGAACGCACATGTAAACAGCACACAAGAGGCCTATCAAGATCGCGATTATCATCAACGTTTTACTGCGTTTATTAGTATATTCCATCATATCCACCTTGATTAATAATTACGTACTCTGCCATGGATGGTTAACATATCATGCTGCATGGTAACCGTATCCGGCAGGATTCCCAGAGGAAAGTTTGAAAAATCATATATCTCAACGCTGGGTGATTTCATTTTGTAGGCCATTCCCATTCCTTCAACGGAAACATTCGTAGGAATAAACATAAGCTTATTTTCCTGCATTCCAAAATGTCCGCGAATGCTTGCTTTCGCTTCGATGATGCCGCCTAAGGACATCGTCCCGGTTACGTATGCTGTATCATCGTCAAATACAACTTTTACATTGGAAAGATTATCGACCTTATCTATCAAAAAACTACGCAAATCTTCGCTGCGTATAGATGCTGTCATGTCTCCACTCTCTGCACGCATAATACTCAATTTTCCATCCATAAGAGAGGCTTGCGGACTGAAATGGACCCCCTGCAGATTACAGTCAAAGGAAGTCAGCTTTATACTGCCGACTTGAACATCCTGACCATGAATCTGAACATGATCCATCGACCCTGTCAATATTTTTATTCCCGGCTGTGCCGTCACTTTCACATCAGAGCGCCGCAGCTGCATCGAATTTTGCAGGGAATGATACAGTCCTTCTTCGGCAAGTTGCGGAGCATATTGATTGGCTCCGTAAGCAAAACTGCCGACGCATATCAAAAAAATAATCAGTTTTTTCATTATAGGTCCTGTTTCGCTAGTTTTTTGTCCTTCTCTTGTTGTAAATACCCTTCAATAAACTGCTCAAGATCTCCATCCATCACGGCCTGGGTATTGCTGGTTTCCACTCCGGTACGATGATCTTTAACCAAATTATACGGGTGAAACACATATGAGCGAATTTGGCTTCCCCATTCAATAGCTTGATGGGTACCCCCAATTTCCGCTTTGAGTTGTGCCTGTTTTTCCTGTTCTAACTCAAATAATTTAGCACGCAGATACTTCATGCACATCTCTCTGTTTTGTACCTGCGAACGTTCATTTTGGCACTGTGCCACAATTCCTGTTGGAAGATGTGTCATTCGGACAGCCGAGCTCGTTTTATTGACATGCTGGCCCCCCGCTCCACTGGCTCTAAAATAATCAACCCGCACTTCCTCCATGTTAATGTCTATATCCATATCGTCAGGAAGTTCCGGCATAACATCGACCGCCGTAAAGGAGGTATGGCGGCGGGCCGCTGCATCAAACGGAGAAATTCGAACCAAACGATGAACACCTTTTTCCGATTTTAAATATCCATATGCATGGTCGCCTTCAATCGTGAACATCGCACTTTTAACGCCGGCTTCGTCACCGGGCTGCATATCCATCATGATGATACGATATCCATTTTGCTCAGCCCAACGCGTATACATACGGATGAGCATTTGTGTCCAATCCTGTGCTTCCGTTCCCCCTGCACCGGCATGAAAAGTCAAAATAGCATTGCAATTATCATATTCACCGGAAAGCAACAGTAATATTTCCCGTTTTTCTATTTCTTTTTCCAGTTCTTCATATTGCTTTTCTATTTCTTCTGTTAAAGAGGTATCTCCCTCCTCCATGGCCATTTCCAAGAAATCCATTAAATCCGCCGCTTTATTGGCCAATGCTTCATGTCCTTCGACTTCTGTTTTTAAAAGCGTGGCTTCTTGAGAAATTGTTTTTGCTCTATCTTGATCATTCCAAAAAGTCGGATCACTCATCTGTATATCGAAATCCATTATTCTTTCTTTTTTTCGAGCTAAGTTAAAGTGAATCCCCGATTTCTTGTATTCTTTTTTGTAAATCTTCTAAAGGTTTTCTAATTTCATCTAATAACACAAGTTTCACCATCTTTCAAAATATATACATTTATATCATCAGCAACGGGATATTTCTATTTTTCATGTTGCCGTTCATCTGCTTCGATGTCTTCCTTACTGACCGGCTTGTTTTCCGGATGTACCGTTGTGGCTCCCTCCAAATGATTTTCCGCTTTCGGTACAGTGCTGCTGTACGTGATTTGAATGTGGTACAAGAAGGTAACAACAGTCCGCTTAATGGAATCCACCATTTCTTCAAACATTTCGTAAGCTTCAAATTTATATTCGACAAGCGGATTCTTCTGTCCATAAGCACGCAGATTGATTCCTTCTTTTAATGCATCCATCGCATCCAAGTGATCCATCCACTTGCTGTCAACAACACGCAGCATAATTGCCTTTTCCAATTCACGCATCGTCGGCGCGCCTATTTCTTTTTCACGGACATCATACAGTTCGGTTGCAATCGTATGCAATTTGTCTTGTACTTCTATACGGCTGAGATTTTCCAGTTCCTGGACCGTTGTAGCTCCCTTAGGCACAAAGTATTGTTCCATTTGCTGTAAGAGACCTGTAAAATCCCATTCTTCCGGATATAGTTTCTCATTGGCGTATTTTTCCAATCCATCCATGATAATGTCATCCACCATGCCGATAATTGTTTCCCGCAGTGATTCCACCTGCAGAACCTGGCGCCGTTGTCCATAGAGAACTTCACGCTGCTGATTCATGACGTCATCATATTCCAATACATACTTACGAATTTCAAAATTATGGGCTTCTACTTTTTTCTGTGCTTTTTCTATGGATTTAGTAATCATAGAATGTGTAATCGGTTCATCTTCATCCATTCCCAGCTTATCCATTACCTTGGAAATGTTATCAGAACCGAAAATCCGCATAAGATCATCTTCCAAGGACAAGAAAAATTGTGTAGTTCCCGGATCTCCCTGCCGTCCGGAACGTCCTCTAAGCTGATTATCAATTCGTCTGCTTTCATGGCGTTCTGTCCCAATAATCATGAGTCCGCCCAATTCAGGAACTCCTTTACCCAATTTGATATCTGTACCACGGCCGGCCATATTGGTAGCTATAGTTACCATATTAGGCTGTCCTGCTTCTTTTATGATTTCCGCTTCTTTTTCATGATATTTAGCATTTAATACATTATGCACAATATTTTCTTTTTTCAAAAGCCCGCTGATGATTTCCGACTGACTAATGGAGGTCGTACCCACCAGCAACGGCTGTCCTTTGGCATGACGCACCTTAATTTCCCGAACAACGGCACGATATTTAGCATTTTTTGTTTTGTATATCATATCCGGCAGATCCTTACGTATCATCGGCATATTGGTCGGAATAACATATACATCCAGCTTATAAATTTTATTAAATTCGTCTTCTTCTGTTTTAGCTGTACCAGTCATACCTGCCAGTTTGTTATACATACGGAAATAATTCTGGAAGGTAATAGTCGCCAATGTTTTACTTTCACCTTGAACTTTGACGCCTTCTTTAGCTTCAATAGACTGATGCAGTCCATCACTATACCGACGGCCGTACATAAGACGGCCGGTAAATTCATCAACAATGACGATTTCCCCATTTTTAACGACGTAATCCTTATCCAGATGCATCATAAAACAGGCCCGCAAGGCTTGAATAACCAAGTGGTTCAATTCCAGGTGTTCATTATCGAACATATTGCTGATACCCAGCATTTTTTCAATTTTATGAGCGCCTTCTTCTGTTGGTGCGATAGTTTTCTGCTTTTCGTCCATTGTATAATCTTCATCTTTTTTCAGACGCTTTACAATGGCAGCCAGCGTATAATACATATCTGTTGATTTTTCTCCCGGCCCGGAGATAATCAATGGTGTACGGGCTTCATCAATAAGGATGCTGTCAACTTCATCGACGATACAATAGTTAAGAGGGCGCTGTACCATCTGATCCGCGCTGATCACCATATTATCCCGCAGATAATCAAAACCGAATTCGTTGTTTGTTCCATATGTAATATCGGCATTATACGCACGGCGTCTCTGGTCATAATCTAAATCATGGACGATCAATCCGACAGTCATCCCTAAGAATTTATAAATTTGACCCATTTCTTCGCTATCACGGGTAGCCAGATAATCATTGACGGTGACAACATGAACTCCTTTGCCGGACAATGCATTCAAATAGACAGGTAAGGTTGCAACCAAAGTTTTCCCTTCACCTGTTCTCATTTCCGCTATATCGCCGCGATGAAGCACAATACCGCCAAGCAATTGCACGTCAAAATGCCGCATTCCCGTAACTCGTCTTGACGCTTCGCGGACAACAGCAAATGCTTCAGGCAGCAAGTCATCCAATGTTTCGCCTTCCTGTATGCGCTTTTTGAATTCCAACGTTTTACCTGCCAGCGAAGCATCACTTAAATCTGCCAATGAAGCTTCCAATCTATTGACATCTTTAACAATCGGCCACATTTTTTTCAATTCGCGCTCTGTATTGTTTCCAAGTAATCTATTTACTAATTTGTCAAACACCTGAACAGCCCTCCAATTAATTGCACAAATAAGATATCTACTCTATTAACATCAATAATATATTTTATCATAAATACATATTATTAGTCAAAAATATCCATCTTTTCTACTTCGTCTGTCACGATATGTATCATACCACAAATACCAAAGGAATAACACTTGTTTTTTGTCGGTTTATTAACATTCATCAATCTTGCATCTTATGCGTGCATGATAGGAAATAATAAAAATACTTTATTGTTTTCTCTATCTTTTTATAACAATCAATGCTATACTAGATAAGTTACATTAATAGGAGGTATACATGTTAGAAAAATTTAAAGAACTGAACATCAATGACGTAATCATCCAAGCCCTGAACGAAATGGGATTTGAAGAACCAACCCCCATTCAAGCCGAATCCATCCCGGTCGCACTGTCCGGTAACGATATGATCGGCCAAGCTCAAACTGGTACAGGGAAAACGGCTGCTTACGCAATTCCCGTGCTGGAGAAAATTTTGGCCGCAACACCTACAAAAGATATCCAAACTGTTGTCTTATCACCAACACGTGAACTGGCAATGCAGGTTGCTGAAGAAATCAACCACCTTGCCCAATTTACCAATATTCAAGCACTACCAATTTACGGTGGTCAAGATATTGACCGCCAACTTCGCCGCCTGCGCAAAAATCCACAGATTGTAGTAGCTACACCAGGTCGTTTGATTGACCACATGAAACGAGGTACAATTCGTCTCAACCATATCTCAACGATTGTACTTGATGAAGCCGATGAAATGCTCAATATGGGTTTTATTGATGACATCAACCTAATTTTGGCTGCCACTCCAGCAGATACTCGGCAAACATTGCTTTTTTCAGCAACTATGCCTAAGCCGATCCAAGAATTGGCGCAGAAATTTCTGCACGATCCGCAGATCATACGCATGAAAGCAAAGGAAGTTACAATTGACCTTATTGAACAATCGTACATCGAAGTACCCGATCGTCAAAAGTTTGATATACTTTGCCGACTGCTCGATTTGCAGGATCCCGATTTAGCGATTATTTTTGTCCGCACGAAACGTCGTGTCGATGAAGTATCCGAAGCATTAAAAAAACGCGGTTTTTCTTCGGAAGGCATCCACGGAGATTTAACACAGGCTAAACGAGATACGGTCATACGTCAATTCCGTGAAAAAACGATTGATATCCTCGTCGCTACAGATGTAGCTGCCCGTGGATTAGATATCAGCGGTGTTACACACGTATATAACTATGATTTGCCGCAGGACCCGGAAAGCTATGTTCATCGAGTCGGCCGTACCGGCCGTGCCGGACAAACCGGCGAAGCCATGACCTTTGTCATTCCTCGTGAAATAGAACATCTCCGTACTATTGAACGGTTAATCAAACGGCCTATTCCCCGCCGCAAAGCCCCTTCCTTCTCTGAAGCT
The DNA here is from genome assembly GCF_900103535.1 of Megasphaera paucivorans. Taxonomy (GTDB): domain Bacteria; phylum Bacillota; class Negativicutes; order Veillonellales; family Megasphaeraceae; genus Megasphaera_A; species Megasphaera_A paucivorans. The sequence goes on along the minus strand of NZ_FNHQ01000023.1, from coordinate 13,736 downwards.
CTTGAAGGCGCGCAGCAGAGTGCTATCAGAAACCTTGCCGCCGCAGCCGAAGACGGAAGTGTAGAAAGCTATCGTGCCAGTGCCGAAGAATTATTGTCTAATTTTGATTCTGTTGCCTTGGTTTCCGCGGCCATTAAACTGCTGACGAAAGAACCAGATACGACTCCTGTAAAAATTACAGAGGAAGCACCCCTTCGTATAAAGCGCAGCTTTCATTCCGGCAATAACACAAACCGCCGCCGTGACTATTCAGGAAACAAAGATCGAAAACATGAAGGAGATTCACATCGAAGTTCCGGTGATCGAGAAAAAAAACGTCGGTTCAGCGATTCTCGTTCCTCAGATCGTAAACCGCGTGAACCACGCAAATCAACTGAAAAAAAACAACACAAAGAACCAAACCGTTCTGTTTTTAAGCCTTATTTTAAGGATTAAAAAAATCCTCATCAGAAAAATTTCTGATGAGGATTTTTTTTACGTTATACTCCCGGCCAAGCCATTTCCTTACCACCGAGAATATGTGCATGCATATGGTGTACTGTCTGGCCTGCTTTTTCACCAGTATTGAAAACAACTCGATAGCCATCTTGAGACAACCCGAGCAGATCCGCTACCTTTTGGATAGCATATAGCATTTTACCTGCTATTTCTGCATCTTCGGGTTTTAAATCAGCAATACTGCAAATATGTTTTTTGGGAACAACAAGAACATGTACAGGTGCCACTGGTGCAATATCCTTAAAAGCAAAGAAATTTTCATCTTCATACACTTTTGCACTAGGTATTTCACCCATAATAATTTTACAAAATAAACAATCTTCCATTTTATTCACCCTCTCTGAATTCACCTAATAACGTATCGTCCGTTACTTTTTTTAATACGGCCCGAACTATTGTTTTTTCGTAATTACCTGGAAGTCCGCTTACTTGAACCCGTTCATAATTTTCCGAAAACCCTTCGCCGCTATCCCCTGTTTGTTTTTCTATTAAAACCAGAACAGTATGTCCCAGCATTTGCTGCATTTCTTCTTTTTGCTGCCGTTTTGTCAAATCATTGACAAGCGACACCCGCTGTTTTTTTACTTGCTCGGGAACCTGATTCTCCATACTGGCTGCCGGCGTTCCCGGCCTGGGTGAATATGGAAATGCATGAATATGTGAAAACTTCAAATATTCCAGTGTCTCTAAGGTTTCTTGAAACAAGGACTCTGTTTCACCGGGAAATCCCAGAATCAAATCTGTTGAAACAGTTAACCCATGAATACTTGCACGTAAATACTCAATTAATTGAACATACTCGGTTTTCGTATAATGTCGGTGCATAGATGATAATAGTTCATCTGATCCCGATTGCAGCGGCAAGTGAAGATGCGGGCAAATTCGGTCCGAAGAATTTATGACAGCAATCAAGTCTTCATCAACTTCCAATGATTCTATAGACCCCATCCGAATGCGTTGTACCTCTGTTTCTTCAAGAAGGCGGCGCAAAATCAAAGCTAATGTTGGCTGTTCAGGAAGATCCACCCCATAGGCTCCTAAATGAATTCCTGTAAGTATAATTTCCTTGAATCCATAGGTAATAAGATGTTTTGCTTCTTCAATAACGGCATCCGGTTTCCGGGATTTAAGACTTCCTCTTGTATAGGGAATGATGCAATATGTACAAAAATTATTGCACCCTTCTTGAATTTTCAGGTCTGCTCGTGTATGTTCTACTGCCGACGGATATAAAGGAATTTCTTCAAACTCATTATACGCCCGTACATCACGAACCGCCGTAATAGCATGTTTTTGTCCTTCTCCAATATACATGTCAACAATATCCACAATGCGATGCTTTTCATTTGTGCCAATAACAACATCGACACCTTCCATTGCAGAAATAAGTTCCGGTTCAAGTTGTGCATAACATCCTGTCACAACAACAACGGAAGATGAATTTAATTTTTTCGCGCGCCGAATATATTGGCGTGATTTTTTCTCTCCCATTTGCGTAACAGAACAGGTATTGATGACATATACATCTGCTACATCATGAAAATTAACCTCATGATACCCATGAGATAAAAATAAACCACGCATGCTGTCCGTATCATATTGATTGACACGGCACCCAAGAGTGGCAAATGCAATTGTAGACATTAGTTAAATCCTCTTTCATACATAATAATTGAAATAGCTGCTATCGCCGCAGTTTCAGCCCGGAGAATGCGTGTACCCAATGACACCGTGCGACACCAAGGTATTTTTTCACGCAGCAAAGCAATTTCATTTTTGTCAAATCCGCCTTCCGGTCCAATGCAAATGACTATGTCACCGGTTCTCACTTGTTGGCAAATATCGTGAAAAGGTGCCGTCTCCTGTTCATAGGGAACAACAAAACGCACATCACGATACTCTTTCACAAGCTTAGAGATATCAAAAACAGCAGTGATCTCAGGAACATCATTGCGGCCACATTGTTTTGCCGCTTCTAACGCAATTTTCTGCCAGCGTTTAATTTTATCCTGTTGGCGCGTTTCATTTAATTTTACTACACAATGATTCATTTGTACAGGAATAATGCGGTCCACACCTAATTCAACAGCTTTTTGAACAATCCATTCAAATCTATCATTCTTAAGCAATCCCGCGGCAAGGATTATCTTTCCATTCGAAATAACGGCATCACTTATTTTATGAGCAGGTGTCAAAAACACAGCATGATTTTCTATCTGCGTAATAATACAATCATATGTAGTTCCCGTAGAATCTGTTACAGCAATACTGTCACCTACTTTATGACGCAATACTACCATCACATGATGCGCATCATCAGAAGATAATTCAAATGTACTAGTCAAAGGAAACGATGTAAAAATTTTTCTCATCACATCCACCTCATACGAACAGCGTACCATCCATTACGGAGTTGCTCATCAATCCATATAAAATTGTTTTCATCCGCAGCCCTGCGTATATCTTCAATACGATCATCAATAATTCCGCTGGCAATAAAAATACCGCCCTCACGCAGATACTTGGGAAGCGCCGGCAATAAAGCAATAATAGCATCACTTACAATATTCGCTACAATGACATCCGCTTTATCCGGACCATGTACTACAGAATTCAATAAATCACTGCAGGACACATTAATATATGCAGCCATATGATTAAGTTCTATATTGACAGCTGCCTGTACTACCGCCTTTTCATCAAGGTCAACGGCAGTAACATGTGCTGCTCCCAATTTTGCGGCACCAATTGCAAGAATACCCGTGCCGGTTCCGATATCAAAAACCGTATCTCCACCTTTGACCGTTTGTTCAAGATACGAAATACAAAGACTCGTTGTATCATGCAATCCACTGCCAAAAGAAACCCCCGGCTCAATAGTAATAACCAAATCATCGCTCCCGGGATTCGCAGCCTCCCAAGCTGGTTCAACCCAAAAGCGATCCGATATTTTCTTAGGATGGAAATATTCCTGCCAAGTATGCAGCCACGAAGAATCATCGGATTGCGTCTCCGAAATGGTCCATGTCCCTTTAAAAACGCCGCGGTTTTCCAGCTCTTTTACCTTTTCCTTTAAAATACATATTATATTTTCTTGTTCTGTCGGAAAGTACGCCGTAACGCAAACACAGGACCCATGTGATTTCTCTTCATCAATAATAGAACCGTTACTACCGTACTCGCATAAAAGAAGGGCCACCAATTCGGTGGCCTCTTCGGGGACGAACAAGTCTATTTGCTTCCATTTCATTCGTTAAATCCCCATATCATGCACTTACGATCAAACCAAGTGCGAATCATTTTTTTTATTTTATCCCAAAAACCATCTTTCTTTTCAGGCTCCCCCACCCATTTTTCACCACAAGAAGCCGCAAATTCTTTTAAAATTTGACGCTGCTTATCATTTAAATGTTTAGGTGTCGCTACTTGAACGCGCACATAGTGGTCGCCGCGCTTTTCAGATTGAAGATAAGGTACTCCACGGTTTTTAATGCGGAAACTCGTTCCCGTTTGTGTACCAGCAGGAATCTTTAACTCAACCTTGCCATCCAGCGTATCCACTCGTATCGTAGTTCCAAGAGCTGCCTGAGCAAAGGTTATGGTTTCTTCTGACAGTACATCATTCCCCCGACGTTCAAAATGATTATGTTTTCGTACATAAATATATACATACAAATCACCATGTCCGCCACCACGCACACCGGGTTCGCCTTCACCAGCTACACGTAAGCGAGCCCCGTCATCAACGCCTGCGGGAATTTTAATTTTCAACTTTTTACGTATCTTAAGAGTACCTTCTCCGTGACATTTCTTACATTTTTCATGAACAATCTTACCCGTGCCACCGCAATGGGAACACGTTCGTACATTGACCATTTGCCCAAAAGGCGTATTTTGAACAACTCGCTGCTGTCCTGTTCCATGACAGATAGGACATGTGTCTACTTTACTCCCCGGTTCCGCTCCTGATCCATGACAATGATCGCATGTTTCATTCTTAGGAACCTGAATTTCCATTTCCACACCGAAAGCAGCATTTTCAAAAGAAATATCTACATCGAAGCGCAAATCAGCACCTCGTTCAGGCCCATTGGTCTGGCGGCTGCCCTGACCGCCGAAAAACGTATCAAAAATGTCTCCGAAACCGCCAAAGCCGCCTTGTCCAAAACCTCCTTGACCAAAACCGCCAAAACCACCCTGTCCAAAACCACCCGCACCTGCGGCGCCATTTTGAAAGGCTTCCGGTCCAAACTGGTCATACTGTGCTCGTTTCTGTTTATCCGAAAGAACACTATATGCTTCATTTATTTCTTTGAATTTTTCTTCAGCTGCCTTAGGATCATCCCGATTTTTATCGGGATGATATTTAATGGCAAGCTTACGAAATGCTTTTTTGATTTCGTCATCACTAGCGTCTTTAGAAACGCCTAGAACTTCATAATAATCTTTACTCATATGGGCAGCCCCTCTTATCTATCTTACTTCTTGTCATCATCGACTACTTTATAATCCGCATCGACGACTTTTTCATCCTTCGGCGCTTCTTGTGAACCTTGTTGCGCACCACTGCTTTGCTGTGCCGCTTGCTGCTGTGCATCCGCTTGTTTATACATTTCACTGGTTAATTCGTATAACGGCTTTGTCAATTCATCTGTCGCTGCTTTAATTTTATCTACATCATCGGTTTTCACAGCTTCTTTTAAACTTGCAATTTTATCCTTGATTTCAGAAACCTTAGCGGCATCTGCTTTATCCCCAAGATCTTTAATTGTTTTTTCAGCCTGATAAATAATAGAATCCGCATTATTTTTGGCTTCAATTCCATCTTTGCGTTTTTTATCTTCCGCTTCATGAGCAGCTGCTTCCTTGACCATACGGTCAATTTCGCTCTTATCCAAGCCGCTGGAGGAAGTAATTGTAATTTTTTGTTCCTTGCCAGTTCCCAAATCTTTTGCCGAAACATTCACAATACCATTCGCATCTATATTAAATGATACTTCAATACGAGGTACACCACGCGGGGCAGATGGAATTCCGGAAAGTTCAAAGCGGCCTAACGTTTTATTATCAGCAGCCATTTCACGTTCACCCTGCAGTACATGAACATCAACGGAAGGTTGATTATCTACAGCAGTAGAGAACACTTGGCTTCCCGACGTAGGAATCGTCGTATTGCGATCAATAATTTTAGTAAATACACCGCCCAATGTTTCAATCCCCAAAGACAACGGGGTAACATCGAGAAGCAATACATCTTTGACATCGCCAACAAGTACGCCAGCCTGAATAGCAGCACCCACAGCTACACATTCATCCGGATTAACTCCCTTGTTAGGTTCTTTGCCGAGGATAGACTTGATTGCTTCCTGTACAGCCGGAATACGGCTGGAACCACCGACGAGAATAATTTTATCAATTTCATTGATTGAAAAACCTGAATCAGCAATCGCTTTACGAGTCGGTTCCATCGTAGCATGCACAAGATCTGCTGTAAGTTCATTAAATTTCGCACGTGTCAAATTAAGATCTAAATGTTTCGGACCGGTTGCATCGGCTGTAATGAACGGCAAATTAATATTAGTGGAAAGAACCGTAGACAATTCTATTTTAGCCTTTTCAGCAGCTTCTTTCAAACGCTGTTCCGCCATCTTATCCTGGGAAAGATCAATGCCGGTCTGACTCTTAAATTCTGCAACCATCCAGTTCATAACAACATCATCAAAATCATCGCCACCCAGTTTTGTATTGCCGTTTGTAGCCTTTACTTCGAATACGCCATCTCCTAATTCAAGGATAGAAACATCGAACGTACCACCGCCAAGGTCAAATACCAGGATTTTACCATCGCCGCCTTTATCAAGGCCATAAGCCAAAGCAGCTGCTGTTGGTTCATTTACAATACGAAGTACATCAAGTCCAGCTATTTTACCAGCATCTTTCGTAGCCTGACGCTGACTGTCAGAAAAATATGCCGGAACAGTAATAACCGCTTGGGTTACCTTTTCACCCAAATAGGATTCTGCATCTTCTTTCAGTTTTTGTAAAATCATGGCAGAAATTTCCTGCGGCGTATATTTTTTCCCATTAATATCTACCGTATAACTTTCGCCCATGTGCCGTTTAATAGAAGCAACCGTATTTCCCGGGTTAGAAACAGCCTGACGTTTTGCCAGCTGCCCGACAAGACGTTCCCCTGTTTTAGAAAATCCTACAACGGATGGTGTTAACCGAGAACCTTCCGTATTTGTAATAACAGTAGGTTCTCCCCCTTCCATTACTGCGACAACCGAATTAGTCGTACCTAAATCAATACCAATTACTTTAGCCATTTTAAATTCCTCCATTCTTTTATTACAACGATAATTAACCGTTAAATGCAACTTTTACCATTGCTGGGCGTAATGTTTTTTCTCCCAGCAGGTATCCTTCCTGTAATACTTCAATCACTATATCATCTTCATATTCATCACTAGGAGTGCGCATGACAGCTTGGTGATAATTAGGATCAAAAGGCTTGCCAACTGCATCAATTTTCTGCAGACCTTCTTTTTTAAGTACTGTCATTAATTGATTATATATCATCTGATATCCATCTAAAAAGGATTTTATATCATCTGTTACTTGATCCTGCGGTACGCATAATGCCCGTTCAAAATTATCTATAATAGGCAATATACCCGTTAATATATCTACCTTTACAACTTCAGAAATTTGCAGTTTTTCACTGGCAGTACGTTTTTTATAATTAGCAAAATCTGCCTGCAGACGCATATACTGCTGTTTCACCGCATCAAGAACCGCATCGGATGTTTCTTTTGCTGCGGACTGTGCCGCTGCTGCATCATCTATCTTATCTTCTGCCTGTTTTGATTGTGCAGTGTCTTTTTTTACCTCCGATATCGTTTCTTGTGTGTCCTTTGCTTCCTCTTTAGATGTATCAGTTGTTTCTACATCTGATTTTTTGTTTTCGTCATCCATGTGTCTCAAACCCTCCTATTGATTATCATGGTAATGCTCTAGTATATATTGTAAGTGTTGTTTCATAAAATCTAAAAGCCCGATAATCTTTGCATATTCCATCCGTGTAGGCCCCAAAACTGCTATTTTCCCCAGAACCACATTGTCATCGGAAAATGTAGCTTCAATAATACTGCAGTCATTGATAGAAGAAAGATTTGCTTCATCGCCAATACGCACACTTACTTTTTTATTATGTGCTCCCTCATCTCCCATCAAAAGATTTGCCACTAAATCTTGTTCCTCTAATAATGTAAATAAATTTTTAGCTTTATCTACATCTTTAAATTCAGGCTTATTAAGGAGCTCCATCGTGCCGCCTTTATATAACTGCTGTTTATGGAACGATTTTGTCAACGATCGAAACGCTACGCGATACAGTTCTACATCATCTACAATACTTTCATGAAGCTTATCAATCATCTGCATAGAAATGTCAGACAGGGGGATTCCCGATAAATAATGCGTTAATTTCTCTGCAATCAAATTTAAATCATCCAGCGTTGCAGATACCGGCTTAGAATAAATACAATTTTCAATCTGCCCTGTATCGGTCACAACAATCATAATAGCACGATAGTCGTCAAGTGGCAAAAAACGGATATACTTTAATTTAGACGTCATTTGCCGAGAAGCCATCACTAACGTCACATTATGTGTAATACGAGATAAAACTTTAGCCGTTGACTGGAAAATTTGATCAACATCGCTCATTTTATCTTGAAACCAGCCTTGTACAATTTTTTTCTCTTCACTGCTGATTTCTGTAGGCTGCAGCAAGCAATCAACATAAAATCGATATCCTCTGGCGGAAGGAACGCGGCCGGCCGATGTATGGGGTTGTTCCAAAAAACCCAGCATTTCTAAATCAAACATTTCATTGCGGATCGTCGCAGCACTTACGCCAAGATTATATTTACGGGCAATAGTCCTCGAACCAACAGGTTCAGCAGATGTGATATAGTCCTGAATGATAGCTTGCAGTATTTTCTTTTTTCTTTCATCCATGTCCATATCTATCACCTCTGCTTCTTTATATTTTAGCACTCGTTTTAATTGAGTGCTAATAACTATATAAAACATAGCATGTTAAGTCTCATTTGTCAATGATTTTAAGGCAAAAAATCAAATAAAAGTCAAAAAGTCAAATGTAAATACAAAAAAGTGCATTCCGGATTCCGGAATGCACTTTTGCCTTATCAATAAAATAACTTAATAGTATTACTTACCTGTAAAGGCCGGTTTACGCTTTTCAACAAAAGCCCCCATACCTTCTTTTTGATCAGCCGTTGCAAAGCAAAGGCCAAATACTTCCGCTTCGTAAGAAATACCGGTTACTACATCGCAATTAACACCATTATTAATAGCAGCTTTAGACATCTGAACAGCTACAGGTGCATTTTTAGCAATCTTCTTAGCAACCTTCATGACAACATCCATTAATTCAGCTTGAGGAACCACCTTGTTAACCAAACCAATGCGATGCGCTTCCTGAGCATCAATCATACCACCTGTATAAATTAATTCTTTAGCATAACCGCGCCCAACTACACGAGTCAAACGTTGTGTACCACCGAAACCAGGGGTAATGCCTAAGCCAACTTCTGGTTGACCAAATTTAGCATTTTCAGAAGCATACCGGAAATCGCAGGCACAGGACAATTCACAGCCCCCGCCAAGTGCAAACCCGTTAATAGCTGCAATTACGGGCTGCGGTAATTTTTCGATTTCTGTAAATACGTTTTGTCCAAAAATTCCCCACGCACGTCCTTCAGCTGGATTTTTAGTAGCCATTTCTTTGATATCAGCACCGGCAACAAAGGATTTATCCCCCGACCCGGTAATAACCAATACTTTGATGTCAGAATTAACAGCAACTTTTTCAACACAATCTTTCATTTCCGCAACTGTCGCTGCATTCAAAGCATTTAAAGCTTTCGGACGATTGATTGTCAGCATGCCAATTCCGTCTTCCACACTAAAAAGAATGTTCTGGTACTCCATATTGACTAAACCTCCTGTAATTATACGAATACTTTATCAGCAAATACAACCATTATTTATAGTCATAGAAACCTTTGCCGGTCTTGCGGCCAAGATATCCAGCTTGTACGTATTTAACGAGCAGCGGGCACGGACGATATTTAGGATCTCCCATACCATCATATAGAACTTCCATTACATGAAGTACTACATCATTACCGATCAAATCACAGAGAGCCAGTGGTCCCATCGGATGATTAAAACCTAATTGGCAAACTTTATCAATATCTTCTTTGGAAGCTACACCTTCCATCAAAGCAAATACAGCTTCGTTTAACATCGGAATAACAATACGATTTCCTGCAAAGCCGGGGAAATCAGTTACTTTAACAGGAGATTTTCCTAATTCTTCAGATGCTTCGAAAACTTTTTTGAAAGTATCTTCAGAAGTAGCAATACCATCAATGATTTCAATAAGTTTCATAACAGGAGCCGGGTTAAAGAAATGCATTCCGATCACTTTATCCGGACGATTGGTTGCAGCAGCAATTTCCGTAATAGCCAAGGAAGATGTATTGCTGGCAAGAATAGTATGCGGTTCACAGCATTCACCCAAATTCTTGAAGATCTGAGCTTTGATTTTCATGTTTTCAATAGCCGCTTCAACAACGAGATCAATCCCTGCCATGCTTTCTTTAGTTACATCAACAAAACCTGTAATGCGGGCCATAGCAGCATCCTTATCTTCCTGCGTCATTTTGCCTTTGCCGACAAGTTTCGTTAAGTTCTTGTCAATCTTTGCTTTCCCACCATCAATGAACTCTTGTTTAATATCGTTCAAAACAACTTCACAACCATGTGTTACAAATACCTGAGCAATACCTGAACCCATTGTACCGGCACCAATAACCATTACTTTTTTACAAAACATTACTAACTCCTCCTTCAATTCGCGTGATTTTTTTCACTTGTTTTTTTCCCATCTATCACGCATTTAGATATTTTAGTTGCCTTGCTTACATGTATAGTATACCACACTTAGTAAAAAAATCTACTGAATTATACTCTTTTATAATAAAATAAATGAAAGAAAATACGCTCAACCATGGGAAAGTGCTTAAAAATGCGTACTTTACATACGGATATGCAAAATACGCAATAGATTATGTTATATTATGAACTTTTATCATGTGAACTTTTTGAGTTTTTTCACAAACCCGTTTATTCCGCACACAGATTCTATTCAGCTTCATTCAAAGCCTTCAGCACATTCCTTCTTTTCTCATAATTACGCCGATATAATGCTGTATTTTCACTATGGGGCATATAGACTTCCTTCGGCGTTAATTTTCGCTGCAGCACAGATTTCAAATCAACGATGTCATGAACTGCATATGACGCAACAATACAATTGGTTGGAACGGCTCCGCCGGCAACTTCCAATGTCAGAACCTGTGTATCAAGCATATCTGCTTTAATTTGATTCCATAATGAATCTTGGCTTCCGCCTTCAGTAACTGTTAGTTTATCAATGCAAATGCCGGCATGACGGTATAAATCTGTTATTTCCAAATAATCGTATCCAATCCCTTCCAGCACAGAACGCCAAAGAGCGCCTTGATCAGAATCAAGCGTTAACCCTAAAAAAGTTCCCCGCACATGTTGAAACGCTCCATTTCCTCCCGTTAAATAAGGAATAAACATAACGCCGTCACAGCCGGCAGGATGTCGGCCGGCTAAGGAATCCAGCTTTTCATAATATGTATCTTCTTCATGCCGACAGATACTATCTTTAAACCAACGGAGCGCCAACCCGCCTGTCCGAACAAAACCCCAATAAAAATAACTATTGGGAAGCGTACCTGAATTAAAAATAAGACCACTCCCGGGAACAGACAACTCTGGAACAATTCCTTCTGTTGCAGCACAAAACATGGCACAAGTGCCCGCCACATCTACAGCACTTCCAGCATCCAACACACCGCTTCCCATCATGGATTCCATCGTATCCCCAGCTCCAGCACAAATAGGGATTCCTGCAGGAAACCCTGTTTCTTTGGCATCCTTTTCACAAAGTTCTCCAATAATATCCCATGGTTTTAAAATCTTCGGCATATATTTTCCGGGAATTCCTAAAATTTTCAATTGTTCTTCGGACCATTGCTTATTCATAACATTATATCCCAAACCCCACCCGGACATTACCCCCCAATCGAGGAAGGCGTCTGTTCCTTTAAGTCCTGCTAAGTGCAGCAAGACATACGGACAATTATGCATGAATTTTACACCTTGCGTTCGAAATGGTTCACTGTTCTTGATAAACCACCGTGCAAACATAGCTGGAAACATGCAATTCGGCTCAGCATTTCCAGTCTCCCGTGCCCAAATATCAAGTTTCTGCTGTCTAAGTTCCTCCACATCTTCCATAGTACGGCTGTCGAGATAATTAATAAAAGGCGTAACGGCATTTCCGTCTGCATCAACGCCGGCAATCCCGCAAATAATACCATCTCCCATAATAGCCCGCACGGAAGTAACGGGTATCCCCTGCTCCTTCAATTTAGCCGAACAGGTTCTCATGCATTGCTTGATTAATCGGTAATATTCATCAATATCCATCTGTACCCAGCCTGGATGAGGATAAGTCAACGTTGTCTTCGCCGTATCCATTGCCACACACTGCAATGTGTCATCGTAAACAGCCACTTTAACGCTCTGCGTTCCCGCATCAAATCCGATATAATATTTTTGTTCCATGTTCATGCACCTCGTAATATCATGAATAATGTTCATATGCATATTCTTTCCCAATAATAGCATCGAAAATTTGAAATAGCAACACTTTGGGTAATCTCATCAATAATTGTATTGATATTTTCTTGAAAACATGATAATATAGTAAAGTGCTTTTTAAACCACTTTATATTTTTACTTTTATCATGCGCCCGTAGCTCAGGGGATAGAGCACCGGTCTCCGGAACCGGGTGCGTAGGTTCGATTCCTACCGGGCGCACCAAAAAAGAGCAACCGTTTAAACGGCTGCTCTTTATTTATATGTAATTTCATTCTTATATATAAGGAGGAAATCTAAATGATAAAAATCGGTTATACCAAATTAAACACAGAAAATCCTAAAATATGTGTTCCCCTTACTCCTGAAAGCATTTACAGCGCAATCAGCCAAAGTCATATAATTAAAGAACATGCATTTGATTTCGTCGAATTTAAATCAGATTCGTTCAATGGTGGTGCCAATCTTTCCCAACTTTGGAATGCGCTCATGACAATCAGTTTACAATTTCAAGAAAACCCGATTATCTTCTCCTGCCGCTTTTCCAATCTTGATTCCTATTTTCAAACCGACCGAGACTACCGTGATATCATAACATTTGCAATTCGTTCGGGCATTCCCAATGCCGTGGAAATTGATATGGATCGAGATGAACAGCATATTGCCGATGCCATTGATTTAGCTCTGGATACAGAGGTAATCCCAATTCTTTTCATAGCAGCAGCCACAGATGCCACACGGCAAGAAATAGCCGCCCAGCTGGAAAATGCGTATAATAAAGATGTAGAAATATACCATTTATACCGACCCGTAGAGAAAGAAACGGATATATCCGATCTGACAGGTATTGTTGATACCTTTACCGCCCTTCATGACGGAACAATGGTAATTTGTGAACCAGTCGGTGCTATCGCCCGTAACGCCTTAGCCGCCGGTAATACCTTCCACTCTCCCATTGTATATGCCTCTTGTCAGGAAGAAGATGCAAACACCTATATCAATGCGGATACCCTGGCATCCATTTTGAAAAAATAGAAAATATATCCCTTTTATTTTACTGGATTCTGTTATGACAGAATCCAGTTTTTTTGTCGTATTGAAAACCATACGCTGTGCGTATGGTTCTAAAAGCTTATAGCTATAGGTAGAAAAAGCAAAACCTCCTTTGCTATACTAAGCACAGGTTCGCCAACCGTACTTAGAGCAAAGGAGGAAAATGCTATCCATGGACACTTTAAGTTTAGCACATACAAAATGGAGATGTAAATATCATCTTGTGTTTGCACCCAAGTACCGTAGACAATTGATTTACGGGAAATTAAAAAAAGATATTGGAAAAATTTTACGGGAATTATGTAGCCGGAAAGATGTAGAAATACTGGAAGCTAATGCGTGTAGGGATCATATACATATGTTAGTGAGTATTCCACCTAAGTTGTCCGTATCT
>NZ_FNHQ01000006.1 GCF_900103535.1 Megasphaera paucivorans | reverse complement strand
TCCCTTATCGAAGCCGATAAAGTCGGCGGCACCTGCCTCAATGTCGGCTGTATCCCAACGAAAGCGCTGATCCATGTAAGCGCTACATTCAGTGCCATCAAAGAACAATCGGCTAAATTAGGCATCACTGTTTCCGGTATGGATGTCGATTGGGCTAAAGCGCAGCAATATAAAGGTTCTATTGTAAAAACATTGGTTGGCGGCGTGGAAGGCCTTTTGAAAGCCAACGGCGTTACCGTGTATCGCGGCCGGGGAATTGTCAAAGATGCCCATACAATACAGGTCGGCAGTGAAACGCTTACAGCGGACTCGATTATTTTGGCTGTCGGTTCTGAACCGGTACGCATCCCTATCCCCGGAGCCGATCTTCCGGGCGTGATCGATAGCACGGGGACCCTGGCATTAACCGAAATACCCAAGAGCTTTGTCATTATCGGCGGTGGGGTTATCGGAATTGAATTTGCCTCTCTCTTTGCTTCGCTGGGAACGAAATGTACTATTGTGGAAGCACTGCCGAGAATCCTGCCTCCTATTGATGCAGAAATTACCCGCATGGTCCGAGCGGATCTCGAAGCCAGAGGGATTGATATCTTGACCGATGCCCGGGTAGAATCCATCGAACAATCCGGCGCCTCTTATACAGTCCATATGAATTACCAGGGACAGGCCCAAACGGTAGAAGGCGAAAAAGTATTGATGTGTGTAGGCCGCCGCGCAATGACCCAAGGTATCGGATTGGAAGAAGCCGGAATCGTCCTTAATCGCGGAAAGATTGTTACCGACGATCATTTCCAGACGAATGTTCCCGGCATATATGCCATTGGGGACTGCAACGGCAAACTTATGCTGGCACATGCTGCTTCGGCACAGGGAATTGCTGCCGTCAATTATATTATGACCGGCCGGGACAGCTACCATGCAGAAACGGTTCCTTCCTGCATATATCTGGAACCGGAAGTTGCCAGTGTCGGGATGAAGGAAGAAGAATTGCAGGAACAAGGGATTGCCTACCGCTGCGGTACATTCCCCTTGTCTGGCAACGGCAAGGCTTTAATCGAAGCCGGCGGCAAAGGCATTATCAAGATTTTGGCCGATGCCAAATACGGACAGATACTCGGAGTTCATATTTACGGGCCGCGGGCGACGGATTTAATTGCAGCGGCTGCGATTGCAATCCGGCTGGAAGCTACGGTGGACGAATTTACGAGTACCGTATGGGCTCATCCGACCGTGGGAGAAGCATTAGGGGAAGCAGCAGAAGCTGTTTTTGGAAATTCGATTCATTGGCCGCCTAAAAAGAAATAAACCGTGACAGAAAGAACGCCTTACAACTTCATTATTGCAGCTGTAAGGCGCTCTTTTTAACTTTTTAATTGTTTTCCACTAAGATGTTTTCATCGACTTCTTTCAATTTTGAATATAGTGTGTTTCTGCCGATATTAAGAGATTTTGCTGTTTGAGAAATGTTTTTATCGCATTGTTCGTATACTTGCATGATGTAACGATGTTCAAATTCTTTTAACGTCATATTATCTCCTAACCAGCTGGGAGGGGGTGTATCTTGTTTTTTCATATTGGCAGGGAGAAAATCTTTGGTAATAACTTCGTGAGGACAAGTGTAAATCATTCGTTCTACGACATTTTCTAATTCGCGGATATTACCTGGCCAAGTATATTTTTGCATGATGTCAAAAGATTCTTGATCAAAATGTTTTCTTTGGATATCTAAACGCTGGCATTTATTTTCCAGCAGCATATTTATTAATAAGACAATATCAGAATGACGTTCACGTAAAGGCGGCAGTGTAATCGGCAGTACGTTGAGCCGATAGTATAAATCGGCACGAAAATTCCCATTGGCGACCCCTTCTGCTAAGTCTTTATTAGTAGCTGCCAGCACGCGGACATCGATATCAATATAACGGGTACCTCCAATTCGCATAATACGTTGTTCCTGCAGTACACGGAGCAATTGAACTTGTATTTCTAGAGGCATATCACCGATTTCGTCAAGAAATATAGTACCTCCGTGAGCTAGTTCGAATTTTCCTGCTTGTCCATTGCTTTTGGCACCCGTAAACGCGCCGCCTTCATAACCGAAAAGCTCGCTCTCTACCAGGTTTCGCGGTATAGCACCGCAGTTGATAGCGATGAACGGGCCATCATGCCGGGCGCTCGCTTGATGAATAGATTGAGCAATCAGTTCCTTTCCCGTGCCGCTTTCTCCTTGAATCAAGACATTGGCATTTCCGTTAGCAGCGATTTTAGCCATACGAATGGCTTCCAGCAAGGCAGAATCATTTCCTAATATATCGTCGAAGGTAAATTTAGCAGTAGCTCCCGTAATTTTATTGATTAAATCCTTAACACGTTTGATTTCCCGGAATATATCAATGGCTCCGGTGGTCATACCGTCGTCATCCTTTAAAATGATTGCTGTTTTAACAAAGTCGAGAGTACCGCGTTTTGTTTCGATAAAAAATTCGCGATCTGTATATCCTACACCGGAACGTAAGGCATGCATGATGATAGGGTCAAAATCGACAAGTGAATCAATCGGTCTATTAATAGCTTTTCTTCGGTCGATATGCAAAGTTTTGGCTCCAAACGGATTAATATATTGTACGATTCCCTTAGCATTCAGCATGATTAGTCCGTCATTCATAGAGTCTAAAATTGTCATATACATATTTGTTTTTTCGGAAAGTGTAGAATTAGCCTGATCAGCTTTCATTAAATTAGAAATAGCAGAAGCGGTAGCAATAACCATGCCTAATGTATGAGAATTCACTTTATCTTTTGGACCGGCTAAACTGAAAACGCCGACAAGTTCACCGCTTGCGTCAATAATAGGAGCAGCTGAGCAGGAGGTATTATGATGAATCTTGCAATAATGTTCAAAGCCGGCTACTTGTAAGGGTTTTAATGTTTTTTGTACCAAGCTGATTGCCGAAGTACCGATCAACTCTTCTGTTTGTCTCAGACCTTCAGAATAATAAAGACTGTGTGATAAGTCCGTGCCATGGGCAGGAAGTATGGTTTTTAATATATATCCATCTTTATCTGATAAGACTCCAATAAAAGAACTATTTTTAAAATCTTTCATTTCCATGAATAGACGTTGTACGAACGGTATAGCTATTTTGAGCAGTTCACTATTATGACTCATAATTTCTTCAAACGCTTTTCCCGTGACGACTTCTTGGCTATAGCCTTTTAAGGGATTGAGCTTAATGGAACGACAATAGTTCCAAGACTGAACAACTATAGGGGGAATAGTGGGTGAAACCTCACCGGTCTCCATAAAAGTGTTCCAATCTTGTTCAGATACCATAATATAACCTCCTTTATTTCTTCACTGCTAAAATTAAATTTATATTTATTATATCATATTTGGATCAATGCGTGTATAAAATTATGCATTAGGCGAATAGAATAAGTTATATTTATTATATTACTTAAGCATAGGAAATGAATAGTATGTCATGATTTTTAATCTGCAACAGGAAGAAGGCCGTATTGATGACAAGAAAAATTTGTTCAATTTATTTAGGATGCCAGCCATATAATGTTGGATTGGAATATCAGCGGCAGGCTAAAAATTTTGTTTTGCAGGGGATTTGGGATGCCGTATTTCTTATAATAGAGCATCCGCCGGTTATTACTATTGGCATGCATGGCGGTGATACGCACCTTTTAGTAACCGACGATTGGCTGAAAATACACCATGTAGATCTATTCCATACGAACCGCGGAGGTGATATTACTTGTCATAATCCGGGGCAGCTCATATGTTATCCCATCATAAATCTAAAAAAATGGAATACAGATGTTCATTGGTATGTTCAACAGATAGAAGAAAGTATTATCCGAACCCTAAAGCGCTTGGGTATTACAGCTGGCCGCAAGGCTTTATACAGTGGAGTTTGGGTTGGAAATAAAAAAATAGCGGCTGTTGGTATCGGTGTAAAGCATTGGATTACCTATCATGGCATAGCATTAAATGTTTGTAATGATTTAGAACTTTTTTCTCATATTATTCCCTGCGGTATTACTGATTTTGGGGTAACCAATCTCAGGGAATTACACTGTCATATGTCTGCGGAAACGGTTGTACCTCTTATGCAAGATGGATTTATTTCGGTATTTCCGCATGATACATATAGTAACTTCACGTATTGGGGGGATTTATATGGAACAAAAAATTTTAGAAAAACCGAAATGGCTGGTACAGCATGTTTGTAATGATGATACATACAAAAATGTAAGAAAACTTGTAAAAAATCTGAATTTGCATACGGTTTGTGAAAGTGCGGATTGTCCGAATATTGGGGAGTGTTTTGGTCATAAGACTGCAACTTTTCTTATTTTGGGAGGAGTTTGTACACGAGCCTGTCGTTTTTGTGCAGTTCCCAAAGGGAAACCAGATTTGATAGATCCCAATGAGCCGGAAAATTTGGCGCAGGCAGCCGCTTATTTAGGCTTGAAACATGTAGTTATTACTTCTGTTACACGTGATGATTTGCCTCGGGGCGGGGCAGAACAATTTGCTGCTTGCATTGCTGCTGTGCGAAATAGTAGTCCGGATACTTCTATAGAAGTACTTACTCCTGATTTTCGGGGGAATGTTAGTGCTCTTAATATTGTTTTAAAAGCAAAACCCACGGTGTTTAATCATAATATTGAAACGGTTCCTCGATTGTATTCCGCTATCAGACCGATTGCCGATTACCAGCAATCCATTGATGTCCTGCGTTATGCTGCACATTATGGTGAACCACCGTTGGTAAAAAGCGGAATAATGGTAGGATTGGGTGAAAGCCAGGAGGAAATAGAAGAAGTATGTAATGATTTACATGAAGCGGGCGTAAATATATTGACTATCGGACAGTATTTAAGACCGTCATTAAAGCATGTCCCTGTAGCAGAATATGTGACTCCCGGAAAATTTGAAATGTATAAGCGGATTGCTAAAGGGATTGGTTTTGAGCATGTTGTGAGCGGACCTCTTGTTCGCAGTTCTTATCATGCCGGGCTTATGGTGGAGGAGTGTGTGCATCATTAATGTGTAGTTTGCACAGTGATTACAATTTTCAGTATCTTATAATGATAGCAAGGAGTGATAGCAATGGAAGGTATTATGAAATGTGTTGTCAAAACGGCAGCAGGTGTAGGAAATGTTGAACTTGTGCAACGTCCGATACCGCAGGTGGGACCGAATGATATATTGATCAAAGTTCATGCCGTGGCTGTTTGCGGTACGGATGTCCACATTATGAATTGGAATGAATTTGCCAGCAGTCGTATGATTCCGCCGATGATTATCGGACATGAATTTTCAGGTGAAGTTGTGGAAAAAGGAGAATTAGTTTCACAAATTCAAATAGGAGATGCAGTTTCTGCAGAGACACATATTGTTTGTCATACTTGTGATGTTTGTCATAACGGACAGGAACATGTATGCCCTCATACGCGGACCATTGGCTTGAGCCGTGATGGAGCTTTGGCAGAATATGCATGCATACCGGCAGAAAATGCTGTTGTATTTAAAAAGTTTGCCAATTGGGAAGTGTTAAGTCTCATGGAGCCTTTTGTAGCGGCTGTTCATGCTGCTACACAATTTCCCGTTGCAGGAAAGTCAGTGGTGGTTATTGGCTGCGGTCCTATTGGTGCTATGGGAGCCAGTGTTGCAAAAAAATGCGGAGCTGCCAAGGTTATTGCCATAGAACCGGTGTCAGACCGAGGGAAGAAAGCATTGGAAATGGGTGCCGATGTGCTTATTAATCCTATAGAAGAAGAGGTATCTAAAGCAGTTCCGATGGCAAATGACGGAAATCTTATTGATGTTGTCCTTGATTTTTCCGGAAATGTTGGAGCTATTCAATCTAGCCTGACTTATATTAAGCCGGAGGGGAAAATAGCAGTTCTTGGCCTATCGGACAGGCAGCTGTCTTTTGAACTTAGTGAATTTGTATATCGCGGATTGACGCTGAAAGGGATAGCTGGGCGGCGAATGTATCAGGACTGGGAAACAGCGAAGGGATTACTGGCAAGTGGTCTTGATTTATCTAACATTATTACACATAAACTTCCAATGACAGAATTTAAAGAAGGTTTGCGGCTCATGAAGACGGGTGAATGCTGCAAATGTGTACTTATTCCTTAACGTAATTATTGAATGTAACATACTCCCAATGAGGCAGCAAAAATACATGTAAAGTCTATGACCAGACTATGCATGTATTTTTGTCATTTTATACATATCATATCTGTTAATGTAAAGAACAACATAATAATTTGGGTTATTGTCTTTCCCGGTGTTTGGTACTATCATATAAGCGCAATATATTATGATATGCAGCCAATGTATATTGATTTAGCAAAATTAATCAATTATGAATCAAAGGGGGGACAATTATGTTATCATTTATTTCCAATCCTGTGTGCTGGGGTGCCATTATTGTTTTTATTATGGGGCAGTTTGCGATTGACACTGTTTCTGCAATGCAGTATAAAAAAGACAAAAAAAATATGCAGGATGCAGAAGAACACAGACAACACCAATATGCATAATAAATTATGTACATAAAGACCGGTTAACAGAGAAGCCGGTCTTTTTTATGCATACATTGAAGGTCGTCTGCGGAGTAATAAGACGTGCTGTAAGTTCAATTTTTCTTGCCAAATTAGGGGTAATATGATATACTATCTTAGCATAGGTTTTGTATGTTTGATGAGAAGAGGTGTGAATGGTGAAAGAAGGAATCCATCCGAAGTACGGTAAAGCTGTAGTGACTTGCGCTTGCGGCAATACATTTGAAACTGGTTCGACTAAATCCGAACTGCGTGTTGAAATTTGCTCTAAATGCCATCCTTTCTTTACTGGCCAGCAACGTGCCGCTCAGGCTCGTGGCCGTATTGAACAGTTCAACAGAAGATATGGTAAGAAAGCTTAATAAGCAGTGGTACAAGTGGAATGGCAGAGCAGAAATGCTCTGCTCTATTTGTTTATGAAGGAAGGAGCTTCTATGAGTAAACCAACAACATATGTCGGTGGTCAAGCTGTCATTGAAGGTGTTATGATGCGGGGACCTGAATATATAGCGACGGCAGTACGGACACCTTCAGGAGAGATTGTTGTCAAAAAAGATCGGATTTATTCTATTATGGATAGATTTTCAATTTTAAAAAAACCTTTTATTCGTGGAACGATTGCTTTATATGAGTCACTGGTTTACGGAATGAAAAGTCTGTCTTACTCAGCTCAGGCATCGGGAGAAGAGGAAGAACAGATGAGTAATGTACAGGTTGGCCTCACCATGGCATTTTCAACGGTATTAGCCATTGTGTTTTTTTTAATCATTCCCACGTATGGGGCTAAATTTATTCCCGGGGTTGAGGATAGTGCGTTTCGGCTTAACGTAGTAGAGGGAATATTGCGTCTCCTTATATTTCTATTATATATATGGGCGATTTCACTTACGAAAGATATACAAAGAGTATTTGAATATCATGGAGCAGAACATCAAACTATTTGGACATATGAAGCAGGCGAAGAATTAACGGTAGAAAATGTGCAGAAGCATAGTCGGCTTCATCCTCGCTGCGGTACCAATTTCCTTTTGATTGTTATGGTAGTATCTATTTTTGTGTTTGCGTTTTTAGGATGGCCGAATTTAATTGAAAGAATTATATCTCGAATTGTTCTTATGCCAGTTGTTGCAGGACTAAGTTATGAAATGATCCGGTTAGCAGCACGGACGACAAATCCAATAGTACAGCTGCTTTTTAAACCCGGTTTATGGATGCAGCTGCTGACAACGCGAAAACCGCATCCTGATCAAATCGAGGTGGCGATACGAGCATTGGAAGCTGCGCGTCCGGCAGAAATAAAAGAGCAGGAAGTTGAAAAGAAAGAAGATACGGTGATGCAACAAAAAATTCCGGCAGCGGGACGATAAAGAAAGAGAGGAATAGGTCGTGTTTTTTGATAAAGTACAGGCTGTAGAAAATAAATTCATGGATCTTGAACAGCGCATCAGTGATCCGGATGTTATTGCCCGGCAGGAGGAATGGCAGAAACTTACTAAGGAGCATGCTTCTTTAGTCCCTATAGTGGAAGCCTTTCGTAAATATAAAGAGGTAACGGAAATTCTGAAAGGCGATACGGAGATTTTGAATGATAAGGACAGCGATGCCGATCTGATTATGATGGCTAAAGAAGAAATGGCAGATCTTGAAAAAAAACAATCTGATTTAGAAGAACAGATGCATATTCTTATGCTGCCGAAAGATCCGCAAGATGACAAAAGTGTTATTATGGAAATTCGCGGTGGCGCCGGTGGCGATGAAGCGGCACTGTTTGCAGGAGATTTATTTCGCATGTATTCGAAATATATAGAAAAACAGGCAGGATGGAAAGCAAGTTTAATTAGTTCCAATGCACCGGAATTAGGTGGATTTAAAGAAGTTATTTTTTCAGTAGAAGGCACCGGTGTATATGGTAAGTTAAAATATGAATCAGGTGTCCATCGAGTACAGCGGGTACCTGTGACTGAAGCAGGAGGACGTATTCATACATCGACGGCGACAGTCGCAGTTCTTCCTGAAGTGGAAGACGTAGAAGTAGATTTAAATATGGATGATGTTCGTGTTGATTATTTTCGCTCGAGCGGAGCGGGTGGACAGCATGTTAATAAAACAAGTTCAGCGGTACGTATGACGCATATACCTACGGGTATCGTTGTTGAATGTCAAGATGAACGGTCTCAAATGGAAAACAGAGCAAAAGCTACAAGAGTGCTGAAGGCTAGATTGTTTGATAAGGCACAGCAGGAGGCCAAAGCGGAAGAAACAGAAGCCAGGCGCAGTCAGGTAGGAACAGGAGACCGCAGTGAACGTATTCGAACCTATAATTATCCGCAGGGGCGTGTTACCGATCATCGCATAAATCTTACTCTCTATAAATTGGAAAATGTTCTCAACGGTGATTTGGATGACTTCATACAAGCGTTGGCGGAGGCTAGGAGAGCAGAATTAATGAAAGAAGAAGGAAATGAATAAGATTTGGACCATTGGAGAACTTCTTCAATGGACACAGCATTTTTTTGAAAAAAAGGAAATTGATTCGCCTCGCCTTGATGCGGAAATCCTTTTGGCCCATGTGTTAAAAAAAGAGCGGATTTATTTATATGCTCATTATGACGAGCCTATGACGGCAGGAGAGCTGGATTTGTATCGTGATTTTGTAAAAAAACGGGCAGATCGTATTTCTGTAGCGCATTTATTGGGTACTACAAGCTTTATGGGTATGAATTTTATTGTTAATTCAGATGTTTTGATTCCGCGTCCAGAGACGGAAATCCTTGTGGAAACCGTACTGTCTTATGAAAAAAATCCCGCGGTGCATATAGAAATATTAGATATAGGAACCGGCAGCGGTGCAATTATTTTGAGCTTACTTAGTTATTTGACCAAGGCAAGCGGAACCGGGGTAGACATTTCATCCGCAGCACTTACTGTTGCGAAAAAAAATAGTGAGGCTTTTAAACTATCGGAACGAGTAGAATGGCTTGAAAGTGATCTTTTTGCCAATGTTTCCCACAGATCGTATACTTGGATTGTATCTAATCCACCCTATCTGACACAAGAGGATATGCAATCTTTGCAGCCGGAGGTCCGAAGAGATCCGCAACAAGCGTTGTTTGGCGGTATTGATGGATTATCTTATTATAGACGGTTAGCGGGTGCTTCCTGGCAGTATATGACTCAAGATGGATATTGTGCAGTGGAAATAGGAGCGGGGCAGTGTAAGGATGTATCTGATATATTTGAAGCAGCAGGGCATTACATGATAGATAAAATAGTTAAGGATTATGGAGATATTGAACGGATTATAATATTTAAGCGAAAAGAGTAGATCGAAATGAAGCAGACAAAAATGGTGCATATTACCAATGTAGATGCAGCGAAGAATGTGTTTGAAGAAGCTGGCCGCATTATTAGAAATGGCGGACTTGTGGTATTTCCGACGGAGACTGTATATGGTATTGGCGCAAACGGTCTTGATGCAGAGGCTTGCAGAGGTATTTATGCTGCTAAAGGACGTCCCAGTGACAATCCTCTGATTTTGACTGTTCCGGATAAAGAGGCCGTGAAGAAGGTTGCGGCGTTTATTACACCAACTGCGCAAAAACTTCTTGATACATTTTGGCCGGGACCGCTTACTATTATTTTCCCTCGGCAGCCCCATATTCCAGATGCCGCAACAGGTGGATTAGATACCGTGGCGCTTCGGTGTCCGGATCATAAAATTGCACATGCTTTTTTACAGGCAGCCGGTGTTCCCGTAGCCGGTCCCAGTGCTAATTTATCCGGACGGCCTAGTCCGACGACAGCCGAAGAGGTAGCGCATGACATGAATGGCCGGGTCGACATGATTATTGACGGGGGACCTTGCCATATTGGCGTAGAGTCGACTATAGTAGAATGCAATGTCGATGATACAGTGACGATTCTTCGGCCGGGTGCGATTACTTTGGAAATGCTGAGAAAAATCATATCGAATGTTCTTATTGATACTAATTTGGTAACCGGTAAAGGAATACCTAAGGCGCCGGGCATGAAATATAGACATTATGCACCGGCAGCTCCTATGACGGTAGCTGTTGGAACTGTGAAAAATGTGACGCTTGCATTGAGAGAACGTTATACAAAGGCAGGCCAAGAAGGGAAAAAAGTAGGCTTTCTTGTAAGCCGGCAAGTTGCAGAGGCTTTTCCGAAAGAGATGATGTATATTTGGGGAGAGCATGGGGATAAGCCAGCATTAGCCAGCCAGTTGTATACGGGGCTGTTGTTTTTTGACAACGTGAAGGTGGATTATATTTTGGCCGAAGGCGTTGATGCGGCTGGACTTGGAATGGCTATCATGAATCGCATGAAAAAGGCTGCCGGCGGAGATGTAATAGAAGTATAAAATTAAATCCCTTGTTGAAAGTATGGTACTATCAGATACTTTTCAAGGGATTTTTTGATGATTATCTATTCGGTATTACTGTAAAAACAAACAATTGTTAATCATGTCTATTCATGATACGGGTTAAGCGTTATAATAAAAATAATTAAGATTACAGGAGGGAAATACATGAAATTAGTTATTGGTAGTGACCATGGCGGATTTGCCTTAAAGGAAAACATTAAAGGCTATTTGCAGGAAGAGGGTATTGAGTTTACCGATTACGGGACACTGACTCCAGAACGTTGTGATTATCCGGTTATTGCAAAAAAAGTTGCTGAAGCAGTTGCGGATGGTACTTTTGATCGCGGAATTCTGATTTGCGGTACCGGAATAGGCATTGGTATTGCCGCTAATAAAGTACACGGTATACGAGCTGCTTTATGTCATGATTGCTTTTCTGCAGAATATTCTCGCCGCCACAATGATGCCAATATTCTGACTATGGGTGAACGTGTCATTGGACCGGGCTTGGCTAGAGAAATTGTAAAAATTTGGCTGGATACTCCGTTTGATGGTGGTCGTCACGCGGTTCGTGTCGGCATGATTAATGAAATGGATAAATAATTATGTTATATAAACAAGAAGGAGGCTTGTGCAACATGCATGTACAAGTGATGGATCACCCACTGATTCAACATAAGGTTACGTTAATGAGAATGAAGGAAACGGGATCGAAGGATTTTCGGGATTTATTAGTAGAAATTACAATGCTTATGGGATATGAAATAACCCGAGATCTCCCACTGGAAGATGTAGAAATTGAAACACCGATTACAAAAATGACAGGGAAACAGTTGAGTGGTAAGCAATTAGGAATTGTTCCGGTCCTTCGTGCAGGACTTGGTATGGTTCAGGGACTGCTCAATTTGATTCCCACTGCTAAAGTAGGACATATTGGCTTATACCGGGATCCTAAGACATTGAAGCCTGTAGAATATTATTGCAAATTGCCGGATGTACAGGATCGAGATTTTATTATTGTAGATCCCATGCTGGCGACGGGAGGCAGTGCTGCAGCGGCTATTACCATGCTCAAGAACCGTGGTATCAAGAATATTAAACTGATGTGTCTGGTCGCGGCGCCGCAGGGTGTACAGGAAATCAATAAGCAGCATCCTGATGTTCGTATTTTTGTAGCGGCTTTAGATGATAAGCTGAACGAAAATGGATATATTGTACCAGGCTTAGGTGATGCTGGTGATCGGATATTTGGTACAAAATAAGATATAGGTGGATATGAGATTGGATTATATATAAATTACAGCCGTCGGTTGATCTGCGTATGCAGCGTAGCCGGCGGCTGTAATTTTTTATGTGGGAGTAACGTTTGAATAGAAAGGTGTTTTACCTTGCAGCATAAGATAAAAGAAATTAGATGAATAAAAAATACGAGGTTTTGACAGATAGTATTATGTGATTTATACATTAGGGTCAATGGGCACAGTCTTCAAATCCATTTTCTAATTCCAAAAGATTATACGGTGTTTCCTGATATACGGTATTAAGCCAATTGTGATAGAATAGATGAGCATAGCTGCACCAGATAAAGGAAGGCATCTGCGTGTCGTCATTATTAGGATAATAGTTGGCTGGAATATCAATAGAAAGTCCTTTGTTTTTGTCACGAAGATATTCTGTTTCCAAGGTGCGTCGATCATATTCGAAATGTCCGAGGATAAATATTCTGCGGATATTTTTTGTACTTAAAATATTGATGCCCGTTTCTTTGGAGCAGGACAGAATTTGCAATTCCGGTATGGTGCGTGCATATATTTCGTCGATTGCCGTGTGCCTCGATTGAGGGATAAAATAACGATCATCAAAGCCTCGTAGCAGCGGATGATGTTTGACCGTCAACTGATACTCATAAATACCAAATAATTTTTTTGAAAGGGTATGTTTATGAATGCCATAATAGTGATAGAGAGCTGCTTGAGCTCCCCAGCAAAAATGAATGACAGAAAATACATGAGTTTTAGACCATTCAAGATAGGTAATGATTTCCTGCCAGTAATCCACATCTTCAAAGTCTGATAACTCTACAGGAGCACCGGTAATCAGCAGGCCATCATAATATCTGTTTTGAATATCAGAAAATGTGTAATAACATTTTTCGAGATATGTGGGATCGGTGTGGGTGCTTTGATGAGTGGCTGTGTGGCAGAAATCTACTTTTATTTGTAAAGGGGAGTCTCCTAAAAGCCGTAATAACTGCAATTCCGTTGGCTTTTTGAGAGGCATTAAATTAAGAATAAGAATTTTTAACGGACGAATATCTTGATGGAGGGCTCTTCCTTGTTCAATAGTAAAGATACCTTCTTTTTGTAAGATTTCTTTTGCCGATACGTGATCGGAAATTTGAATTGGCATATGTCCAGCACTCCTTATTGAAATAATATATTATTTGGCTTTTGCCAGAGCCTGTTGGATATCTTCGACAAGATCGTCTACATTTTCCAAGCCGATAGAAATACGAATAGTGCCGGGAGTGATGCCGCAGGCATGCAATGCATCTTCATTCAGCTGCTGGTGGGTTGTAGATGCAGGATGAACTAGCAGTGATTTTGAATCTCCTACATTTGCCAGGTCGGAAAAAATTTCTGCGCCGTCAATAAATGCACGAGCTGCCTTATATCCGCCATTAAGTTCGAAGGAAAAGATGGAGCCCGCTCCATTGGGAAAATATTTCTGTGCTAGTTTATAGTAAGGAGAAGAAGGTAAGGTGGGATAATTTACTTTAGCAACATCTTCATGGTTTTCTAAAAATTCAGCGATTTTTTCAGCGTTCTTTACATGACGTTCTACACGCAGTGATAGAGATTCAAGGCCTTGCAGCAGCAGCCAGGCATTAAAAGGACTGATACAAGCTCCCAGATCGCGTAATGTTTTAGCGCGAATGCGGGTAACAAAACTCGCTGTGGGAATATCTTTAGCAAAGTTAACGCCGTTATACGCAGAATCGGGAGAAGTGATTTTCGGAAAACGTCCGGATTCTTTCCAATTGAATTTTCCATTTTCTATGATAAGACCACCTAGGCTAGTGCCATGGCCGCCGATGAATTTTGTTGCTGAATGGACAACAATATCTGCTCCATGGTCAAGCGGCCGGAATAAAAAGGGAGTGGCAAACGTATTATCCACAATTACCGGAAGTCCGTTATCATGAGCGATTTTTGCAATAGCTTCAAAATCAGGAATATTAATCGCGGGATTACCTAAACTTTCAAGGTAGACAGCTTTTGTTTTGGTATTAATAGCCGCTGTGATTTCTTCGGGATTATCTGCATTGACGAAATGGGTGGTAATTCCTAAATTCTGCAATGTTTCACTAAATAATTCAAATGTGCCGCCATATAAAGTGGAAGCGGATATGATTTCATCATTGGCGCCTGCCAGATTTAATATAGAATATGCAATAGCGGACATGCCGCTGGCAGTTGCTAAGCCAGCCGTACCGTTTTCCAATGCAGCGATTCGTTCTTCTAAAACAGATTGCGTGGGATTGGTAAGACGGCTGTAGATATACCCTGGTTTGCGCAGTGCAAATAAATCTTCTCCTTCCTGTGTATCTTTAAATACATATGATGTTGTCTGATAAATGGGGACAGCACGGGAACCTGTTGTTGGATCGGCAATTTGACCGGCATGTTGCTGCAATGTTTCGAAATGATAATTTTTACTCATGATATATACCCCCTAAATAGATAATTTTTAACTTGAAGGTTGTAACGTACGGAAGTTTGCAATAAAAAAAGCTTCCATCCCCTTAACAAGGGACGGAAGCACCGTGATACCACCCAATTTTGTTTAATCCTCACGAATTAAACCTCTTCAAGTACGCAGGCTTATAAGAAAGCCTTTAATACTCTAGTGCTGTAACGGGCACGCCCGGATTGTCTAATTATTCGACATATCTGCTCAGAGTCCATTTTCCATAAGGTGTCATGTACTCTCTTTCACCAAGCGAGAGCTCTCTGCAACAATCTTCTTTATGTACTCTTCTCTTCATTGCAACTTTCAAGTTTTGCCTAAGTCTAACATGGAGAAAAATATTTGTCAATTTATTTTTTGTAAAAAATAAAGACTGCATATAGGAATAACGAAGTTATGTAAAAAGTCCTTGACAAAGGAGGTTTTAATCTATAGAATATATGAGTAAGCTTTTGACTTGGAATCCACTAGCCCCGGATGAAAAGCTGCAAAGCTTTGGTTAGTTAGTCGTATCAGGGAGGAATTATACAGCATGAAAACTACATTTATGGCCAACCCGAGCAACATCGAACGGAAATGGTTTGTTGTTGACGCTGAAGGTCAGACTTTAGGACGTCTTGCTGCCGAAGTTGCAAAAGTTCTTCGGGGAAAACATAAACCTACATTTACACCGCATATGGATACAGGTGATTATGTCATCGTTATCAATGCAGAAAAGGTTAAGTTAACAGGCAAGAAATTAACAAAAAAGATTTATTTCCGCCATTCCGGTTATCCCGGTGGTGCAACCTACACACAAGCAGGTCATATGCTAGAAACACATCCGGAACGTGTTGTTGAAATGGCGATTAAGGGAATGATTCCCCATACTAAATTGGGTGAACAGATGTATCGGAAATTGAACGTGTATGCAGGTCCGGAACATCCACATCAGGCGCAGAAACCTGAAGTTTTAAATTTAGATATTCGTTAAAACCGGGAGGAAGATTTCATGGCAGTAGCACAGTACTACGGCACTGGCCGTAGAAAGACATCGGTTGCCAGAGTTCGTCTGGTTCCGGGTCAAGGCAAAATCGTAGTAAATAAAAAAGAATTAAATGAATATTTCGGTCGTAAAACGCTGGAATTAGTTATTAAACAGCCGCTCGTATTGACAGGTGTTACCGAACAGTATGATGTCGTTGCTGACGTAAAAGGCGGCGGACCGTCAGGTCAAGCCGGCGCTATTCGTCATGGCATCAGTCGGGCACTTCTCGAAGTAGATCAGGATTTTCGTCAGTCGTTAAAAAAGGCAGGGTTTTTGACTCGCGATCCGCGTGAAAAAGAACGTCGTAAATACGGCTTGAAGAAAGCTAGAAAAGCTTCACAGTTTAGCAAACGTTAATTTTATCATCACAATATGCAAGGATATACCGCGTAAATATTTTATTTACGCGGTTTTTTTTATTGTGATTTTACATAAGCACGGGTTTATATCCTCTATAGCTTTTGTTTTGCGTTTGTGATATACTATAAAGGTAAAAGGTAACAATTAGAACTGAGCTAATTATAAACATTTGTCGATTGTAAGATATATGAAATAGAAAAACCTTTTGGAGTGTTATAATATGTAATGAAACAGCAAGACCTTTTGGAAGGTGGGGACGGGAAAACTTTCTGCAATACAAATACGATGGGTATCATCATAGTTAAAACACTCAGGGAGAGTGTTTTTTTGTTATTTATGCAATGATATTTTTAATATGCGGGAGGCTTTTTATGATAGATAAAACAAAGCTAAAACCATGTACGTATCATCGTTCGGGATATTTTGAAGTGAATCATGATATGGATAGTACACATTATAGTGGTTTTGTGGATCCGAATAAAATTGATGAACTCTATGATGAAAACTATAATCCGGTACCTATGTCATCATTTAGTATAGATCAGGAATATTATGATCTGTATTGTAAGAAAATTAATAAAAAAACAGATATACTATAATTTTTGATTTTGCCAAAATGTATAATGGGTGGCGGAAAAGATAGACGCAGGGGCATCGTATTACTTTATCGGCGTAGTGTTACCCTTCTAAGTATATAATGCCTTGATGAACCCGACAGATACAGTAATGATCTGATTGGCCATTCATCCTGTAAGGTGCAAATCCTTACCCCATTTATCGCAAGGTAAAGGTGCCCATATTATATGGGCACCTTTTTTTATGTATGCCAGTCATATAGGCAGAGAAGACAAATATATTGAACGTATAATTATGCATTGAATACTTCTTTGATGCGCGCAAATCTTTAAGTAAGATTATTTTTTATTTTTTCTTTGAATTTCAAGAACGTCGCAAATGCAAGCAGTTACTGAAGTTGCAATTATTACTCTTAAAAGTTGGGCAACATTATTATAATCTTTATTTTGAACCGATTTAGCAATTGCTTTGCAATCGTTCTCTAAGTTGCTATTGGATAAGGCTTGTGAGCAAATCGCGTATATGTCTTTTTCAGTCATTTTAGTCACCTGATTCTATGATAAGCATATAAGTATAAAAGTATGATATGGGAATGATGTTAAAACCAGCTTATGTAAAAATAAGGGTTTTACATAAGCTGGTTGTTTATAATATCGGGTCAATTATTAAAAAGTAATGTTTATTTTTTCTTTCGCTATCTCATTTCCGTTTAGAACTAAATCATTTTAGTGTAATCATAAGGGCGTTTCATATATTTATAAATACAATTATAATAACTACTAATTAATATTATACCATAAAAATATGAAAAGAGATAAATACATTTCCTTATATCTATATATAAGGAAATATGATATAATTAAATCAAATTATTGAAGTTATAAAAATATTATATATAAAGTGAAACGGGTTTTTGAATTTGAACTTTGGCAAGCAGCATTCGGTATAAGTTAACATTTTTTCATTTATTATATGAGATTCAAATTCTTGATCCATAGCTGTTTCATTATCTACTATAGCTGATAGAACATGACATATCCATGCTTCTCAGCTATATTTTTTATACCTTAAATAATTGTAACATGTATTATATTTTCCAGTTCATGGCAGAAAACTATGAAATAAATTTAAAGAAAAGGGGCAGAGACACAATTTTGTCTAAAAATTGGCAGTATATGATAATACGAGGGGTGAGTAAGATTGTTTGTCTTTTCTCATACCCTATGATATTGTTTGTCGGAAGAGGCGTATTGGGCCCCATGATGAAAACCATATTGAAGAAACAGCGAAAACGTGGTGTTTTTCATGTTATGCGTGGTATTAACTGCAATGAAGAAAAAGCGAAGTTGATTATTAATGAAATGTTTAAAAATTTAGGACAGTCTTTAATGGAAATTTTATATACACCGAATTTGAAGAAAAATAATGTGCTAAATCAAGTTTCTATTGATCATCCGGAGCGAATCGAAACAGCATTGATGGAACATAAAGGAGTTATTATTTTGACCGGTCATTTTGGAAATTGGGAGTGGCTGGGAGCCGTACCTTCTTTATACGGGTTTCCTGTAACCGTAATTGTAAAAAAGCAGCCGAATGATCAAGTAACCCGATTTTTGAATGAAAACCGCGAAATGATGGGAATAGAGGTCTTTGTCCGTGGTGGAAATGAAATGATTTGTGCAGCCAGAGCATTAAAACGAAAAAAAATATTAGGATTTTTAGCAGATCAAGATGGCGGGTTTTACGGCGTTCCTCAAATGTTTTTAGGAAAAATGGCGTCTACTCCTATAGGACCGGCAACATTTGCAAAAAAGTTTAATTCCCCTATTTTACCTATCTTTGCCAGTCATGATGAAAAACATCATAATCAAATTATGGTTGGTCAAATTATGCATTATGAAAATACGGGAAATCCGGAAGAAGATGTGGCGCGCTTGACTAGAAAAATGGGGTGTTTGACCGAATCGTTTGTGAAAGAACATCCAACAGAATGGCTATGGTTTCAACATCGGTGGAGTACGAAACCTGAAGACATTATTGCATTACATAATAAATAAAAGAAAAAATAATACGTTGTATTTTAAATTCAATGATGTAACTTGATAATGAAATACCTAAGTCCCATGGTATAAAGCCAAGAGAGTGATGTAAAAAATAAGGAAAAACGCTAGAGAAAGAATAGGAATGGCAGGAAAAAGGCAATACAAAACGAATCCCTATTCCTAAAAAAATTTAAAACAAGGATTTGACATCAGCGCTGCGAGCGTTGACTCAGCGTGCCGGTGGGATATACAGGCGATTGTCCTTCAGCAGATGAAAGACGAACCGAACTAGTTTTTTTGCAGTTAAAGCGAGTGTGCTGAAACTGGTTAACCTCACGAAATTTAAGATCATAGTAGCGCTGGAACTCGGAGTCGCATCTTTTCACGGAGTTGGCGGCTTCCAGTAGGTAGTAGCGGAGATAACAGTTGCCGGATTGAATCAGGTGGGTATGCGAAGCTTCAAAGTCGCCGGAGTGGTGCTGTGTCCATACAAGACCTGCAAACTTAGCGACCGAAGCTTGGGATGCAAAGTGATGGATATTGCCAATCTCGGCGATAATACGGCAGAGTAGACCTTGTCAATGCTGGGAACGAAGGTCAGCGTATTCGGAATGATCTCAAACTGCTGTTTAATTGTCTTGTCCAACATCTTGCACTGCTTTTTTAGGGTGCACATAGATGCAATGGAAACAGACATGACTTGGTTTACAGAATTATTCCGGAGCAGACCAATGTGATATTCCTCTCTGCTTAAAGGGCGGCCTTACCTCTGGCAAAAAACCAATGAGTTTGCAGCTAACTTCCGGTTCAGGGAAATAGACTTATTATGAAGCAGTCTTACGGTGCAACCAAGAGGAAGAGAACTTGCCCCTGCTGTCTTACAGCTATTGTATCATGGACAGCTCATAGCCTGCTGATAACTGATTTATTAACTTTTAAACTTATTATACGAGGAGGAATAGGATGTGAAAATCAGCAGACATCATTATAACGGTGCAAGATCACCTAATTCATTATGTGATACGGCACCGGGAGATGTGAAAGTAATACAGATTGAGCCGGAAAAATTGGCAGAATTTTTGAAGGGGACCAACGGTGAAATAAAAAAGGCGGAAAATAATAGGCGAATTCGTTAGATTACAAATCAGAAATAGTGTTTTTATAAAACCGTGCAGATATTGCTGCACGGTTTTTTGTGATGTATATCAACTCCAATATACTGAATATTCAACTTCACTGGTCACATATCTTTATTTGATATATAATAATACGGATGAAAGGTTAGAGTATTTTATTGGAGGAATGATAATGTCTCATATTATTACATTAGAAGATAAAGAGCCCAAAATAGATGCAGATACTTTTATTGCGGATACGGCTACGGTAATTGGGGATGTAAAACTTGCAAAGGGAGTCAGTATTTGGTACAATACTGTCCTTCGCGGGGATGATAATACGATTACTGTCGGACGATATACGAATATCCAAGATAATACGACAGTTCACCCGCAGGCCGATCAGTCGATGGAAATTGGGGATTATGTCCTTATTGGACATAATGCGATTATTCATGGAACTAAAATTGGCAATGGCTGTTTAATTGGTATGGGTGCTACGCTCCTTGGATATTCTGAAATTGGAGAAAATTGTATCATTGGGGCAGGAACACTAATTACACAGAATAAAAAAATACCGCCTAATTCTATGGTTTATGGTAATCCGGCACGTATTGTCAGAAAAGTGACCCCCGAAGAAATAGCTGAGGTAAAAAAAGAAGTGTTAGGATATTATGAAAATGCGAAAAAACATATGGAGAGATAATGCCATGTTTACATACGAAATGCCGACTAAATTATTTTTTGGGAAAAATTGCATTGCTCAATCAGGTGATTATTTGGCGCAGCTGGGTAAAAAAGCATTACTTGTCACAGGACACCATTCAGCTAAAATCAATGGTTCACAGCAAGCGATACTTGATACGCTGCAGCAGTTAGGGATTTCCTGGGCTATTTTTGATGAAGTCGAAAACAATCCTTCTATTCTTACGGTACGCCGGGCGGCTGCTTTTGCTAAGGCCGAACAGGTTGATTTTGTTATTGCTGTTGGCGGCGGTTCTCCCATGGATGCAGGGAAAGTTATCGCTTTACTATGCACGAATGAAATTGATGACGTGCAGTTGTTCAGCGGACCATATAAAAAACCGCTGCCTATTGTGGCAGTACCTACGACATCGGGTACCGGCAGTGAAGTAACTAAGGCAGCCATATTGACAAATCCCCATGCCGGAACGAAACAATCTGTTACGGATCCGCT
This sequence comes from Megasphaera paucivorans, assembly GCF_900103535.1. Lineage (GTDB taxonomy): Bacteria > Bacillota > Negativicutes > Veillonellales > Megasphaeraceae > Megasphaera_A > Megasphaera_A paucivorans. Next base: position 97,619 of record NZ_FNHQ01000006.1, on the reverse strand, counting down.
GCTCTTTCCCTCTATGGCTTTCGTCGATCCCACATTTACGATGGGGGTATCTCCGGTTGTTACCATTGATACGGCAATTGATGCATTATCACATGCCGTTGAAGGGTATATGTCCAATAATTCTACCCCCGTCAGTGATGTATGGGCAGAAGAGGCTATGCATTTTATTGGACCGCATTTGACGGAATTAGGAAGTGACGTATCTTACGCCGCTCGTGAAGATCTGATGTATGCTTCAACCTTAGCAGGTATTGTTATTGCTCAGAGCGGTACGACTCTCATTCATGGAATGGGATATCAGCTGACATATTATAAAGGATTTACTCATGGACGGGCAAATGGCATGCTTTTTCCTTCATACATGTATCTCATGACAGAAACAATGCCTGATAAAGTGGAACGGGTATGGGACATTCTTAATCTTGACGGATTGGATGAGTTTACAAACATAATGAACAAGCTTATGCCTGATACGATTCAATTAACGGAAGAAGATATTGATTGTTATACAAAGCTGACGATGCCTACACGAGCTGTCCAGGCAACCGCATATAATGTTACAGCGGATGTTATAGCTTCTATTTATCGGCAATTGAGATAAGTGCAGGAACAACATGTGTGAAACACTAAGAACAAGTAAGCATAATTTAAAATAGCTGCATGGTTTAAAAACATTAAACGGGAAATAAGGGTTTAGTAAGAAATGTAAAGGCAGCAGGAAAAAACAGTAATTAATGGGTATAGAATGCAGGAGGAATCATGACAGAATTATTAGCACCGGCAGGATCATTGGATACAGTATTGACGGCCATTGATGCCGGAGCAGATGCGGTATATTTGGGTGGCAAGTCATTTAATGCCCGAAAATTTGCACATAATCTTGATGATGAAGAATTAGATCGAGCGGTGCGGACGGCGCATCTTTTTGCTGTTAAAGTGTATATTACAGTTAACATTCTTATTGCTGATACAGAGCTGAAAGAACTTGCAGCTTATTTAAAAAAATTAGACGAGCTCCATGTGGATGGCATTATTGTACAGGATTTAGCCATTGCTGCATGGGTTCAAAAGATAGTTCCCAATTTGCCGCTGCATGGGAGTACACAGCTTACTGTTGCGGATTTAAATGGAGTACGATTTTTGGAAAGTCTTGGATTTACACAGGTTGTTTTAGCGCGTGAGCTATCTATACAAGAAATACGATACATATGTCAACATGCAAAAGCTGCTATTGAAGTATTTATACATGGAGCATCCTGCATGTCGTATTCAGGTCAATGTTTAATGAGCAGCTTTATCGGCGGGCGAAGTGGTAATCGCGGAGCCTGTGCACAGCCCTGTCGTCTCCCGTATCAATTGATTGAGGAAGGCGGCATACCGGTAACGGAACCGGAAACGTATGTATTGAGCCTTAAAGATTTGAGCAGCGTTTCTGTTATTCAGGAACTCATAGATGCAGGCGTTTCTTCTTTTAAGATTGAAGGACGTATGAAAGGAAATGGATATGTGCGTTCTGTTGTGGGTGCCTATCGCATGGTCATGGATACTTATATCCATACCTCCTTACAGGAGCGGCAGCATATATTGGAAAAAGCCGAGCATATTTTAGCGGAAAGTTTTAATCGAATGTATCAGCATGATTTTTTAACAGATACGGTGCAAAGAAATACTATTACTGAAAAAAGTTCAGGCAACACAGGGCGTCACGTGGGAAAAATCCTAAAATGCCGAGAAGGTATTGCTGAAGCTAAGTTAACCGAGCCTTTGAATGTGGGAGATTTCATTAAAATTACAGCAGCAGACGGAAGGGAATGTTTTGATGAAATTTCAGCGGTTATTGCTGATAAAGAATATTCGAATACTTCATATACAGTGAAATTACGTTGTAAAGCAGGCGTTTCAGGCGAAGTATATCGATTAGCTCGGAAAGAAGATAGAAAAACAGAAACAAGGGAGATGAATCGTAAAATCCCCCTTTATTTTCACGTAGATGTAACGGAAGAAAAACAACTTCGTCTTAGTGCATGGGATGAAGCGGGACATGTGGCAGAAGAAGTATCTGCATATGTTGTTCAAAAAGCGGCAAAACACCCAGCTGACCGGGCGTGGATTTATACGCAGCTGAATCGTTTGGGCGGAACCTCTTTTTATGTTAGCGGAGTTACGGTTTGGGATCAATCGTATATGATACCGGCAAGTGTTCTCAATGTCTTGCGTCGAAACGCTGTCGCGGCTGTGGAACAGAAAATTTTGACAGACTATCATCGGCCGGCAGCGGGAGAGACAACCATACTTCCTAATTGTACTATCAAGTACCGGAAAGAAAAACAAAATGAGCTTGTTGTGCGTTGTGATTCGCTAGAAGGTATTACGGCAGCACTGCAAAATGGAGCTGACCGCATTGTGTACGGAGGCGAATCATATACGCATACAACTTTTGGATTTTCTCAGTGGAAACAAGCAGCTGATGTGGTCCATAATGCCGGTGCGTCTATTTGGGCAGCCTCTCCGCGGATATTACGGCAGCGGGATGAAACGTATGTCAGAAGAGAATTGCAGACAGCAGTTTCTTGTGGTGCAGATGGCATTTATGCCGGAGCTCTGGGGATTCTTGCAATGGCTAAGGAAGAATTGTGGAATGTCCCTATTGCGGGAGATTGGTCTTTAAATACCTTCAATGCCAAGGCAGCAGATCTTTTGCGTTATTATGGATGCAGCAGCATAACCCTTTCAACGGAACTTATGCTCAGGCAGATAAAGAAAATTATTTCTGCATGTCCGTCGGTACCTATTGAGATTTTAGTAGAAGGGCGGTTGGAAATGATGGTGACTGAATTTTGTTCTCTGGCGGCTTTTAACGGTTCAGGAGTAAAAAGGCGATGTGCCGCTATGTGCAGTCATAAAAAATATTATCTTAAAGATCGTACAGGGGAACAGTTTCCTATTGTCACTGATTCATATTGCCGCAATCATCTTTTAAATAATCGAGATTTGGATATGGCACCGTACTACTCTCAATTAATGCAATGTGGTATTTCCCGGTTTCGGATCGAAGGCAGAGGTCGCTCTTCTGCATGGATTGCGGCACAGACGCAGCGATATCGACATCTTATAGATGATACGGAACATATGGTGTTAACTAAAGAAGATAGCAGTGTTACACGAGGGCATTTTTTTCATGGAATTATATAAGTATAGGAGTGCCAGGTTATGAATAAAAGAAGTATGCGGATTTTGGGGTTTTATCAAATTCAATCCATGTTGGTGAAGTTAGCTCCCTCCCGGTTGTCTAAAGAAGCAGCAAGGCATTTAACGCCTTCCGGCGATGCAGCTGTTATTGAAGAAAGCCTCAGGGATACAGAAGAAGCGGTAATCTGTTTGCAGCGGGAAGCATCGTCACCCTTTGGCGGTATTGTTGATATACGGCCGGCTCTTGAAAAAGCATGCCGTGAAATCACGTTAGATTCACAAGAGTGTATTGATATTTGGAATAATATACGGTGTTATGAACATGTTAAAAAATTTTTTGCGGAAAAAGAAAAAGACTATCCGCAATTGGTAAAAAAAACACAGTTTATTATGGATTTTTCAGTATTGGAACATAAAATAGCGGCTGTTTTTGATGAAAATCATCAAATTCGGGACAATGCTTCCCCGGAACTTCTTCATCTGAGAAATCGTATTGTTGAATTGGAACGGCAGACAAAACGATATATGCAAAGCGTGCTGCAAAATAAGGAATATCAAAAATACTTTCAAGATATTCTGATTACGGTACGGAACAATCGATATGTTGTACCTATTAAGCAAGAATACAGGCATGTATTCCCTGGGATTGTTCACGATATGTCAGCTAGCGGTTCGACCTTATATATCGAACCGCTGGCTATCGTAAATGCTAATAATGATTTGCAGCAAGCACGTATGGGGGAAACTAAGGAAATAGAGCGTATTTTTAAACGACTTACGGCCATTGCAGCAGATCAATATGAAGATCTCATGAATAGCACGATGTGTGTAGGGAAATTAGAGTTTATTTTTGCTAAAGCGCAGTTAGCTATTCAGATGAAAGCTTGCCGTCCTGTGGTTTCAAAAAAAAAGCAAGTGCGTCTTCTCCATGCCCGGCATCCGCTGATTGCGCCGGATGTAGTTGTCCCTAATACCATTATTATTGGCGGTGAATATAGAATTTTGCTGATTACAGGTTCCAATACCGGTGGTAAAACGGTAGCGATGAAAACCTTAGGACTTTTGGTTCTCATGTACCAAGCCGGATTGTTTATACCTGTAGGAGAAAATTCGGAATTGCCCATCTTTCGTGATGTTTTTGTTGACATTGGGGATGAGCAAGATATTTCTCAAAATCTGAGTACCTTTTCCAGTCACATGAAACAGCTTATTTATATTTTAAAACATTGCAGCACGGAGGACTTGATCCTTGCTGATGAACTGGGATCGGGCACTGATCCGGCAGAAGGAAGCGCGATTGCTATCGCAGTGCTTCAATCTTTGTATGATAAGGGTGCATGTGTTATGGTGACGACACATTACAATGATTTAAAAAATTTCGCGTATAATACAAAGGGGATTGAAAATGGGCATGTTGAGTTTGATGTGCAGACATTGCAGCCTACATATAAACTTCGCATAGGATCAGCAGGGAGCAGTCATGCTTTTAGCATTAGTGAAAAACTTGGCATGCCTGTGGGAATTTTAAATAAAGCAAGAGAACTGCGCAGTAAGGCGCAGGATGTTGATATGGAAGCTATTTTAACAAAGCTGAATACACAATCCAAACAGATGGATGAAGAACAGGTGGAACTGGAGCAGCGGCTGCAGCGTGTAAGAAAATTAGAGGATGATTTACGCAGAGAAAAAGATAAAGTATCTTCAAAACGACAAGATATTGTAGATTCCAGCCGACGTGATGCGATGGAATTAAAACGTAAACTCCGCATTGAGGCGGAATCTATTATCCGTGAATTGAAACAACAGTTTCGCGAAACTACAGATCGGGAAAAAGCAAAGGCTATCGAACAGGCACGGCGATCTATTCAGCAAATTTCTCTTCCTGACAAGGAAAAAACAAAGCGTAATCCTATTGATGTGAAAACACTGCAGATTGGACAACGTGTATTTATTAATTCGTTGGATGGATTGGGAACGGTAATGTCAATAAAAGGAAAAAAACTTACGGTTTCCGTGAAAGGAATGACTGTTCGTGTAGAAAATAAAGACATCAGTGCTCCTTATTATGATGAGATAAAACAAGAACAGCGGGAAGAAAAAAAAGCGGCGGCCGTATCTTCTTATCGTCCGATTCGTATCGATGCGGTGGCAGCGGAAATCAATGTTATTGGAAAAACAGGGAGCGAAGCGATACCGGAGGTTGAAAAATTTCTTGATCAAGCGCTGGCGGCAGGGTTTAGTCCTGTTCGGATTATTCATGGTAAAGGAAGCGGTGCCTTAAGACGGCAGATTCATGATTTTCTTGATCATCAACCGTTTATTTCATCGTATAAATTGGATGATGCAGAAGGCGGCGGCGCAGGGGTAACACTTGTGTTTTTTTAAAAATAAAGTCCTGTACAGACCGAATTTTTCTGTACAGGACTTTATTTTTAAGGTAATCTATGTTTTCATACGATAATGTGTTGGAATACTTCACCAATGGGGTCATGAATAACTAAATCAGCGCGGTCATCCATACTAGTCGAAGATTTGTTGATCAATACGAGTTTATGTCCGCTGTAATATCTTACAAGACCGGCAGCTGGATAAACAACTAAAGAGGTGCCGCCAATTATCAACATGTCGGCATGACTAATATAATGCAATGATTTTTCAATAACGTCATCATCAAGTCCCTCTTCATACAGTACGACATCTGGCTTAATAGATCCGCCGCAGGCATCGCATTTGGGGATACCGACAGCAGAAGCCATATAGTGAGCATTAAAAAATTTATGGCAGTGCAGACAATAATTGCGATGGACACTACCATGTAACTCCAATACGTTTGTACTGCCGGCTTGTTGATGCAGACCATCAATGTTTTGTGTAATGATGGCTTTTAATTTACCGGCTTTTTCTAGTTCCGCTAATTTTATATGAGCCATGTTAGGTTTGGCATCAAGGCAAAGCATTTTATCATGATAAAAGCGAAAGAATTCTTCAGGGTTATCCATATAAAACGAATGACTTAAAATTGTTTCGGGGCGGTATTTATAGGTTTGATTATATAATCCATCGACGCTTCGAAAGTCAGGAATGCCGCTTTCTGTGGAAACACCGGCTCCACCGAAAAAAACGATATTATTAGAATGTTTGACTAAATCTGCAAATGTATCAACGACTGTCATGATAAAGCCTCCTTTTGATACTTATATTTTACTGATAACAGCGCAATTTTGCAATAAATATAAAACAGAATGTTTATCGATAGGTATTGACAAAGGGCTTTTTTAAATATAAAATACCTCTATGTACAAATACATATTTTATATGGAAAAGCAATGAAAAAGACGGCTTATGCCAGCACTCCTTTTCAGCGAATCGGGGATAGTGAGAGCCCGGAGAGGCAGCGGTATAAGCAGATCACTTTAGAGCTGTGGCTGTGAGCCAGCCGCCGGGTTGCGTCGTTATGGGCATTGAGTGGCCGTTATGCGGTCAATAGGGTGGTACCGCGGTGATTAACGTCTTCGTCCCTTTTGGGATGAAGGCGTTATTTTGTTTTATTTATTTAGAGGAGGCAACAATATGGATTACGGTAAGACTTTGCATTTGCCTGAAACCGAATTCCCCATGCGTGGCAATTTGCCGAAAAGGGAACCGGATTTTCTTAAATTTTGGCAGGAACATGCTATTTATGAAAAACGTTTGCAAAAGAGAGAAGGAGCGCCTAAGTTTATTCTTCATGATGGACCTCCGTACGCTAACGGTCAGCTGCATATTGGTCATGCCTTGAATAAAGTACTCAAGGATATAATTATGAAATATAAGACCCAGAACGGGTATTACACAAAATATGTTCCTGGCTGGGATACGCATGGACTGCCTATTGAACATGCAGTTATTAAAAATACAGGGTTGAATCGGCATGAAATGGCACCGCTCGATTTGCGTGCGCGTTGCAAGGAATATGCTCTGAAATGTGTTAATGAACAGCGTAAAGATTTTATCCGTTTTGGTGTTTTAGGAGATTGGGAACATCCCTATCTTACCTTGATGCCGCATGTTGAAGTAGAACAGATCGGCGTGTTTGGTGAAATGGCCAAAAAGGGATATATATATAAGGGGTTAAAAACCGTATATTGGTGTCCTCATTGCGAAACAGCTCTGGCTGAAGCGGAAATAGAATATAAAGAAATCAAGTCTTTTTCTCTTTATGTAAAATTTCCTGCAGTAGATCTTACTTGTCATATGCCGAAAAATGCTGATCCCGATAAAGTGTATGCTGTTATTTGGACGACGACCCCTTGGACAATTCCTGCTAATGTAGCTATTTGTGCTAATGAAAATTTTGAATATGTCTGGGTCAAGGCTGGTGAAGAATATTACCTCATGGCTAAAGATCTTGTAGATGAAACAATGAAGGCAGGAAAAATTGAGGAATACGAAGTGCTGCCGGATGCGATAGAGGGGAAACGGTTGGAAGGTCTTGTGTTCCAGCATCCTTTTTATGAAGCACGCAAGGTTCCCATTGTCTTAGGAGAACATGTTACATTGGAAGCGGGGACAGGTCTTGTACATACGGCTCCGGATCACGGGGTTGATGATTTCAATGTTTGCATGAAATATTCTGCTTGGGGATTGAAACCGCTTGGTACAGTAGGCCCCGATGGCTGTTATACGGACAAAGTTCCAGAATATCAGGGTAAATTTGCTTTTGATATGAATGTACCGATTATTAAACGGCTAGCGGAATTGGGTGTATTATTCGCTAAAGGCTCGCTGCGTCATCAATATGCACATTGCTGGCGCTGTAAAAATCCGATTATATATAGAGCAACTGAACAATGGTTTTCTTCTGTAGACGGATATCGGCAGAAAGCATTGGAAGCAATCGACCACGTAAAATGGATACCATCATGGGGACATGACCGGATTTATAATATGATTCGCGATCGCGGTGACTGGTGCATTTCCCGGCAACGTGTATGGGGCGTGCCGATTCCTATTTTTTACTGCCAGAAATGCGGCAAGCCAATTATCAATGATGATACGATCAAGCATCTGCAAAAATTGTTTGCTGTAGAAGGTTCCGATGCATGGTGGCGTCATAACGAAAAGGAACTATTACCGGATGGGTTTACTTGTCCGGAGTGCGGCGGTACAGAATTCAAAAAAGAAACCGATATAATGGATGTGTGGTTTGATAGTGGATGTACACATCAAGGAGTACTTTGCACGGATCCTAAACTTGATTATCCATGTGAAATGTATCTTGAAGGTTCGGATCAGCATCGGGGCTGGTTTAATTCCTCACTGTTGACATCTGTTGCTATTAATGGATATGCTCCGTATAAAGCTGTTTTGACTCATGGTTTTACTGTTGATGGTGAAGGTAAAAAAATGAGTAAATCTGTGGGAAATACGGTTGCGCCACAGGAAATAATTGATCAATTTGGTGCAGATGTTATGCGGCTTTGGGTATCATCAGCAGATTATCAAGGCGATATTCGGTTGTCCCCGAAAATTTTGAAACAACTCAGTGAAGTATATCGTAAAATTCGCAATACATTCCGATTCCTTCTGGGGAATTTGGCTGATTTCGATCCGGCAGTTCACTCTGTTGATTATGAAAATATGACAGAGTTGGATAAATGGGCATTGCTTCGGATGGAACAAGTATATGAAACGGTGACGGAAGCATATGAAAATTATCAATTTCATGTGATGTATCATGCGATACATAATTTCTGTACTGTGGATTTGAGTTCTATTTATCTTGATATTATCAAAGATCGTTTGTATGCAGAAAAAGACGATGCGCTTATTCGGCGAAGTGCGCAGACAGTAATGTATCGGATACTTGATACATTAGTTAAAATTGTTTCTCCTGTGTTGTCCTTTACCGCGGAAGAAGTTTGGATGTATATGCCAGAAATAGCGGGTAAGGAAGAAAGTGTACTGCTGACAGATTGGCCGAAAGCACATAAAGAGTATCTGAATGTTGATTTGGAAGCTCGCTGGAATAAATTGTTGTCTTTACGCAGTGATATGACTCGTATTCTTGAAGGAGCCCGTAAGGATCATACTATTGGGCATTCTCTGGATGCAGCGGTTACGATTTATGCAGATGGAGCAGACTATGCTTTCCTTAGTCAATGGAGCGATAAACTGGCTATTCTTCTCATCGTCAGTGAAGTGAAATTAGTGGAAGGAACTGATTTAGCACCTGAACAAGCTGCAGCCGGTGAAGATCATACAGATATTCGTGTCATTGTAACTCCATCCACCCATGAAAAATGTGAACGCTGTTGGATACATCGTGATACCGTAGGGACAGATCAAGAACACCCAACTCTTTGTGCGCGTTGTGCTTCCGTAGTAAAGTAGTATCAGGAGCTACTGCAGGTATTCTTGGCAAGGATAACATAAAGGTTTGAAAATATTGATCAATAAAAAAACTACTTTTACACATGGTGTAAAAGTAGTTTTTTGAAATTCGTGTTTAAGTAAATTGCCTATTTAGGCTGTGAAATACATTCATTAAGGTCGGCAATTAAAGCATCTACATCAATACCGTGAGCGCCTGCGCCTTGACCGATGGTTTCGAAATGAGCGGCCATGCAGCCGATACAACCGAGACCATAAGCCTGAAAAATTTCGATGATTTGTGGATATTTCTGAACAGCTTCAATAATACCCGTATCCTTCGTAATAACTGGCATGGTAAATTCCTCCTTGTCTTTTCATATCCAATTGTTTTAAAAGAACAATGGAACAATTTTTATTATATCATAGAAAGTACCCTATTCCAATATGTTTTAAAGATTGAAATAGGGTGCTTTTTATACAGCCGGAGTAGAACACTGCGATGATGCACTGTTATATTTCGACCTCTTTTATTTATTGATTGATATCGTATCTATTTTTTGGCCGTTGGGAAGATAAGAGGAAAATGTCAGCGTATGTTCGCCTGCTTCCATTGTTAGATAATTATCCGTTTCCGGTTGCGGGGCGATTACTTCATCCAAGGAGTGCTGCTTCCATAATTCAGGATAGCGAACATTTCCTGCTACACCCGTAAGAATATACAGCGGGCCTGTATTATCGCGTCGGAAGTTGCGGATATGGCCACGGTTGCGGTATGTGTGTAGATGTGCGGAAAGAACAATATCAATATTGTAAGCATCGAAGAGCGGCATAAATTCTTTTCCTTCTGCAGAAAATCCTTCTGTACGGGGTTGCGGGCGGTTTTGAAAAGCATATTGCAGTGGATCTTTATGCATCAAAACAATTTTCCATTTTTTGTTTGTGTGGGCCATGTCTGCTTTAAACCAATTGATTTCATCATCTAGCAGATGTGGCTGAAATTGTGACATCTCTGTAATTTGAGTGTTAAGGACGACGAAATGGATGTCGCCATAGTCAAAAGAATAAAATTGATTCTGATAGAGAGAGGGGACTGTGTTGGGTACGTTGAACATATGAAGATACGCTGTCGGCATACGAACTTCCCAATTTTGGTCATATGTTTCATGATTTCCCATAACCGGAGCGACAGGAATAGCAGAAATCATGTTTTCGACAGCTTCAAACCATAAATTCCACTGAGTATGATCTTCGCCATTGTCTACCAAATCTCCCATATTTATAAAAAATTGAGCATCTTGATTTTCCTTCCATGCGGCTTGTGCGGTATCACGCCACACATCATAATTACTGGATTGAGAATCAGGAAAAATAAGCACTTTAAAAGTATTTTCTGAAGCCAGTGAGAGGGGAAACCATTCACTGCGTTTTTTATCGTATCCGATACGATATTCATAACGTGAGCCAGCGGTTAGGTGAGTAAGTTCAGCGGAATGTATGTAAGTCGTTGTTTTGTCATCATTAAAAATTTCATTAGAAGCCGGCATTGTTAGAATCGTGTCCGTGTTTTTTTGACGATATTCTATGACTGCATTTTTTTCGGCTAAATCGGATTGCCACATGATGGTTCGTGAAGTGGTACTGTCAAATGTAATAACTTGACGAATATTAAAAGCATCAACTTTGTCAGTGAGTTGATACTGTGCAGCTACTGATTTGGTAACTCTGGCTGCCTGCCTGCTTATTGACCATGCACTGGGGACTAAAATATAAAGGATGATACAAACAAAAAACAGTATAAACGGTATCCCTAGTTTTATATATTTTTTCATAAAAATCTCCTATAGAATGGATTTGATAATTAATTATACCATATCACTTTAATTATACTCCAAGTCAAGAAGAAAAAAATATTTTCGGCATTATTGTTAAAAAAAGTAAATGTGATGCTGCTTATATTGCAGTAAGGGATCGGGGATATACAATAGTTATCCTTGACAGAGAGAAGGTATCGTGATAGAGTAAAACCAGTCAAAATAAGAAATCTATGAACGGGAAGAGTACTATTGCAGACGCCTTGGCAGCGAACCGATGACAGTGGAAGTTCGGTATGAGCAGGCAGTGGGAATGGACCCGGGAGATGTGGTCCGAATGCTGAAGTAGGCACCACCGGTTTTGCTTTCACCGTTATTGGAAAGTATTTGAGCCGGGCTGTATGCCAACCAGGGTGGTACCGCGGAAATCTTTCCTTTCGTCCCTTTTTTTTAGGGGGGTGAAAGGATTTTTTGTTTATGTATTACAGGGAGGAATTAGATATGTCCATTATTTTTTCCGGCATTCAGCCGAGTGGTAATCTTACATTAGGTAATTATTTAGGTGCATTGCGCAACTTTTCGAAAGTTCAGAAGGATAATGAATGTTATTATTGTGTAGTAAATCAACATGCTATTACAGTTCCGCAGGATCCACAGATGCTTCACGAACGGACACGTACACTGGCGGCCATTTATATTGCTTCCGGGCTTGATCCTGATAAATCTACTCTTTTTGTGCAGTCGGAAGTACCTGAGCATGTTCAGTTAGGCTGGATTATGACGTGCAGTTCTTATGTAGGAGAACTGGAACGGATGACGCAGTATAAAGATAAATCTGCTAAACAAGGTGATTCTATTCCGGCAGGCCTTTTGACATATCCGCCTCTGATGGCAGCTGATATTTTGCTTTATCAAACGAATTTGGTTCCCGTGGGTGATGATCAGAAACAGCATATGGAAATTACTCGTGATTTGGCACAGCGGTTCAATCGCATATATGGAGATGTATTTACTGTTCCGGATATTCTTCTTGGTCATGATGGGACTAGAGTCATGAGTCTCCAGGAACCTACAAAAAAAATGAGTAAGTCCGATGATAATCAGACGGCAACTATTTATTTGCTGGATGCACCAAAAGATATAGAAAAGAAAATTAAACGTGCGCAAACAGACAGTGAAAACTCTGTCCATTATGATGTGAAAAATAAGCCGGGAATCTCTAATTTGATGGATATATTGGCAGCCGTTACAGAACAAACTCACGAACAAATTACAGCTGCATATGCTGATAAAGGATATGGTGCTTTTAAAAAGGATGTTGCGGATGCAGTTGTTTCTGTGTTGGAACCTATTCAGCAGCGGTATACACAATTGATTCATGATCCGGAATTAGATAAAATTTTGGAAAAAGGTGCTGCCAAAGCCCATGCAAAAGCGAATGTAACGTATCAGAACGTCTGTAAAGCTATAGGGTTATATCGATAAGTGACGAGGTCTTTATATGAGTTGTTTTTTTGCTATATTAGCCCGCATGAAGTTTATCCGTCGCTGGGGACTCATGCGCAATGTACAAGATGAAAATATTCAAGAACATGCACTGCAGACTGCGATGATTGCCTATCATCTCTGTCTCCTGCATAATCAGAACAATGATATACCGGTAGATGCAAAACAAGCAGCTGTGTTAGCTATGTACCATGATGCTGTCGAAGTTTATACCGGCGATATGCCGACGCCAGTGAAATATTTCAATTCAAAAATGCGAAGTACTTACGGAGAAGTAGAAAAAATGGCACAAGACCGGTTGCTCTTAACATTGCCGAAGGAACTGCGGGCGGCATATGAACCGCTTATAAAAAATGCAGAGCAGGATCCTGTGTGGATATATGTAAAAGCGGCAGATACCTTGAGTGCGTATCTCAAGTGCATGCAGGAAAAAAATGCGGGAAACTATGAATTTGATCAAGCATTGCATACGATTGAGGAGAAGTTGAAAAGTTTACATATGCCGGAAGTGGATATTTTTTTAAAGGAATATGCACCGGCTTTTGTACTTACAATTGATGAAATTAATGCTTAATTACTGCTATTTTCTGCTAAGAATAGGATAAAAAGTCATTTTTAGCATTCGTTTTGCTGGAAATGACTTTTTTGATTTTTCACTATAGACAAAGTATAGTATAATGTAATATACATAAGATTAACTTAATAATACTTGTTGGAGGGTTCAAAATGACACTGAGTTTGTTTTGGTCCAGATATATCTTAGAATTACATGAACAACACGTTCGTCCGATTGATGAGTTTTATATGTACCTTATTGCCCGTGAAAAATGGAACTGGTTTTTAAACAAAATTCCTGAATCGGAACAAGTGCAGATTTTACGTGGGCATAATCATGGTACTGATGTATGGACATGTCGTGAATGGCTGAATCATATGCTGGAATGGATAAAAGAAAATAAACCTCATAATATTTATGAGTCTGTTGTTGATAAAATTCATATCATTGAAGATAAACCTATTAAAGAATTGGAGAAAAGTGCAGTTCGTACTATCTCAGAGGAAGAACTGGAACAACTGAAACAAGTAGGTTATTTTCACGGCATTTCCCATACGAGGACGCTTGAACACAAATAGAAGTAATTGTGATGGGAGGTGAAGAAATGGGCATATTATCTCGTTTGCATGTCATTGTCTTATGTTTGCTTGCTGCAGTATGTTTTATTGTTGTGCAGCCCGTATCGGCAGGCAGTCAGGATATCCGAGTGATTGCCATTGAAGGAGAGATTAATGCCGGTCAAGTTGCGTTAGTCCGCAGAGGCCTAACGGATGCCCAAGAACAAGGGGATCATGCTGTCATAGTTCAGATCAATACGTTGGGAGGTCGTGTTGACAGTGCGTTGAAGATTCGTGATATGCTGCAGAATACGACAATACCGACAATTGCTTATGTAGATACTCGTGCGTGGTCAGCGGGAGCCTTGATTGCGATTTCCTGCCGGCATATTGTTATGGCACCGGGAAGCAGTATTGGTGCAGCAGAGCCTATTCCTGATACGGAAAAAAACATTGCTGCTTTAAAATCGGAATTTGCGGCGACGGCATCTCATATGGGCCATAATCCGCGACTGGTAGAATCTATGGTTGATAAAACCAAAGGCTATCCGGATTATGCGGAAGCCGGTCAGATATTGGCGCTGTCAGAAGCTCAAGCGAAACAGCTTAATCTGTCTGAAGCGACTGTCTCTTCGATTGAAGGAGTACAACATCAATTTAGCCTTGACAATATGAATGTTGTATATGTGGAACGTAATTGGAAAGATACTATTGCCGGATTTCTTCAAAATGATTATGTACGGACGCTTTTTGTCGGTCTTATTTTAGCAGCGGTTCTTGCAGAAATCAAGATGGCCGGTATGGGGGTAGGCATTGTTACCGCCATTGTACTGGGTGTATTGTTAATGTATTCTGGTGATGATACGATAGACAATGATTTAAAAGTTATCGGCGCCTTTATTGCCAGTCTTGTTCTTATTGCGATGGAACTGGCGACGCCTGGAGTTGGTATTTTTGGTATTGTTGGAATTGTGTTGCTGTTCGGCAGTCTTTTTTATATGTTAGGGGCCGGTCTTTCAGCCGCTTATATTATTGCCGGAGGAATTATCATTGCAGCTATCTTGTTTTATTTTGTGGGGCGCAGGCTGCCTAAAAGCAGGCTTATTGCTAAATTAGCGCTGACGACCCGGTCAACGAAGGATAAGGGATATACTTCTCAGGCAGATAAAAGCGCATATTTGGACAAACGGGGACAGACGATTACGATTTTGCGGCCGTCAGGTACTGTGCGTATCGGTACAGAACGTGTGGACGCAGTCTCTGATGGCGGCTTTATTAATCGCGGTGTTGAGGTTCGCGTTATTAAAGTGGAAGGAACACGTATTGTTGTTGAACCTGTAAAACATAATAAATAATGTATATGGAATCAAGAAGATAATTAAAATTGGATTATTTATATATAAAGGAGGTAATTCTATGTCAGTACTCACTATTATTGCATTTCCCCTATTGATTATTTTTATAGCTATTGTGGCGGTGTCCTTGTTTTTACATTTTGTTCCTTTGGGATTATGGATATCTGCTATGGCTGCAGGGGTATCTGTTGGTATTGTAAATCTTATTGGAATGCGGTTGCGCCGAGTTGTGCCGACGAAAATTATTTTGCCTCTTATCAAAGCCAATAAAGCGGGGCTTGATGTTAATGTGAATCAATTGGAAGCTCATTATTTAGCGGGTGGTGATGTTGATCGGGTAGTGGATGCTTTAATAGCTGCGCATCGGGCCACTATGTCGCTTACGTTTGAACGGGCTTGTGCCATCGATCTTGCCGGACGGGATGTGTTAGAGGCTGTTCAAATGAGCGTTAATCCTAAAGTCATTGAAACCCCTTTTATTTCGGCTGTGGCACAAAATGGGATTGAACTAAAAGTTCGTGCTAGAGTAACGGTTAGAGCCAATATTGAACGTCTCGTTGGCGGGGCAGGAGAAGCAACCGTTATTGCCCGGGTTGGAGAAGGCATTGTTACTAGTGTAGGTTCGGCGACAGATCATTCCCAGGTTTTGGAAAATCCTGATAAAATTTCTAAAACAGTACTTAATAAGGGACTTGATGCGGGTACAGCATTTGAAATTTTATCCATTGATATCGCAGATGTTGACGTAGGTCGTAATATTGGTGCCAGACTTCAAACCGACCAAGCTGAAGCTGATAAGAGAATTGCGCAAGCTAAAGCGGAAGAACGCAGGGCGATGGCAGTAGCTAGGGAACAAGAAATGCAGGCATATACGCAGGAAATGCAGGCTAAGGTAGTAGAAGCACAAGCGGAAGTGCCGTTAGCTATGGCGCAGGCGTTGAAGGAAGGTAATCTGGGAGTAATGGATTACTATAATATGAGTAATGTCATTTCTGATACAAAAATGCGTAATGCTGTAGCAAAAGCAGGACTTCCCCCTGCAGCTACGATAACTACGACTCCGGCACAACCACCAACTGATCCGTCAATAGAACCTCAGAAATAAGAAGGTGATTTTATGGACTTTTTATGGGTAATTATTGTCTTTGCAATCGTAGTTTCATTGCCAGATTTATTGCGCCGTAAACGACGGTATCCGACACGCAGGAATCCCAAACCAGGACCGACGGGTGAGAGCTCTCCCTCTCCGGACAAGAAGTCGACAGACTTGGAGAAAGAACAGCCGCCGGTTTTTACCAAAACACAGCAGGAGCAGCCGGCTGAACAATCGATTCCTGTGCCGACGTATAAAAAAATCCCTGTACCACAGGAACTGCCGGCCCAACCTATGCACATTAGTCAGGGAATGCCTGAAACCATATCGGCTGCAGTCAATACTATATCGCAGCCTGTACCCTCACAATCACTTTGGAGTCAATTGCCACCGCAAGCACAACAAATTTATGCGGGCTTAATTTGGTCAGAGATTCTTCAGCCGCCACTTTCAAGAAGAAAACGTTACTGATGTAAGCAGAAATATATATGCACTATTTCGAAAGGAAACAACATGATAGAAGAAAAGAAAATTATGATTGATCGCATTCCGGTATTGCAAATTACGTGTGGAGAATCTTCTAAAGGTGTCATTGTGTTTTATCATGGCTGGTCATCACAGAAAGAATTACAGTCTTTACGAGGCCGTGTTTTGGCGGCGTATTGTTATGATGTGATTATTCCCGATGCTATGTATCATGGGGAACGGGGGACAATTGATTATAACGCGGAAGCTTCCTATCCGCTTTTTTGGGAAACAATTTTTCGAAATGTAGAAGAAGCATCACAAATTGTGGCCTATATTAAAACCTGGAAACCTCGTATACCGCTGGCTGTTATGGGGCATTCTATGGGAGGAATTTCAGCGTTGGGGGTGATGACGCATTGTCAGGAATACAATACGGCGGTATCTCTCAATGGGTCTGGATGGTGGGATGAATCGGAACGCCGGTTTCGTGCCGCTTTGCATATAGACAAACCTAAAGAATTTTTTGAAATAATGAAAAAAATCAATGTGCTTGATCCATATACCCATATAGATCAACTTAACGGTCGTTCAGTGCTTGCACTTAATGGCGGAGCTGATCCAACAGTAGACAATGCCGCTCAGAAAATGTATATGGAAAAATTGTCCGGTTGTGCAGAGATAAACAGCGATTTCCAGACATATCCAGGACTCTGTCATTTTGTGACTACGAATATGATGGACGATGCAGTCCAGTGGATAAATAAAACAATATAAAACCTATGTTTACTTCCCTTCATGGAATGAAATGTGACATGAAGGGATTTTTATGTACAGCAGTCTGGATATACATTATGTGCGATTTTATCTTTGTTTTTCAAATATTCTTATGATATCATGAACACATCCGAGAGGGGGGATAAACATATGATCATGATTACGTATTTAAAAAAGAATATAGATGTGACAATCGCTTTGGTGTTCGCATTGCTGACTACTAGTATTGTTCCTTTTTCATGGAAAAACGTATTTGAAGAAATGAATGTGCCATTATTGCTTTTATTGTTTTGCATGATGGCAGTTGTAGCAGGATTTAGGCGCAGCGGTATGTTTTTTCAATTGTGCCGTATCGTGTTTTCCAAAGCAGATACAGCTAGACAGGTAGTTCGTATACTGATTTTTATTTGTTTTTTTAGTTCCATGATAATAACGAATGATATAGCCTTAATTACGTTTGTTCCGATGACAGTTCTTGTTTTGAAGGAAGTGCGGCTTCGCGGATATTATATTTTTACGATTGTGATGCAAACGGCAGCGGCTAATTTAGGGAGTATGTTTACTCCTATTGGGAATCCCCAAAATTTATATATCTACAGTTTTTATGGGATGCGTGCAGATGAATTTCTTTTTTATACAGGTCCTACGGTATTGCTTAGCGCGATTCTTTTATATGGAGCAACCTATTATGTAGCAGCTGATAGAAAAATAGAGATGCCTGTTCAAGAAAAACTTATTATTCCAAAGGTACATTTATATTTGTTATACGGACTTTTTTTCCTTTGTGTGCTTACAGTTTTACGGATTTTATCAGCATATAGTCTTTTTTTTGTAGTGTTTCCCGCAGTACTAATACTAGATAAAAAAATACTTTTTGATATAGATTACAAATTATTGCTTTTGTTTGTGTTTTTATTTATTGGTGTTGGAAATTTATCTCAAATCACGATAATGCAGACATGGGCAGTACATATAGTGAAAGGAAATGAGTTTTTTATATCGCTGCTTTTGAGCCAGATTTTGAGTAATGTTCCGGCTGCCGTTATGTTGTCTCATTATACCAATGATATGGTTCCCCTGTTGTTAGGTGTTAATATTGGTGGATTGGGTACTATTATAGCTTCTATGGCAAGTATTATTTCTTTTAAAGTGTATACGAAACTTTTATTTAGCCGCAAAAGCCGCTATCTTATTGTGTTTACCGCTGTAAATGTGGGAATGCTTTTACTGATACTGGGAGTACAATACGGGTTAAAAATGGTTCGGTTGGTGTAATAGGCATGAAAAATGAATATATGTGTTTTTTTCTGTTATTTTTTAATACATAGAGTGTTACAAACGCAGCAAAAAAAAACGGCCGTATTTAAAAATATATTTCTAGAACGGCCGTTGCTTGCTATGTTTTATGATTTTTTATTTACCTGATGGGACATTCGAGTTACTCGATCTCCTTTTGCTTTATACTCAAAACTCAAAACTGTTGAAGCGGTCACTTTCTCTTTTTTTTTTGTTTCGAATTTATCAATATCTTCAGCAAAATCTAAACCTGTATTGGTAGCATAATAGGTACCGAATTTTTCTCCGCGGATAAGATATTTTTTTTGCAGTAATTTTTGCAGATGCGCTTCGGTTGCCGGATGCGGTGCAAACATTTCTTTTGGTGTAGCTTCTTCTCTTTCCACTGAAGAAATTGCACTGGCTAGAATTTCTTCTTCTGTAGCGCTGCCGTTTGTATAATAAATGTGTGGCAAAAATACAGGAAAGTCCTTTTTTGCAAAAATTAAAAATTGACCGATTGCAGTAGATTCACTGAGGGAGTTGTGAGTTTCTACTTCTATACCCATTTCATCACAAATTGTTTCCAGCTGGTTGGATTTAAAGTCATAATATTTTTTTGCGATTTCCAGCGTATCTATATATTGAAAACGAGGGGGTTCGATGCCAAATATTTTAAGAGCATGAGTAATACAGCCCATGACATACGAAGCATTATGAGCAACAATGGTGTGATTGATAAAATAATTTTTCATCCCGGCTTCCCAATATTCACCAAATTCATAGGCCTTTCGTACTTCATCCCAAGATACCGGCGACGTATCGGAAACGTTGTTTTCTGGCGGTTGTACATAAAAATAGTGCCTATCTTTCATTTCACCGTTTTCAAATTCAGTAAAACCAATTAGGCAAATAGAATAAGGCTGATCATTAGCGAGTTCCAGAGAAACAGAAGTAAACCGCTGCGGAAATCGGCGTGTATAGTCAGTAGGCGTCAACGGATATTTATAATAGCCGTTTTCAGGTTTAATATCATACTGATGCAGGTTTTTGACTTTTACGTGCACATAGTTTTCAATTTCACTTTCTTTCTCTTTTTTGCGTTTACGTTTGCGTATAGTGAGAAAGAGTGAATATAGCACAGCGGCTATAAAGGCAATAGTGATAAGCATGCCGGCATAATGTAATAGAGTATCCATTCCTATCATTCCTTTTTTTGTGTTTTATTGAAATTGTGGTAAAAAGTCATATTGTAGCAATTAAAGAAAGCTTTATTCGCAGCGATTCCATTTACTGAATATTGATCACAAAGATTCGGGTCCTGACCGTCGAATTGCTGCCGTGAAACGGCTTTGCCTATTGTGTCATACGAATAAGCGCCAATCAACTGTGCCTTGACTGTTTGTGCATTGAAATTATAAAAAAAATTGTTTTCAAATCCAGTAGCTGTGTTACGAGTGTAATCATAGGTAATTACAGTTGCGCGAATCATATAAAACGGAGGATCATATCGGATAGATTGAATGGAATTCATATCCATATAAGATATAGTCGTATCACTATGCCCTACCTGTATATAACGAGGATTATCGTCGAAAAACATGGCAGAGACGAGCATGCTGCCTATAGCAAGGAATGTTACCAAGAGAGCGAGAATTTTTTTGTACATGGCAATTCTCCTTTCATTATTTTCACTACCATTATATTATAACAGATACGCCATATAATGGAATAATATTTTATTTTCGGACAATGAATTTCTAATAAACTTTTTAAAAATTTTGGTAGTAGTTTTTACTTTTATGGTAGAATAGATTTATAGATAAGGAACAGGATGTGATTTTGTTGGATGTACTATATATAGGCTTGCCTTTTTCACGATGGGATTACCATCGCATGGTATTACCGCGTCATAGTGATATGATTGTGACAACGGCTTTTAAAAAGGCAGGATGTTCGATTTTTCCGGTTAATGCGTTTGAGAGAGGAAAAGATATATGCGGGGAAAATAGATGGAATGATGATTTTGTACAAACAAGCGGAACAGTTCCCAGAGATTTTTTCTTAGCGACGAAAGTATTTTGGGAAGATTATTTATTGTTGTATATTTCATCGTCAGCCTTCGCAGCATCACCAGAGTATGTACGTTTTGTCAATCGTGCCGTAGAAGAAGCTATTTGCAATGGAGTCGTTGTTGCTGCGGATATTCGCGGTGATGCTGCAGAAGCGCCTTGGGCAGATAAAGTGAATATTGTTTGGGATACAGCTCCTTTTTCGCCTGCTTTGAGCGGAGATCGATTGATTAGTATTGGTGTAGGGCTGAAAAACATTACTGTTTCTACCCGCAGAGGAATGGGGCAATTTGAAGGATCTGTTGATGGAGAACAATTTATGCCGGTATATCTAAAAGCACTGGTAGAGGGAAAATCTATGGCGGATTCAGTTGAAGCGTATACAAAAAATTATGTAGATATAGTTATACCTTAATATATAAAGGAGGAATTGAATTTGGGAAAACAAGCTACAGAAGAACACCCTTTGCGGGCGGCTATACTAACTGTCAGTAATAGCCGTACTTTTTCAAATGATACGAATGGATTGGCAATTCAATCAGGACTTACAAATTATGGGCATCAAGTTGTCGATTATGCTATAGTGAGAGATGATAAGGAGGAAATCCTGAAACATATCCATAATTGGACCTGCAGTGTGGATATGATTATTACTAGCGGCGGGACAGGGCTGGCTAAGCGCGATGTAACGATAGAAACCATTGAACCGTTATTTGACAAAATAATTCCGGCGTTTGATGAAATGCTGACTTTATTTGCTTATCGGGAAGATTGCGGGGTACAATCAATTGCCTATCGCTCTTGTGCGGGTGTTATCCATCAGTGTTTGGTGTTTTGCCTGCCGGGTGCTGCACGGCTTATAAAAATAGGAATGGATAAAATCGTTTTACCGGAAATGTTCCACTTGTTTACAGAAATGAAAAAATAATGTGGGATGAGTGAAATGACGGATGGCTGCAACATGTGTAAACTATTTATTTAGACAATTCAGACTGTAGGTACTGCCGTGATTAAATGATTCGTCAGCGGGACAATAACGAGATGTATTTATATTTCGTTACTGTCCCTCATTGTGTTAAAATAGTTACATGTATTATTATATATAAATAGAAAATATAGAATTACAGAGGGTATCATGAAATCAAAAATAGTACTTGTTACGGGAGGTTCCCGCAGTGGAAAAAGTGTATTTGCAGAACGGCTGTTAGCCTCGTATCGAGGGACCAAAGCGTATATTGCAACGGCACAAGCTTTGGATATAGAAATGAGGCAGCGAATCGAAAGGCATCGTGAACGGCGCCCGGCATCTTGGCATACCTATGAAGTGCCGCAGGGATTGGCCGCAGAAATAGGAAACATCCTTAACTGTACGGATGCTGTTTTGATTGATTGTTTAACGTTGTATTTTTCCAACTTTATTCTTTGCCATGCAGAATACGATATTTCTGAAGTATATGATTTGGCTATGCAGGAATTGGATGTTATCATGAAATCAATCCAAGCTGTTTCTTGTAAGCAGGTTATTTTTGTAAGCAATGAGTTAGGAAGCGGTATTGTTCCTATGGATGCCATGACTCGCTGTTATCGTGATATTATGGGATGTGTTAATCAACGTGTAGCGAAAGCGGCTGCACAGGTGTATTTTACAGTCAGCGGGGTGACAGTGGAAATGAAAGGGCTTCAGGTTATCTTGCCAGACGTGCAGGAGGATACGCTGTGAAATCTTTTTTTATTGCGCTGCAATTTTTATCTCGTATCCATATTGTACAGCAAACGGTATGGAGTGATCGTGATTTTGGCAAGGCTGTGATTTGGTTTCCGATAGTGGGAATGATGATTGGCTTTTTTCTATCTATCGTATATATGGCGGCATCTTATTTTTTATCTGGAATTTATTTAGCTATTGTAGTTGTAGCTGCTTGGTTTTATATTACCGGGGGTCTGCATGCCGACGGATATATGGATACAGCAGATGGTATTTTTTCTGGACAAAATAGAAATCGTATGCTGGAAATTATGAAGGATAGCCGGGTGGGTGCTAATGGCGTCATAGCTTTTGTATGGCTCGTTTTGCTGAAAATATGTTTTTTTGCAAATGATGGATCGGCAGTATTGACGTTGATAGGTGTTCCTACAGCAGCTCGTTTTGGGACACTTATTAGTATTTTTGGATTCCCGTATGCACGTAAATCAGGATTGGGACGAGCGTTTAAGGAATATGCACCGAAAGGGGCATTGCCTATTGGCTTTGCATTAGCACTTCTGCCACTGGTTTGCAGCGGGTGGCATTATTTGCTTCTATTGACGGCTGCAAGTGGAATAACGTTTTTTTCTGATATATATATATTGCGTAAATTGGGTGGACTAACAGGAGATACATATGGTGCTGTTACGGAATTTACAGAAATGGTATTATTGGGAGTATTGATGGGTACAAAATAAAAACAAGTTTATGTAGGAGGAATTATTTTATGATCAAGTTATACTTAGTACGTCACGGTGAAACTGATGGTAATGCGCAGCAGTGGTATCAGGGAACAACTGATGTGCCCCTTAATAAAACCGGAATTATGCAGGCAGAGTGCTTAAGCAGATTTCTTGAGGATGTTCACTTTGATGCAGTTTACAGCAGTACTTTATCGAGAGCCAAACGGACAGCGGAAATCATTGCTGAACCACATGATCTTTTCGTAAAAGCGTATGATGACTTGCGAGAAATTAATTTTGGTGTTTGGGAAAAGCATACCTATAGCGAGATTACGACACGCTGGCCCGGCGAAATTGAAGCATTCTATGATTCCGAAGGAAATATGCGGGCTCATGGAGGAGAATCGTTTAGAGATGTAGAAAAACGCATTACGGAAAAGACAAAGGAATTGCTGCAGCATCATGTATCTGGAGATACTATCATGATAGTGTCTCATGGGGCAGCTATACGCTGTCTGTTATTTGGATTGCTGGGACTGGAAATGGGCCGTATCTGGGCATTTCAGCAATATAATACAGCATTTAACATTATTGAGTATCATGGCGATAAAAACGTTATGACACTTATGAATTGTACGGACCATCTGCAAGGTACGGTGGGATATCAGATGCAGTGGTCTAATATGGTAACGTTATGAGCGAATCGGAAAAACAGGAAATGACAAAATTGATACGACTGGATAAATTATTGGGGCATAGCGGCGAGGGCACGCGCAAGGAAATTAAACACTTGTGCAAGAGCGGCAGTGTGACTATAAATGGCAGTGTGTGTGTAAATCCGGCAACGAAAGTTGATTTTGAAAAAAATGTTGTTGCTGTAGACGGCAGACCTGTTTTCTATACTCCGTTTCACTATGTAATGCTTCATAAACCAGAAAACATATTGTCAGCTACCAGAGATCATTTTTCGAAAACTGTTTTGGATTTACTGCCTCCATGCTATAAAGGAACAGGAATGTTTCCCGTTGGCCGATTGGATAAAGATACAACCGGTTTGCTGTTGCTTACCAATGATGGTGATTGGGCACATCGTATTACTTCACCAAAAAAAGAAATTAATAAAATCTATGAGGCCGTAGTTGCAGGAACTATTCCTGACGATATTAATTTCCAATTTCAGAGAGGCATTGTGTTGACCGATGGTTTTTTATGTCAGCCGGCAGTAGCAGAAAAAATAGGAGATTATACATTACGGATAATTATTCATGAGGGAAAATTTCATCAAATTAAACGTATGTGTGCGGCAGTGGGACTTACTGTAACGGCTTTGCGAAGAATGCAAATCGGGCAGTTGATACTGGATGAAACGCTGCATTATGGTGAAATTCGCATATTGACAGAAGAGGAGCGGAAATTGCCCTTTCAATAATGTATAAAAAACTATTCAAATACATTAATATATGCTATTATAGAGTGTAATGAATAATTATGGGTGATAAAAATGATCAAAGAAAGAATAGCACGGTTACGGCAGTTTTTAATAGAACAGGCTGCAGATGGAGCAGTAATTATGCAACCGGAAAATCTACGTTATTTTAGCGGGTTTACGGGAGGAGAGGGAGCCTTAGTCCTAATGACGGAAGGAAAGCCCGTCTTGTGGACTGATTCCCGGTATACAGAACAGGCAGCGCAGCAATCCGGAATAGAGTGTGATATAAAAAATCATGAAGGTCGTTTACTGGAGTGTATCGGCTGCTTTATAAAAGAAAATAGTATGCATGTTGTTGGATATGAAAAAAATTATTTGACCCTTGCAGCGTATGAAGGTATTACAGCGCATGCAGACGAAAGTCGCTTTGTAGGATGTGCGTTTTCCTTTTTACGTGCGGTAAAAACAGTATCTGAATTGCAGTCAACTCGTGAAGCCAGCATTATAGCGGATAAGGCGTTTAATCAATTAATGCCGTATATTAAACCAGGAGTTACAGAATGTGAATTGTGTGCACGGCTGGAAAGTTCGATGTTGTTGCTGGGATCTGAAGAAAAGTCATTTACTACGATTGTTGCTTCTGGAGCTCGCTCCGCAATGCCGCATGGCACAGCTTCTCAGAAAGTTGTAGCTGATGGTGATTTTGTGACCTTTGATTTTGGTGCAGTCATAGACGGATATCATTCCGATATGACGCGGACGGTTGTTGCCGGAAGAGCGTCACAGGAACAAAAAGAATTTTATGGTCTTGTTTTGGAGGCGCAGCAGTTAGGTGTATCTATTATTCGCGCAGGACTGTCTTGTCGTGAAGCAGATGAGACCATACGGCAGTTTTTCATAGACCATGCGGTGGGAACATATTTTACTCATGCATTAGGTCATGGTACTGGTCTGGAAATTCATGAGCAGCCTGTATTATCTCCCAAGGCAGAAACTATATTACAGGAGAATATGATAGTCACGGTTGAACCGGGGCTG
Source organism: Megasphaera paucivorans (assembly GCF_900103535.1). Classification (GTDB taxonomy): domain Bacteria; phylum Bacillota; class Negativicutes; order Veillonellales; family Megasphaeraceae; genus Megasphaera_A; species Megasphaera_A paucivorans. The sequence continues at coordinate 71,715 of NZ_FNHQ01000006.1, read as the reverse complement.
TACATAGAAGGCAAGTATGGAGTCCGAATTGAGGATTCTGTTGTCGTCACGGCTCATGGCTGTGAGATTTTAACGAAAACACCGAAAGAGTTGGTAGAGCTTTCATAGTAGGAGGAGACATTTATGATTTCAAGTAATGATTTAAGACCAGGTGTAACGATTGAAATTGATGGTAGGGTATGGCAGGTTGTTGAGTTTCAACATGTTAAGCCGGGTAAAGGGGCCGCTTTTGTTCGTGCCAAAATAAAGAATCTGGAAACAGGTGCGGTGGTAGAACGCACATGGAATGCTGGCGAAAAAGTACAAGAAGGCCACGTAGACCGCCGGCAGATGCAGTACCTTTACGAAAGTGAAGGGGCATACTGCTTTATGGATAACGAAACATATGAACAACTTGAATTGCAGAAAGAAACGCTGGGTACGGCGATTCATTTCTTAAAGGAAGAAATGAATGTTACTATGATGTTGTTCCAAAATCGTGTTATTGGTATAGATTTACCGGCAGCTGTAGAACTTAAAGTTGTTGAAACTGATCCCGGTGTTCGTGGTGACACAGCGACTGGCGGCAGTAAACCGGCAACATTGGAAACGGGATATGTTGTCAAAGTTCCGTTATTTATCAATGAGGGCGAACTTCTTCAGATTGATACGAGAACCGGCGAATATATGGGAAGAGCATAATGAATAAAAAAAAGCGATGAGATCCTCATCGCTTTTTCAGCACAAATGACTAATGAGGATGCCTATGAATACAACAAACGATCAATATGCAGGAACTATATCTATATCAGAGCGTGCCATTGCAGTTATTGCGGCACAGGCTGCAGAAACGGTAGATCAAGTTGTTTCACTTGCTGCCAGCATGGCAGAAGGTGTGGCGGCTAAACTGGGACGGGAGAATTTAGCCGCTGGTGTGACCGTACATCTTGAAGGTCATGTGGCAGAAGTTACGATCCGGCTTATTGTACAATATGGATACCGTATTCCTGACGTGGCATTACAAGTTCAGAAAATTGTAAAAGATACAGTGGAACAAATGACAGGATACAGTGTGGCAGCTGTTCACATTGTTGTCCAAGAAATTGACTTTACACAGCCTTCTGCCGCGATGGAAATGAGGGATGACCATGATAGATAAAGAACAAATCCTCCACTATGAAATTGCAGATACGGTATTGGTTAATTTAGTTAAGCTGGCGGCTATGGAAGTTCCCGGAGTGGCTGGAATCAGTACTTCTCTACGTGCTCGCTTTAATGGACAAAGGGCGCGGGGAATTACAGTAATACAGACCGATGCGGGGTTAGCTGTTGATATTCATATTATAGCTTATTATGGAGAAAACTTGGAGCAGCTTGCTTTACAAGTTCAACAGATTATAGGAAACAGATTGCAAACTATGATTGAACCAAAGGATCTTCGTATTGATGTTACTATTGAAGACCTGATATTGCGGACTAAGATTATATAGAAAACGGGAGGTCAGCGTGAGCAGATATAAAGCGCGTCAACAGGCGCTGCAAATTTTGTTTTCTCGGGAATTTCATGAGGAAAACGACATACAGTATACAGAAAGTGAAATATTGGAAACCAATACGGCAGATGAACAGGACGCATTTGAAGAAAATGATGATTTGACAATGCAGGATGAGAATGTCTATTGTACCTACTTAGTGGAAACAACGCGGCAGCATATGGCGGAATTTGATGAAATTATCGGTCATTATTCCAAAAAATGGGATTTGTCACAAATGGATAGAACAGATAAAAATATTATGCGGATGTCTCTTTGTGAACTGTTGTATCCTAAGGAAAATATTGAAGAATCTATTGTTCTTAATGAAGCGGTACGGTTGGCTAAAAGGTATGGCGGTCCTGCTTCTTCACGCTTTGTCAATGGTATTTTAGGTGCGTATGTAAAGGATAAAAGATAGATGAATACCTATTTGGGCATTGATACGAGTTGTTATACAACTTCTGTTTCTCTTGTAGATGAGACGTATCGTGTCATTGCTGATGAACGAAAAATTCTTGAAGTAGCTAAGGGTGGACGCGGGTTAGCGCAATCCAATATGGTTTATCAGCATACGCGGAACTTACCAGAACTTTTTGAAAAATTAAGTACTTCGTTGCGAGATTATATGGATATTCGTGCTATTGGGGTCACCGATAAACCCCGCCGGCGCGAAGATTCTTATATGCCGGCGTTTTATTCGGGCTATGGATATGCTCGTTCATTAGCGGCGGTGCTGGGAGTGCCGCTGTATGTGATTAGTCATCAGGAAAATCATTTATTTGCAGTACTGTGCAATTTAAAAAAAATAGGGATAGAACCTTTTTATGGATTACACCTTTCTGGAGGAACCACAGATTTTTTATACGTATCTCCCGATGAACGGGGCTTGTCAATTACACGAATTGGCGGCAGCAGTGATATTAGTGCCGGACAATTTGTGGATCGGGTAGGGGTGGCGATGGGACTTTCCTTTCCTGCCGGGTCTGCGATAGATACTTTAGCACAGCAATATTCTGCTGTTGTCCGAGGGGCACCTGTATTTTATAAAAGTGGGGAAATCAGTTTTTCCGGACCGGAATCCCAAGCGCAGAGGTATATGGCAGAAAAAAGTTATGATATGACAAAAATCGCTAAATGGACACTTTCAACTATTTGGAACGGATTGGAAAAACTCCTTGATTTCGGTTGTGAAAGAGGAATGGAGCGGCTTGTTGCGGCAGGGGGTGTCTTATCAAACACATATTTGCGAGAGTGTCTGATGCATTATGGTGGTATACATGATATACGCATAGATACAGCTGAACCGTGTTATAGTGCTGATAATGCAACTGGGGCGGCTTTTTGGGCGTCCTATGCATATCAGAAGGAGAAAAAATGATGAAATATGCATCTGTAACAGATGTAGTTCGACGCATTAAAGAAGATGTTTATAAAGACTATAAACTTCAAAGCGTAGCGATGGAAGGAAATATTATTGGACTGAAACGTGCATCTAATGGACATTATTATATGAATTTAAGAGATGACAATTGTTCTATTCATGCAATTTTATTCGCCGGACGGGCAGGTCGTTCTATGGATAACGTTTGTGAAGGGGACCATGTCGTTGTTATTGGAGCGGTTCAGGTGTATGAAAAAGCAGGTTCAGTATCTTTTATTATAGAACGTCTTTTTTCTCAGGGTGTAGGAAAACTTCAGGCAGAATATGAAAAGGTAAAAAAGGAACTGGCGGCAGAAGGCTATTTTGATACGGAACATAAAAAGCCGCTGCCTAGATTTCCTTGGACTATAGGTATCCTTACTTCTAAGACGGGTGCTGTATTACATGATATTCATAAAATCGCAGCAGAACGAAATCCTTATGTGCAGATTGAACTTTTTCCCATTCCGGTGCAAGGCGTCGGAGTAGAAACTATAATTGCGCAGAAAATTGCTTCAGCAGGTGCTGATTCGCATCTGGATGTACTTATTCTTGCCCGCGGCGGTGGCTCTATGGAAGATTTATGGTGCTTTAATCATCCGGCAGTGGTACAGGCAATTTATCATTCTGAAATTCCTATTATAACCGCTATAGGACATGAAACAGATACAACGCTGGCTGATTATGCAGCAGATGTACGAGCAGCGACACCTACGCATGCAGCAGAGCTGGCTATTCCGTCTTTTGATGAAATGGCGTTGGATATAGCAGAAATGACAGAATCTGCGTATCATGCCATTTCTTTGTGTTTTGAGCGCTGGCAGCATGATGTAATCAAAACAACTGCTGGATTACAACCAAAACGGTATGATGAGTATCTGATTTTAAAAAAACAACAGGTGGAACATCTTTTGCATACGACACTGCAGCAATTCAACTTATGTTACGCTGATAATTTAAAAAAATGTGCTGAATTGAAAGCAGGACTGGAAGCAATGAACCCTATCTTGCTTGTGCGCAAAGGGTATGGACAACTGGAACAGGATGGTCATATTATTTCGGATATACATAGCGTTTCCAAAGAAAAGCCTTTATATATACAATTAGTCGATGGTTTGATTACGACGGATGTGAAAGAGGTAACAATTCATGGCAAAAGGAATAGATAAATTAAAAAATTTTGAAAATAATTATGAACAGCTGGAACAATTGGTTAAAGCGCTGGAAACTCCTAATTTAACATTGAAAGAATCTCTGGATTTGTTTGAAAAAGCTGTTAAAGTGTCGCAGGAATGTGAAAGCGCACTGGAATATGCAAAGCAGCGAGTGGAAGCATTGATGGCTGTTCATGTTGACGCACAAAAAGAAGAGAATAACAGTGCCAATGGGGTAACCGAAGAAGGGACGTTAGACCTATGATGCTGCAAGAGTATATGGAAGAACAGAAAAAACATATTGATGCACGGCTGAAAGAATTGCTGTGTACCGATGTCAAAGCCTTTGAGACACTCTATGAATCTATGAATTACAGCCTTAATGGCGGCGGCAAACGGATTCGTCCAATCTTAATGCTTGCGGTTATTGAGATGCTGGGAAAAAATCCGCGGCCTTATCTGGACATGGCGTGTGCATTGGAATGTGTTCATACGTATTCCTTGATTCATGACGATTTGCCTGCCATGGATAATGATGATTATAGACGCGGGAACTTAACAAATCATAAAGTGTACGGAGAGGGAATGGCAATTTTGGCGGGAGATGGCTTATTGACGTATGCGTTTGAATTAATGGCCAGCCAAAAACAGATAGAATCTTCAAAAATTGCGGCTATTATTTCGACATTTGCACAGGCTGCAGGACCTGCAGGTATGGTGGGCGGACAGGCTTTTGATCTTGAATCGGAAGGGAATATGGAAATCGGCATTGATGGATTAAAGCTGCTTCATAAGGCTAAAACAGGAGTTATTTTTAAAACAGCAATTGATATTGCTGCAATTTTAGGAGATGCGACGCAGGAAGAACGGAATGCGCTGGATGATTATGCTCTTTATATGGGACTTACTTTTCAAATTACCGATGATATTCTTGATGTAGTAGGTGATTCCCATGTATTAGGAAAACCGGTTGGCAGTGATGAAAAAAATAAAAAAGCAACATATGCAACTATTTTCTCCTTAGAAGAAGCACGACGCCTGGCACGTCAAGCCGCTGAATCAGCCAGTACTTCACTGAAGCCGTTCGGCGACAGAGCCAGGATATTGAAAGAATTAGTAGAATATATGTTGGTAAGGGTGAATTAAGAGGGTAGGATAATGAAAGAACGATTAGACACATTGCTTGTATCTCGCGGCCTTTCAGAGAGTCGCGAAAAAGCGAAGGCAACAATTATGGCCGGGCTGGTTTTTGTCAGAAATCAACGTGTAGATAAAGCCGGCACCAAAATAGATGTAGAAGCGGAGATTATTGTGAAAGGAAATCCTATTCCGTATGTAGGCAGGGGGGGGCTCAAGCTGGAAAAAGCATTGTCAGCTTTTCCTATTGATTTACAGGGAGCGGTTATGATGGATATAGGTGCTTCTACTGGTGGTTTTACAGATTGTGCTCTGCAAAATGGAGCAAAAAAAGTATATGCTGTTGATGTTGGATATGGACAACTAGCATGGAAACTACGTACGGATGAACGTGTAATAAATATGGAGCGGACCAATATTCGCAATGTGACATTAGAAGATTTAGGAGAAGCAGTTGATTTTATCTCCATTGATGTGTCTTTTATTTCTCTTTTAAAAATAATGCCTGCCGTTGTACCGCTTTTGAAGGAGAACGGTACTATGGTGACTCTAATTAAACCGCAGTTTGAAGCTGGACGGGAACATGTGGGAAAAGGCGGTATTGTTCGTGATAGAGATATCCACCGGTATGTTATCCGCCATGTTACGAACGGAATTGCGGCAGAAGGACTATCTCCGCTGGCCTTGACTTTTTCTCCCATCAAAGGCGCTGAGGGCAATATAGAATATTTACTATATAGTTGCAAGAATATAGCAAAGCATAATGAAATTACAGAGGATATGATAGACGATATTGTGGAGAAATCCCATCAAATGTAGGTGATAGTATGAGAATTGGTATATTTCCTAATCTGGTAAAAGAAGAAAGTGCTCCTTTAGTTCATGAACTTATGGAATTATGTTTGCAATATCAAGTAGATTTTTATTTGCCGGAAGATGTACGCAATGGTAAACAATCCATTTTCAAAGAAATTCCTGAGGCACATTTAAAACCAAGAGGGATTATCTTTAATTCTATTGATGTTGCGATGGTTTTGGGGGGAGATGGAACCATACTTAAACTGTCTCGCGAATTTGCCGGCAGAGGTGTTCCTATTTGCGGAGTCAATATTGGTTCTTTGGGATTTTTGTACGAAGTGGAGACAGAGTCATTGGAAAACCGTCTTAAAGACATTTTGGAAGGACGATTTTTTATTGAAGAACGAATGATGCTTCAAGCTGATCTTTGCTTGGAAGATGGATCTGTTCAAATTATGCCGGAAGCGTTAAATGATATAGTTGTCGGTCATGGCAATGTAGGAAAGCTTATTCGTCTTGATATGTATATTAATCATGACTTTATTCAACAATATCCTTGTGATGGCATTATTATTTCCACGCCGACCGGCAGTACCGGTTATACTTTTTCCAGTGGCGGGCCGATTGTAGCACCGTCAGCACCGTGTTTAATGGTAACACCTATTTGTCCGCATCTGCTGCTTAAAGTTCCCTTGATTTTAAGCGATACGGACCGTGTCAGCTTTACGGCAGCCAATAATCGTAATAGTATTCGTATTTCTGTGGATGGCATGGTGGATTTGGAATTTACTAAGGATATGACGCTGCATATTCGAAAATCTGACAGGACGTTAAAACTTATGCGGTTTAATAAAAATTATTTTTACAAAAATTTATTTACTAAACTTATGGGAACGAAATGATGATAGAAACTTTTCCGTTAAAAAATGCTGTTACTATGGCACATGCACTTTTACTTCCCTATATTCCGAAGGCAAAAGTACTTGTTGATATGACGTGCGGCAATGGGCATGATACCATGTTTTTAGCACAGCATATGAATCAATCGGCACAGTTATATGCTTTTGATATTCAATCTTGCGCCATTGAACAAACAAAAAAAAATATGTCTGGAAAAGACAGGGAATACCTGCATATTATATATGGAGTAGGATCGCATGATCAACTTGTTACGCAGATTACAGAACCTTTAGACGTGGTTGTATTCAATTTAGGTTACTTGCCGGCAGGAGATCATGCCATTTATACGCAAAGCGCAACGACTATAAATGCATGTAAAATATGCTTGAATAAAATTGCGAAAAATGGCATAATTATGTTAGCAGCCTATCCAGGTACACCAGCAGGAGAAGAAGAGCAGCATGCTTTAAAGAAATTTTTGCAGCATGTGCCGCAGAAAGAATATGATGTATCATATTGGCAGCCTTTAAATCAAATACACAACCCACCAATTTTATATATTATTCAGAAAAGAGGGTAAAAATGAAGAGATTTAGGTATACTAAAATTAAAGAAATCGTCCAATCCAGGCCGATAGAGACACAGGAAGAATTGGCAAAGGCTTTGCAGCAAGAAGGCATAGAAGTAACGCAGGCTACGGTTTCCCGCGATATCAAGGAACTAATGCTTATTAAGGTGCCTACGAGTGATGGACATTACCGATATGCATTATCACCTGAACAAAATATTCTTATGTCTAAAAACCGTATGGCTCGATTATTTCAAGATTCTATCGTACGTGTTGATTTTTGTTTAAATCAAATTGTGTTACATACTCTTCCGGGTTCTGCTAATATGGTGGCATCGGCTATTGATCATGCAAAATGGGAAAGTGTCATAGGGACAATTGCCGGAGATGATACCATATTAATTATTACAAATAATCAAGATACCGTGTCACAACTTGTAAAACTTATTGTTTCGCTAATGAAGGAATGAGGCTTTTATGCTGCAATCGCTGCATATTCAGAATTTTGCATTGATAGAAGATTTGCATATTGTTTTTGCTGAAGGCGTCACTATATTTACCGGTGAAACCGGCGCAGGAAAATCTATTCTTCTTGACGCCATCGGCATGCTGGCAGGAAAACGCGCATCGGCGGAATTTGTGCGGCAAGGCACAGATTCATTTTTAGTTGAGGGCGCGTTCTTTTTTACCGGGAATCCGGCACTGGAGAAAATCCTTGAGGCAAACCATATTGCATATGATGAAAACCAAGTCGTCATATCTCGTCAATTTAATCTGAACGGGCGGGGTTCCATACTGATAAACGGTACGTTAGTATCTACAGCTGTTATGCGGCACATAGGAGAACAGCTTTTAGATATTCACGGACAGTTTGACAATCGCCTTATTTTTGACCCATCATATCATATAAGTTTGCTGGATGGACTCACACCGCAGCTTCGGACTGTCCGAGAAAAGTATGATACTGCGTATCGCAATTGGAAATTGCTGCGGCAGCAAATACAGCAGATGCGACAGGATGAAGCCGAAAAAAAACATATGCTTAGTATCCTTGATTTTCAAATTAAGGAAATTGAAGAGGCAAAACTAAAATCAGGGGAAGATAATGAACTGGAAGATAAAATAAACCGATTATCTCATGCTGAAAAAATTAAAAATAGTCTGCGTGATATTTTAATCCTTTTTGATGGAAGTGAACGCCGTCCCGGAATTATGCAGCAGATGGGTGAAATGAAGCATCTTTTTAGCCATGCTGCAGCGTATGATACAATCTTTAAAAATATGGGAGATAAAACAGAGACGATAACCTATGAAATGGAAGATATCCATGATGAACTCTTGCAATATGCAGAAGCATTTACTTTTGATGAACAGGAACTTGATGTTATGCAATCTCGATTAGCACTGATTGAAAAGTTAAAGCGCAAATACGGTAGTACAATTGATGAAATCATGTCTTTTTTGAAACGAGCTAAAGATGAGTATGAAAGATTGGATCAATCCGAATACACATTGAATGTACTGCAGAAAAAAAATGTCGTTTTAGAACAGAGTTTGCGAGAAACAGCCGGGCAATTGCAGCGGATGCGGGAAGCTGCCAACAGTACGTTTCGTACTGCTATGCAGAAAACATTGGCGCAGTTAGGACTGGAAAATGCACGAATTTCTTTTCATGTAGAACCTATGGACCAGATTAGTGCGCAAGGTGCGGCCTTGGTTGAATTGTATTTTTCAGCTAATAAGGGAGAACCCTTGCAGCCTTTATCTAAAATTGCTTCCGGTGGAGAGGTATCGCGTATTGCTTTGGCACTTAAAACCATCAGTGCAGATATAGTTAAAGAGAGAACGCTTATTTTTGATGAAATTGATGTAGGAATCAGTGGACAAGTAGGGCTTGAAGTTGCTGCCCACATTCGCAAGTTAAGCTGTGCTGCCCAAGTGCTTTGCATTACGCATTTGCCTCAAACAGCAGCGATTGCCGATCATCACTACTTTTTATATAAAAAAGAAATACAGAACCGCACAGTAACTCAAATCAAACAACTCTCTCCTGGAGAGCATGTTTTGGAAATTGCTCGTATGTTTTCTGGGAATGATACGACCAAGGTGTCTATTGAAGCTGCGAAACAGCTTATAGAACAAGTTCATTGACGGACTGATATGTATACACGAAATTTTATTGACGTAAAGTTTTAATAGGTATATATTATAAACAATTCAATCATTAATTATTAGTATAGGGGAGGAATACCTATGTTGCGAGTACTTGTAAATGGTGCTGACGGCAGAATGGGAAGCCAAGTCGTCAAAGCTGTATATGAAGATAAAGAGCTAGAATTTGTTGGTGGTGTAAGTGTTACGTCTATAGGAGAAGACTGCGGAGAATTAGCTGGTATAGGTACATTAGGTATACCTGTCCGTGAAGGATTGGCTAAGTCTCTGGAAGATATTAAACCGGATGTAGTTGTTGACTTTACGATTCCAAAAGTTATTTTCGATAATGCCAAAATCGTTATGGAACACGGCATTCATATGGTGGTAGGGACAACAGGACTTACAGCTTCTCAGAGAACTGAACTTGGAAAAATAGCAGACGAGCATAAAACCAATATTTTCATTGCTCCCAATTTTTCCATTGGTGCGGTCCTCATGATGAAGGTTTCAGAAATCATTGCACCCTATATGCCTGATGCTGAGATTATTGAATTGCACCATAATAATAAACTTGATGCACCATCAGGAACCGCTATCCTTACAGCTGAAAAAATTAATGATGCCCGTAAGGCGGCACATGCAGAAGCCGCTCCTGATAAAACACATGAAAGCCTTGAAGGAGCCCGCGGAGCCAAAGTTGATGACATACCTGTGCATAGTGTACGTCTTCAAGGTTATGTAGCGCATCAGCAAGTCCTGTTTGGAGGGTATGGTGAACTACTTACTATCCGTCATGATTCTTTGGATCGTAAATCTTTTATGCCAGGTGTTATTTTGGCTGTTAAAAAGGTGGGTTCTCATCCGGGGTTAACTTTTGGGTTGGAAAATTTTTTATAAAATAAAGCAGAAATTTAGGAGGGGTTTATTTTGAAGAAACCGGTCGTTGCGATTTTGGGTGCCACAGGTGCCGTAGGACAGGAATTTATCCGTTTGATTGAAGAAAGAAATTTTCCGTACAGTGAATTGAAATTATTAGCATCCAGTCGCTCAGCGGGTAAAAAGGCAACTGTCAACGGCAGAGAATATACAATAGAAGAAGCTAAACCGGAATCTTTCAATGGAGTAGATATAGGACTATTTGCCGGAGGTTCTATTAGCAAAGAATTAGGACCTGAAGCGGCAAGACGAGGCTGTGTTGTCATTGATAACTCCAGTACGTTCCGGATGGATCCTGAAGTACCGCTTGTTGTTCCGGAGGTCAATCCAGAGGATATTTCCTGGCATAAAGGGATTATTGCCAATCCGAATTGTTCGACTATTATTATGCTGATGGCATTAAAACCCATTCAGAATTTGTCTAAAATTAAAAAAATCGTTGTCAGTACCTATCAGGCAGTATCCGGTGCAGGAAAAGAAGGTATCGATGAATTAACAGATGAAGTTAAAGCCTATTTAAACGGGGAAGAAATGATTCCGCATATATTGCCAAGCAAGAGTTTGCCGAAACATTATCCGATTGCTTTTAATATTATTCCGCACATTGATACGTTTCAGGAAAATGGGTATTCTAAGGAAGAAATGAAAATGGTCAATGAAACGCATAAAATTTTCCATGATGACGCCATTGAAATTTCTCCGACGACGGCAAGAGTTCCTGTATATCGCAGTCATTCTGAATCGGTTCTTGTAGAAACAGAAGATGAACTATCTATAGAAGCCATCCGCAAGGCAATTGATGCGTTTCCGGGAGCCCAGATTCAAGATAATTTGCAAGAAATGGAATACCCCATGCCGTTGTACACATCCGATAAAAACGATGTCTATATTGGACGTATTCGCAAAGACTTATATAATGCGAAAGCTGTCAATCTTTGGGTTACGGGTGATCAGATCCGCAAGGGCGCAGCACTGAATGCACTGCAAATTGCAGAATACATGCTAGATCATGAGATGTTTAAATAAAAATTTGGGAAGAGGAGTGAGTCTTTATGTTGAAATTTGGTAATGTTATTACAGCTATGATTACACCATTTAATGATGATGGGTCTGTTAATTATGAAGCTGCCGTGGAATTAGCAAAATATTATGTAAATAATGGTTCTGATGGGATTCTTGTTGCAGGGACGACTGGAGAAGGTGCAACGATGTCAGTTCCGGAAAAAATAAAATTATTTAAAGACATTGTCAAGGCTGTAGGCGATAAGGTTTTGGTAATGGGAAATACCGGATCTAATGATACAGCTGCGACAATAGCATTTACAAAGGAAGCCGAACAAACAGGGATTGATTGTCTGTTATGCATTGTGCCATATTACAATAAACCAAATCAGGCTGGTTGTTATGCTCATTTTAAAGCAATAGCCGAATCAACTGACCTTCCTATTATTATTTATAATGTACCTGGTCGTACAGGTGGGAAAATTTTACCGGAAACGGTGGTTCGTCTTGCGAAGGATTTTCCTAATATTATTGGCATCAAAGAAGCAAGCGGTGATTTGATAGCAGCTACAAAAATTGCCAGCGATGCTCCAGAAGGATTTTACATTTATAGTGGGGATGATTCATTGACGCTGCCGATTCTTTCTGTGGGCGGATGTGGAATTATCAGTGTAGCATCCCATATTATAGGGCCACAGATGAATGCTATGATACAGGCTTATAAAGATGGAGATACAAAGAAAGCAATGGAATTGCACCAAAAGTATTTACCCGTTATGACGGGAATCTTCTGTACGGTAAGCCCTACTCCTATTAAGGCATGTGTCAATTTATTGGGATTACATGGTGGTACATTCCGGCTGCCTATGGTGGATGCCGATGAAGATACAAAGACATTCCTTATTAAGATGATGAAAGATGCAGGAATTATGTAAAAGAACAGCAATATAAACACGCGTATACATTGTCCCCTGTTACATGACAATATATACGCGTGTTTTTTTATATTATTTTGTTTCATTTGCGGCGGCGGCGATTATCGCTGCCGCGATGTAATGTTTTGTGTGTTTTTTTCTTTGTTGCCTGATATGAACTGGAGGGTAATTTATCACTAATAACTTGTTTCTTTTTAGGTGCTTGATTGCTTGATTTTATTTTGATTTGTCCCGAAGCCGTATATTTTGTAATAGTTGCTTTTATATTGTGTTCTATGCGACGTACCCAATTTTCGTCTGCTGCAGTGGCAAAAGTGATGGCCAGACCTTGATTTCCGGCACGACCAGTTCGGCCGATACGATGGATATAGTAATCTACATCGTGAGGAACATCATAGTTAAATACATGTGTAATTCCTTCAATGTCAATGCCTCGGGCTGCAATATCCGTGGCTACCAGTATTTGTGTGCGTGCTCGTGCAAAGTCCCGCAATACTTGAGTCCGTCTGCCTTGAGACATATCTCCGTGAAGTTCACCCAGATTAAAATTTCTAGCAAGTAATTGGCTGGATAGTATGGAAGCACGTTCCTTTGTGTTGCAGAAAATAACAGCTAAGTACGGATTCATTTCTGTTATCATTTGACAGAGGCGGTCTAATTTATGTTCTTCGGAAATCATATAAATACGTTGTTCAATGTTTTCTAAGGCAATGGTTGAACCTTCTAAAATGTTGAGAACTAACGGATTTGACATGTGTTTTTTTGCCAGTGCCCTGATTTTATCAGGAATCGTCGCAGAGAAAAAAAGAAGTTGACGGCGTTTAGGTGTCATGCTGATAAGTGTATCTATGTCTTCGAGAAAACCGGCAGCCAGCATTTGATCTGCTTCATCAACTATGACTCGACCGACACCGCTTAAATCAAGGGAATTACGCCCACAATGATCAAGCAGCCGTCCGGGAGTGCCGATAATGATTTGAGGGTGGCGATGAAGCTTCTGTAATTGGTTTTCAATTGTTTTTCCGCCGATTAAACTAAGTACATCAATTCCTAGTGATGCTGCAAATATTTGTGCAACATCAGCGGTTTGCTTCGCTAGTTCGCGGGTGGGGGAAATAATTAAAACCTGCTCCATATGAATATTGACTTGAATTTGTTGTAATGCCGGCAGTAAAAATGCATACGTTTTTCCGGTACCTGTTTGTGCCTGTGCTAATATATTCCGCCCTTTAAAGATAGAAGGAATGGATTGTTCCTGAATCATTGTAGGCGAATGTATGCCTTGTTTTTTTAATATGTCTATAAGAGCGGGAGTAATCCCGAGAGCCTGAAATGTTTTTGCCATAAGTATCATGTACCTTCCTTTAATCTATTTATTTATTATAACAGGAATCATAGGAAGTGTGCAAATATCCTGTGCTTTTTTACTAAAAATCTGGTATACTAATAGGTATGAAATAAAGCAGTTGGAGGTAGAACAATGAGTTGGTGGCGTGATATCTTGCGTCAATGTGTTTTTATGTGTTTTTTTATTATACCGATACCAATTGGCGCATATACGATACATAATGGATCCAGTGCGGTAGTAGCACTTATTTCCTATAATGTACTGTATTTTTGCATTCCTTTGCTGTATCTGGGGTTTGATGAAGCGCGTTTTGGAAGACAGCAGCGTTTTATCTGCCGGCGTTCTTATGTTATTATGTGGATTGTAGCTGCTGTAACATTATTAGTATTTAGTTTAGAAATAGAAGACATATGGAAAAATTCTTCTTTTTGGGAATGGCCGACATTAGCACGTGATATTGTTTTTATTATTTTTATGTATGTGGAAGTTAGTATGACTATGTTGGGAGCGTTTATCCTTACGCAATTGCGATATATGGATACGGCTGTAACAGGAGGCGTTCATGAGAAATAAGCTGGCAGGCAGGATAGAGCATGTCATTTGGCTGCTTTTGTGGATAATACCTATTCCTTTTGGTGCATTTTCTACAGACCGCATGGGACTTGTTACTATTTCTTTATTATTATTTTTATTGCTATCTATTTTTGTACCCGCTGTATTTCGTTATCGCCAAGTGAAAAAAAAGGGGGAATCGCCATATGTGCGTATTCCCTTTATTTTATATGGCGGTTTTGTGGGAATGTTTATCGGATTAGGGATTTTGAATGGAGTTATGGCCTTTCCTATCTGGAAGATATATGCGGGAAGACTGGTATTGTATACGATTTGGATGATTTTTTTGGTTTTTTTGCAATATGGTTTTGCCAATTTGTTTTCATATTGGCATGAACGAAGACGAAGTTTTTGGTATTCTGAATTTCTGGATCCTGTTTTATATAGTTTGCCGCTGCCTTGTTCGCTACTGGGGATGTTTTTATTTCCAGCTGTCTCTACTACCGATTTATCTGGACAAATTCTGATGGGCGTAGCGATTATTATGAGCAGTATGGTATACCTTTTTGCTGTTTTTGTTCTGGCAACTTTTGCATTTTATTTTTATCCAAAAAAGAATTCGTCTATGACACTGCGAATGCATATCCTTTCCTTTGTTCGAATTTTCGTGATGGGAGTTGTCTGGATATTTATCAATGTTATGGTCTTTAATACAAAGACTGCTATCATGGGAACCATTGTATTTACGCTGATGCCCGTATTGCAAAATAATTTTCTGGTATTTTTTTCTCCCTTTGTGTATGAAGCAATTGTAATTACCATCGCTGTTGCCGTAAGCAATATAGTAATACTGGCATTTAGAGACAGTATGGAGGGATAGTTACCCGCCTTATTTATTAGATAAAAAAGAGCTGAGAATATAATTCGCAGCTCTTTTTTTATGGATTCATTGAGGTATATGTATACACTCCATGTTTTTATTTTATATGATCTTCTATAGGAAATGGCTGCTTGTGCAGATTAAATTTAACGGCATAACCGACAAGCCCTATTCCGGCGGCAATGACGCCGCCGATAAAGGCCGCTTCCTCTGTTGTGGTCAGTGCGTATACGCAATATATGATGGATATACTTGCCAAAAAGTAGGCAAGATTTCTATTGCAGATTTTATTGTTTATGTGGTTTTTTGTTAATATGGACTTAAGTGCTGCGGCACAAAGAATATAAGGAATGATATTTGTCACAACAGCTAAATTTGCTAAAAGTTCAAATTGAGCTGCTAAGGTAGGACTAATAGTCATAAGAGATAAGCACATCTGCATAAACAGTATGATAATCATTCCTTGAATCGGGGCATCGGCATTTGTTACTTTAGCAAATATCTTTGGAAATAATCCGCGTTCTGCACTAGTCTTAAATACTCTGGCTAATGTAAATTGCCAGGAAAGCAATGAGCCTGCGCAGGAAATGACCATAAGGCCCATGACGATTTTTCCGGCTGTAGAACCCAGCATATAGGAAAATGCGATACCAAAAGGTGCGTTAGAAGCTAAAATAATATCATTGGGAACGATTCCAAATATGGCATTAGTAGAAGCAACGTAAATAATTGCTACGGCGACAGTACTGACAAACGTTGCGATAGGAACGTTTTTTTGCGGGTTTTCTACAGCATCCATATTAACAGCGGCCGATTCTAATCCAAGGAAAGACCATAATGTCAGCGCAATAGAGTTACCGATAGCATCGCCTAAAGGTACGTCATTGGGATTCCAGGCAGATATCCATAAAGAAGGATCAAACCAATACCAGCCAATAATGCTGATCCCTAAAACGGGAAGTATAGCACCCCAAATGGTTATAGTACTGCGTGTGCCTGATTGGCGTGTGCCACTGAAGTTTAAAATAGCACCGAGCCAAAGTAAAGATATTGTATATATGCACGTTTGCAGAGGAGTTAGTATAATACCGAAAAACTCGGCACCATATCCTACGGCAGATATGGCAATAGCTACATTCGCAATAACGATAGAAACAGCATAGGAATAATTTGCCATAAAATGTCCTATTCGTCCAAACGCATATTCAGAATAACCGCCCATTCCACCGGGTTTTGTAGAAAACATTCCACATCTGGCGAAAGTCATAGCCAAGGCTAAGGAGCCTAAAGAAGTAATAACCCATGATATAATAGAAATAGTTCCTACTTGGGCGAGTTTGGTTGGCAGCATAATGATGCCGGCACCAAGCATATTGGCAGCTGTCACGAAGGTGAGCTGGACAACAGACATTTTACGACATGCAGTTTTCATTATCAGTCCTTCTTTCTTTAAGATAAATAAAATAATTATATACTTTGAAATTTTAAAATCAATTTATTTTATCATTTTTATATATAAAATTAAATAGTTAAATTTATAAAAAGTAAAAAAAATGAATTTATGGCTATATATAATTTATATAGCCGTTGTCTAAAAAATGAAAATGTTACAAAGCGGCGGTATCATAAAAGTTGGAATCGTATATTTATTATAAAATTTCTTAAAACAAGTGATGTAGTATTTCAGATAAATATAAAAAGCATGAATTCCGAAGAATTCATGCTTTTTATATTTATCTGAAAATTAAATTATTTTAAACGTTGGATAACGCAAGCAGTACCCTGACCACCACCGATACAGAGAGCAGCTAAGCCAAATTCACCATCACGAGCCTGCAATCCGTTAAGAAGGGTAACCATAATACGTGCACCAGAACATCCAATTGGATGGCCCAGCGCAATAGCGCCGCCATAGATATTTGTTTTATCCATATCTACTTTTAATTCGCGGCAGCAATATACAGCTTGTGCTGCAAAAGCTTCATTTAATTCAATAACATCCATATCGTCAATACTCATACCAATTTTGGCGAGTGCTTTGCGAGAAGCTGGAACCGGACCTGTACCCATGATAGCGGGTTCAACGCCGGCAGAAGCCCAGCTAAGAATTTTGGCTAATGGTTTGAGCCCTAATTCCTTTGCTTTATCAGCGGACATAATAACGAGAGCTGCAGCGCCATCGTTGATACCGGAAGCATTACCAGCTGTAACCGTACCGTCTTTGATGAAAGCAGGACGTAATTTAGCAAGATCTGCAGCGGTGCAGTTTGGACGGATAAATTCATCCTTATCAACAACGACATCGCCCTTTCTCTTGTGAACTATATGAGGAACGATTTCACGAGCAAAAGTACCATCTTGTTGAGCGGCATAAGCATGCTGTTGAGAACGAAGTGATAATGCATCTTGATCTTCACGTGAAATACCGAAACGTTTGGCGATATTTTCGGCAGTTACACCCATGTGATAATTGTTTTCCGTACAAGTTAAGCCATCACGAAGCAGTAAGTCTTCGAATACGCCGTTGCCCATGCGATATCCGCGGCGGCCTTTAGCAATAGCATAAGGAGCGTTGCTCATGTTTTCCATACCACCGGCTACGATGATATTTGCATCACCTAACTGAATTTGCTGTGCAGCTAAGGAGATACAACGAAGTCCGGAACCACACAGTTTGTTTACGGTGAGAGCGGGAACTTCCTGGGGTATGCCAGCATGAAGCATAGCCTGACGAGCTGTATTTTGTCCTTGACCGGCCTGAATTACATTACCGAACAATACTTCGTCAATTTGGTCGAGAGGTACATTCTGAGCACGATCTAAAGCACCCTTAATTGCAGTAACACCAAGATTTACTACGGGAACATCAGCGAAGGCACCGTTGAAGCTACCAATAGCAGTACGTGCAGCACTTACGATAACAGCATCTTTCATTTGAAAACCACCCTTTCTGAATGTGAAATAATGAGATATATTTTAGCTAGTAGAGTATATCTGCTGCTTAAAACCATTGTATATATTTATACAAAAAAAGGTAAAATTACAGGAATAATGAAATATATTTTTATCGTTCTGTTTTTCACAATCTAACAATAATATAGTACATTTTTTCACAAAATAATGCAATAGAAAAAGAACATTTTAATTTTATTTTAATTTATCTTTCACATGAGAAAGTATTTTAATAAATTATTAGAATACTAATGCTTATTTCCATAAGTAAATTATATCATGAAAAATTATAAATCTACAAAAAAAAGCATGGATTTTTATAATCCATGCTTTTTGCAGATTAAAATCAACGACTATTTGATACGTTCTACGATGCAGGCAGTACCTTGCCCTCCACCGATACAAAGAGAGGCAAGACCATATTTTCCATCGACCTCCTGTAATCCATAGAGCAGAGTGGTAAGAATACGAGCGCCAGAAGCACCAATTGGGTGACCGATGGCAATAGCACCGCCATGAATGTTGACTTTGTTCATATCAACGCCTAATTCACGGCAGCAATATACTGCTTGCGCAGCAAAGGCTTCATTCAATTCAAAGAGGTCTATGTCCTTAACGTCCAAACCCGCTTTTTCAAGTGCCTTACGTGAAGAAGGAACCGGACCGGTACCCATAATAGCTGGGTCAACACCAGCCGAAGCATAGCTTACAATTTTGGCTAACGGTTTAAGACCGAGTTCAGCAGCTTTATCAGCAGACATAATAACAAATGCGGCAGCACCATCATTAATTCCGGAAGCATTGCCAGCTGTAACCGTGCCGTCTTTAATAAAGGCAGGTTTCAATTTGGCGAGATTTTCTTTGGTAGAGCCTTCACGCGGAAATTCATCAGTGTCAATGATAGTATCCCCTTTTTTGCCATGCACGACAACCGGAACAATTTGACTCTTGAAATCACCATTTTTTATGGCTTCACAAGATTTAACCTGAGAACGCAATCCTAATTCGTCCTGTGCTTCACGGCTGACATCGAATTGCTTAGCAACATTTTCAGCGGTAACACCCATATGATAATCATTAAAAGCATCCCATAAGCCATCTTTGATCATAACATCAACAAGCTGGCCATTTCCCATGCGGTATCCCCAGCGAGCATTAGGAATAGTATAGGGAGCAGCCGACATATTTTCCATACCACCGGCTACGATACAATCAGCATCACCTGCTTTTATGAACTGTGCAGCCATAGATACGGTACGCAAACCTGATCCGCAAACTTTATTTACTGTTAATGCAGGAACTTTTACAGGCAGACCGGCTTTGATCATGGCCTGGCGGGCTGGATTTTGCCCTAAACCGGCTTGCAGTACATTACCCATAAGTACTTCATCAATAATATCCTTTGAAATTCCTGCACGTTTGACGGCTTCTTCAATTACAACAGCGCCTAAATCAACAGCGGGAACATTTTTGAAGGCTCCGCCGTATTTACCAACTGCAGTACGGCAGGCACTTACGATTACAACTTCTTTCATTTAAAAACCACCTTTCTTTAAGCATATAATTATAGAATACAAACTATATGCGCCAATTAGGATATATGGCTTAGTTTAAGATTAATATAGATAGTATATCATAATTTAGTCGAAATATATAATATCAATATATAAATTAAAGAACAAAAAAAACTTCTATTATGCATTTTTAACAATAACGGTATTCTAAATTTTTCTAATCAGTACAGGGCTCATTGAGGAATTTTGTAATCGATTTTTTGTGAATAATAACGCCATTTTCCAGAGCCGATAGATCGAAGTGCATATCAGGATGATGAAGTCCGGGTTCTGCATCTACTCCCAGCCCCGTAAATCCAGCTTTTAGATGGGGAAGTTTTGAGGTATACCAGAAGAAGTCCTCCCCGCCTGGAGTAGTAAAGGGTGGACACAGTGCTTCTTTGCCAAAGGATTCAACTATGATATCTCCTAGTATTTTAGTAATTTCAGGATCAAGTTCGGCGGCCGGCAATTCTGTGGGAATTTCCAGACTTTCGACCGTGGCTCCGACCGTGGCGGCGCCTGCGTGAATAGCTCGAATTACTTTTTCCTTGAGTTCTTTCATTGTATCATTATATTGGGCCCGAATGTCAAACGTAATAGCGGCACGTTCGGGAATAGCATTAGTTACACCGGAATCACAGAGAAAGCGGGTACATTTGGCGCTGCAAGCGACGACGGGGTTCATGTGTATTGCATTTACTGCTGTGATAGCAGCAATAGCGCCATCAATTGCATTGACTCCGAGATGAGGGCGGGCACCGTGAGCGGGAATTCCCTTGATGATGGCTTTTATAGTACAGGAAGAGGAATAATACATAGCCTCAATGATTTGACCACTGCGGCATTCTTGGATAGGACGTATATGCATTCCTAATAAAATATCAATGTCATCGATGACACCTGCTTCCAGCATGATTTTAGCACCAGCGCCGGTTTCTTCAGCAGGCTGGAAAATAATTTTTAGTTTCCCTTTTTTTATAGAGTTTTCTGCTATAATTTCTTCTGCGGCGGTAAGCAGCATTGCGCAATGAGCATCGTGGCCACAGGTATGACGCTGTATGGTTTTTCCGTCTATAATATGTGTCAGCGCATCCATATCTGCGCGTATGCCGAGTACAGGACCGGGGAGACCGCTGTCATATGTGCCAACGATTCCTGTTGCACCACCGATATGGCAGGTAACTGCATAGCCAGCGGCTTCTAGCTTAGCTGCTAAATATGCGGCAGTTTTAAATTCCTGCAATCCAGGTTCGGGAATAGCATGCAAATAGTTGTAATGTGTCAATACATTGGACATAGTAAAAACTCCTTTACCCTAAATATTTTTTTGCAGCATATTCAAGAATAGCTGTACCTGTGGCAAGTGCAGCTGTATTGAAATGCATATCCGGATGATGAAGTCCCGGTTCGAGATCACAGCCAAGTCCAAAATAACCAGCATGAAGATGCGGTTTCTGTAAAATAAAATTATGAAAATCTTCACCACCCGCTGTCTTTCCGGGATCACATATTCCTTTTTTACCTAGTACAGCTTCAATTGCTTCTGTATATAAAGCAATTGCATCATCGGTATATACGGCAGCAGGTACCAGGTTATACCAAGAGACATCAGCTGCAGCACCCATAGAAAGGCTGGCATTTTCAATAGCCTGTTTTGCCTTAGTCAAAAGAGTTGCCATTATATCATTTTGTTCAGCTCGAACATCCCAGATAATAGTTGCTTCGTCAGGAATTGCGTTTGTTACACCCGAATTGCAATCAAATTGTGTAGGTTTAATACTGTAGGAGATGTTGGGATCCATGCGGATAGTGGCAACTGACATGATCGCCAACGAAGCGGCCTCAATTGCATTGACGCCAAGATGAGGGCGGGCACCGTGCGCACGGGTTCCATGCACAACTGCTTTTAAACGTTGGCTGGCAGCATGATACATTGCCGGAGTGGCTTGACCGAGCGGGACTTCTGATTTAGGACGCAAGTGAAGGCCTAATATCATATCGACATCATCAAGAACACCGCCTTCTAATAAAGAAATTGCACCGGTTCCTAATTCTTCAGCAGGTTGAAAAATGATTTTCAATTTTCCTTTTTTTAAGGTGTGGGACTGAATTAGATTTTCGGAAGCAGTTAAAACCATGGAGCAATGGGCATCATGACCACAAGAGTGGCGGGCACATAAGTTTCCGTTTATCATATGGCCTAAAGCATCCATGTCGGCCCGCAATGCTAATGTAGGTCCGGTTATTCCCGTATCGTATATTCCCACAACACCGGTTGCGTTGTTTATATTGCGTGTAACGATATAACCGGCATTTTCCAGCTGATCAGCTAGAAAAGCAGATGTTTTTCTTTCTTGCATTCCTAATTCAGGAATGGTATGTAAATAATTATATACATCTAATACTCTGGACATGCAATTCCCCCTAAAATTTAATATTTATAATTATATCATGCAAATATTAAAATGTTAAATACTTAACTTATATAATGAAAAACAGCTTTAAATAAGGATGTTACTATTGACTATATTCATATAATTATATACACTTTAATTCATGTCAAATATATAATTATACTTTTTAACTAAAGGAGGAGTACACGTGGATACTCAAGATTCAACAAATGAAAGTCAACAACCACAAGCAGGTGCTGCAGAAGAAAAAGCAGCAAGAGCTGCAAAACTTAGAACTGAAGGTGTGAAATTCGGACATATTGGTGTCAAAGGGTATATAGCGTTACTTGTTGCTGTATTATTTTTTTCCGGAGTTTTCATGAAGCTGGAAGGCCTGAAATGGTTGAGTGCAATGGATTTTACAACGTTGTCAGGAGCTTTTGGTACCATGAAAAAGCCGGAAGTAAATAATTTTCTGGGTGCTGGAGGCACGGGTGCTCGAGCAGGATTTTTATTTGCGATATCGCTCGCTCCGGGGGTAATGCTGGCATTAGGCTTTTTAGAGGTATTTTCTCATTATGGTGCGATTAAGGCGGCTCATCGCTTACTAACTCCGCTGCTTCGTCCGTTCTTGGGTATTCCGGGGTTGACCGGGCTGGCCCTCATTACTGATTTACAAAGTACAGATGCGGGAGCAGCCTTAACGAAGGGGCTTTACGATGACCAATTAATAACAAAAAAAGAGTTGATTATTATTAGTGCTTGGCAGTACTCCGGGGCAGGGCTTATCAGTAATTATTTTACTATTGGATCCGCTTATTTTGCTTTTTTAGTATGTCCCATATGGCTGCCGTTAGTGGTTATGTTCGTATTGAAATTTACCGGTGCAAAATTTGTACAGATTATGTTAAATACAGTATATAAAAAAGATTTTCAAAATGAAAAAGTACAAGACGCAGGATAGGGGGAAGCATAATTATGGCAGATGCAACACAACAAACAAATGAAACAAATAATCCTATTGATATTTTTATTATAGGAGCCCGCAAGGGATGGAAAATTGCTGTTAACAATTTGATGCCTAATATTTTGATGGCGTATACAATTGCTGAAATATTAAATATTCTCGGAGTAATGAAAGTATTGGGTACCTTATTCGGACCGGTCATGGCTGTTTTCGGACTTCCAGGAGAAGCGATAACTGTATTGCTTACGACGTGGCTATCCAGTTCTGCTGCGGTAGGATTGACTGTCAGTATGGCAGCGAATGGAATGTTGGACCCTGTGCACATTACGATTATGGCTCCTGCTTATTTTCTTATCGGAGCGCAATTGCAGTATATGGGGCGTCTTCTTGGAGTCGCCGACGTTCCGGTGAAATATTGGCCGCTGCTTATGGTTAGCAGTGGTATCAATGCTTGTGTTGCCATGTTGTTTATGCACTGGTTTATTGTTTAAATTGTAGTCTCATATAGGTGCATAAATAAAAAAGAGTTACGTTGTTCTTGAACTGCCGCCATAAGTTAGATTTGAAAAATCTAGCGTATGAGGGTTAATTTGGTACTATAAAAAGCGTAAATGTAAGACACCGACGGGTGTTTCACATTTGCGCTTATTCTTTTACAATAAGGGAAGTAATTGGTCTGGCGTGGGCTTTTTGGGAGCGAAACCTCCGACATGAAAACTGCCAGCCATCCCGTATTGTAAACATTCGATTAACCAGGTTGAAACCCACATGGGATTTCGTATAACGAATCAAATTGAATCGCAATAAGTGCAGATGGGATTCCAATTACATACTTTATTCAGAAAGGTTCAAAATGACAAGTGTAGGAAGTGATGTGTCCAAGGGAAAAAGCACAGTCTGCATTCTCAGACCCTATGGCGAGGTTGTTGCTTCACCATAGGAAATACAGCATATCGAACTAGATATTCGTGCATTGGTAGCTCGTAGCCAATCCCTGGAAGGAGAAGTTAGCATCGGAATGGAAGCTGCGGGAGCATACCATTTACCACTGCTTTCCAGTTTAAAAGAGGCCGGATTATTTGTGAGTGTAATCAATCTGTTGGTGATGAAAAAATATGTTTCTACGGCAATATGCAAAGGTAAAACGGATAAGTTGGATTCTGTCCGTATCGCTAACTGTAGAATACTGGTATGTTGACAACATCACTAGAAAAAGCGAGGCTCAGTTCATCCGCAGGTATTGCTATTGAGCGAAAAAAAGGATACCACGTAAGTGAATCCAAGGCGAAAGCAATCTACGCACTGGCTTGCAATGGTATCCCCACTTTGACCTACTGTGCCGCATCGACCAAAATGTTAACACAGGAAGCTGTAAGCGTCTTGAAAGAAGTGAACAAGACGCTGGAAGTTATTTTATTAATACAAATGCAGGAGCTTATCACTACTTTGCTAGAATACGATGTTGTTCGTGCCATGAAGGTAACCTACATGTATTGGCAAAGGCGGTTCACCTGTCCGGCACGGAACACCGCACTGGAAAGATAATCAAAGTCATTCGATTCACAAATAAAGATTTTGGACATTACCGTATCTATAAGAAATTACGTGAACAAGGCTTGTTAGTGAATCAGAAGTGTGTGTCGCGAATCGTTTAAAAACTGAGACTGGAAATTCTGTCGTTCGATTCAATTCTCAATGTATATAACCGCGAGATCCTTAGTTATCGCATTACGGAGCATCCCTTCGATTCAAGGAATGACAGCAGCGTTAGAGGAAGTCAGTAAAGTAACTGCTGATTGTCCGTAGCGTTGTGCATGTTATTCTGGTCAGGGCTGGGTCTATCAAATGAAACCATTTGTCAATCAATTAAAGGAGAAAAAGAATTTTCCGGAGCATGTCTCATAAGGAAACGTGTTTTGATAACAGGGGTATGGAAAATTTTTTTGGCCTGTTGAAACAAGAGATATACTATGGTCGGACCTATCCTTTGATGAGTGAATCCGATTGATTATCGACTCAGACATACCACTGCGCAAAAAAAACGCAACAACAATAATGTTGCTACGCTTTGGTCTAACGTTATAGGGGCACTACATTTTCGTGACTCTTTTTATTGCATTATTTCGCATACGGTGCATTGTATGAAATAAACCAAGTAGATAAAGGGCGATGGCAATCCATGTGCAGATAAAAGTTATAAGCAGCGGCGTTGTTAATGTTTCTCCGGTACAAAGTCCGATAATTAGTGCCATGCTGGGAGAAAAATACATACATATACCTGAAACTGTAAAAGGAGTGCCTTTGACACCTGCTGTGAAAAGCATCATGGGAACCGCTGTAACAATTCCGGTCATAGGCAGAAGAAGCCATTCCCAACCATGCAGTATTCCGTATGCTCCAATGGTCGTATATTCACTGTAAATGATAAATAAAATGGAAAAAGGCACCATGGATACGGATTCAATAAATACAGATACTTGACTTTCTAAACGTATTTTCTTTTTCATCATGCTGTAAAAAGACCAAGAAAAACAAATAGTAAGAGCTAGATATGGAAATTGACCATATAAAAAAAATGCAGCAAGTACACCTGCAGCAGCCAAAATAATGGAAATACGTTGCAGCCATTCCAGTTTTTCATGGAATAAAAATGCGCCGAAGAGAATGACTACGATAGGATTCATAAAATAAGCCAAACTGGTTTGTAAAATGAAGCCTTGCGTAATGGCATAAATAAACGTTCCCCAATTTAACGTGATAGAAATACAAGCTCCCATAATGTAAGGCCATTGCGCTTTATCTACTAACGTATGTTTTAGTTCCGGCAGCAGATTTTTTTGTAAAATTAAAACAAAGCATAAGGCTGCAGACCAAATAATTCGTGTTGCTAATGTATATAAAGGGGAAATTTGATGGAGCAGCAGCCAAAACAAGGGTAATAATCCCCAAATGAATTGACTTAATAAGGTGTAAAAAATATATATATTCATTTTATTTTCCTCTATTCATATAGAAATAAGTTATGCAAAGAGCCTAAAACAAAAGTGGTACTTATTATAGTGCCACCTGAAAAAATGGTGATACATTTGATAAAATAGATGTTTTTTGAATTTGACTCTCGGGTGGTACTACCTTTTTTTAAAGAAAATATAGGTGTATATATTGCAGAAGAAGAAATAGTACTTTATAATCCTATTAAGCATGATGATATGTTAAAAATGATAATAAAAATTTATCATCATATATACTCAAGTAATTTTTACAGTATACTACATTTTTAGCGTCTGTCAAAGTTAGCAAGAGTAAAAAGAGGTAAACCCTGAAACCTCCATCCTTCATATAGATAGATAATACATCCACCTTTGGAAAAGCACCTGTATCGATATGTATCGGACAGGTGCTTTTCTTTTATATATTTACATTTTAACATTAAAATTATATGTTATAAAAAATACGGATGATTGTCGTTTATATATAACATTTATATGTGCTTAAAAATTGTCTTTATTTTGTGGTGCTTAGCATGTATTGTTGATTATGCAAAAGCAGTCTGGAAATTTGCGTGTCGATACAGGAAAGATTGTTTTGGAGGGAATCGTAGTGTAACTCTGGTTGCTGTATTGTTATATATCATATTCTTTCTTGACATTACAAAGAGAAAAGAATAGTATAATGAATAATATTATTAGAGAAGAGGATAGTTGAATATGACACTTGTGAAAATGAGTAAACTCCTTTCTCCTATACGAGATAATTCATATGCGATAGGAGCCTTTAATGTTTCTAATATGGAAATGACCTTGGGAGCAGTTAAAGCGGCAGAAGAACTTCAGGCACCTTTATTGCTGCAGATTGCTGAAAGCAGACTGGCATATTCGCCATTATCTGTATTAGGCCCGTTGATGCTGGCTGCGGCACGGCAAGCATCAGTTCCTGTCGCTGTCCATCTTGATCATGGAACAACGCAGGGGACAATAGAGCTGGCATTGAAATTAGGATTTACATCAGTTATGTTTGATGGATCTAAATATCCGTTGAAACAAAATATAGCAATGACGCGGAGAATCAAGGAATTATGTAATTCTTACGGAGCAGAAATAGAGGGAGAAGTTGGCTGTATTGGCGGAGCGAAAGAAACGTACAGTGAGGATGAACTGCTTACTACCGTTGAGGGCGCGGAACAGTTTATTGAAGAAACAGGCGTGGATGCCTTAGCAATTGGAATTGGAACGGCTCATGGTCATTATAAACAAAGGCCAAAGCTGCATATTGGACGGCTGAAGGAAATTGCTTCAGTCGTGGAGTGTCCATTGGTATTGCATGGCGGTACGGGACTTACACGGGAAAATTTTTGGGATTGTATCCATCATGGAATCCGCAAAATCAATATTGCGACGGCATCATATGATAGTGTTGCTGCTTATATACGAAATACGGCGGCAGTAAAACCTGACGCGGGGTATTTTGACTTTAGTGCGGCAGCTGTTGAAGGAGCATATAAAAACATAAAAAAATATATGCTGCTGTTTGGTATGGAGGGGAAAGTATAAAATAATCAGTAAGCAGTAATATACTCGGTATGCCGTAATATGGAAAGGCTGAGACAATCGTCTATAGGTGAATCGATGATTTAGCAATACTGCATGGTCCTATGGTATAGATGAATTAGTATATATACTATAGGGCTTTTTTTGCGGCATACATATCTGAAGTATTATAGTAATAGCTACATTCAGGGGAATCGTTTGTTTTCAAAACTACATAACTAAATTAAAAATAGAAATCCGAATGATTTTTTGAAAATCATTCGGATTTCTATTGGGGAAAAGAACTGCAAAAAGCATTCTTCATTTTTTGTACATATAAATGGTGGAGACGAGGAGAGTCGAACTCCTGTCCGATAACGCTGCCCCATAAACTTCTCCGAGCGCAGACCTTGTTGATTATCTTAAGCAGCGTTCGTACAAGGACAAACTAAACTGCTCCAGCCTGTAAGATTCCCTTGTCAGCTTTCAGGCAAAGTTGATAGGTATCCCGCTAGATGACGTCTGCAATCTGCACGCAGGATTAGCAGAAAGAGACGTTAGCTGCATTAAGCAGCTAAGGCAAAATTTTCTTCTTTAGCGTTTAATTTAACGTTTTCACCGATTTACGGGCAGATGAAACCCCGGCTCGCTATTTATGATACAACCGCCACCGTCGAAACCTTTACGTCCCCATGCTGTGCGGTACATATGTAGTATAGCACAAGTATGGGGAGAAATCCAAGTGGGCAGATTGGTGAATCATATAAAAGAGCAAAAAAGGAAGCATGAGTATAAAAAATATCATCATACAGATTTGTAATAAATTAAATATTATAAATAATATACTTGACTATTAAATTAATTAGTGTAATAATAAATCAAAGCAATGACGCTATAGGGACGCCATTGCTTTTTGTTTATTTATTTAAGAGATGGGGTGGTTAAAATTAATATCTACATGACTAATTCATGGAGGACCATATGATGATAACGCAATTATTTAAAGGGGGGAAATGCAAGTGGGTATGTATATTTTAAAAAGACTGGCTATTTCGATTCCTGTCCTCTTTCTTATATCCGTAGGTGCATTCGTCCTGGTACACCTGACACCGGGTGACCCGGCAGATATGTATATTACACCGGATATGACACAGGCTCAGGTCGAAATTACAAGAGCAGCATTAGGATTGGATAAACCGTTAGTCGTACAGTATGTAGATTGGATTGGAAATTTTTTAAGTGGTAATATGGGATTTTCCTTTGGTAATCGGCAGCCTGTACTGGAAATTATCGGGCAGCGTCTTAGCCCAACGTTAATACTTATGAGTATTAGTTTGATTGTAGCCTATGTATCGGCAATTCCCTTAGGAATAATAGCAGCGTTACGTAAAAATTCCTGGGTCGACCGAGCTATTATTGGCTGGACATTTTTCAATGTATCTTTTCCACCGTTTTTTTTAGGATTGGCCCTGATTTATCTCTTTGCTGTTCAAATTGATATTTTCCCGACCGGCGGCATGACAGTTCTCGGAGCAGAAAATGATATGGGTGATAGAATGATGCACCTTGTTTTACCAGTAATTGTTATGGCATCACAGTTTTCTGCTAATATGATTCGGTATGTCCGGGCGAGTGTATTGGATGTATTAAGTCAAAACTATATTCGTACAGCTTTGGCAAAAGGATTGGACCAGAAACAAATTTTATCTGCTCATGTTTTTCGTAATTCTCTGATTCCCATTGTTACAGTTATTGGGACGGATCTTCCTAAGGTTATTGGTGGTGCCGTTATAACGGAACAGATTTTCCAATGGCCGGGAATTGGCTCATTGACTGTTGCTGCTATTAATTCGCGTGACTACCCGATACTGATGGCTATTGTTATTTTATCGGCGGTTGCTGTACTGGCAGCTAATCTATTGGTGGATATCATGTATGCCGTCATTGATCCGCGAATCAAATACAGTAAATAAAGGGGGAAGCGTATATGGATGCGGAAAAATTAGTTTTAGTTCATCAAAACGGCATGTTAGGCCAGTTTAATCCGGAATTTATTCAAGAAGAAAAAGAGGCACAGAAGAAGACTGCGGAAAAAGTCGAATCTTGGGGAAAAATTACATGGCGGCGTTTCTGTAAGAATCGAGTAGCGTATTGGAGTATGTTCTTGTTTTTTGCGATTATACTCTTGGCAGTACTCGCTCCGGTTATTTCTCCATATGATCCGGTACAGACAGTAGGTGCTTTTGACGAAGCTCCATCAATTGCACATTTGCTGGGGACTGATGATGTAGGGCGTGACGTATTGAGCCGCTTGATTTATGGTTCTCAGGTATCTCTGATTGTCGGCATCGGATCAGTAGTTATTTATGCAGCGATTGGCATTACCTTGGGCCTTTTATCGGGATATTTTGGCGGGGTGATTGATGGTATTATTATGCGGATTACGGAAGTGTTTATGGCGTATCCGCAATTTATGATTATTCTTGTTATCGTTAGTTTAATAGGGCCGAATATGATAACCGTTATGTTGGTAATGGGACTTATGGGATGGCCGCCTATTTGTCGATTGGTCAGGGGCGAAGTACTTCGTGTTAAATCAATGGACTATGTGTCGGCTGCCATTGTTACCGGCTATTCCCCGGGAACTATTGTATTCAAACATATTTTGCCAAATGTATTATCACCGATTCTCGTTAATTGTACGTTTGGTATTGCATCGGCTATTCTCATTGAAGCTTCTTTGAGTTTTCTGGGAATGGGGGTACAGCCGCCGGCAGCTAGTTGGGGCAATATGTTGACGAGTGCTCAGTCTATTACTATTTTATCAGAAGAACCTTGGCGTTGGATTCCACCGGGAATTGCTATCCTTATTGCTGTACTTACAATAAACTTTTTGGGTGACGGACTTAATGAAGCGATAGATGGAGATTCAAAATAGAAAACAGCATTGTATATTTTGTATGAAAATAAGAAAGGGGTATGATCATGGGCTTGTTGAATTGGATGCGTAAACGGAGAAGTCTTATTTTGGGTGTTTCTATGTTGGTAGGTGTAGCTATGCTTAGCGGATGCGGCGGAAACAAAGGTGGAGCTGGCGGAAAAACGGGGGATACCTTGTATATTGGAATGACAAATGCGCCGGATTCATTTAATCCGTTGTTTAATCCTGGGATTGCCGGACAGTTTGCAATTCGTTTTATGTATGACACATTGCTGGGAATGCCGGAACCTAATAAATTTACACCACAATTAGCAGAAAGTTTTGAATCTCAGGATAATCAAAATTTTACTATTAAAATTAATCCTAAAGCAAAATGGACAGATGGTACACCTGTTACCGCAGCTGACGTAGTGTATACACTTAATTTAATAGCGAATCCTAAGGTAGAAACCTCTAAAGGAACGTATATTAATATGTTGGAAGGTGTAGATGATAAAGGAAAATTAGTCAGCGGCGATGCGATTCCGGGACTTGCAGCCAAGGATGAAAAAACGGTTGTTTTTAAGACAAAAGCGCCTGTAGATCCCAATTATTTAAAAAGTATGTTAGGGTTTGAAGTATATATTGTACCGAAACATGTATTTGAAAAGATTGATCCGGCAGCTATTGCTAATTCAGAGGTAGCAACAAAACCGACAGTAACTAGTGGTGCATATAAGTTTGTGGCTTACGTTACTAATGATCATGTTGAATATGCAGCCAATGAAGACTATTACAAGGGTGCCCCAAAATTGAAAAAAATATTTATTCGAGTGATGAATGGGACTAACCTTGTAACGGAACTTAAGTCCGGCAATGTACAGTTAGCAGCGGGTGGCGGTATAGGTGTCATTCCTGTCAAGGACTTAGATGTTTTGAAAAAAGACAGTAAATTGATTGTTAAAACAGCACCTTCTTTTGCAGGACAGTATTTGGAAGTAAATAACAACAATCCTATGTTTAATGTTAAGTTCCGTCGTGCAGTTACAATGGCCATCAATAGAAAACAACTTGTTGATCAGCTTTATAAGGGAACAGCACAGGTAGTTCCGACCGTATATACTATGGCTAGCCCGGTTTATGATAAGAGCGTGGAACCACTGCCATATGATCCTGCTAAAGCTAAGGAAGAATTAGCTGCTTCCGGATTTGATACATCGAAAGAATTAACATTGCAGGTGCCTTTGGGAAATGTATTGCGTGAACAGTCCGCAGATCTGATTCAACAAGATCTTAAGGCTATTGGATTGAATGTAAAGCAACAAAAATTAGATTTCCCTACTGTTCTTGGAAATGCTAAAAAAGGCGATTATGAACTGTTGCTTTTGGGATACGGACTTACGGCAGATCCGGATTACAGTTCATATTTTATTCCCGGCGGCAGCAGCAACTTCGCACACACGGATGATCCAAAACTTACGGACATGATGTTAAAGGCGGCTGCAATGACTTCGGCAGATCAGCGCAAAACGGCATATGTTGAAATTCAAAAATATATGCGGGATAATCAATTTGTTACATCTTTATATGAAACAGATTATATCATGGCTCAAAGTAAAAACCTTAAAGGCGGTATCAAAGATTTCTGGGAAGGTTCATTGGATGACATTAATGAATGGCATTTTGAATAATGGAATCTCCAGCGATTACTCAAGCAGAGAGGAGCGGCATGATGAGCGAAATAATTTTAAGCGTTAAAGATTTGACTATATCATTCCAAACGTTAGACGGCAAAGTATCAGCCGTTCGCGGTGTGAATTTTGATTTAAAAAAAGGGGAAACATTGGCAATTGTGGGAGAATCAGGCTCGGGTAAATCAGTTTCCATGAAAGCCATTAACAGAGTGCTGCCTCAAAAAAATACAGTGTATGATCAAGGGGAAATATTGTATCAAGGTAAAAATCTGCTTGAGTTATCAGAGCGGGAAATGGAAAAAATAAGGGGGAGGAAGATCGCAATGATCTTCCAAGACCCGATGACTTCTTTGAATCCAACGATGACCGTAGGAAAGCAGATTGCAGAATCTATACTGATTCATGAAAAAATGCCTAAGGATAAGGCCATGATGGAAGCAATTGAACTTATGAGACTTGTGGGAATCCGCAATCCTGAGGAAAGTTGTAAGAATTATCCGCATCAATTTTCAGGCGGTATGCGTCAACGTGTCATGATAGCCTTGTCGCTGGCTTGTAAGCCGGATATCCTTATTGCCGATGAACCTACGACTGCATTGGATGTGACGATACAGTCACAAATTTTGGATCTTATTGATGATCTTAAAGCAAAACTCAATATGTCGGTCATATTTATTACCCATGACTTGGGTGTTGTGGCGCATGTGGCAGACCGGGTAGCTGTTATGTATGCAGGACGCATTATAGAAATAGGAACAGCTGAAGAAATTTTCTATAATCCGCAGCACCCATATACATGGGGACTTATTTGTTCTATGCCATCTTTGGATACGAAAGATGCGTCCTTGTATAGCATTCCGGGAGCACCGCCTAATTTGCTGCATATGCCTAAAGGAGATGCTTTTGCACCTCGAAATGCATATGCATTGGCTATTGATTTTGAGGAAGAACCGCCTTTCTTTACGGTGAGTGCTTCTCATGCAGCGGCCACTTGGCTCTTGCATCCTGATGCGCCAAAAGTTACTCCACCGCCGGAAATTATACGGCGGCAGCATATTTTTAATTCTTTTATGAAAAAGGATAAAGGGGGTGAAGCTTATGTCGGAAGCCATGCCGCAAGCGGCCGGTAAAAAGGAAGCAATTCTTACGGTACGTAATTTACATAAAATTTTTAATTCGCGAAAAAAAAGTGAGGTACGGGCTGTAGATGATGTATCCTTCACTATATACAAAGGAGAAACATTCGGACTGGTGGGTGAATCGGGGAGCGGTAAATCTACTACGGGACGAACGCTGATAAAATTAGAGGATATTACCGACGGACGGGTCATCTACAAAGGAGAAGATATTACGGATATTCATGGACGAAATGAAATGCTGAAATTCCGTAAATCCATGCAGATGATTTTTCAAGATCCGTTTGCTTCGCTGAATCCGAGAATACCTGTGAAAAAAATTATCGGAGATGCATTGCGCGTTCATGGCATTTGTTCTACGGATGAAGAAGTAAACAGGCAAGTGTATGAAATGATGGACATTGTCGGTATAAATCGTTCGTATGCTAATCGGTATCCTACAGAATTTTCAGGAGGACAGTGTCAGCGTATCGGTATTGCCAGAGCCTTGTGTGTAAAACCTGATTTTATTATTGCCGACGAATGTTTATCGGCTTTGGATGTATCAATCCAGGCACAGATTGTCAATCTTCTCATTCAATTACGGCAGGAAAGAGAAATGACATATCTTTTTATTGCACATGATTTAGCGATGGTGAAATATATTAGTGACCGTATCGGCGTAATGAAGGATGGTAAAATTTTGGAATTGGCTGAAGCAGATGAATTGTATAATTGTCCGCTTCATCCATACACTATTTCCTTGCTTTCTGCATCGCCGCTAACAGATTTACAGCAAGAACGGAAGCGTAGGCGTATTGACTATGATCCATCGATCCATCGATATCCGAAGGAAATTAAGGCGGATATGTACGAAATTGGTCCGGAACATTTTATATATTGCTCGGAAGAAGAGTTGCCGATGTATAAACAAAAATATGCAGAACAATTGGGGAAAAAGAAAGAAATTAATTCATAGAGGGGATAGAAATGAATGTATTTGCAGAATCTGTTGATTCGATTATACCAAAGGTGAAGGAATGGCGCCGACATTTGCATGAGTATCCGGAAGCGTCTTTTGAAGAATTTGAGACGACAGAGTATATTATTGAACAAATTAAAGATTTGCCGGGAGTAACATATGAACGGGTAGCGGCAACCGGTGTCGTGGCCCGGTTATCAGGGGATAAACCGGGCCCGACAATTGCGCTGCGGGCGGATATTGACGCACTTCGAATGCCAGAAGAAAGCGGGGTATCTTTTTCTTCTAAACGACCGGGAATTATGCACGCCTGCGGTCATGATACGCATACGGCAATGTTGCTTGGGGCAGTACATGTATTGGCTGAAAATAAAAAAAATGTATCGGGATCTTTTGTCTTCATTTTTCAAGCTGCGGAAGAATACTTTCCCGGTGGTGCTAAGGAACTTGTGCAAAAGGGAGTCATGGATGGAGTAGATGCTATTATTGGACAGCATGCGGCTCCTCAATATAACGTAGGACATATAGGAGTCAGAGAAGGGTATATGACAGCAAATTCCGATTGTTTTGGAATTACAATTCAAGGGAGCGGCGGACATGGTTCGGCTCCGGAAAATTGTCTTGATCCGATACCGGTTGCAGCACAAATTGTGACGGCACTGCAGCAAATTGTGTCACGTCAGATTCCGGCTAAAGAGACCGCTGTTTTGACAGTAACTCAGTTTCATGCAGGAACAGCTGATAATGTAATTCCTGATACGGCAATAATCCGCGGCACAGTCCGAACATATTCTGAGAAAAATCGACAGCTTATTGCTGATCATATTCAACATATTGCACAAGCATATGCGGAGGCGTTTGGGATGACTGCCGTTTGTGAGTATCAGACAGGTTATAATTTCCTTTACAACACACCTGAATATACGCGGGAACTTGTTGCTGCGGCCAACGAATTGTATGGTCCGGATACGGTAATTGAAATGGATCCGGGAATGGGAGGAGAAGATTTTTCTCAGTATCTTACAAAAGCTCCGGGATGTTTCTACTTTGTCGGAATGGGAAATGATAAACTAGGGTATACCTATCCTACTCATAGCACCAAGTTCCGTATTGATGAAAATGCATTTTCTATAGGTATCAATATCATGTTGAATAGTGCCATGAAATTCCAACAGCTTGTGAAAAACATTAAGCAGGAAGAATAAATAGGATGACCATATGGACATAATTTGTTGCAGTCTGTATAATAGCACTATTAAAATATGATATAAATACAGGGGGAGTCCATATGAGTAAACTTGTTGTTATTGTTCAGTGCCAAATTGTCAGCCCGCGATGTGTCGGATATGCCTGTATGAAAACGTTTTATGACCGGACCGGAAAATTTGAAAACTATCCGGCAGATGCCCGCTATATGATGTTTACCTGCGGTGGATGCTGTGGTGCTGGGCTGGCTGGCAAATTAGAAGACTTGCTGCGAAAAATAAACAGGTATAAAGAGAACAAAGAAGATATAATCATTCATTTGGCTTCCTGTATTTGTTCAGATAATTATCATCGTCCACCTTGTCCTCACTTGGAATATATAAAAAAAATAATTGAACGGAAAGGGTATCCTATGGTTTTGGGAACCTATATTTCCAAAGGTGCTTCGAAGAAGCGCGAGGAAGGAATATACAAGGAATTTTAAAAATTTCATGCAATGTATACAATGAGGTATTAACACTGTTTTGTTAATACCTCATTGTGTTTTTTATATAAGGAGGGAATGTATGTCAGCGTATGCAACATGTGTAGAAAGATTTATTCAGTCAGACATTCGAAATCCGTTATATGATAAGCCGGATATGATATCTTTTTCAGCCGGGCGGCCGGATGCAGCCGTATTTCCGTTGTCTGATATAAGTACGGCTTTCCATGTGCTTTTTTCAAAAGGAGAATTAGTACAAGCTTTGCAATATGGAACGACAGAGGGGCTGGGGCCATTGCGGGAAAAATTGGCTGCTGTCGTCATGAAGGAAGCAGGTGTTGTGACAGACACTGGAAATATTATGATTACAACAGGGTCCCAGCAGGGAATTAATTTTTCTGCTCAGCTTTTTGTTAATCCGGGTGATACCGTTATTTGTGAAACGCCAACATATTTGGGGGCATTGAATACCTTTTCAGTAGCTGGTGCACAATGCATAGGTATTCCGGTGGAAAGTGACGGAATGAATATAGAAGCTTTGCAGCAAACGCTAGAAAAACATAGAGATGCCAAATTTATATATACCATTCCTGACTTTCAAAATCCGACAGGGAGCTATATGAGCTTAAAAAAACGTAAACAAATAGCGGAGTTGGCAGCTGTATATGGTATTCCTGTGATTGAGGATGCACCATACAGTGAGATTCGTTTTACTGAAGAAAAATTACCGCCTATAAAAAGTTTTGATACAAGCGGGATGGTTATTTATTTAAGTACTTTTTCAAAAACACTATGTCCTGGACTGCGTATTGGCTGGATCTGTGCAGATACTTCCATATTGCAGAAATATGTTCTTTTGAAAGGAACCAGTGATTCGCAAAGCAGCACAATAGATCAATTTTTAGCATATTATTATTTGACGAATAGTGATTGGAAGGCCCGAGTGGCTTCTGTACGTCAGGTGTATCTTAAAAGAAGAAATACTATGATAGAAGCGATTAAAAAATATTTGCCGGATACCATTTCGTATGTTGTACCTGAAGGTGGTTTCTTTGTTTGGCTGAAACTGCCAATACTTATGGATGACAAGGAATTGCTGAATAAGACAACCGCTTTTTGGAATGTGTCATTTGTTCCTGGCAGTGGTTTTTTCCCGGAAAAAAATAAAAATAATTATATTCGTCTGAGCTATTCGAATACACCTGTTGATGCAATTCCCGAGGGGATTAAACGACTGGGGCAAGCACTGCAATAATAAAGATATTGTAAAAAATAGTATGTATATTGACACGTGTCAAAAGTAAGATGCATGCCATTTTTCTTGGTTCATAAGAACAAAGTCATTTTTTGCATGATGCCAGCATCTTTAAATACAAAACCGGCTGCGGATAATCCGTTGCCGGTTTTGTGTTTGAAACTATGGAAATTTTTCATAGTTAGAGTATACTAATACTATTGAACAGAAAAAGGAGAATAAAGAGGATGAATCATTTGGATACGGTTAGAGAAATACGTAATACAACAAATTGTAATTGTACGCAATCGTTATTGGTTGCGTTTGCTGCAGAAATGGGGATGGAAGCGGAAGAAGCAAAGAAAATGGGAAGCTTTTTTGGGGGTGGTATGCTTCACGGTTCTGTGTGTGGTGCTCTAAGCGGGACACTTATGATTTTAGGGAAACAGGGTGTGAACCAAAAAGAAGCATTGGATATTATCAAAACATTTCGGATGAATCATGCTACTACTGATTGTGCCGTGTTACTATCAGAAGCAGTAAAAAAAGGTGTCGCAAGGAAAGATCATTGTGATAACCTTATTTTTGAAATGTGTCAAGCAATCGATGACATTTTATCAAAATAGCAAGTAATAGAAAAACGTCAGCGTAATGCCGGCGTTTTTTTGTTAGGAGGGTGCAGGTAGTATGCAATATAGACAGCGTATATATGAGATAAACCAACCTATTAAGTTTAAGATAGACCGTAGTTGCTGCCGTTTGTTTCAATAGGGTATGATTGGGCATATAAAAATCGAGGTTAAATTTTACTATTATTAGCTGGACGAAAGTGGTATCGTTAACTATAATGATATATAATAATACTTTTTAAATCGAAAGGATACGATACTTCAATAATAGAAAGGGGACAGTATAACGATGGACAAAGAAAAAAATAACTGTAATGCCTGCAGTGCGGATGATACTTGTAGTACAAACTGCAAAAAAACATCACCGCAGACCGTTTCCGATAATTTTCAAGAAAAAATGAGTACCCTTATGAAAACCTTAAAAAAAGCGGCTAATGATGAACCAATAGGTATCAAAGAATATGAAGTATCTAAAGAATTTCTGGAATCTGTAATTCAATTAAGTCCTGAACGATCGGCGGAAATTGAATCCTATCTGAAGGCACTGAAAGATGCATATATGAAACAAGTTATTTTAAAATTCATGTGACAGATAGGTATCCATGATAAAATAGTTTTATGACTTATGATGACAGTCTTTTTTGGGATACATCCAACTTCGTTTTTTGCAAACAGGGCATTTGAGATAGTGCCAAGAAAAAAAATGAGGGGTAATTAACAATACATAAGGAGAAACTTTAAACGAAGCCATACAATTTTTACATTTAAAGTGGTGTTTTTTTGAAATATTCGTTATCTTTAGAAAGCAAAACAACAAAATAATTACAGATAGCATAATTAGAAAAAACAGTATATTCTGATGTGTCATAAGATACTCCTTTTGTGAAGAGAAGAAAGCGAAAAGTAGTTTCTTTTCAGGATAGAGCGTAAAACCTTGAATGTGTACGATTAGTATCACTTTATATCAAATACGATAGAAAATTAATATAGGATAATGCCTGAATATATGGCGTTTTTGATAAAAGTAAAAAATGGAAATATTTTTGGAAAATTTAAAAGTAAAGTGATATAATAAAAATATCAAGGAGTAGATAATTAGAGTCAGACTAATTATCGAAACTTTCCGGTTATATAACCGGATTGCAGAATTCCTTCAGGAAAGGTTAGTTGGTTAAACCTTTCCACCATATCAGCGAAAGCACCCACAATGGCGTGAGTGCTTTCTTACTTTATATTGTCTATTTTATGTGAATAAAATAAAACCGTATAATTCTGGCTGCTGACCCAGGCACCGGGATGATGTTTGAAACCTGTTTGTAAAGTTGTGCAGTTATAATTCTGCATTCCTGCCTGAATAATATGGGGACCTTCATCTGTTATATGCATATATGCTGTATTTGATGGACGAATAATTACAATATGTCCGGGCTTATTTGCCTGTTGATTTTTAAATGCAGCAATTACTAAATAACCGCGGTTAGCTAAAGATTGTGCTTGCCATGGGTTATTTAACAAGTTCCAGCCATAGCTGCGGCCCTTTGTTTGCAGCCAATCATATTGTGCATTTGCGAGAAACATTTGAGGGTGTTCTGGAGGCCGCAGTATATAAATATGATTGGCCGCGGCAGCAGCAGCAACAAAGGCACTGCAATGGCTGGTCAATGGTTTTTCCGTATCATCCGTTTCTCCTGTAGCCCAGTGTATTGGCTGTTTAGGCAGCCAATGATGCTCTACATCTAAATGGTCAAGTATAGATAATAAATGCTGTCCGTTACTGTTTATCCGTGCTATGTCATGATTTTCATTTGGAGAAGTGACAGATGCGGCAGCTGATACAGAAGATGCAGTAAAATTGAAAGGCAGATTCAATGCATTTAAAGTATAACTGCTAAACAAGAGAAAGAGTATAAATCCTATCCATGTTGATATTTTTTTCATAATAATGCCTCTTTTCAATATACATGAATGCAGCCTTACTATAAATTTATTATAGATGTATGCTCAATATAGCATTTTCTTTTTCTTTTTACAATAAGAATAGCGCGGCAAGTGAGAATAATGACAGTTACTACATTCAATATGGTGCATGACATCGGATGGTATTGATATATCCATGGGGAGATGAGTGTCGTTTGACTGCTGGGTTATTTTTTATTCGACAGGCCGACATTTGCGTATTATAATAAATATAAGGAAAGGGAACGCACCGTATGGAAAATAAATAAGGAGAGGAGACTTGTTATGTTGAATAAAGAGCCGGATTATAAAACGCAGGCGTCCATACTCATGGCAACGATGGAAAAAGTAGATAAAAATGAAAAAATAAGTATTGATGAATATGAAACATCGCATCGGTTATTAGACGCACTTAGTACAATCAAACCGGAAAAAGCGGCAGAAATTCATAAACGTATTACGGCATTGGAAAAAGCCTATTTAGCTTCCAAAATCACAACAGCGCCGCCGATGCATACAGGACAATGAGTAACAGACGTTAAATGGTACTAATTACGGCGAATATTCTGCCGTAGATGGTACTGGTAAGATATAGTTACTAATTTATATTAATTAAAAAAGTGAAGTGAGGTGAGAAATATGGGATTACAAGCGGCATTTATTTTTTTAGGGAACGGCAATGATCCGGAAAAACAAAAAGCAACAATCAATTGTCCGCATATGGATTTGCATGTTATCGGGGTAGACAGTTATGAAGCTGCTGCAAACGTAGCAAGTAAGTTGGCTGAGCAAGGGGTTGGAGCCATTGAACTTTGCGGCGGATTTGGAATTGAAGGAACAGCACTAGTTAAAAAAGCTGTAGCAGGTAAGGCTGTTATCGGCGTAGTCCGTTTCGATGGACATCCGGGACTGAAAAATAAAAGCGGGGATGAAATTTTTTGATTTAATATGTCAAGGGCGTCGTATTAAGCTGATTTGCTTAAACGGCGCCTTTGTTTATATAAAAATAATATCATATATAGGGGATGTAATTATGGATAATGTAAAACAAAAAGCATTTGACTTTATTGACAATCATCATGAAGAGATGATGTCCTTGTGGGAAAAATTGGTAAGTATAGAAAGTGGCTCTTTAAATAAACGCGGGATTGATGCTGTAGCTGAAGAAATAAAGAATCAATTAGATGGTATAGGAGCTAGTACGACCATAATTTCTATGGATAAAGCGGGAAATATGCTTACTTCTCTTTCCGGAAAGG
This sequence comes from Megasphaera paucivorans, assembly GCF_900103535.1. GTDB lineage: Bacteria > Bacillota > Negativicutes > Veillonellales > Megasphaeraceae > Megasphaera_A > Megasphaera_A paucivorans. The sequence continues at coordinate 30,544 of NZ_FNHQ01000006.1, read as the reverse complement.
TAAAAGCAGCTCCCGTATTGATTTTAGGACATATGGATACAGTGTTTGCCGATGGGACCTTAAAAAATCAACCTTTTATAGTAAAAGAGGGAAAGGCTTACGGCCCCGGAATATTGGATATGAAAGGCGGTATTGTTATTGCACTGTATGTAATGAAGGCACTTCATTATGCAGGATATGCTGTTCGCCCTGTTAAACTTATCTTGGCGGGAGATGAAGAGATTGGGCACCGCAATTCTGATGCGGCTAAACGCATAATAGAAGAAGCTAGCGGTGCAGTTGCTGCTTTTAATTGTGAAACGGGGTTTTTAGATAATGGAATTGTAGTACAGCGTAAAGGATCGGCTGTTTTTAAAATGGATGTGACTGGGATTGCCGTCCATGCAGGCAATGAGCCGGAAAAAGGAAGAAGTGCTATTTTAGAAATAGCACATAAGGTCATTGCTATTCAAAATCTCACGGATTGGAAAAAGGGAACAACCTTCAATGTAGGTGTTATCAGTGGGGGCACTGTTGTTAATGCGGTTCCGGGACAAGCCTCTATCCAAATTGATGTTCGATATGTAGAACCCGATTATTTGGACCATATTTGCGAACAAATAGAAAATATAGCGAATAAAAAGTATGTCTCCGATACAACCACGACGCTTACTCAGTTAGCCGGATTTTCTCCCATGAAGCATACTGCAGAAAATGATGCTTTATTTGAGGTAGTCAAAAAAACATATGCTGAATTGCAACTGGCAGCACCGTATGCAAAAATAGTTGGTGGTGGATCGGATTCAGCATATGCGGTTATTGCCGGAGTTCCTGCGGTTTGTGCTATGGGAGTCAAAGGGGGGAAAAATCATAGTCCACAGGAGTTTGCTGTTGTGGATACGTTGTTTGAAAGAGCTAAAATATTGGCTGCCTGTATTATCAATCGGGATACCTGCTTATGAGATCCATCATGATGGATGGAAATAATATAGAGTAAAAAACACGCATTGTATAAATGATTTTATTTATACAATGCGTGTTTTTTTGTAATACCTATATAAGTTAAATTGTTATTTTATGTTTATAGACATAAAAGGCGATAGTAGCAATGATAATACAGATAATAGTTATCCACATAGCATTTCCGCCATTGATTTCTTGAATTAAGCCATAGCCAAGCCAAACCTCCAGTGCAACTGACGGAAGTTTTCCAATAATAGTAGCTAATGTATGGTCACGAAAAGATAAATGACTGAGGGCCCCCAGTGTAGTGATAAGAACATTGGGAGAAAAAGGAATCAGACGAGCGATAAACATTTCTTTGAAATTGCTGTAAGAATCCATTTTTTCTAAAATCTTGTTTTTTTCAATGCATTCATGGGCCTTGTTTCGGAAGAAGAAACGAATAATGCAGAAAGCCATGATATTGCCGATAACTTCTCCGATCCAACAGAGAAGGATGCCAGGCATCAATCCGAAAATACGGCCGCTGACAGTTAATACTTCAATAGAAGGTAATCCTGTCATATTGGTTATGACAATAATAAGAATAGTCATAATCATTGCCATATAGCCAAAAGAAGCGATATAAGCAGCAATACCGTTTATATTTCGATCTTGAATCATCATGAATACAGTCCGGTAAAAACCAGGAACAAAAAGCTCAATAGAGAAAAAAAGTAAAATGAGAAGTGCTATGGCACCTAGTTTTATACAAGTTTGATGTTTTGATTTCATGAGTTTCTCCTTTTCTATTCCGTACAAAGTATCATAACACATATTAGAAAAAAATTCTCTAAGAATTCTAAATAAATATAGACTGTAATAAAAAAATAATAACATAATCGGTAACTGCAGTAAATTATGTAAAAGATATTCTACATTCAGTATATATATTTTTTACTCTGGAAGAGTTTTCTAGATATATTGTAAACTCAATTAAAATAATTAAAAGTTGGCATATCAACAACAAAAGTATATTCTTAATAAATAATTTAAGGAGGTGCCGGCATGGAACAGAAAAGGACAGAAGCGATTATTTTTTGTGGTTTATTTGCAGCTTTAACGGTTATAGGAGCTTTTATTAAAATACCTACAGGGAATGATGTATTTACCTTGCAATTTTTATTTACGCTGCTGGCAGATTTGCTTTTAGGAGGCCGGTTAGGGGCGGCTGCTGTTGGTACATATGTGGTGCTGGGATAGCAGGAATTCCTGTTTTTGCTAACGGCGGCGGTTCGGCATATGCGCTGCAGCCTACTTTTGGATATCTGATAGGTTTTACTCTGCAGGCTGCTATTGTGGGATATATGTCACGACATATATCTGCAATTGCAAGAATGTATTTATTTTTTATTAATTTACTGGGAATGGCCGTAGTATATGTATTGGGATTGGCGTATTTTTATATGATATCTAACTATGTTATTGATATACCCGTAACCTCATGGAATTTACTGCTGTATGGAGCAATTTTACAAGCACCGGGAGATGTTTTTTATATGTGCGGTTGGGGCATTTTTAGCGGAAAAATGTTATAAGGCGGGAATTTGGCGGCAGATGTAATTAAAATAAAGGTGGGGATTGATATGGAAAATGTGTTTGTGTCACAGGTACGGGTACAGATATAGGGAAGACGTACGTTTCTGGTTTAATTGTAAAAAAAAATAAAAGATAGTGGTAATTCCGCATCGTATTATAAAGCGGTTTTGGACGTACGGGAAAGATGGTTGCTTGTGAATATGCTATTACTCCTTATATTATGTGTATTTCAAAAGGTCTTACAGGTGGGTATATGCCCATGTCTATTGTGATTACAACGCAAAAATATAGGATGTTTTTTATGCGGAATATAAGGAGGAAAAAGCATTTTTGCATAGTCATACGTATAGTGGAAATCCGTTAGGATGTGCAGTTGCTTTAGGGGTATTGCGTATTTTTCAAACACAGTCGGTGCTGCGGCAAGTACAAGAAAAATCACAGTGGTTAACGACTAGATTTCAAGAAGTGCTTGGAGAAAATCCTCATGTAGGCGAAATCCGACATATAGGATTCATTTATGCTTTAGAATTAGTGGAAAATCTTCAGGATAATCGGGTGGGATATAAAATTTATAAAAAAGCACTTGAACAGGGGCTTATTCTACGACCGCAGGGAAATGTGATTTATTTTAATCCACCGCTTAATATAAAAAAACGAGAATTAAGTTTAGCGATGAGACGAACACAAGAATTTATAAAAGAAGTGCTTTTATCATAGATATAAATTGCGGTTTCATCTATATATATTTTGCTGTTTGTTATATAATATTGGCAGTAATTATCATAATATAGCAGAAGTGGAGACGGAATATGCTGAAAAATTATAATACCAGGCATCCTTTTCATGAAAATGCCGCACAGATATTGAAATATATTGGCCCCGGTATATTAATTACAGTTGGGTTTATCGATCCGGGAAATTGGGCTGCTAATATGGCTGCAGGTGCAGAATATGGGTATTCACTGTTATGGATGGTAACGTTATCAACTGTTATGTTGATTTTTCTCCAGCATAATGTGGCTCATTTAGGGATTGTTACCGGATTATGCTTATCAGAAGCAACAACGGCATATTTACCAAAACCCTGTTCACGGGTAATATTATGTACGGCTGTATTAGCGGCAGCAGCTACGGCTATGGCGGAAATCCTTGGAGGCGGCATAGCTGTTACTATTTTGACGGGGTTGCCTATTGGTATTTCTGCTGTTTTAACGGCTGTTTTTTGCTTTATTCTTTTATGGACAAATTCTTATAAAAAATTAGAGAAAATTATTATTGGCTTTGTTTCTCTTATCGGCATATCGTTTTTATTGGAATTAAGTATGGTTAATGTTGACTGGGGAAGTGCAGCGGCAGGAGCTGTTGTGCCATCTCTGCCGACAGGTGCGGTTCCTATTGTTATGAGCGTTTTGGGGGCGGTGGTTATGCCCCATAACTTATTTCTTCACTCTGAAGTGATTCAAAGCAGACAATGGAATTTAGAAAATGCGGATGTTATAAAAAAACAATTGCAATATGAGTTTCTCGATACGATTTTTTCTATGAGTATTGGCTGGGCTATTAACAGTGCCATGATTATTGTTGCTGCGGCTGTATTTTTTTCACAAAATATTCCTGTAGAAGAAATACAACAAGCACAAATTATGTTAGAACCTATGCTGGGAAAAGGCGCTGCGCTGATTTTTGCAATTGCACTTTTTTTTGCCGGAATAGCTTCCACGACAACGGCGGGGATGGCTGGCGGCAGTATTTATGCAGGAATTTTTGGAGAAGGATATAATATTAAGGATTATCATTCTTGGCATGGAGTTGCGCTGATATATGCGGCTGCTTTAGGTATTATTTTTTGCATTACAGATCCGTTTCAAGGTCTTGTATATTCTCAAATAGCGTTAAGCATCCAACTTCCCATTACGATTTTTACTCAGATTTACCTGACATCATCGACTCAGGTTATGGGGAAATATGCCAATACAAAACTGCAAAAGGGGATTTTGGGATGTATTGCATTGTTAGTCACGCTATTTAATATAATGCTTTTAGCAGAAATGTTTTAGGATACCGACAGCTAATTGTGCGAAATAGAAAAGTTCTTGCTTGTTTCCCGATTTTATGGTATTCTACGATATACAAGTCTTAGAAAAATAGGAGTATACAAACGATGAATTTAGCAGGACAACGTTGGGGCGATTTACCGGAAGATATTCGTATGCGTTTGCTTTCTGATGTAGAAATTGAAGCGGATACATGTGAGCCAGAAGGAAGACACAAAATTTTAGCTTTATTTATTTTTAAAGAACAACATGCCATTGTTGAAGGTACGATTCGGATGGTGTTAGGACTTAATCATACGGTTCTTTCTTTTAGTGTTGCCGTAGATGATGATTCGGTACTGGAAGAATTAGAAGATGTAGAAGATTTGATGGGACAGCCGCGAAGCAGCATTTATTCATGATTACATGGATAAGCTGCTTATTTTTATCCATATAATAAGCAGAAGATAGATCGAGTTGTGAGGTTATCAAAACGAGTTCTTTTTGAATTATTTACATAGTTGTCTCGCCTCCTTTACGAAATGTTTAAATATATTTTTTATACTGAAACTGTACAGTTCATTCAAACTAAAAAATATGAACGTAAATTTTTTATGGGGGAGGAATTAATATGGCTGGTGAACGTGTATTGTTTTTGAAAGAATTTGTGGAAAATCCGCGTAAAGTCGGAAGTGTAACACCGAGCTCTAACTATTTGACAAGAACCATGTTGAAACAGCTTCTATGGCAAAATATCAATTCTATTGTCGAATTGGGTGCAGGAACCGGTGTTTTTACGCAGTATATTATAGAGCATAAACAAGGTAACTGTCAGGTTGTTGCTGTAGAACAAGATAAGTTGATGTACTATCGGCTAAAAGTACGCTATCCTTCTATTCTTATGGGACGGGAAGCAGAAAATCTTGTCTATATTCTTTATAAACACAACCTGAAGCGGGTTGACTGCATCATCTCGGGACTGCCTTTTTCTAATATGGAAAAAATAGAGCGCGAACGAATTATTATGGCTGTTGAATCGGGTTTAAAGCAGGGCGGCATTTTTGTGCTATTCCAATATTCGTTACAGATGCGCAGCATGTTGAAACAATATTTCAGTGAAGTACATGTTAGTTTGGAGGTGCGGAATTTTCCGCCGGCTTTTATATATGTATGCCGAAAGTGAATCTTTATAATTTTATGGGATAGAGCTGTGGCGTTTTTGTGCCATAGCTTTTTTTATCGATGAAAACGATAACCTGCACCCCATACTGTTTCAATATATTGCGGGGAAGCCGTATCGATTTCAATTTTTTCACGCAGTCGATTGATATGAACCGAAACAGTTGCTGTATCACCGACGGCATCCATTCCCCATACCCGGTCAAGTAATGTTTCCTTGCTGAAAACAATGCCGGGATTTGCTGCTAAAAAAGAGAGTAGTTCAAATTCACGATTTGTAAGAAAGATTTCTTTGTCTTTCATGAAGGTGCGGTGAGAATCTATTTGAATTTCAAGTTCGCCATTTCGTAAAATTTTGCTGTCGAATTCGGGATGAGTTAATTGTTGGTATCGGGATATATGGGCTTTAACACGTGCGACTAATTCATTAGGACTGAAAGGTTTAACAACGTAATCATCTGCACCTAATCCTAAACCACGAATTTTATCAATATCTTCACGGCGTGCGGACACCATTAAAATAGGAATATTTTTTTCTTCACGTATTTCACGGCAAATAGTAAAACCATCTTGCCCTGGCAGCATGATATCAAGCAGAATGAGAGAATAGGTATTGTGTAGTGCTCTTTGCAGGCCGATAGTACCGTTGTTGGCTATGTCTACTTCAAATTCGTTAGCTTCTAAATAATCACGTTCCAGTTCGGCAATTCCTTTATCATCTTCAATGATTAAAAGTTTCTTCATGAGAACCCACCTTTACTTTTGGTAATTCTATACAAATAGTTAGCCCTTGCGCCGTAGTTTGCTGGGCCCAAATAAGTCCTCCCATGGCAGTAATGATTTGCTTTGCAATAGCCAAGCCAAGCCCGCTGCCGTCAGCGACGTTGGGACGAGCCGGATCTGCACGGTAAAAACTATCAAATAATTTGGGTAAATCTTCTTTTTTTACGCCGATACCGTTATCGGTAAAGTCAAGACGTATCTGTTCCGGTGATATACCCCATAGATTGATTGTAAGTTTACCAGTTGGACCTTTTTTGTACTTTAAACTATTTTCAATTAGATTTTCTATCACTCGCTGAAATTGCATACGATCTATATTGACAACAGCGGTTAATATATGTGTATTAACTTCTATGGCTAATCCCCGCAGCTGCCAGCTGGTGCTGTTCTCATGGATATAGTGGGTTAGATAGGTTGGAATATTTACCATTTTCCAATGGAAAGGAGCCTGCCCTAATTCTAACTTTGAAAATAAAAAAAGGGTATTGACAAGTTTTTCCATAGTAATAGAAGTTTGATAAATCATGGCTAAATAATGTTCTTTTTTTTCAGGAGTGCCGGCAATGCCGTCAATAAGGCCGCTGGTATATCCTTTGATACTGGTGAGAGGTGTTGAAAGATCATGAGAAATACCGGCAATAAGTTCACGGCGATTTTTTTCATATTTTTCACGGGTTTCTCTAGCAGATTTCAATTGAAGACGCATTTTTTCAAACTCGCGGCATGTATCACCTAATTCATCGTGAGTGTCGGAAGTAATGGGGTGATTTAGATTTCCTTTACTGATTTCTCCAGTCATATATCTTAATTTTTCCAAAGGTTGAATGATTTGAAATGATAATTGATGGGAAAGGTATATACCCATAAGTATAATAATACAGGCCGCAATGCTAATAATAATAAATGCCAGTGTTTCCAGAACATCTTTAAACCCATGAGGAATAATACTATCTTTTATGACAAAAGGGATATTTCCGACGGCCAAGACCTGCATCATTGTTTTTGACGAAATATAACGGAAAATAAGTTGATGACTATCCCATAAAAATATAGGACCGGGTTGGGGATGTTGGTTGTGTACTTGAATTGCTAAACTTTGGCTATCTCCCCGATTTGTTTCATAAATAAGTATATTTCCCTTGAAAATTGCAAGTTTGAGACCGTGTTCTTCTAGATTATGACATATTTCCTGCAATTTATATGATTGAGAATCATTTTGATGATCCAATTGAGTTCGCAATTGACTAAGAGACATTTGCAGGGATAAAGAGGAGCCACTTTCCGGCCATAATAAAGAAACTTCTTTTTCACGTGAATTGCCAGTCATTCTCAGTCCGATAATTATCATACCTCCGATGACCAGTAAAAGCAGTACCGGAATAAAGACCATAGTAAAATTCGAAAAAAGAAGCCGATTGCGAACTGATAAATCACGTATTTTTTTCATGTTTATCTCCTTACATCTCAAACATATAATTACGTTATTACACTATAAGCCAAAAATTTAAATAGAGATTAAACAAAAAATAAATATATGATAATAGTTTATGTAGTTATAAAAAATAATATATAGTATATTGGTAAGTTGTTTAATTTTTATTTAACTCTTTTGTGTATAGTAAGTTTATGGTATACTAGTGGTTACGAAATTTGGTATACCGCCAAAGGAGATGTAATGATGGATTTTTTAGTAAATGTATGGGATCCGAATAGTATGTTTTGGATTCAGCAACATGTTGTAGTGCATAGTTTTCTCACGCCCTTTATGATTGGTCTTTCCGCTGCTGCAAAGGATGGAGGAATATGGGTTATTTTGGGATTGATTTTATTTTTTCGCAAAGAGTATAGGGAAGTGGGAATCACGTTATTGGCAGCACTTCTTTGTGTGGCTGTTTTTGGTGATGGAATATTAAAGCATGCTGTTATGCGATTGCGCCCTTGCATTGACTATCCTTGGGTGCCAATGGCGATTCATACTCCGGCAGTAAATGATTATTCGTTTCCATCTTGCCATTCGTATGGATCTTTTGCTTCCGCAACTGTATTATTTTGCTATTATAAAAAATGGGGAATTTCGGCATTTGTCTTATCGGTATTCATTGCTTTTTCACGACTCTACCTCTTTGTTCATTACCCTACAGATGTTGCAGCAGGTGCTTTGTTGGGGATTGGAACGGGTATAGGCGCATATTTTTGCGTTAAGTTTGTTATTACATGGCGCAAAAGCAGGGTCCGGCAATATAGCAGCATACAGAAAAATGGCAATAAGTAAACGGTATTTATTGTGAATTAAGATATAATATGGACGACGGCGGTGTCGTCTATTTATATTCTTGACAAATGATAGGCTGCATTGGATAATAGATTCATTGGGGAGTTTTTCCCTATAGAACCATTTCAGGAGGTTATTATATAATGTATACATATGAACCGCAAGGAGTTTGTTCACGCGAAATTTCATTTGATATTAAGGATGGAATTGTAAAACAAGTTTCTTTTGTGGGTGGTTGTTCAGGCAATCTGCAGGGAATAGGAAAACTTGTGGAAGGTATGCGGATAGAAGATGTTATAGCCAGATTATCTGGTATTCACTGTGGAAATAAAGAAACATCATGTCCAGATCAATTCTCCAAGGCGTTAAAAAAGTACGTCCGTTCTTAATGTTGTATAAATAATAGACGATACTGTTAAGGGGGAACGTAGTATTTGTTACCATCTGCCATATTTACGGCAGATGGTTTTTATTATATAAAAAACAGACAGTACTGTTACAATAAATGCAGCAGTGCTGTCTGTTTCTTATGAAGAAAGATGTATGTGTGAATTCTTTTTGTATTTATTTAAATTCTTTACCTGTCAGCATCTGATAAGCTTCTTTATATTTCTCAATCGTTTTGACAATGACTTCTTGAGGCAAAAGGAAATCATTGTCTGGATTGGCTTTCAGCCAATCACGGACAAACTGTTTATCATAAGAAGGTTGAGATTGACCGGGTTTATAGCCTGCGAGAGGCCAGAAACGAGAACTGTCAGGTGTCAGCATTTCATCGCCAAGTACGATATTGCCTGCATCATCGAGACCAAATTCAAATTTAGTATCAGCAATGATAATGCCATGAGAAAGTGCGTAATCTGCACATTTTTTGTAGAGGGCAAGAGTATAGTCGCGTATTTTTTCGGCATATTCCCTGCCTTTTCCAGGAAATGCTTTTTCGAGATATTCCATACCCTGTTCAAGAGTTACATTTTCATCATGATCGCCAATTTCAGCTTTTGTACTGGGAGTGAAAATCGGTTCAGGCAGTTTGTCTGATTCGACAAGTCCTTCCGGTAATTGAATTCCGCAGACCGCTCCTGTTTCTTTGTAACTTTCCCAGCCACTGCCGGTGATGTAGCCGCGGACAATGCACTCCATGGGAATCATGGTCAGTTTTTTGCATTTCATGCTGTTACCATTGAATTCTTTTTGTTGAAAATATTCAGGCATATCTTTAGCATCAACGGAAATCATATGATTTGGGATGATATCTTTTGTAAGATCAAACCAGAATTTGGACATTTGAGTCAAAATAGCGCCTTTTTGTGTGATTTTGTTTTTAAGAATGTGGTCAAAGGCGGAAATGCGGTCTGTGGCAACCATGATGATGCTGTCACCGGCGTCATAGACTTCGCGCACTTTGCCTGATTTGAACGGTGTGTATTCTTTCATTATCTCTGCCCCCAAATAATAATTTTAATGGTATATATAACCTGAATATTATCATATCATAGATTAGGCTTATGGTCGATTGTTTTTTTTAAAATTCAAATATGATAAAATCTATATTGCATATGTGATATTTATGTTATAGTTATAAAAAATGTATATCAGGTAATTATTCTTCTTTAGCATTTTGCGAATGATGAATTTCGTATTATGATAGTACTATAGACAACATGGTGATATTCTAATATTTTTGGCAGAAGTCCGATGTGGGAGAAGGAGACAGAATGAGGGATATATTAGTTAGTAAAATAACAGTACCAACTTTAGATGATAAAGTGATACCAAGAAGAAAACTTTATTCAAAATTATCAAAAATTCTCCAGTATCCCGTGACTGTTTTGACTGCTGGAGCAGGATATGGAAAGACAACGACTTTAGTACAATATTTGTCAGAAAAACAACAGCGCTTACCCTTGGGATGGTATAATCTAGGGCCGGAGGACAGCAGTTTATACTTTTTTTCTATTTATTTGGCAGCGGCAATGGATTCGTTATTTCCTGGGATTAAATCATGGTATTGTGCCCATGTAGAACAGGAAGATGATTTAAGCTGGAATATCCTTTTTTTTAGTCTCATGCTGGGAATTGAAAAATTTGATACTCTTGAGGCAGAAGGGTATGTAGTCATTGATGATTGGCAAAGTGTCCAAAAAGATTCTGATATCTGTACATTCTTTGATCGTTTTCTGGCCAGCATTCCGGCACATATTCATGTGATTATTTTGTCACGGGAGTATGTTAATTTACCGCAGATAGAACGATTGCGCATGAAAGGAAGCGTTCTTGATTTTTTTCCTACTGACTTTCTTTTTACTTCTGACGAAATAGAAGAATTTCTTCATTTAGTCACCTCGTCTTCTCTTGAAAAGCAAGAGATAAATATGATATGGGAGCAAACGGAGGGCTGGATTATTGTTGTCAAGCTATTGGCGAATCAATTTAAGGAAAATCCAGGGCATTTGATGGTAGATGCCAGCAGTCATATTGGAATGGAACATTTTTTTGAATATTTGAGTCATGATGTCTTTAGCCGGCAAGCTCCGGAAATACAAAATTTTCTTATGATGACATCGCTGGTTGAGAATTTTGATTTAGCGTATTGCCGGGAAATAGTTTGCCGGGACGCACCTGTTGATGCGATTGATTTGCTGGAATCTGTGATTAAAACAGGACTTTTTATCTCACGTATAGGAAATCGGGTGTATCGCTACCATTCGCTATTTAAAGAATTTTTACGACTTGAAGCGGCTGTTCGTTTTCAAAATATAAAAATCATATATAAAAATATTGGAGAGTTTTATTACAAACAAAATTCCAGCGAATCGGCACTTCATTTTTATATTTTAGCAGAACAGTGGCAAAAAGCGTCTGAGATTCTGGCACAAGTTTGCCGGTATTGGGTGAACAGCGGCAGACAAAAAGTTTTTGGTGACTATCTATTTAAATTGCCCCATAAATATCAGCAAAATCCTTGTATATACTTAGCTTTGGGGGACTGGGCACGTTTTTCCAGTTCCTATGGAAAAGCTGTCTATTGGTATAAACAAGCAGAAAAACAATTTAAGGACAAACATGATTTTTTAGGTTGGAGTCAGAGCTGTCATGGTTTAGGAGAAGTATATCTTGATATCATCCAGCCCAATCAGGCTCAAAAGTACCTGCGTCAGGCGTATAAACTACTGGGGAGCAGGCAGGAGGATGAAAAAGGCGAGCTTTTATACCTTATGAGTGAAAATGCGATCAATCATGGACAGTCTCGCAGGGCAGAACGATATTTACGGCTGCGTCATCATGTGGTCCCCTTTAACAGGGTTGATAAAAATAATCTACAGGCTCGAATCTTGCTGCGTACAGGTCAAATACAAAAAGTAATAACCTTGCTGGAACGAAAATTAAAATCTGAAGATATAGATCGCACACCCTGCTCCTTTCGTGAAAGTTCATTGATTTTGTCTCTTTGTTATTCCTACATGGGAGATTCGGAACGTGCTTTGAAATATGCTCGTTCCAGTATTATTTTTGCTGATAAAATACAATCTCCTTTTATTGCAGTCATTGGTTATGTGAGAACGGGACATGCATTGCTGTTGGATTATCGCCACACGAGAGAAATTTGCCGGCAAGCCTATGAAAAGGCACAGATAATGGCAGATGAATTAGGAATAGAACGCGGGAAAACAGAAATATATGAAGGCCGATGTTTAATGGAGGCACTTGACGGTAACTGGACAGAAGCAGAGCAAATAGGCTTGCAGGCTATTGCTATTTCTGAAAAAGGCCATGATGCTTGGTTTACGGCTATGATGTATCATACGTTAGGTATGAGCGCAGCGTTATGCCGTCATTATAATGAAGGAGAGGCGTATTCCTGCAAAGCGTTAGCTTTGTTTGAAAAATGTGGAGACTATTTTGGACAATCTGCATGTTATTGGCAGCTCACTTATCAATATTACCATTTGAAAGAACAAAAAAAATTCTGCAATTCATATGAACAATTACTTTATTACTGTAAAAAATATCATGTTTCTTTTTTATTGGAACAAAAAACTTTTTTGGGAGATGTGACGGGTTTTACCATTGTCCCGTTTCGAGAATATTATGAATTTTTACAGCAAGATTCTTTGCAATCTTGTCATCGCTTGAAACAAGAGTATTTTCCGACTTTATATATAAAGACGTTTGGTGGTTTTAAGATTTTGTGTCAAGGGCAGGAAATCAGCAGTCAAAAATGGCATCGTAAAGCAGCAAAGCAATTGTTATTTTTATTGATTGCTATGCGGGAGGCACCGGTTGACAAGGAAAAATTAATGCTGTTTCTTTGGCCGGATGTGGAAAAGAAAGTTGCACTTGGAAATTTTAAGGTTGTTTTAAATCAATTGATAAAAATTTTGGAGCCCGACCGCAAGCCTAGAACGGAAAGCAAATTTATTGTAAAAAAAGATACATCCCTGCAATTAGTAATCAATGCAGCGTGCTTGACTGATGTAGAACAGTTTGAACGTGCTGTTATGGAAGCGGACACATGGCTCCGCAGAGATAAAGAACAAAGTAAGCAACTGTTTCTGCGAGCACTCGCTTTGTATGAAGGCGAATATCTTGCCGGTGAATATTTGGATGATGTATCACTGCGGGAGCGTGACCGTCTGCAACTTATGGCGATTAAAAGCGCGGAAAAATTGTCAAGTTTGTATGTACAGCAAAAAGAATATGAACAGGCATTTTCATGGGCAGAGCGTATATTGAAAATTGATAATTGCTGGGAAAGAGCGTATCAATTAAAAATGCAATGTTATGGAGAACAACATAATAAGTCACTATTGGAAAGGGTATATCGGCAGTGTGTGATCACGTTAAGAAGTGAATTAGCTATAGAGCCATCCGAAGAAACCAATCATATATATCAAACTTACAAATCCTATTGAGAAAAAAGAACTGTCCTTTAGAAAAAATTAAAGGACAGTTCTTTTTTGTAACGGTTGTGTAACTTATACGTAACTCCTCCTTGTTATACTTAATACACGAAAAGCATCTGGAAATTATTCCGCGGATAGTGTCGGATGTCTTTTATAGCAGTGTATTTGAGAGGAGGATATTTATGTTTGAAGAACAACGAGTTTCATCAACAAAAGCAAATATAATTGAATTAGTTATGTTTCTTACCTATGCATTATTTGCTGTCAATTGGATTGCAGGAAGTACATTAACGCCTCAGATTATGAAATATTTTCAGTTGGATTCATTTATGTCGGCAACTTTTATTTCTAACTCCATTACAGTAGCGAAAATTATTGGTAATTTTTGTGCAGCAGGATTATTGATCAAACTACTGCCAAGAAAAGCTATTGGGTTAGGATCTTTTATGATCGTGATTGGCAGCCTTGTTGCTGTTTTGTCACCTCAATATTGGGCATTTGTATTAGGCCGCTTTATTATGGGGTTTGGGGGAGCTGTTTATGTAGTCTATTTTAGTCCGGTTGTAATCAATTATTTTAAACCAGAAACACGTCCTACTGTCAATGCTCTTAATAGTGTCGCATATAATGTCGGAGGTATGCTGGCGATGTTGGTTGTTGGTCCTGTTATTGCAGTTATGCAGACTTGGCAGGCCAGTATGGGATTCTTTGCCGGCATCAGCGGCGTTTTATTTTTATTATGGCTTCTGGTGGGGCAGGATTTTGCATTGAATACTGCGAGCAATTCAAGAGAAAATAATGTAGTAAAGGAAGAATATTCTTTCAGGACCGCTTTAAAACAAAAAAACAATTGGATTTTGCCATTTACCTATTCGGGAATTTTGACATTTTATATTGTACTGCTCAATATTTTTCCTATATCAGGGACAACTGTTATTAGTTCTAAAACATTAAGTGTCGTAGTTGCTTTTGGAGGTATTGTTGGTACGATCATTACCATTTTATTATCTAAAGTATACTTCAAACGGCTGCCGGTTATACGCATATGTGGATTTCTTCTTACTGCAGCTGGTGTGCTGATGTTTACGACAACAAATGGTTTTATCGCGTTAGCAGCAGCCTTTGCGATAGGGAATCTTATGTTTATTCCTGTAACCAGCTTGTTTATGATACCACAGGAACTGCCAAATATGACGCCTGTTAAGCTGACTAAAATTATGGGCATTTTTTGGGCGTTGGCTTATATTATTGAAACCATTGTATTTTTTATCATTGGCATGGTTATTGATAAATCAGGATATGCAACAGGACTGACTGTTGCTGTTGTAGTCAGTGCAACCGCTTTTTTTGGATCATTTCTGTTACCTGAAACAGGAAAATCAAAAAAAGAAAAAAGTAATAAATAAATTTACTGTATAATGTTTATTGGGGAGGAATTATTATGACAATGCAGGAAGCAATGTATGCACAAAAATTAATGACAGCAGAACAGGCCTTAGAACTGATTCAAGACAATGATTATATTTTTAGTGCGCAGGCAGCCGGAGAACCAGCCGCTATATTGGATAAAATGCAATATTTGAAAAAAACAGGAGTTAAAAATACTATTTTAAATACCTGTTTGCCGTTGAAAGATTATCCATGGCTTCACGATCAGGAAATGAAAGGTGTCATGACACATAACGGTTGGTTTTTTTCTGGAGCTTGCAGACAATCTCAAAAAGAAAAATTAACAAGTGATATTCCACAGAGTTCTACTTCGATTCTTCGCAAAACGATAGATCGCAGAGTTCGGTATGAAAAACGCCGGCCCGTTGTTTTGGCAACCGTATCTCCTATGGATAAACACGGATATTTATCTCTTTCCATCAGCGCTATTTATGAACGTGATCTTATTAACCAAGGTGCGATAGCCATTTTAGAAGTAAATCCGAATTTCCCCCGGACATTTGGAGACACACAGGTTCACATTTCAGAAGTGGCAGCTGTCGTTGAATCTGATCGTGCTATTCCGATTGCTAACATTGCACCCTATACAGAAGTGGATGCAATGATTGGCAAGCATATTGCAGCATTAATTGAAGATGGCTCCACTATTCAGCTGGGAATCGGCAATATACCTAATGCTGTGGCACATGAACTGCGTACAAAAAAACATTTAGGGATACATACTGAAATGTTTACAGAAACAATGGTCGATCTTATCGAGTGTGGTGCTGTTGATAATTCACAAAAAGGATTGCTGAATGGGTATTCTGTTTGTTCTTTTACAATGGGAACACAGAAGTTATATGATTATATTGACAATAATCCATCTATTCTTTTTAAATCTTGTACATTTACCAATGATCCCTATACAATCGGTAAAAATAATAAATTTGTTTCTATCAATGCTACTCTGGAAGTTGATTTGACAGGGCAATGTGCATCAGAAACAGTCGGAAATCTGCAATGGTCTGGAACCGGCGGACAGTCGGAAACGGTGCAGGGAGCGCAAATGTCAAATGAAGGGAAATCTATTATTGCCATGCATTCGACATACATGACAAAAGATGCAAACGGACAGGAAATGCTTCATTCAAAAATAGTGCCGTTTTTGGCACCAGGAGCAGCAGTAACAACTTCACGCAATGATACGGATTATGTTGTTACTGAATATGGTGTCGCATGGCTGCGCGGTCTTAATGTACGAGAAAGAGTAGAAGCTTTGATTGAAATTGCACATCCTGATTTTCGAGATTGGCTTCGTCAAGAAGCGGAAAAATATATGATTTGGTAATCTATATACTAAAAAATAGTGGTGGTTACAGAACCAGGATGCGTTGTATATAAAAACGAATATACTAAAAACACCGGCATTTCTTTCATAAAAGAAAAATGCCGGTGTTTTACTTATTGTATATATTAATTTAGCGCTATATACGCAGCGAAAGAAACCATTGCAATGATTAAAACAATAAGAACAGCAGATGTTCTTCCGTTTAAGGAATTCAATCCTTTCCCCTCTTCACAATCGGGAAAAGCATTTTTTAACAAACTTTCGACATTGATTTTGTAACCGCAAAAAGGACATTCATCGTTGCTGGGGGGTAATTGCTTTTGGCATCTGGGACAGAGCATTCTATCATCTCCGTAATTAATTTATCCAATGAATAATAGTTATTATTTACTGGATAAATTATAAAGTACAAGTTAGTATCTGTCAATAGAAGTCGTCAATTTGGCCTAAATCATGACAGGCAGTAATGATTTTTTGCAACTGAGGGGTTACATATTTATCTTTGTGGTAAGCAATGCGAAAAGTTCGCTGAAAAGTTAAGCCATCTATGGAAAACAGCGATAATTTTTTTTGTTTTACTTCTTCCCAAACAGCGCGTCGGGAAATAACACTGATGCCTAAATTGGCAGCGACTGCTTTTTTTAGACTTTCGGCATTGTTATATACACCGGCAATTTCATAAGTAATGTGGTTTGCGTTCATGACACGTTCAAAAAGATCACGCGTTCCGCTGCCTGCTTCCCGGATAAAAAATTTTTGTTGTTGTAAATCATGTACGGAAATAGGGGTTGTTTTGGCGAGCGGATTTTCGCACGAACAGATAAAACTCAGGTCATCCACCATAAAAGGAATGACTGTAATATAATCTGACTGAATAGAGCCCTCTACCAATGCTAAATCTATTGTATCGGCAAATAACATGGATTCCAGCTCTGTTGTGTTGTGGATTTCAGAAAAAATAGAAAATTCAGGATGTCTTTCTTTTGTATATTGCAACAGTTCAACAAGAAAAGATTCCCCGATTGTAATACTAGCTCCCACACGAGGCATACTTTTTTTGCCGAAATCTTTCATGGCAGATTCGATTTGCATATCAAGACGAACCATGGCGGAGGCATACGAGCGAAGACAGTCTCCAGCAGAAGTTATGATAAGGCGGTGTCCCAGACGTTCAAATAAATGCACACTGTAATGTTCTTCTAATTCCCGTATAGCCTGACTGATAGAAGGTTGAGACATGTGAAGCCTGGTGGCTGCTTTTGTCATGTTTGATTCTTCACAAACACAGATAAAAATATGTAAATGACGCAGCGTCATACGAATGCCTCCTTTTGTATAGGTATATACCTATTAAATTAATTAAATAATACTATTTTACATATAGAAATACAAGTGGTACACTACGAACTGATGAAAAAATAGTCAGGCAGAAATTAACCTGAAAATATGTTTAAATGAGGTGGCTTTATTGCAAAAGGAAAATGTGAAAGGTATTTTGTTATCAGCAGTGTTAGCGTTGCCTGCTTATTTTTTAGGAATATATTTTCCTATTATAGGGGGACCGGTATTCGGTATTTTATTAGGAATTATATTGGCAGGTATTACACGCCCCGTATCATTTGAACCGGGGATTCGTTTTACGGGAAAAAAGATTCTTCAGTACTCAATTATTCTATTAGGATTTGAAATGAATCTTTTCAATGTAATTGCAATTGGCGGTACATCGTTTTCTGTTATGATTTTTACGTTATTGACTTCTTTTGCTGTTGCTTACGGAATGGGAAAGCTATTACATTTGGATTTTGGTACGACGATTCTTATTGGGGCAGGGACGGGTATATGCGGCGGTTCGGCCATTGCGGCAGTGGCACCGGTTATCGGAGCCAAAGATAAGGATATTATTTTTTCGATTTCCACTATTTTTTTATTTAATATTATTGCTGTATTTTTATTCCCTTTTTTAGGGCATGTAATGGGAATGAGCGATATGGGATTCGGTATGTGGGCCGGTACAGCAATCAACGATACCTCCAGTGTTGTTGCGGCAGGATACTCTTATAGTGCGGATGCAGGAAACTATGCCACGATTGTTAAGCTTACCCGGGCTTTGATGATTGTCCCTGTGTGTGTTATTATGGCAGTTTTTATGGCACATCGCAAGAAAAATCAAAATGGTCAATTTGAAATCAAAAAAATTTTCCCATGGTTTATTTTATGGTTTGTTGCCGCTTCTATTATAAACACAACAGGAATACTTCCGATGGCATGGTCGCATGTATTAGGCAATGCAGGAAAATTTTTTATTATCGTAGCGATGGTTGCCATCGGTCTCAATACAAATTTAAAGAGTTTGGTAAAAAATGGAATACGGCCTATTGTATTAGGATTGACAACTTGGTTCTGTGTTGCCGTGATGTCCTTGATTATGCAGCATTTTTGGGGGATTATGTGATAAAAAGAATGTACGTTTATCAACGCATCATGTACCCTTGACGTGAAATAGTATAATGAAAATATAACGACGAATATAGTATTTGCTGGGAGGGATTATGATGAAGGTTTTGCTTATCAATGGCAGTCCGCATCGAGCAGGATGTACGTATACCGCTTTGCGGGAAGTAGAAAAAACGCTACATAAACGCGGTGTTGAGACGGAAATATTTTGGATTGGAGTACAGCCCGTTCAAGGCTGTATTGCTTGCCGAAAATGTTTTTCACTGGGAAAATGTGTATTTGATGATGCTGTTAATACAATTGCGGAGAAGGCTGATGGAATAGACGGTCTTGTGGTTGGATCCCCCGTATATTACGCCGGGGCCAGCGGACAAATCACGGCCTTGATGGATAGGCTTATGTTTTCAGCATCTCACCGGTTTGCTAAAAAACCGGCGGCAGCTGTCGTTTCATGTCGCCGTGGCGGGGCGAGTGCCGCATATGACCAGCTCAATAAATATTTTGGTATGAATAATATGCCTATTGTACCCTCGCAATATTGGAATCAAATTCATGGAAACACAGCAGAAGAAGCTCGAAAAGATTTGGAAGGATTGCAGACTATGCGTACCCTTGGGGAAAACATGGCATGGCTCTTGAAGTGTATAGAGACAGGGCGCAATGCAGGAATTGATGAACCGTATTATGAAGAGCGGCAGCCGACGAATTTTATTCGCTGAGTATTGATCTCATAGGGATACATCAAAAAGATGCCTGGTCAGATTTTACTATCATGACCAGGCATCTTTTTAATGTTTTTAATATAGGGAGCCTTGTAGGGAGTATCTCGACAGAAAAAATTATAAGCCTTATAATATTATATAGAGTGTATAGACCGTCATAGAATGATGGCGTATGTATGGGAGGATTTGTTATGGGATTTATGGAAAAATTTTTTGGTGCAGATATGACAAAAACAAGAGCGGAACAGATTTATGATGATGCATATATGTTATTTAATTCGGAAAAATTGCAAAATGAATGCCTTTCAAGAAATTTAAAAGAAAAAGTTCTTGCCGGAACGGAGTGCGATATGCTTCCGGGGGCCAGCGGTGATTTTGGACATTGTGCAGCAAATCCTATTCCTTGCAATGGCCCTATGGGAGAATTGACATATTTATCTAAATTGCGTATGAAAACAACAGGAGCAAAAATTTTTTTTCATAAAATCGATCATATTAACGGAACGATTGATAAGTTTGAAATTATTAATGCGACGGGAAAATTTATTGATTATCTCTATTTGGATATGTATCATCCCCGTAAATCTTTATTGTGCCCGGCGCAGTATATGATGGAAGGAGAAGCGGTATTTCCCAGAGGGATTCTTACAGAATGTCCGGATTTCCCCAAAAATTTATATAAACATATTAAGAGAGAAGCTGAACGTATTTTAAAAGTCAGTGTAGCCGATCCTGAAGCGAAAGCCATTAATACTGCTCGTGTGCAGGCAGCGCTGCGGGAATTACGAAAATAATTACGGTGTGATTTATATCATTTTAGATAGAAGGATATAGGGATATATATGGAAAGTGCTGCTTTTTTGGGGGAGGAAAGAATTGCCCCTTTGTTATGGAGATTTTCGATACCGGCTATTGCAGGTATGGTAGTAACGGCCTTATACAATGTAGTGGATAGTATTTTTGTGGGACAGGGAGTTGGTGAAATTGCTTTAACGGCGGTCACTATTGCTTTTCCGGTAATGACGTTTCTCATGGCGGTGGGGATGCTTGTCGGTGTGGGTGCAGGAACGATGGTGTCCTTACGTCTTGGAGAACAAAAACGTGATGAAGCGGAAATGATATTGGGAAATGCGCTGACACTTATCGCCGTTTTATTAGTTTTTACGACAGGAGTGTTTTTATATTTTTTGGATTTTATTTTAGTTGATTTTTTAGGTGTTACACCTGACGTTTTACCCTATGCGAAAGATTTTATTTCTATTATTCTTCTGGGTAGTGTATTCATGCATATTGGATTTGGGCTCAATAATATTATCCGAGCACAAGGGGATCCTCATACAGCCCTTAAAACACAGCTTATTGCGGCTGTTGTTAATATTATACTGAATTATTTATTTGTGTTTGTTATTTGCTGGGGGGTAAAAGGTGCGGCTTTGGCAACTATCTTAGCACAAGCAACCGCGGCGGTATGGGTTGTATATTATTTTACATATGGACCCGGCATATTGCGATTTCGCTGGCATTGTTTGATTCTTCGCAAGGAAATTGTAAAAGATATTTTTCGTATTGGCATAGCGCCTTTTTTAATGCAGGTTGTGGCGAGCGCGGTTATGATTGTTTTAAATGTTCGTATTCAACTATTTGGCGGTACTACCGGTGTTGCCGCGTATGGAGTTATCAATCGGGTGCAGATGCTTCTTCTGATGCCTATTGTGGGAATTAGTCAAGGAGCACAACCTATTATCGGCTACAATTACGGAGCCCGTAAGTATAAACGAGTACTGCAAACTCTGAAGATGGCGATCACGGCAGCGGTACTTGTAGGCGTCATGGGATTTTTTTTCGCTGAATTTTTTCCTCAAAACATTATTCGTGTGTTTAATAATTCGGCGCTGCTTGCTTCTATGGGTGTCCCGGGAATGCGTATTTTTCTATTTATGTCGCCTATTGTAGGATTCCAAATTGTTTCAGCCAATTATTTTCAAGCGACAGGAAAACCTGTCTATTCTATTATTTTTAGTATGTTGCGTCAGCTTATTGTATTTATTCCTTTGATTTATATATTGTCAAATTATTTGGGCCTTTTAGGGATATGGCTGGCAAGCCCTCTGTCGGATTTAGCATCAGCTATAGTAACAGGAATTTGTTTGCGGCAAGATGTTAAACGAGAAAAATTACGGATGATTCCTGAACAAAGTGCGTAATATATAGGGTGTTAGAGTAAAAAAGTAGTTTGTCATATAATCATATGACAAACTACTTTTTTGTATTACGCAGCATATACATCCTATGTATTTTATAAATGGCATCTAAATAACACGTACTTTTTGCATTAAAATGATGAAAAAGCAATATAATATTTGACATATTTTAATAATTGAATTAATATATCACATATAGAAATAAAATACATGGGATGACTTACGGAGGCGTGAATACAATGTATGATGTATTAATTATTGGAGCTGGAATAATAGGAAGTGCAGTAGCTAGAGAACTTTCGCGTTATAATTTAAAAATTGGTGTGTTGGAGAAAGAATTGGATGTCTGTGTAGAAACAACAGGTCGAAACACAGGGGTATTACATACTGGATTTACGTATAAACCAGGATCATTAAAAGCACAATGTTGTGTAGAAGGGAATGCAGAATTTGATAAAATTGCAGAAGAATTAAAAATTCCTTTTAAACGATTAGGAAAGGTTGTTGTTGGATTTACCGATGAAGATAAGCAAAGTTTATTGAAATACCAAGATATAGGACGTCGAAATGGCGTGCCGGGATTAAGACTCATTGATAAAAAAGAACTTAAGGATATGGCGCCTGATGCAGGTGGAGAATTTGCTATGTATTCACCTACGTCAGGAATTTTAAGTCCTTTTATTTATAATGTAGCGTTAGCGGAAAATGCAAAGCAAAATGGTGTTACTTTTTATTTTGATACGGAAGTAGTTGGACAAAGCCGAAATGATAACTATTATATTTTAAAAACCACAAAAGGAAATTTTAGTACAAGGTGGGTTGTTAATTGTGCAGGTCTTCATTCGAGTAAAATTTCAACAATGTTAGGAATTCCAGGGTATAAATTGGGATTTTTTAAAGGAGAATATTATGTTTTAGATAAAAATGCGGGAAGAACACTAAATATGCTTATATATCCAGCACCTGGACCAACAGGCGGATTTGCAACACATGCTACACCGACGGTGGATGGAAATGTTTTGATTGGTCCCGATTCTGTACAGATAGACTGTTTGGATAATTATGAAAATACCAAATCATCTATGGATAAACTGTTTTCTGATGGAAGAAAAATGTTTAAAAATATGAAACGTGAATATTGTATTCGTAATTTTTCAGGAATACGGCCTAAATTGATTGATCCTGAAACGAAGGACGTGTTGGATTTTGTTATTGAACGACGTGATACGGTTCCTCATGTAGTTAATTTAGTAGGGATTGAATCCCCGGGACTTACATGTGCACTTCCAATCGCACGGAGAGTAATCAAATGTATTAAAGAAGTGGAAACTTTGTATGACCGGAAAAATTTTAACCCTTGTCGAGAAGAAATTATATGTTTTGCTAATCAGAGCAGGGAAGTACAACAACAACTTATTGAAATGAATCCTGATTATGGAGAAATTATTTGTCGTTGTGAAACAGTGACAAAGGCTGAAATTCTGCAAGCTATACACAATCCATTAGGGGTCAACACAATGACTGCTATAAAAAATCGAGTAAGAGCGATGATGGGAAGGTGTCAAGGCGGGTACTGTCAAATGAGAATAGCGGAACTTATGCAAGAAGAATTGCATAAAAAAGAAACAGAAATTATGTATGGAAGAAAAAAAAGCCATATGTTCACGGGAAAGGTGCGATAAAGATGAATACAATGGATAAAGATGTAATTATTATTGGTGGTGGCCCGGCGGGATTGGCAGCAGCCGTAGAACTAAAAAAAAGAGGAATCCATAATATCGTTATATTAGAAAGAGAAAAATATCTTGGCGGTATTTTACGACAATGTATTCATGATGGTTTTGGATTAAAACGTTTTAAAGAAACATTAACTGGGCCGGAATATGCACAGCGTTTTATTGATGATATTCAAAAATTTAATATTTTATATATAACCGAAGCTACAGTTATTGAAATTACTCCGGATAAAATAGTTACGGCAGTTTCTCGCAATGGATTGCTTCAATATCGTGCCAAAGCAATTGTTTTAACCATGGGGTGCCGTGAAAGAACTCGTGGAGCCATTGGCATTCCGGGATCTCGTCCGGCAGGGATTTATACTGCTGGTGTTGCTCAATCTTTTATTAATCTTCACAATATGATGATTGGAAAAGAAGCAGTTATTCTGGGTTCAGGTGATATTGGAATGATTATGGCAAGACGGTTGACTTTAGAAGGGGTAAAAGTCAAGGCTGTTTTTGAAGTTATGCCGTATCCAAGCGGATTACCGCGAAATATTGAACAATGTCTGAATGATTATAATATCCCTCTTTATGTAAGCCATACGGTGACTAATATTAAAGGGAGAGGAAGACTTGAAAGCGTAACGGTGGCGCAAGTGGATGAACAAATGAATGCTATCGCCGGGACAGAAAAGGAATATAAGTGTGATACGATGATCTTATCTGTGGGACTCATTCCTGAAAATGAATTATCTTTGACTTGTGGGGTTAATCTGGATAAACATACTAAAGGGGCGCTTGTAGATGAACATTATCAAACGAATGTTCCTGGAATTTTTGCGGCAGGAAATGTTTTGCAAGTGCATGATTTAGTTGATTTTGTCTCTATGGAAGCAGAGCATATGGCTGATAGTGTTGCATCTTATTTATACCAAGAAGGGTTTCCGCCTAGTCACATATCCATAATTCCGGATGACTCTGTTGGATATGTGTTACCGCAGTATATCAGTGGGGAAATTGATGTAGTATGTTCTTTTCGCGTCAAAAAGCCTGCAAAAAAATGTGCAATATATGTTTTGCAAGACGGAAAAGTAATAATAACAAAAAAATTAAAAATGCTCTTCCGGCAAAGATGATTCAGATTCATCTTCCGGCAGCGAATCTGAATTCAACTAATGAAATAAAAGTGAAAGCGGTGGAATTATGAAAAAAAACTTTACTTGCATCATCTGTCCTAATAGCTGTGACATTGAGGTTATGTTTGAAGGCAACGCAATTGGTACTGTTAATGGGGCGTCTTGCTCCAAGGGAATAGAATATGCTAAAAATGAAATGGTACATCCTATGCGTACTATTACAACTTCAGTTTTTGTACAACAGGGAATAGTGCCGTTAGTTAGTGTTAAATTAGATACGCCGATTCCCAAAGAAAAAATTTTTGAAGTTATGAAATTCATTAGAGACATAAAAGTTACAGCGCCTGTTATATCTGGTCAAATCATTATTGCAAATATTTTAGGCTTAAAAAGCAATGTAGTTGCTACAAAAACGGTAGAAAAGGTATAATATAGTAAAAAAATGATGTAAGAGAGAATAGACGGGTGAAAATGATGAGAGAGTTTGCAAAAAAATCACTAGTAGAAAAAACAGCTCATAAAATATCGATGATGATTGCTGACAAGGCATACGCAGCTGGGCAAAAATTGCCAAATGAGTATGAATTATCTCGGTATTTAGGCGTTGGACGTAATACCATTCGTGAAGCTGTGCGATCACTTGTATCTCGCAATATTCTCGTTATTAAACAAGGTGCCGGGACGTTTGTTTCAAAAAAAATGGGTATAGCTGATGATCCGTTGGGCTTTATGTTTGTTGAAAACAAAGATAAAGTGTTACTGGATTTGATTGAAGTACGTTTTATCTTAGAACCGCCTATTGCATCTCTGGCTGCGCAAAATGCTTCTTTAAGAGAGATTCACTGTCTTGGCAGAACTTGTCAAGAAATGGAAGATGCATTAGCCGCAGGACAAGATCCGACGGATAAGGACATCGAGTTTCATACACAAATAGCGACATGCAGTAATAACCTGGTGGTACCTCGGCTTGTTCCGGTTATTAATACGGCTATCAAAGCGTTTACCAGTATTGAGGGGCATAAAGTAGTCGCAATGACACTGTCTCATCATAGAGAAATATATGAAGCTATTCGTGATCATCGCAGTTATGATGCGCAAGATGCTATGATGCTTCATTTAGCATATAATAGAAATAAAATACGAAAAAATATATTCGATAAAACATAATGATTTTTGAATATCTTCTTATTTGAGGAGGAATAGTATAATGGAAATTAAAAGAGGTGGGATTGTGTCACAACTATTGGCACAAGTACCCATTCCTAAAATGTTTCGGGCAAAACAATCATTCCCACGACCGGTTATTCAAACGAAGGATATCCCACGCATTGTTTTTGAAGAACTATCTAAAGAAGGTATTGCGGAGTTGATTAAGCCGGATATGCGTATTGCTGTTACAGCAGGAAGCCGCGGTATTGCTAATGTAGATAGTATTACGAAAGCAATTGTTGATTTTATAAAACGTAAACAAGCAATCCCTTTTATTATCCCGGCAATGGGGAGCCACGGCGGGGCAACAGCAGAAGGACAGCTAGAAATACTGGCTAGCTATAATATTACTGAAGCAACGATGGGGTGTCCTATTTGTTCTTGTATGGATACGGTATTTTTAGGATATTCAAAGTATGGGAAGCCGGTATATATGGATAAGCTTGCATTTGAAGCTGATGGTGTTATTGTTTCTTGCCGGCTGAAAATGCATAATGCATTTCGTGGATCCTATGAAAGTGGTCCCTGTAAAATGATGGTAGTTGGACTAGGGAAGCAAAAAGGTGCAGAAAGTGTACATAGTGACGGTATGGGAAAAATTGCTGATAATATACCAGCTAATGCGGAGGTGATTTTAAAAAACGCTCCGATTCTTTTAGCGATTCCGTGCATAGAAAATGCATATGATGAGACATGTAAAATCGAAGCGATTCATCGAGATAAAATTTTAGAAAGAGAGCCGGAACTTTTGAAATATGCGGCCTCTAATATGCCTAAAATTATTGTAGAAAAAGGCGATGTACTTATTGTTGATAAAATAGGCAAGAACTATAGCGGTACTGGGGTAGATCCTAATATTACAGGAACTTTCTCTACGGAATATGCGATGGGTGGAGTTAAAGTGCAGCGTACGTGCTTTTTGGACTTGACAGATTCTTCTCATGGAAATGCCTTAGGTGTAGGGTTAGCCAGTGTTATTACAAAACGTATTTTTGATAAAATGGATATTCAGAAAATGTATCCTAATTGCATGACTAGTACAGTTTTAAAATCGGCAACGATTCCGCTGATTATGGCAACCGATAAAGAGGCTGTTCAAGCCTGTATTCGTACTTTGAATGAAGTAAATAAAGAGCATTTGCATATTATTCGAATTCCCAACAGCCTTCATATAGAACATATAATGCTTTCAGAGGCGTATTACGAAGATGTAAAGAATGGTATGTATGATGGACTCACTGTTGAAGGAGAGATCGAAGATATGGGGTTTGATATAAACGGCAATTTGCATCCTTTGTTGGAACACTGCTAGTTGATACATCGCGGCATCTATTGATTAGTGTAGTCAACAAGTATAGTTGAAGAAAATGAATATTTGTGGAATATAGTGGGAATAAATGAATCCTATATTTTTGTTTTAAGCGAAACATCTAAAATGTTTAGATGTTTCGCTTTTTTTTTATAAAACAAAGATACTGTTAAATTGAAGTAAAATTAATATCATTCGTCAGTATGCTTGCAATAAATAGGAAAAATTTATATTTTTTTATATGGATTTTAAAATATATAATTATACATTGTGCCAAATATGAACAAAATATTCTAGCATGTAAAACAAATAAAATGCAATATTTGCATTTTATTTGTCATAAATTATTGTTTCATTGCATATTATGCAATGAAACAATATCATTTAATGATTGAAAAAATAATAAATTGCAGTATAATTTTATATAAAGAAGAAAAATTTTCAAATAATGAAATGAAAAATAAATAAATGAAAACGATACAACACAAAATAATGAATTAAAAATAATTAACCAGTGTGCATGTTTTGAAATTGGAATGTGAATTATTATACGTACGATGAAAAGAAATAAAGATGTGTTGCCAAGGAGGAATAAAAATGGATGATATATTGATTAAAAATGGCAGAGTGATGGATGCGTATAGAGGGATTGATACAATTTGCGATGTTTGCATAAAAAATGGGCAGATCATTGAAAACACCGATATCGGTACGCCTGACGTAGTGATTGATGCAACGAACTGTCTGGTTGTTCCTGGATTAATTGATTATCATGCCCATGTATTTCAAAAAGGAACTGATGCGGGTGTCTCTCCTGATGTAGCCATGCTTCCTAATGGAGTAACTACTGTCGTTGATGGGGGAAGCTCCGGGTCTGCTAATTATGAATCTTTTTATACTGATACAATTATGCATTCAACAGTTCGAGTGAAGTCTTTTATTGCATTATCTTCTGATGGACAAATCAGTATGAATAAACCGGATACTTATGATGTTCGTTATTGCGATGAAAACAAAATAAAATATTTAGCAGAAAAATATAAAGACAATATTTTGGGAATTAAATTGAAACAAACAAAAAATAATATCAATAATACAGGATTAGAACCTATACAAAAGGCAGTTTTGTTAGCGGAACAAATAGGTTGCAGAATTAATGTTCATGTCATTGATCCACCGTGTCCGACGGATGAATTAGTGAAATATTTTAGACCGGGAGATATCTTTACTCATGTATACCATGGGACGGGAAATACTATTTTAGATGAAAAGGGCCATGTTTTTCCTGAAGTATGGAAAGCGAAAAAAAGAGGAGTTATATTTGACGCTTGCAATGGCAAGAATAATTTTGATTTTGCTATAGCGAAAAAGGCGATGATAGATGGTTTTTATCCGGATATTATTAGTTCAGATATTACGATGATGACATTATATAAACATCCGGCGATTGCATTGCCTTGGATTATGTCTAAATATTTAGCATTAGGAATGGATTTGCAAGCGGTTATTGCGGCGGTGACGGCCGTCCCGGCAAAATGTATGGAAATGGAGGGAGAAATAGGAACATTGCAACCTGGGGCTTGCGCAGATGTCGCTGTTTTAAAAAATACTTCTGGAAAGTTTTCTTTTTTCGATGCAAAAGAAGCATGTGTGGAAGGTAAACAATTGCTAGTGCCGCAACTTACAATCCGTGAAGGAACGATTGTTTACAAAAATCTATCATCTACATTATATTGAAGGGAGTCGTTACAATGCAGAATAAATGGCTGCGAATTGCAGGTACATTATGTCTGGGACTTTTTGTAGCATATATTGATCGAACAAATTTATCTGTTGCTTTGCCATCACTATCCGCGGATTTGGGAATTGATGGAGCTGTTAAATCGTTGGTTCTTACTATGTTTTTAATTGGGTATTTTTTTGCTAATATTTTTGGTGGAATCTTAACACGGGGAAGAGAACCTAAAACAATAGTTATCCTTATGGTACTTATTTGGTCATTGGCAACATTTCTTACCGGTTTTATCCAATCTATTGCAATTTTATTGGCATTTCGGTTTATCTTAGGAATAACAGAAGGAGTATATTGGCCGCAGCAATCTCGATTTGCTCGTTCATGGTTTTCTCCGAATGAATTGACAAGAGCCAATAGTATTATTCAATACTACGGTCAATTTATGGCATTGGCATTAGGCTTTATTATATTAACTCCTATTTATGATGCTTTCGGTTGGAAAATTTTGTTTTATATTACAGGTGGTGTGGGACTATTGTTTATCGTACCCCTGTATATAAAAATGTTAGGAAAAAATAAAGATGCACCGTATAAAGAAGAACCTATTGAAGATGGAAATAAGGCTAAGTTAACACTTGCATCTTTTGGCGGAAAATCATTTTTTCTTGTTATTTTTACCTATATAACACAGGGAATGCTGTTTTGGGGAATTACCTTATGGATTCCTATGGTAGTTAAATCGCTTGGATATGATGGCATGGCACAAGGAATTGCAAGTGCTTGTCCCTATTTGATGGCCGTTGTTTTGGCAGTACCTATCTCATATATTAGTGATAAAACAGGAAAACGCTCTTTAATAGCCGCATTAGGTTTAATTATTCCGGGACTTTTATTAGTGACTTTGCCATTGATTGAAGCTCCTGTATTTAAAATGGCTTTGATTACCATAGCTATGGGATATTATGCCAGTAGTTTTACTCCTAATATTTGGTCGATTATTCAAAAGACGGTTGAACCACATGCTGTTGGACCGGCATCGGGTATTGTTAATGGTCTTGGAGCCGGCGGTGGCGGGACGATTGCAGGTTTTTTAGTGGGTTATATGCAGGCTGTTACTGGTACATATATTGCCGGTTTTGTCGTTTTAGGGATATTGGTTATTTTAGGAGGTGTTTCACTTATTACATATGGGAAAATCAAAAACAGGAAAGCGGAAGTTATTTAATTATAATATATTTTTTAGGAGGAATATTTAATGTAAACTGCACAAACCAATAGTATGCATCACTGCAGTATTCATCAGCGTTTCGTAGTATAATAAGTGCATGAGTATGGTGGAAAACAGCTCAAAACTCTTGCACACAGGTGACGTAAAATGTATAAAACTCCTTCTAAACAACTTTCCTTCGAAGATTTTAATCAACCCTTGGGATTACAAATGGATCCGAACAACCGTTGGATCAAGAAAGCAGAATTAATCCCGTGGGATCTGGTAGAAAAGAAATACAAAAAACTGTTCAAAGGATTCAAAGGCCAGGTAGCAAAACCTGCCCGAATGGCATTAGGCGCGTTGCTCATTCAAAT
>NZ_FNHQ01000014.1 GCF_900103535.1 Megasphaera paucivorans | reverse complement strand
CGACGACGCTGATAGGTAACGGTGCCGAATAGTCCTTGTATCGTACGGCGATCCCGTCGTTCAATCTGATACCCTTGGCGCTTGTACTGTTCCACTAATTCTGTATCCATCGTTTCTAACGCACACACCAGTGCCTCTGTGAAAACCCGCATAAACAGCTGCAATAATTTTGTTTCGCGTATGATCGCGGTATCGGATTCCTTTATTGTTTTGATAATTTCTGCTATAATATATTCCATGAGAAGACCTTCGGTTGTGATATATTTTGCTGGCTAGGCAATATATCTATTATCTAGGTCTTTTCTTTTTTTTGCAATATCTTACCGAGAACTATTTTACACTAAGTATTTTATCCGTAATTTAAGTTTATATTGTAACTGTTATATGTACAAAATATATATAATAAAGCATATGATTTTCTATGCTTTTTTGATATTATTGAACGTTTTTGAATACTAATAAAAGATAATGATTGAAAATGATTGATTTTGAATGTTTTGTCACGATATAATAAGGGCAAGAAAATACTGTGATACGAAAGGAGCTGTAAATATGCTTTCGGAAGAACGCCAGGATGCCATTTTAAAAATCGTAAACAATGCCGGTTCTGTCTCTATTCAAGAATTAATAACATGCCTCCACATATCCGAGTCTACAGCGAGACGTGATCTTTTGATTCTTCACAAACAGGGCAAGCTTAACAAAGTACATGGCGGAGCTACCTCATTAGGGATTAATCATACTATTTATAAAGCCGATATGGAAAATTTAAAAGAAAAATATTTAATGCATATGACCGAAAAAAGAAAAATCGCCAAATATGCTGCTTCCCTCATTCAGCCCGGAGATTTTATTTATATTGACGCGGGTTCTACAACAGAGCAGCTTGCTGAGTTTATTTCCAGACCCGAAGTTATTATCATGACAAATAGTATTCCTTTAGTCCAAAAGCTAGCCATAAAAGGATATAATGCATATATTTTACCGGGAAAGGTAAAAAGCAGTACAGAATCTGTCGTGGGTAGTCAAGCTCAAGAACATTTACAAGATTGCCATTTTACTCTTGGATTTTTTGGTACAAACGGAATTACTCTATCTGAAGGCTGTTCTACCCCAGATATCGAAGAAGCTGCAGTAAAGCAGCGTGCCTTGAAACAATGCAAACAACGTTTTATTCTTTCTGATAATAGTAAATTCGGACTTTCCTCTCATTTTACTTTTTCCAGTTTAAAAGCCACCAAAATTATTACAGCAGCTACTACTGCTGACTTTGACTATTCCATTTACAAAAAAGTTACGGAGGTCCACATTTTATGATTTATACGGTTACATTTAATCCGTCTCTTGACTATGTCGTCACTATGGACAAATTAAACCTGGGTAATATAAACCGGGCTGAAACAGAGACCATTTATCCTGGAGGAAAAGGCATCAACGTAGCACTGGTTCTGGGAAATCTAGGTATCCCGGCTAAAATGCTGGGATTTATTGCCGGTTTCACAGGTCAGGAAATTGAACATTTATCTCGTTTATATGGCGGCAACTGTGATTTTATCAAATTGGATACAGGGTATTCCCGTATTAACACGAAAATCAGCGCTGATACAGAAACAGCTGTCAATGGACAAGGTCCTTCTATCCCTTCAGAAAAATTGCAGAGATTGATGCAGCAAATTGACGAATTGCACGCAGGAGATATATTGGTATTGGCCGGAAGTATTCCCGCTGATATTCCTGATGATATGTACGAACAAATTCTGCAGCGTCTCGAAACCCGTTCTATTCGTACTGTTGTTGACGCAACCGGCGAATTACTGCGGAATGTATTGAAATATAAACCGTTTCTCATTAAACCAAACCAAGATGAATTGGGTGAAATATTCCAGGTCACCTTAACAACTGATGAAGAAATTATTTATTATGCCCAACGGCTTCAAACAGAAGGAGCCAAAAACGTGCTAGTTTCGCTTGGCAGCAAAGGCGCGCTGCTCATAGGAGAAAATGGTACAATCTATCGACAAGCCTCCCCTCCCGGCAGATTGGTTAATTCGGTCGGAGCCGGAGACAGTATGGTTGCTGGTTTTATTGCCGGATATCTGCACAACGGCAATGTGGAAGAAGCCTTACGGCTCGGTGTATGTACAGGAAGTGCTTCTGCCTTTAAAAATTGGCTGGCAACGAAACACGATGTTTCCCAAGTTTTGCTTACGTTATAAGTAGTATATTCAATGACAAAGGAGAACACATTATGCGTATTGTTGACTTATTAAAAAATCAGAGTATCGATTTACACGCAGCAGCAATAGATAAAAATTCAGCTATTGATCATATGGTTGACTTAATGGCTGCCAATGGTAATCTTATAGATAAAGAAAACTATAAAAAATGTGTATTTGCCCGTGAACAAGAAGGCAGTACCGGCATCGGTGAAGGTGTTGCAATTCCGCATGCCAAAACCGCAGCCGTACGGGAACCGGGTCTTGCTGCCATGATTTCTCAAGACGGCATCAATTTTGACAGCATCGATGAGGAACCCGCACATCTTTTTTTTCTCATTGCGGCCCCAGAAGGTGGAGAAAATGTTCATTTGGAATTATTGAGCCGTTTAAGCCGCATGCTGATGGATGATCAATTCCGCGATAGTCTAATGGAGTCCAAAAGTACTGATGATTTTCTTGCCATAATCGACAACGCCGAAACCAAGCAACGGATTTCCGAATCATCTGATACGGATATTTCCACACCGGTATCACCTTCTTCTCGACCTTTCGTTGTTGCCGTAACTGCTTGTCCGACAGGAATTGCTCACACATATATGGCAGCAGAATCATTGGAAACCAAGGCAAAGGCCATGGGGATTGACATTAAAGTGGAAACAGATGGCTCTGGCGGCACCAAAAATATCCTGACTACGGAAGATATAGAAAAAGCTGTCGGAGTTATCGTCGCTGCAGATAAAAATGTAGAAACCCAGCGTTTTTCTGGTAAACCGGTACTATTTGTCAATGTCGCCCGCGGTATTAAAGAACCGGAAGTGCTAATAAAACAAATACTTTCCAGACAAGTGCCTGTATTCCAGGGAAATCCTGAAAATAAAGCCGAAACTCCTGCAAATAAGCGAAACGAAGGTGTCGGTCATCAAATATATAAACACTTAATGAACGGAGTATCTCATATGCTTCCCTTCGTTATAGGCGGAGGCATTATGATTGCCTTAGCTTTTCTCTTCGATATGCAAAATGCCGGAACTGCTCAATTTGGCTCCGGTACCCCATTAGCCGCTTTTCTAAAAAATATAGGCGGATTATCTTTCGGCATGATGATGCCTATTTTAGCAGGTTATATCGCAATGAGTATCGGTGAACGTCCCGCTCTTATGCCAGGTATCGTAGGCGGTTTTTTGGCAACAACAGGTGGTTCTGGATTTTTCGGTGCTCTTTTTGCCGGCTTTATCGGTGGTTTTCTTATTCTTGGGTTAAACCGGCTGTTTTCCAACCTTCCTAAAGCATTAGAAGGGACAAAACCGGTTCTTCTGTTTCCCGTAATAGGGCTCATCCTTATCGGTATTATCATGACCTATATTATTAATCCCCCTACCGCACTATTTAATGCTTGGCTGGCCGATACCTTGAACGGCATGTCCACATCAAGTCGTATTATTCTCGGATTTGTTCTCGGCGGCATGATGTCTATTGATTTTGGCGGCCCTATAAACAAAGCGGCCTATGTGTTTGGGACTGCCTCTCTGATGAGCGCCTCCGGCAATGCTGTAAGTTCAGGAATTATGGCTTCTGTCATGGTGGGTGGAATGGTTCCGCCTATTGCAATTGCACTCTGCACATTGTTTTTTAAGCGTAAATTCACAGTAAAAGAACGTCAATCCTGCATTACTACATTTATCATGGGTGCTTCGTTTATCACGGAAGGTGCTATTCCTTTTGCTGCGTCTGATCCACTCCATGTTATTCCATCTTGTGCTATAGGTTCTGCTGCCGCAGGCGCATTATCTATGTTATTTAATTGTACGTTACCAGCTCCACACGGCGGCATTTTTGTTTTTGGTGTTGTAACAAACTGGCCTATGTATCTCGTTTCTCTACTCATCGGTTCTATTGTCGCCATGCTGATCCTAGGCGTAATCAAAAAGACGCCCTACAAGAATAACGCCCTATACGCAACCGCAACAGATGATTATAATACAATATAGACTTATTCATATAAGGAGGAGACTTTGTTATGAAAGAATTTACTTACACTATTAACGATCCCGCAGGCATTCATGCCCGTCCAGCAGGTATTCTTGTTAAAGAAGCAAAAAAATTTGAATCATCCATTTCCATTTTAACGGCTAATCAAAAAGGAGATCTAAAACGTATTTTTGCAGTTATGGGATTAGGTGTCAAACAAGGACAAACCATCACCATTCAAATCTCCGGTCCAGACGAAGATCACGCAGCAGATACAATAGAATCCTGCTTAAAATCCAATTTATAGCCAAAAGGAGATATAATACTATGCTTACAGTAAAGGGGAAATGCGTTTTTGCCGGTATCGCGATCGGCCCTATGGCTCTTTTTCATCGCAGCACTATTTCCACTGCTGCCCATACCATAGAAAATGTTGAAGCTGAAGCTGTCCGTTTTCATTCCGCCAGAAAAAAAGCAATATCTCAACTTCAAGACTTATACGATAAAGCACTAACACGTGTCGGCAAAGAACAAGCTGCCGTATTTGAAATTCATCAAATGATGCTTGATGATCCGGATTATATCGAAGCAGTGGAAGATACTATTCGTGCCAATTCCATCAACGCCGAAGCAGCTGTAGACCAAGCTTCAAAAAAATTTGCTGATATGCTGTCTACGATGGAAGACACCTACATGCAGGCCCGAGCCATAGATGTTAAAGATATTTCCCGTCGTATTCTAGAAGTACTTAGCGGCGGTATCGGAGTAGACTTCACTAAATACAATCACGTTATCATTGCCGCCGATGATTTAGCTCCCAGCGAAACACTACAACTGGACCCTGATAAAATTCTTGGTTTTGTTACTTCGGAAGGAAGCACAAATTCTCATACGGCTATTTTAGCTCGCACTCTGGGTATTGCTGCCGTCGTGAATACCGGTACGGCCTTACACACCGATGTGGATGGTAAAACAGCTATCGTCGACGGCTATACCGGTCTCGTTTATATTGACCCGGATGAAGCAACATTAACCAAAATGCAGCAAAAACAGGCTGAATCCTTGGCCTACAAAAAACAGTTGGAAGACATGCGCGGCAAAGAAAGCATGACGCAAGATGGATATAAGGTCGAACTTTTTGCCAATGTCGGCAACCCCAATAATATTCCACAAGTCATCATGAATGACGGGGAAGGAATCGGTTTATTCCGCAGCGAATTTCTGTACCTGGAGCACAATGATTATCCTACGGAAGAAGAACAATTTGAAGCGTATAAAAAAGCGTTGGAAGGAATGAAAGGGAAAAAAGTCGTAATTCGAACACTGGATATCGGAGCAGATAAAAAAGCCGATTATTTTCCTCTGGCACAAGAAGAAAATCCAGCATTGGGTTTACGTGCGATCCGTATCTGCCTGACTCGTCCGGAATTATTTAAGACGCAGCTTCGCGCACTGTGCCGCGCCTCCGTTTTCGGAAAACTGTCCGTTATGTTTCCTATGATTATTTCATCCGATGAAATTGATCGCAGCAAGGATATTCTGCAGGAAGTCCGTAATCAACTAGATAAAGAAGGAATTGCCTATGATCCGAATATGGAAGTGGGTATCATGATCGAAACTCCAGCCGCTGCTATCATCAGTGATGAACTAGCAAAAGAAGTGGATTTCTTTAGTATCGGTACTAATGACTTAACACAGTATACACTAGCTATTGATCGCCAGCATACAGGCCTCGATAAATTTTTTAACCCGCATCATCCTGCTGTATTGCGTCTTATCAAGCAAACGATCGAAAATGGGCATAAAGCGGGAATTTGGGTTGGAATTTGCGGAGAACTCGGAGCGGATTTGGAACTGACAGAATATTTCTTGCGAGCCGGTATCGATGAACTTTCTGTATCACCTCCTGCCATACTGCCTCTGCGCAAAAAAATCCGTTCGCTTAATTTAAGCCAAAAATAATCTTCGCTAAAGCGACATAGTAACTCCACATGTGTAAAGCGGGGGATAGGATGAAATTATTTCATCCTATCCCCCGTTTTTACACATTAATTATTTCTGAAGTCTATAGAAATAATTAATATCCTCCCATCGTATGCATTGTCCTTCCCGCTCTTTTTTCAATTAATTGTCCTGCAATACTGACCGCGATTTCCGCTGGTGTTTCACTGCCAATATCAAGTCCGATAGGAGCTGTAACCCTCGCCAAGTCGGTATCCGTAAAGTGTATTTTTTTCAGCTTTTCCGCCACCATTGCATGTTTTGTCCGACTTCCGATAACACCAATATAACTAGCCGGGGTCCGCAATGCAAACCGTTCTACTTCAAAATCGCCTTCATGCCCCCGTGTAACAGAAATAATATAATCTTCCGGCTGT
Organism: Megasphaera paucivorans; assembly: GCF_900103535.1. Lineage (GTDB taxonomy): Bacteria > Bacillota > Negativicutes > Veillonellales > Megasphaeraceae > Megasphaera_A > Megasphaera_A paucivorans. Next base: position 64,583 of record NZ_FNHQ01000014.1, on the reverse strand, counting down.
ATATCATAAAACTCCTCTAATTCATTATAGTCTCTTACATAACAAGCTTCCGCATCCGGAAAAAGCTCAGGTGCAGCAAATTCCGGTCTATCATCTGTCACAATACAACGAAACCCTATAAATCGCAACATGGGAACTAATTTTTGTGCCACATGTCCGCCGCCGAAAATAAAAACACGAATACTATTATAAATCATCATAACGTAATAAGTTCCTTCTGATGTGTCAATGGTATCACATCCCTTAACTGACGTAATTTCCATTTTTTCTACAGGAATATCTATCCCTGCTATTCCATCTGTACTGACAAAACCTATTTTTTCTGCCGTAAAAGGCAATACCAGCCAGCCTGCTTTATGATCTTTTATTGCACGCTGCATATTATATACAGCCCGTTTATTTTGTTCTGTCGGAGCTACGAACGTGAATAAAATCTCCACTTTCCCGCCGCAGGCACCACTTAAATTAAAAACAGATATCTTTCCTTTTTTCTGCTTTAACAATTCCTCGGCTTCTTGTAAAGCCAAAAATTCCATGTTTCCGCCACCAATAGTTCCTGCCGCCAACCCCGCATCATCAACAACCATGCAAGCTCCTTTACTGCGCGGTGCACTTCCTTTATCTGAAGTCAACGTAACAAGAATACTATTTTTCCCCTTTTGCAAATCATTCCATAACGCATCAGCAATCTCATGTATAATATCTTTCATTTATTACGCCTCCTACGCATATAACAAAAGGATATTTTTCCCTTTAATCCCCAATTTTCCAGGCATTGTTTCCGGCTTATCTGTTTTAGCAAAACGCCACCATATCAATTTTGTCTCTTTATTTTGTCCTAGATATTGGAATTTTACAATCCACTCAAACGGTTGTTCGATTTGTTCGACTACAGTAATGTCAAAAGCATTTTCACTGATTTCTCCACAAAAACAATGCGCACGTATACCGATGGCCTGCACTCCTTCTCCCACATACCGTCCCGTGTCAAGTATAAGATTCCAATCCGGCACGTATATTTGTGTTGTTCCTATTTTATTTGCTTTAACTATATTTTTGCACCCTGTAAGTTCTGCACCCACACGCGTTGCCGGATCCTGAAAAATTTTTTTTGTCTCTCCAAAAACATCCAAATGTCCTGCATCCAAAACAGCAATATGATCACATAATTGATACGCTTCATCCCGACTATGCGTAACAACAATAACATCTTTTTGAAATTCTACCAAAAGCGTATGTAGTTCGGTCATAAGTTGTTCCTTAAGATAACTGTCAAGTGCGCTGAACGGTTCATCCAAAAGCAAAATTTCAGGTTTATTGATAAGAATACGTGCCAAAGCCACTCGCTGCTGCTGTCCTCCGGAAAGTTGTGCCGGTTTGCGCTTTTCCAGTCCTGACAGCTGCATACGGTCTATGATATCTCCAATACGATTCGTCCGTTCCCTTTTATCAGATACCGTATGCACCCCGCAAGAAATATTCTCCGCAACAGTCATATTAGGAAATAACGCATAATTTTGAAAAAGGTATCCCACATGACGTTCTTGTGTTTTTAAATTAATGTTTTTTCTACTGTCAAATACCGTACGTCCATTTATAATGATTTTTCCCTCATCGGGCCGCTCAATTCCCGTAATGCATTGCAGTGTTTTACTCTTTCCGCTTCCGGATGCACCTAAGAGTCCTAAAACACCATGTTCTAATTGAAATTTCACATCAAGTCTGAATGCGCCCAATTGTTTATGGATTTCTATGGTCATGCTCATGAACAGGCCCGCCTTCCTTGTCCGCGTTTTTCCAACATATTAACGGTCAGTAATACTACCGCGCTAATGGCGATATTGACCAACACCCATACAAAAGCACTATATTCATCATTGGTTCTCCATAATTGATAGACTGTTGTAGAAATAGTTGCAGTATTTTTGGGAATATAGCCAATAAGCATGCTGGTCGCTCCATATTCACCAAGTGCTCTGGCAAAAGCCAATACAGTCCCCGCAATAATTCCTTGTTTACAATAAGGCATCCGGATATGCCAGAATATATATGTACCAGAGAGTCCTAATGTTCTTCCACTCCAAGCAAGCGTTTCATCAAAACTTTCAAAAGCTCCGCGTGCCGTACGATACATCAGCGGGAATGCAACAACCGCGGAGGCAATGATTCCTCCATACCAAGTCATGACAAACTGCACTCCTATACTTTGTAAGAAAATTCCAACAGGATGTTTCAAGCCAAAAACAAGTAATAACAGCCAGCCGCACACGGTAGGCGGCAAAACCAGAGGCAGCGTTAAAACAACATCCAGAATTCCTTTCCATATTCTCGGCAGTTTAGCTACATAGTATGCCATACCGATGCCACTGAAAAATACAATAACACAAGAAATTGCTGCAATACGTAAGCTATTCCAAAGTGGGTACCAATCCATAATTATCAGTCCTTATACAAAATAAACGAAAAACTTTTTTCTTGCGGAAAGTCTTTCTCTTATTTCATTTTACATTTTTCAGATGATTTTACTAAAACCAACACCTTCAAAAACCTTCATAGCTTCTTCGCTTTGCAAATATTTCAAAAATTCTGTCGCTGCTTCCTGATTTTTACTGTTTTTCATGACAGCGGCCGGATAAATAACCTGCCCGCACATGGATTGTGCAGCAAGTCCGAGAGGTGTTAGTCCTGCACTAAATGCATCTGTACTGTAAATAATCCCACAGTCCGCACTACCTTCCTTGACTTGTGTAGTTACTTCTTTAACATTAGAGCCATAGGAAATATGTCCGGCCTCTGCCAATGCGGTTTCATCCAGTTTATAAAAAGCTAAAATTTTCTGAGTATATTGCCCCACAGGGACATCACTGTTTCCCATGACGAGACGAATAGATCCATTTTTTAATTTTTCAGCCATATCTTCAAAATCTTTAATATGTTTAGGATTATCCTCCGGTGCAACAAGGGCCACTTTATTTTCCAGTAAATTGAACCGCGTTCCCTGCAAAACATAATCCAATTTTTGTGGATTTTCTGCCTCCCCTTTAGAGGCATCCAGTTGATTCATTTGTTTAGGTGCCGCAGAAATAAACAAATCACAGGCTGCTCCATTTTGAATTTGTGTTTTTAATGTTCCTGATGAGTCAAAATTATAAGTAATTTCAACATTGGGATGAGATTTTTGATAGTTTTCAGCAATCGTATTCATTGTTTCCGTCATACTGGCAGCAGCAAATACTGTCAAATGAATTTTTTTATCCGCATTTGCCGAGGCCTTCGTGTCTTTATTGTTAGACACGCCACATCCTATGACATTAAACAACAAGCAAGCAAGTATACTCAACCCAACATATTTTTTTAATTGCATTTTTTTCACCTCTTCTAATGTTAAAATATTTCGCATCAGCGACGTGCACACTCGGTGACTTCGCCGCGCAAAACAGCTAATCCGTGCGGCAGCGTATCAAGGATACAATCCAGGCATTCTTCACAAGCCGCGGGACTTCCCGGAAAATTAATAATCAACGTTTTATGACGAATGACACTCACTGCCCGTGACAACATAGCCCGTGGTGTAATATGCAAAGAATAGGACCGCATTGCCTCTGCAATTCCCGGAACATTTTTAGTAGCAACTGCCAATGTAGCTTCAGGAGTAATGTCACGCGGCGCAAAGCCCGTTCCTCCTGTTGTTGCCACTAGATCTAATTGCCGCTGATCCGCTAACCGGCATAATTGATGCCGCAATACAGCAGCATCATCAGCAATTAAAATTTTCTCTACCACTTCATATCCGGCTCGTTGTAACCGTTCCGATATAAGAGGTCCGCTCACATCCTCTCGTTCACCGCGGCTTCCTTTATCGGAAAGAGTAATAACCGCGGCTTGATAGGGTCTTTTTACTGTACGTGCTACTATCTCTAAACAATCTCCGATACGAACTATACCGCCTTTTAGAACACGGGCAAAAATACCTTCCCGCGGCATGATACAGTCACCTACAGATTTATATATGGCACAGTGATCATGACACTCTTTACCGATCTGAGTTATTTCCAGCAATACATTATTCCCGCATTGAAGCAAGGTTCCGACAGGAAGTTTCGATAAATCAAATCCTTGTACAACCAGATTTTCTCCGAAAGCTCCAAAAGCAACATGTCCCACTTTTTCACGAAAATCTTTTATTTTTTCTATAGATAACAAACTAACCTGCCTATGCCAATGCCCCGCATGTGCGTCATCCTTAATTCCCCATTCCTGAATCAGTTCCGCTTCATTAACAGATACTTTTTGAACACCTCGTACAGTACTAATACAAATCGCTGCTATTTCTCCCATGTTATCCTCCTATCCGGTTCATTGTTTTATACTCTGTAATTTTATTTTTTTCTGTAAAGCAATGTTCCTTCGGCTTTATACTGACTGCCATAGTAAACATGCGAACCAACATTTCTTCCAAATCAAGAAAATCTGTTCCCGCCCGCAGCAAGGGTTTTAACTCAACTGCCGTATCATAACATAAACAGGGCTTTAACTGTCCGGTACTTGTCAGCCGCATGCGATTGCAATCTATACAAAAACGATGTGTGTTGGCTGCAATAAAACCAATGCGACCATTCAATAACCGGCTTTTAAAATACACGGCGGGGCCGTTGCCGCGTTTTTCATTTATACGATGTAAATCAGGGTACTGACGCATTAGGCATTGAAGCATATCATGTTCAGCCGGACCCGCATAATTACGTCCAACACCAATGGGCATTACCTCAATAAATCGGACGTCAACCGGATAATATGCGGCAATTTCGGCTAATGCAGATATTTGATCTTTATTTTCTTCCATAAGAACGGTATTGATTTTTGTATGGATGCGGGAGGCAGCACATGCTGCAATCGCGTCCTTCACCTGATACAATCCATCTACGCCTGTAATATCTTGAAACTGGCCCGCTTCCATGGTATCCAAGCTAATATTCACTCCATCTATGCCCACTGCCTCCAGATCCGGCAATATCTGTTTTAAATATATACCATTGGTAGTCAACGTAACATTGTTAACACCTGGCATAGCTTTTAACGTCGCAATAAATGGTACAATCCCTTTACGCACCAGCGGTTCTCCGCCTGTTATTTTAAACCGGTCGATCCCTAAAGATACAGCAACACGACAAACGCTAAGAAATTCTTCATATGTCAAAATTTCCTCATGACAAATATCAGGTACGGCCATCGGCATACAGTAACGGCATCTCATATTGCATCGATCCGTAACAGAAATTCGCAAATAATTAATTACCCGCCCCCATGGATCCTTCATTTCATCACGTCCTTTTCCGTATACAGAAAATGACCGCTTTTACCGCCAATTTTTTCAACTAAATGAATTCCGCTGATTTCCATACGCTTATCTACGGCTTTACACATATCATATATAGTAAGTAAAGCAACAGAGACACCCGTGAGAGCTTCCATTTCCACTCCGGTCATTCCTTCACATTTTACCGTGCACCGCGCCTCAATCTCACTCGTTTCCGGACAAAGAGAAAATGTAACACTGCACGTTGTAAGATTCAATACATGGCAAAGAGGAATCAGCTCACTTGTCCGTTTAACACCCATGATGCCACCTATTTGAGCGACACTCAAAACATCTCCTTTTTTTACAGCTCCCTCACAAACAGCTGTAAAACATACGCTATCCATACGTATCCGGCCTACAGCAACCGCAATGCGGGATGTGCTTTTTTTATTGCTTATATCAACCATGACTGCATTGCCATTGGCATCAAAATGTGTAAATTCCGTCATAGCGCCCGCCTACTTTCCAAATCCGCAATTGGGAAAAGTACAAATTTCGCAGTTTAAACACAACCCACCTTCACCAAGCGCCGCAAGCTGTGCGGCCGTAATAGAAACATCCGCCATCAACGCCGGCAGCACTAAATCAAAAATGGTTCGTTTAGCATACATGACACAGCCAGGTAATCCCACTACAGGCCGTCCGTCAGCACTATAAGCCAAAAGAAACATCGCACCCGGAAGTACCGGAGCTCCATAAGAAATAATCTGAGCCCCACTGTTTCTAATTGCAAGCGGGGTCTGATCATCAGGATCGACACTCATTCCTCCCGTGCAAAATACCATATCCGCTCCATCGGCAAGCATTTTCTGAATAGCAATGGTAATCTTGTTATGATCATCATCAACAATAGTATGTATTTCCATTACCGCTCCGTATTCCATTAATTTTTCTTGAATAACTGGCGTAAATGTATCTTTGATCCTGCCATGAAAAATTTCATTTCCCGTAGTAACAACTCCAAATTTTTTTTGTTTAAAAGGAATAACATTAAACAGCGGTTTCATTCCGCCAGCCTGTCTCGCCATTTCCATTTTTTCCTTTTCAATAACTAAAGGAATAATACGCGTCCCTGCCAATATATCTCCCTTTTGAACAGCAAAACCACCATGCCGCGAAGCAATTATCATTTCCCCCAAGGAGTTCACTGCCATGACTCGATCTTTTTCAACAGTAAATACCCCATCACACATTGCAATAAGTTCAATTTTTCCTTCTTTAGGTTCTCCCGTGTCTATATTATCTCCCGTACAAATATCACGTAAAATCATGGCTGCTTCATTTTCATGCAGCATCTTTTCATTGTTTTCCCAAATATACACATGATCTTTACCGACAGAAAGCAAAATAGGGATATCTTCTTTTTGTATAATATGTCCTTTACGAAAAACCGGGGCTTTGGTAACGCCTCGGATAATTTGTGTAATATCATGACAAAGAACTTGTCCTACTGCCTCTTCTGTATGGATTTGCTTCATGGTTTTCCCTCCCCTTGTTCTATCATTCTTTGAATGCGGATTGCCGCATTATATTGTTCCTGATGCCTTATTTTGGCTTCTGCCGTGAGGCACTTGCTCCAGCTTGAAGCAAACCGTTCTTCCAATGTAACTTTTTTATTACCGCATACTCGTTTATCGGCCAAATACAGAATGCCGGCTTCATCAATCCCCCCCGTTATTTCCCTTATGCAATGATGCTGTTCTATGGCTTGAGCAATTTTCATGTATCCTCGTTCTCGTAAGATAGTCGCTGCCATTTGTGGATGTGCACGTCCTGAAGATCGGCACAGATCATGAAGAAGTGCGGCAGCATGCAGTACCTTTTGAGAAACAGCCCCCTTTCCATCAAGCAGATAATTACTAATGCGCCGGCATTCATCCCATACAGCAAGACAGTGTTCTCGCACGTTTATCGGAGTGCCGCAATCATCCCATAATTCATGAATCTCTTTTATTGAAGGACCATCATCAGGCATTTTGCCAACGGCTGTGACAATAAGTTCATTCTCCGTATAATTAAGGACAGTAACACTGCCATAGGGTTGACGAAACATGGCATCAATTTTAGGATTCAGTTTCATAAGCCGGTACATCAAAGCTCGAATACTTCCTTCATGTGTCACTACAACAGCATTGTGTGCCGTTTTTTTTAAAATTCTTAAAACAACCTGCTGCATCCTATCGGCAGCCTGCTCCAATGTTTCCGCACCCAGTGGAACAACAGCCCAATCCTCCCCCCTTTTTTGATATAAATCAGGGTATTGCTGCCGAATTTCCTGAAAGCTTTTTCCTTCCCATGAGCCTACATTAATTTCTCTTAGCGCCGCCATTTCTTGGACAGGAATCCGTTCAGACGCAATAATTTCTGCTGTTTTTTTACTGCGCAATAACGGACTGCAGTAAATACTTTCAATGAACTCAAAATATGGAATCCATGCTTTGGCTTGTTTTATTCCCTCATCACAAAGAGGAACATCCGTCCGACTTCCGATACAAAAAGTTTTGTTATCAGGAAAAAACGGTTTTCCATGCCTGATCAAAAAAACATATTGCCCCATAATTACTCCTTTACCACAATAGCGGTACCATGGAAATCTCCTAAGGGAACAAGTGCTAAACGGCCATGCTTTTTCTCATAATCAGCAACTGCTTTTCGTATTCCTTTAAAGCGATTTGAATCCCAATCATGAATAATCAAAATTCCACCTGCCGCCATGCGCGGCAAAAACCACTCAAGAGCCGCCAATGTCGGTTCATATAAATCTGCATCCAGACTGACCAGTGCAAATACGTCCTGTATGTTTTTACACGTTGACGGAAAGTATCCCTGAAAAATCTTTGCATTATCTTTATGAGGAAGCCGTTCCCATACCTCTGCCGCGTTTGTATCAGAAAAATCATGCATATCGGCTTGAGAAAAGCCGCATTCTGCTTCTGTTCTAATATCGCGGTCGTCAAATCCGGAAAACGTATCAAATAAATACAATTTTCTATCTGGAAAAAGTTCATTTAACATAGCCGCAAACGCTCCTTTATACACGCCTAATTCAGCAATGGAACCTTCCACATTACAAATCCGTTCTGCTGCACGAAAAAGTACCGCGCTGCGCATATCCATGACATCTATAAAATCGGATAAAGAAACTATTTGCCCAACAAATCCGAGATTTTGTATCTGCTGTTTTAACTCTTTTGTCCGTACTGTATCACGCACTGCAATAACAACAATATCAGGACGAAGCCGCAGTGCTTTTTCCACTGAAAAGATGGGAATATTATATATATGTCCCGATACCGCATTATCTCCAAATGCCAGTATCCTAAACAGCGTATGGTTAATTAGTGCTGCCGTCGTCTTTCCTATTTGTCCCGCTCCCAGTACCACGATAGTCTTCATCTTCAGGGCTCCCAATTAAAATAATCGTCAAATGTATCTTCCGCATATTTTTTAACTGCCTTTGCATATTGTTCATAACAAAATAAAAGTTTTCTGCCATCTTCTGTAAGAATACTCATTCCGCCGGCTTCTCCTCCATGCTGTCGTTTTAAAAGAGGAAATCCGAGCCGCTCTTCCAATGCTGCCAACATCTTCCATGCTTTGCTATAAGAAATGCCGATTTTTTCACTAGCCACTTTGACAGTTCCTGAATATGCAACCATGTGAAGCAGCAATGCTGCATTTTTATCAAAAAGACGGCCTTCACGCATAAGAGATACATCCACTGCCGGCCTAAAAAGAAGTTTATTATTACGTTCCAGCAAATCCTTATATTCTTCCTTGGTATCTGCATCAAGCAAAATTCCTTCATCCTCCACGGCAATAAGCTTAATATCTTCGGCATAAAGATCAATCGCCGTTTTTAACCCACCGTTTCCCTTGTATTTTATAATTTTGTCGACAAGTGCACCGGATAACAAAACAGGATGCCCCTCCCGATTAAAATATACAGGTTTGGTCACATCCGATACGGTGTCAAGCAATTGCCGTACCGTGTCATATGTAAATAAAGGGATATCAGCCGGTGTAAAAAAAACACGATCACACAAGTTTCGGATAAAGGAAAAGCCCAGTAAAGCAGAGTCAAACATTTCGGTATGCTCATAATTGGGATTACGTACACAAATAACACCCATTTTAGCTATATGCTTTTCCAATAATTCAGCATGAAATCCGGTTACAACAACGATGGGAAAAACTTCAGCTTGCTGAAAATTCACAATCACTCTGCCAATAATAGACATGGCCCCCATACTCATCAAAGGCTTAAAATCTCCCATTCGCGATGACATTCCCGCTGCTGCAATGACTGCACCTGTTCTCATATATAATCCCCACCAATCGAGTTGTATTTTTTTATAACTCGCTGTTGTTTTGGTATATTATTCGTGATGTATCAAAAGGAATTTCTTTTGATACATCACGGTAACATATACTACAATCTGACATTTTCTTCATTGTATCATACGGTTTTTAAAAATAAATATGATAAATTCAAAAACATCATAGTATGCATTTTTGGTAATATAGATATTACAATAATGCATTTTTATTATTAATTATATTAAGAAACGTCTGCAATTTTTCATTATATTACTCAAATATAACTTAAATTTTTTTTGATTTATCAAAAAGAGTATGTTATATTGAAATCAAATCAAAAATTTCGTTATTTTATAAAAGAAAACCGAGGTGGAAAATGCAATGCTGGATCAAACACTGCTTACCCTTCTAGAACCCGTCGCTAAAGGTATTACCATGCAATTCGGTACAAATTGTGAAGTCGTTATTCACGACGTAAATGATACTTGCATGAACGCGTCTGTTATTGATAATAAAAATGGTCAGATTATTTCCCATCAAACAAATGATGACTCTTCTAACACTATGGGCGATGTATTTTGTGAAGATCAAAACAAGCCGAAAGAATATGCCAGTTACATAACAAAACGAACCGATGGCCGCATATTGAAATCTACAACGGTTTATTTGCGGGATGCTAAAAAAAAAATAATTGGCAGCTTTTCTATCCATTATGATATTACCAGTCTCATGCTGATAAAAAATGCATTAAATCCACTTACTTCTGTTCCCTGTTCCGAAAACAATCTGTCCCATACACCACTTCATGTAAATGATTTGCTTACCCGCTTAATCGAAGAATCCGTCCAAAAATCCGGAAAACCGGCAGCTTGTATGACTAGAGAAGATAAAATTGAAGCAATTAAATTTTTAAACACCCGGGGAGCCTTACTTATCACCAAAGCAGGCGATAAAATTTCTAAATATTTCGGTATTTCTAAATACACATTATACAGTTATCTGGATAGCGACGACTAAGTTTCTCAAGGGATAGCATAAAAAAAAACGATCTGCCACTTATGCAGATCGTTTTTTTTATATCAATATGTTTGCCAACAATATCGTACGTGTTAATTTTGTAAACCTGGCTTACAGGACATCTGCGGATGCATCGCTTCCATGATAGTTTTTAAACGTTCAGGCGCTATTCCCGTACTTTGAGACATATCTGTCATCATTTGCTCTGTATCATTCCGTTTTCTCTGCCAAAAATCATCCTGATGAGTTTTAAAATAATTTTGGATAGAATCTGCTTCAGTTTGTGTCATCTTTCCGTCTTTAATCATTTGCTCCATCATAATTTTATAATTGGCATATTGCGGCATCACCATAAAATGAATCTCTTTCAAACGTTCTGCAGAAATTCCCGTTTCCTCGGCCATTTTCTGCAGCATATTCTGCGAATCCGGACGTTCTCCGCTCTGTCGGTTCCATCCCGGTTTATGATTTACAAAGAAGTGGTGCATAGAATCCGCTTCCGCCTGTGTAATTTGCCCTTCCTGAACTAATTCTGCTATACGAGTTTGCATTGGCTGAGATACTTTATCATAGTCAGGTCTGGCAAAAATTTCTTTTATTGTTTGTTCTGAAATCCCTGTTTTATCAGGAAGGTGTTGTATCCATACTTCCCGTTCTTTTATCAGCTGATTGGTATGTTCTTGTATGATATTTTCTAATTTATCTGCCTGCTCCTGCGTGATTTTTCCTTCAGTTACCCTTGCCGTAATTCGTTCATGAAGAGAATCGCAATGATTGAATCCTATTCCATGTTGTCCTTGACTGACCCGATTAGTATTTGCCATAGGTGACACGACAAAGTTATTGGCCGAAACCGATATATACGGCAAAGACATAACAATAGCTGCTGCAGCACTTGCTAACATGCCTGCCATTATTTTTTGTTTTAAATTTTTTTCTATATGCATTGCATTCCACTCCCTTCTGTTACTACGTTAAGTATAAACAAATAGTATTACAACTTTGTTACAATTATTATACAAAAACAATGTGTTCTCTCCAGAACATCGTCTTTATTCTTTTTCCTCCCTACAGTATCTATTATGTTAATAGTTTTTAATGCAGCGCTTTGATTCTTCTGTTTCTCAGTTTAAAAAATATAAAGCCAAACTTTTTATTACATCATGCAGATAGTTATTGCTTTTTATTATAAAGACATTATAATATCCTTAGGTTCATTAAAAAGAACAACATAATGAGGGGGATTACCATGAACAAACCATTAGAACTAGCCGTACAAAAATTCATTACCGACAATAAGAAAGATTTAGTACAATTAATCATTGATATAAGTGCAATTCCATCTCCGACCGGCTCAGAACAAAAAAAAGCAGAGTGGATTCTGGAAAAATTGAATAGCTGGGGAGCAGACGGCGCTTACATAGATGAAGCTGGCAATGTAATATATCCCTATCATTTAGAAAAATCTGATACATTTCCGCTGTATAATGCTCATATAGACACTGTTTTCAACAATGTCACCACAATTGAACCAAAAATTGATGGGCATACACTTTACGCTCCTTCTTGCGGCGATAATAGTTCCAGTGTAGCCGGATTGTTATTTCTCATCCGTATGCTTCATACATTAAAAGTCGACTTACCTACAGGCATTCTTTTTGCCTTTAATGTTGGCGAAGAAGGGCTGGGAAATTTGAAGGGCAGCCGCTATCTTGTTAATACATGGAAAGAACATCTCAGTGAAGTGATCGCTGTCGATGGCAGCTGTAACCAATTTGTCAATCTTGCTGTAGGTTCTCGGCGCTATACCATTTCCATTACAGCAGAAGGCGGCCACAGCTGGGAAAAATTTGGCAACAGCAATGCTATCGCCGCAGCCTCTTCCATTATCTGCCAGTTGTACATGCAGCAAGTACCGACAACACCGAAAACTACATATAATGTAGGCACTATCTGTGGTGGTTCAACGGTAAATTCCATTGCGGAACAAGTAGAGTTTACCATCGATCTGCGTTCTGAATCAAAGGATGAATTAGAACGTATTGATGGGCATCTAACAACTATTTTACAAAAAGCGGATACAGAAAAAATACAAATCAAACAAACACTTATTGGGGAACGGCCTTGCAGTCAAGGAATCACCCAAGCAGAGATCTATGATCGTATTGCCGCTATTCGTGAAAACAACCAGCAGCCGATGAAATTTCATGCTGCCAGTACAGATGCTAATATTCCTTTGAGTATGGGAATTCCGGCCATTTCTTTTGGTATTTGTGAAGGAACCCGTGCACACTCCATCTATGAATCTATTGATTTGGATACGTTAGAAGGGGGAATGAATCAGTTGGCAGCATTTTTATTTTTTCATATGTAATAAATTTTTATATAAAAAAGCGTGGCAGTGAAATACCACCTCTATAAAAACAAATGAGGATCGCTTGCTCAAACGAGCAGGCGATCCGCATTTTGTGTTAAAATTTTACATACTCACATAAAAAATTCAAACATATATTATTCTAAAACAAAACAAGCAGTTTTACCACTATTTATTTCAGATTATCTGAATATCTGTGATCCCGTGCTGATTTTTGGTCGATTCATGGAGGAAATCGACTTGGAGAAATACCTGAGAAATTGTTCAGCGATATCAACAACCATATATTTGCCAAAGATCATGTGGATTTGACTCATCTGTATATAGACAGTTCGAAATTTGAGATAAATGCCAATAAATACAACTAGGTATGGAAAAAGCAACGGAAAAGTCACGAATTTACTCGATGAAATCAACGATGAGTTTGCCCGCTTTTGTATCAAAATTAATCCGAAGATACTTTTGGTATCATGAAAAATAACCGCTGGTACACAAAAATTATTCGAAAAGGCATGGAACAGGTACGTTTAGAGGTTTTTCGGGTTTCCATCGGGCACAATCTTTATAAATACCCCAATAAAAGACTACGCTTGAAGAAAGCCGCATAAACTGTAAAAAAAAAGTTTTTATGGAAAAAATGACTGTATGCCCTTTTTTCAGTAATTGCCTGTCAGCTACCTCAAGGTGCATAAAAAAAGAAGCTGTGGATAAAATGATTTCTCATTTTTTCACAGCCACTTTTTTATTTTAATTATTGAAGTTTCGTTTTTCCTTCTTTAGTCAAAAGACTGACTACGATAAAGACGATAAAGTTACAAACAAGAGCTACGAAACCAGCATTAAAGTGAATACCCATCAATGGGAACGGATCCATTTTATTCAACATCAAATAAAATACCAAGAATTCACCGACAAGAAGTCCGCAAATAGCTCCCAATTTACTAGATTTAGGCCAAAACATACCAAATACAATAAGCGGGAAAAACTGGGTAACTCCGGAATAACCGGTAAGAAGCAAATTAACTAAAAGGTTAGCATGGAAAATAGACAAATATAATGCAACAGCCGTCAAAATAAGAATAAAATACCGAGCAGCCTGTTTCATATGTTCCGGAGACACATTTTCATCTCCGCCACGGAACCCTTTAATATAAATATTACGAGATATCAAAAGTGATGTAGATAAAAGCAAGTCCGCCGCCGGAATCATACAAGCCAGCGCACCGGCACCACCTACAATACCCAAAACCCAAACGGGGAAGGAATCTTTTACCAAATATAAAAACGCCATATCTGCTACAGGCAATGGATTATTCATATACACCAACAACGCAGTAAAACCAACAAGCATAGGGCATATCAGCAGCAGATGATATACTGGAAGCCATACAGCATTGTGACGCGGTACATCCGGATCTTTAGCACTAAACGTATTCGTCGTAAAATGAGGCCACATATAAAAACCTGCCGCCATTACACAAAGCGTCGACATGGCCCAGCCTACATCCAACACTTTTGTACTTCCCGGGAAAATCAAATAGGTCGGATTAATTGCTTCAATCTTGGCAAACATTTCTCCTACACCGCCAAAATAATGGAAGGGGAGATAAATACCAAAGAAAAGCATAGCAAGCATCATTGCTATATCCTTAATAAGAGCAGTAGAAGCAACCCCTCTTAAACCACTTAAAAAAACAAATGCAGCCACCATGACAAATGCAATCAACATAGCGGTTATACGAGAAATCTCACCCAGCGAAGCTACTTCCACAATAAGGCCAAGTGCTGTAAGCTGCAACTGAAGATACGGCAATAAAAACGCAACGCCAATACAAGATACCAAAATCCCCAAGGGACGGCTGCTGTACAAATATTCGACCAAATCACCTTGTGTAACAAGTAAATGACTGTGTCCATATACACAAATTTTCGGCAAAATGTAATATCCTACCATATATGCCAAAGAGCCATATCCCAAAATATAAAAGGACGGTCCTCCCTTTGCATAAGCCCAGCCGCTGGCACCTAAAAAAGCAAAGGCTGTATAAACTTCGCCCGCCATAATAAACCAATTCAGCCAACGGCCAAAATTACGATCACCGACAGCCCAGCTTTCAGAATTCATTTTATGTTTCATACCGGGGATAGCTCCCAGTACAGAAATGCCAACGATAAAAATAAACAATATAATAATTGCACTACTATTCTCCATGAATGAGTACCTCCTCTCTTAATTTTCCTTTGATTTATGACCGTCTAACGCATGTTCAGCCGCTTCTGCATCAGCTTTTGCATGATTCTTCTTGTCTATCATATAAAGCGTATGAATACAAAACACAGATATAATGACACCAAGCTGGATCCAAAAAGCAAGAAACGGTACGCCAAAAATCATGGGATGTACCCGATTAACCCATGGCAATGCTCCAATAATCCAAATAAACGGCACTGCTGTCAAAAAAATTCGTAATGCCATAACAAAACCCCCTTCTTCATAAAATAGTATCCTAATATAACAAATATCACACAAATCCCACTAAACGCAAGAAATGGTGTCTCCTTACAGATTAATCGCAATGCGTTTTCAGCCAATCAATGGCACTCTGGGCATATACACCGGAACCTCCGGATAAAATCGAATCATCTATGGTAAAGTTATTACTGTGATGGGAATTGACGGCTCCAATCGCTGGGTTATTAAATCCCACAAAAGCAAAGCATCCCGGCTTATGTTCCTGATAGCGGGAAAAATCTTCGCCGCCCATGGTCTTCTGCATGTGAAATAAAGCCTTTTCTCCCAGAACTTTCTTAACAGCACCTTGCGCAATAGCTGAACATTCTTCATCATTCACCGTAGGCGGTACCATAATCCAATACTCAAATTCTGCCGTGGCCCCATACGCATGAGCCGTGTCCATGATAATACGTTCCATGGATTCCTTGAGGTCTTTTCCTACCTCCGTATTGAAATAACGAGTCGTCCCTTCCAGAACGGCTTCTCCTGAAATAATATTAAAACGGTCTCCGCTATGCAATGTTCCTATCGTCAATACGACCGGATCAAGTGCATTGTAACGGCGAGATACCAACGTCTGCAAATTCATAACGATTGCCGAAGCCGTGACAACTGCATCGATAGATTCCTGCGGTTGTGCCCCATGCCCGGATCTGCCATGGACCTTAATAATAAATTGCCCGCCCGCAGCCATACGGTCGCCTGCTTCTACAGAAATTTGACCGGCCGGTACATCAATCCAAATGTGACCACCAAAAATAGCGCCAATTTCATTATACCAATTCCCAAAATTAATCATATACTGCGAACCGCTGCCCATTTCTTCTGCCGGCTGAAAAACAAGATATACTTTACCGTATATATCATCTTTAACATCCAAAAGCATACGTGCTGCGCCCAAAAGCATCGCAATGTGACTATCATGACCACATGCATGCATTTTCCCTTCATTTTTAGATTTAAAGGGAACGTCATTCATTTCTGTTACATTCAATCCGTCTATATCGGCACGCAAAGCTACTGCTTTTCCCGCATGCCCTCCTTGTATCACGGCTACAAGCCCTGTGTTTTTTTCCGGATTGATAGTGTAGGGAACCCCCATTTTATCAAGCTCGTCAGCAATACGTCTCGTTGTTTCCACTTCTTCGTAACTGAGTTCAGGATATTGATGAAAATAACGCCGCAAATCGCGAACATAATCCTGATATTTTTGAACTAAATCCTTTACTTCCATTATTACCTTACCTTCTTTGTATTAAAATATTAAAGTTTAATCCACATTATACAATACAATCAAACTAGTTACAAGTAATTAATTACATTATTATTACAAAAACATTTCATTTACATTACGATTTATCATTATTATTCACTTTTATACCTGTTATGTCACATTAGATTATGTGATACTAATGCCGTTATTTGGCACATTATCTTCTATATAATAAAAATAATAATATACAATAAAAATATATTAAAAATCACAATTATTTTTTTCAATTTAAATTAAATTTTCATTTCAGACACTGAATATACCATTTTCCAACACCAAACAGCATTTATTAACAATACTCCCGCTGTAACAAAAAATACATTTTGGATTCCTATTGCTGCCGCCAAATGCCCCCCAAAAAAAGATCCGGCAAACATTCCCATAAATTGCGCCGATTGATTAAATCCGTAAATGCGTCCCAAACATAAGGACGGGGTATACTGCCGAATCAAATTATTGACAGACGGCAGCATACCCGCCAATGCGATTCCCAAGGCAAAGCGCAATATGCCAAGTTCCACCGGACTTGTTACTAATCCTTGCGGAACAAATGAAATGCCCGCTAAAATAAGAGAAAAAAATAATACCTTCTGCGATCCTATCCGATCAGCCAGTCGTCCAATGCGGGACGCCGTAAGCATGCTGGCAAAGCCTGTAGAAGAAAAAACAGCTCCGGCTATCAGTGCCAAGTGATCAGAAGACGCGACCAATTGTGCAATATACACGGTAATAATAGGTTGGATCGACATAGTAGCAAACTGCATAATCAGTGTAGTTATAAAAAGTCCGAAAATTAATTGCGGCTGCGGCAATCGATGAAACGTATCTTTTAACGTCAATGAGGCTGCCTGCACATGCGGCTTACATGTTTCATGAATTTTAAAAAGTGCTAAAAATCCCAAAAAACAGAAAAATCCTATAACAAAAAAAGTATGGCGGATACCGATGAGTTCCGAAAGGAAGCCGCCCAATAAAGGTCCCAAAAGAGTTCCACTGACCTGGCAAGTAAAAAACATGCCTAAGGCCCAGCCGGAATGATCCCGTGGTGATTCTTGGGCAATAAGCGGAATAACTGCCGCTTGAAAACCGCTCATAGCCCCTTGGGCAAGACGTAAGACCGCTAATTGATAAACATTCTGTGCAAATCCCATTCCTGTCATGATAACCGCCAGCCAAAGACTCGCCCGCAGCACCATCGGTTTACGCCCATACCGATCCGATAATCGTCCCCATATAGGAGAAAAAACAGCCAAGCTAATAAAGTTGCACCCGAAAATGATGCCTGACCAGCGTTCTATTTGCTCTATGTCATGTATCCCCAGTTCCGCCACATACAGCGGCAGCATGGGCGCCATTTGACTCATTCCCACGGACACTATAAACCCTGCACAACAACATATCCATAAATTTTGTTTCCATTTTTCCATATCC
This sequence comes from Megasphaera paucivorans, assembly GCF_900103535.1. Classification (GTDB taxonomy): domain Bacteria; phylum Bacillota; class Negativicutes; order Veillonellales; family Megasphaeraceae; genus Megasphaera_A; species Megasphaera_A paucivorans. The sequence continues at coordinate 46,294 of NZ_FNHQ01000014.1, read as the reverse complement.
ACGCCTGCCTATATTAATGTAATTTGACAATATATTATAGCATGGCACCTAGGATTTATCACGTTTTATACAAAATAATATTTACAGTATTTTTATATTGACTTATAATTTTTTTTAATACTTAGTACTTTTCTTTCTAAATCTATCAAGGAAGTACCTATAACTAAAATTAATGTTTCCAGATTAATTCGATCCGGGGTCGTCAAAATATCGGGAAGTACATCACAATGTGCTAAAACCGTATCCAAATCAATCAGAAATTCATTCCCTTTCTGTTGATAATTTTTACACGGCGGCATATCAATAGTAGTAAGTCCTGCCATATCACAAGCCTGCAAAACCGCCTTGTTCTTACGTAAATTCATTATACAGGCTGCTTCAGGAAAATACTTGCGCACTTCAAGAATGGATTCTCCCATATGGACACTTGCCCCCATTTCCGGTTCGCTTACTGCAACCGCCGTATCCTTAACACAGATAATTCTGCCAGGTATTCCTGCCACCTGGCTAAGTTGTTTGCCATTCTTTTTCACACAAGCAATATTAGCTCCAATTTCCGGTAAAAGTTTATAAATATTCTCATCACAAAATATAGCTGCAGTTTGTTTCAATGCCGCACACAACTTTTCTTCCTCTGATTGTATCTTATTCGCGTGAAGTGCTGCTGCTTCAAAAAAAACATCCCAGAATTTGTCTCTGCTTGGCGGCACGAGTTCTTTTAAATCTCCATTTTCTAAATACATACAACCCTGTGATGATTTTGTAATGGTTCCGATAATCCGGGCCTTTATCCCTGCTTTTTCATAGTCGTTCAAAAGCTTTTCGGTTGTTTCCGGTGCACAGGTAAGCACTAATGTCCCTTCACTAATGATTTCCCATGTATTCAGGTTAAAATACCCGCAAACAGCTTCTATATCATGCGGCCGCAATAAATCTTTTGTATTAATGACGACTCCCTTTCCGGAAGCCTGCGCAATTTCCCATACACCACGTTTTACGCCTCCCTCCGTGGCATCATGCATAGCATGAACGCCACGATTGTGTGCCGCTATGCAGGCATCCTTTACAACCGAAACTTCATGCATCCGCGCAAGGGATCGTTGTAAATCGTCTGTATCTATATTGTCCTTGAGAATCTCCTGTAACTCAAATGATAATAAGGCAGCGGCTTCTACTCCGCAGCCTTTAGTAATAATAACATTATCCCCGTCTTGTGCTCCCATCGGCGATATATAGGTATCACCGGTTCCCCATACGGTGATACCGCCAATAGTAGGTACCGTAACGGCTCCATAAAAACCGGTATGTCCCCCTACAATCGTAATGCCGATTTCTTTCGCATACCGACTGATAGCTGCAATAAGTTCCGCAATATAATCTTCCTCCGTATCCGGCGGCAGCAGTAAGGAATATGTCATATAACGAGGTTGTATTCCCATAACGGCAATATCACTAGCCCCTATATGAACGGTTACAAAGGCAAAATCATCGGCTGTCATAGACAAACTGGGAAAAATCGGATCTTCAGCAACTGCCATATATGAATCTGAAAGCCTCAATATGGCCGCATCGACTCCCATATGAGGTCCAATAACGACAGATTCTGCCTGCGTTCCTGTCTGAGTCAGCACATGTTTTCGAAAAAAATCATCATTTACTTTTCCTATCATTGGTATTCCCTCCTGTATCATACTTTCAAAATAAAATAATTTTAATTGCCTTTATTCACTTTTCCATAAAATCAAAAATAGCAGCAAAAAAAGAGCGGTTCTCTTACCCGCCCTAAAAAACGCCAAAAATGCGCACCTCCGGAAGAGTAAGCGGTCGATACTAACAGTATCCTCTCAACCTGTCATACAGGCTCCCATCGCATATTGGTCATCACTATATATGTTCTGCAGCAAAGCCAGGGCGCTCCCCCTCACTTCACAAGTAAACCAGCTTTAGTATATAGCACCCTAAACACACTGTCAAATTCACAGCTTGCGAAAAAATTCCCACAACTTCATACTACTTTGCACTGTCATGATTTTTGATAAAATAAGTCCAGCTTTACTAATCAAGCCAGGTACAGAAGTCATATGTCCCAAAGAAGAATCTCTAAGTGCCTGCCGTACAACGCTTTTACCCTGTAAAGAAAATAGATAATTTGTCACATAGGCTTTCTTTTCCGTTTTTTTGGCTTTTTTGATAAATTCCGTATCCTTGATCCAATAAGGACAGATGGCCGTAACCACAATATCGTGGTTACGCAATTCTTCGTGAAGAGCGCAACTATAATGATAAAGAAATGCTTTGCTTGCAGCATAGACATTTAAATACGGCAGCGGTTGAAATGCCGAAGCCGAACAAATTTCCAATATTCTTCCATGACTTGCCATATACGGAATTACCATTTCCGTAACCCATACAACGGCCTTGCAATTCAAGTCTATCATTGCCATACTATCAAAAATCGGAATGTCCTGCCCATATCCAATTCGGCCAAAACCGGCAGCATTAACCGCGATATCTACTATCGGTCGTTCTTTATCAAATATATGCTGAAGAATTTCCAAGGATGACTGCTGCGTTAAATCCAGTACAATAGATCGAAAGGGCGTTTGTATCTGTTTTCCTAAACTATCTAAGGCTTCCTTGCTACGCGCAATCCCCCAAATTTCATCTACTGTCCGTAATTGATCTATTTGCATGACAAATTCGTACCCTAATCCACTAGATGCGCCTGTTATCAATGCAATTCTCATATATATTCCCCCTAAAAAATGACCTGCCAAAACTATTTTCTAATGTAAAAGCGCTATCGTTTCGTCATTAAAATTGCATTATAGTTATTTTTATTATGTTTTTCCAGAATAATATATATAATTTTATCTTGTATACAGTATTTTTATTAAAATTATTTTGATTATTTTTAATTTTATTGTATACTGTAACTTGTATTATCGATATAAGCCCAAAGGAGCGAATACACATGGCAGATATGAACAAGTATGTTAATAACGTATTAGAAATGGTAGTTTCAAGAGACCCTGAACAAAAAGAATTCCACAATGCCGTACGCGAAGTATTGACATCAATTATACCCGTTTTGGAAAGTGACCCGAAGTATTATAACGCTAAAATTCTTGAACGTCTGGTCGAACCGGAACGCATCGTTATCTTCCGTGTTCCCTGGGAAGATGATAAAGGAGAACTCCATATCAATCGTGGATATAGAGTTCAGGCAAATAGCGCCATCGGTCCGTATAAAGGCGGTTTGCGCTTTCATCCCACTGTAACTCTTAGCATTCTAAAATTCTTAGCATTTGAACAAATTTTTAAAAATGCGCTGACGGGTCTTCCCATCGGCGGCGGCAAAGGTGGCTCTGACTTTGATCCAAAAGGAAAATCAGACAAAGAAGTCATGCGCTTTTGTCAAAGCTTTATGACGGAATTGCAGCGCCATATCGGACTTAATACCGATGTTCCTGCGGGTGATATCGGTGTAGGCGGACGGGAAATCGGTTATCTTTTCGGGCAATATAAACGGCTTCGCAATGCCAATGATGCCGGTGTACTTACCGGTAAAGGCTTAACCTACGGCGGCAGCCTTGTGCGTACAGAGGCTACCGGGTATGGTCTTCTTTACCTCGTAAAGGAAATGCTTGACGACAACAACATCGATATAAAAGGCAAAACCATCGCGGTATCCGGTTCCGGCAATGTTGCCATTTATGCCATCCAAAAAGCGCAGGAATTAGGTGCCAAGGTCGTGACCTGCTCCGATTCCAATGGGTATATTTATGACCCTTCCGGCATTGACCTTGCTCTCGTGAAAGATATCAAAGAAGTTCGCCGGGCCCGCATTCAAGAATATATAACGCATCATCCTCATGCAGAATATCACGAAGATCCGTTCAGCGAATGGAATGTAAAATGCGACATCGCACTTCCTTGTGCCACACAAAATGAACTGGATCTTGCAAGTGCTGCCGCACTTGTAAAAAACGGAGTAATAGCTGTCGCCGAAGGAGCCAACATGCCTTCTTCATTGGAAGCCATTCAATATTTCCAAGAACACGGCGTCCTTTTTATTCAGGCAAAAGCCGCAAATGCCGGCGGCGTTGCTGTTTCCGCATTAGAAATGTGTCAAAATTCTGCACGGTTGGAATGGGATTTTGAAGCAGTTGATCAAAAACTTAAAAATATTATGACAAGTATTTATCACCAAGCTAAAACAAACGCAAAAAAATATGGCGTAGAAGGTGACCTTGTTGCTGGTGCCAATATTACTGCCTTCCTCAAGGTAGCCGACGCTATGATTGCACAAGGAAATTATTAAAATCGATACCGACGTAAGGAAAAACTATATTAATACAGGGTTGAGCGAAATATTTGATTTTCTTTTCGCTCAGCCCTGTATTTTTTCTATATACCATCATACATTACTTGTTTTTATACTTTTCGTTCCAAAATCAGCCCATTGCGATAGGCACAGAGGAGAGCTTTCAAATCTTCAATCATCGTCAATATTTTTTTCCCATTATCTGTATCACCAATCATAACACGCTGCGGTTCCATTTCCACTTGTGTTGAATCGGAACCAATATCGGCATTGGTCATAAGGACTTGATGAACATCTTTAAACGGGTAATGCGCTTTTATGCGCATTCCGTGAGAGTTGAAAATCAGCGTATATCCGGCAATGCCCGTAGATGATTGATAGGCCCGGCAAAAACCGCCATCAATACAAAGCACTTTCCCTCCTGCCCGGATAGGACTTTCTCCTTGTACCACCTTTACCGGTGTATGACCGTTAATAATGTGCCCCTGCGGAGAATCAATACCAAATTCATGGAGAATCCGAACACACGTATCTGGATCCTTTTCCCACGTATAATAAGGATCCTGCGGCTCTTCCCAAGTCCTTTTATCTTCAATATATGTCCGTTCAAAAGTCTTAACCACACGTCCGGAAACAGGAGACTTATCTCCACACCAAAGATACCACATATAATCCAGGCTATCCTGATCGCGTTGTTCATATGCCTTGCGTGCTATGCGATCTGCATAATCCATAAACGTCTTTCCTTTATATGACCTGCCATTATAAAACATTTCACGAAATGTTCCATCCTCATTGATGGGTATTCCTCCGTGAAATAAAAGATTTCCGTTAAAGCAGCGATACATAGATCCATGACTATAAAGAAAACTCATATGGCGGGCTAAGCGCTCACTTTCCAAAAAAGCCGTACGCAAATCAATAACGATTTGGTGTTCTTCCGGTGACAACGTATACGGATCTATCGGATTACGTGTTGGAAAATCGATGCTTTTCAATGGATAGGTTCCTCCATCAATAGCAATGGTTCCTTCTTTAAGATTCATTTTATGGAACAAAAGCCGGTCATCCATATTATACTCCGGATGACGGATAATCGTTTGTCCTTCAAGTTTAAATAAAATTACATTGATAGCCTTTACCAGCGGATCGATATTATCTTCTTTCGTATACGTATCTCTAGCAAAAAGTGCCAAAGGCCGCAGACTGATACCATATCCGCTTTCTAATATTTCCAGATTATTATAGCGGATATTATTTCGTAATACATTGGCAATACAGGCATCACTGCCAGCAGCAGCTCCCATCCAAAGAATATCATGATTTCCCCATTGAATATCAAGCGAATGATGCTGCATCAAGTTATCCATAATTTTATCGGCATGACCGCCTCGATCATAAATATCTCCGATGATATGAAGATGATCCACAGCCAATCGTTTAATGAGTGCGGCCAAGGCATATATAAATTCTCTCGTGCTGCCCGTTTCAATAATGGTGTCAAGAATTTTTGTATGGTATACATGACGATTATTATCTTCATCGGACTGTGCATGTATCAATTCATCAATAACGAAGCGGAATTCTTCAGGCATAGATTTACGCACTTTAGAGCGGGTATATTTTGAAGATAATAATTTAGCCAGACGCAGTAAATGATGCAGCGTTTGGATGCGCCACGTATCATTCACTTTATGTTTACGGTTCAATAAATCCAGTTTTTCTTTAGGATAATAAATTAAAGTCAATAAATCGTCCTGTTCTTCAGTTGTCATAGAATTAGCAAAAATGGTTTCAACCTTTTCACGAATTACCCCGGAACAATTATTCAAAATATGGTAAAAGGCTTCATATTCTCCATGAAGATCACTCATAAAATGTTCTGTTCCTTTAGGAAGATTGACAATAGCCTGCAAATTTATGATTTCTGTAAAAGTTGCCTGCTGCGTAGGGAATGATTGTGACAACAACTCCAGATATTTTAGATATTCGGCTGAAAATTCTTCCTCATTTTTCATAATAACTCAACCCCATCTTTATTTTATTCGGCCGTACATTGTTATTATTATCATATCACGATTCTCGTCTAAATTGCGAATAAATATATAAACTTCCTGCAAAGACTTGACTTCAAATAAGTTATCAAGTATACTACTCCATGAATCAACACTCCGATAAGTGAGGCTACTATAGGGATACGGACTGCTGCCACGAAATGATGGAGACATCATAAGACGGTCTGAACAGTCAATGTCGAAGCCAAGGCATTGAATAATGCAGTTACATCGCCCTATTGAGCCAAAGCTCAAACGGTTGCAATATGTGCTGTTATTTTAAGTCATGCAATCGTTTAGATTGTATGGCTTTTTATTTTTTGGCAGTTTTGTTGATTTTGGTATCCTGAATTTTTCTAATTCTGATTTTACTATACTCTGCCAAATTAACTATTCTTTTTATTATACCAATTAATGAAGTGAGGTGAGAAAAATGGAAGCTGGAGGCAGTAATACGACACAACCCCGAGAGAATTATGTATTGTCAGAAAGCTGCCTATTTTCTTACCCGCAGCCTTATAAAATAAATACGTAGTTTTTTCGGACTTGTGTCTGTGTTCTCCAACAATGGCTTACGCCATCATTTACCACAGGAGGTACAGACTTATGAAAAAAACACTAACGGCATCTGCACTGACGGCAAAACAAGTACTTGAATCGCGTCAACGATTTGGTACCAATGCCGTAACACACGGCAAAAAAATTCCTTTGTCAAAACGTATAGTCAATGCTTTTATCAATCCTTTTACTATCGTACTATTCATTTTAGCTGTTGTATCGGCTTTTACCGACATTATTATGGCAGAACCCGGGGAAGCGAATCCGACTACAGTCGGCATTATTACTACTATGGTTCTCATTTCCGGTATCCTTCGTTTTGTACAAGAAACCCGTTCAGGAAATGCCGCCTCAAAATTGAGCGATATGATACAAACTACAGCCTGCATAGAACGTCAAGAATCAGGAAAACAAGAAATTCCCATAAGCGAAATCGTGGTTGACGATATCGTTTATATTTCGGCTGGCGATATGATTCCTGCCGACATGCAGATTATAACCGCCAAAGACCTTTTTATCAGTCAATCGGCACTTACCGGTGAAAGTGAACCGCTGGAAAAAACAGGCGTGTATGCCGGCAGTGAAGAAATCTCACCCGAAAACAAAAACTTAGTTTTTATGGGCAGTACTGTTGTCAGCGGCAGCGGCATAGCCATTGTCCAAACGGTAGGAAATGCGACTATGCTGGGCCAAATTGCCAAACATTTAAATAAGAAACCCGTGGCTACCACCTTTGATAAAGGCGTCAATTCGGTGTCCTGGGTCCTTATTCGATTCATGCTGATTATGGTACCTGTCGTACTGTTCATTAATGGCTTTACCAAGGGTGATTGGATGAATGCCGCTTTATTTGCTATTTCCGTTGCAGTCGGGTTAACTCCGGAAATGCTTCCTATGATCGTAACCACCTGTCTTGCCAAAGGGGCCGTTGCTATGTCACAGGAACAAGTTATCATCAAAAATCTGAATGCCATACAAAACCTTGGATCCATGGATATCCTATGTACCGACAAAACGGGCACCCTTACACAGGATAAAGTAGTGCTTGAATGCCATTTAGATATTACAGGAAATGAAGATACGCGAGTCCTGCGTCATGCTTTTTTAAACAGTTACTATCAAACGGGCCTAAAAAATCTTATGGATATCGCTATCATCGACCGAACAAAAGAATTGGTCAAAACAGACGGTTCTCATGCTGTTATTGAAGATAAATACAACAAGGTCGATGAAATTCCGTTTGACTTTGAACGGCGCCGTATGAGCGTTGTCGTCGCCGACACCACGGGAAAGACACAACTCATTACCAAAGGTGCCATTGAAGAAATGCTCCGCATCTCTTCGTATGTAGAATATCAAAATCAAGTTATGGAACTGACAGAACCTATGAAGCAACTAGTTCTTAACCACGTAGATAAACTTAACAGCAAAGGCATGCGCGTCCTTGGAGTTGCTCAAAAAACAAATCCGTCTCCTGTTGATTCTTTTTCTACTGCAGATGAAGCAGACATGGTCCTTATCGGGTATCTCGCATTTCTTGATCCTCCCAAGGAAACAACGGCTGCTGCAATCAAAGCATTACATGATTCCGGAGTTACCGTCAAAATTTTAACCGGTGATAATGAAAAAGTAACACAATGTATCTGTCAGCAGGTCGGACTTACTATAGAAGGAATACTGCTCGGTTCGGAACTAGCGGGTATGGACGACGCGATGTTATGCCAAAAAGCAGAAAAAACAACGATTTTCGCCAAATTATCCCCTACAGAAAAAGAACGAGTCGTAACTGCGCTGCGAAAAAACGGTCATAGCGTCGGATATATGGGAGATGGTATCAATGATGCAGTTGCAATGAAAGCAGCTGATGTCGGTATTTCTGTTGACACCGCCGTAGATATTGCAAAAGAATCGGCAGACGTCATCTTGTTGGAAAAAAATCTTCTTGTTTTGGAAAAAGGTATCCTGGAAGGCCGAAAGACCTATGCCAATATGATTAAATATATTAAAATGACCGCTTCATCAAACTTTGGCAATATGTTTTCTGTTCTCATTGCGAGCGCTTTCCTGCCATTTCTTCCTATGTCGGCAATTCACCTTATTCTGCTGAATATGATTTATGACATTTCCTGTACAGCAATTCCATGGGACAATGTAGATATAGATTACCTCAATATGCCGCGGAAATGGGATGCCCTTTCCATCAGTCGTTTTATGATAGATTTAGGTCCTATCAGTTCTATTTTTGATATTGCAACTTATATTCTTATGTATTTTATCGTTTGCCCCGCTATATGCGGCGGATCTTACTACTCACTTGGCGAAAATCAGCAGTTGCTTTTTATTTCTCTTTTTCAAACCGGTTGGTTTATTGAATCCATGTGGAGTCAAACATTAGTTATTCATATGCTGCGAACACCTAAAATTCCTTTTTTCCAAAGTCATGCTTCTTGGCAAGTAACCCTGCTTACCTTTATGGGAATTGCCATATTGACGCTGATACCTTTCACCACACTGGGCAATGCTATCGGACTTCATTCTCTGCCGTTTTCTTACTTTATTTTACTAAGTATTATTATTGCAGGATATATGATTCTGGTTACTTTTAGAAAAAATCTTTATGTAAAGAAATATGGAGAGTTGCTATAACCACATAAACGATTCCAATAGTCTCCCTGCCGAGAGCCATTTATCTTGTTTTTTTACTAGTCATAAGACTGCAACAGTTATATAATATAAAAAAAACATCCTATAAAGGAGCTTGACTGATGCATATCTCTCAACTAATACAAAAAGCAATTGAATTTGACAGCGGCGATGCACGGCGTATTCAACACTTTCTCAAAGTATATCAATTCGCCGCGCTTATAGGAACCTTGGAAAAAATACCTGCCGCACAGCAAGAAGCACTGGAATCGGCTGCTATCCTGCATGATATCGGTATCCATGCTGCAGAAGAAAAATACGGCAGTTCTGCCGGAAATTATCAGGAAATAGAAGGTCCTGCTATCGCTCATCAAATACTGGAGGAGTTCTCCTGTTCGCCGCAATTCATAGACCGGGTATGTTTTCTCATCGGGCATCACCACACATATAATCAAGTAGATGGTGTTGATTATCAGATTCTTATAGAAGCTGATTTTCTCGTAAATGCGTACGAAGATAATCTGACTCCCTCTGCTATCAAAACAGCAGCAGCCCGGTTATTCAAAACAAAAAACGGAACACTGTTATTAAAAACTATATACAATATTTAATTTTTTATAAGGAGGCTGCATTATGATGATATTTATTTGCTATCCTAAATGTACGACCTGCCAAAAAGCAAAAAAATGGCTGGAAGAAAGAAACATCAGTTTTGATTTTCGTGATATCAAAATCAATAATCCTACAGCAGAAGAATTACAAAAATGGCACAAGCGCAGCGGTCTTCCTCTAAAACGTTTTTTCAACACCAGTGGTATCCCTTACCGGGAACTACAGTTAAAGGAAAAACTCCCCTCCATGAGTGAAAGTGAGCAATATGCGTTGCTGGCAACAAATGGGATGCTGGTCAAACGCCCGCTTCTTATCGATGATACAACGATACTTGTAGGTTTTAAAGAATCGGAGTGGGCAGAAAAATTGCAACAATAAAAAAACGGTTCTGTTTAGTCGGTTGTATAAATGACTACGCAGAACCGTTTTATAGTTTATTGACAGGCTTCTGAAAATTCTTTTTTCATACTATTTCTTACAACTTCATCCGATGCCATCCTCAAAATTGTTTTCACCATGATATGGGCACCTTGTAAAATAGTAGATTCTATATTCTTATTTTTTACCATATCGGCAATTTCCCTAGAATGTCCCGGATAGAAAGTATTACCCATAGCAAGCTCTATATGAACAGCCGGACATTGATGACTTACATTGCCAATATCAGAGCTTCCTCCATCACGTTCTTCTTGAAAGGGTATATGCATGTCCCGTAAAACCTGCCGAACTGCCTCCGTTGCAGTTTCATTCCAAAGCATATCATCAAATGCATATCCCCATTCTTCCACCTCATAGGTCGTTTCCGTGGCAATAGCCGCTCCTTTAAAACAATTCATAACCTTAGCAATAACAGTATCAAGATATTTTCGCTGCGTATGGCGAATACAGCATTCCACTTCAGAATAATCCGGAACAATATTAGATGCCGTTCCCCCATGAACTATATATGATCCAATACGGGTTTCCGGACGTACATGTTGACGCAGCATATCCACTGCATGCAAAGCCAGCATGGCTCCATTCAAAGCATTGCGTCCCTGCCAAGGCTGCGCCGCAGCATGCGCCGTCTGTCCATGAAATTTGATACGATAATCGCTTAATGCCAAGAAACGGGAATTAGGGGTTGTCTCATTAGGAGAAACATGAACCATCATAGCCAAATCATATTCTTTAAATATATTTTGTTTGCACATGACCACCTTACCGCCCCGCAATTCTTCATCAGGTGTACCGATAAGGTCAATATCCACTGGAATATCTTCCATGTCATGAAATGCTGCTGCCGCCAAAAAGCTCATAGCTCCATTGGCAGAGTGTCCGCACCCATGTCCAATATCAGGCAAGGCATCATACTCCGCTAAAAGAGCAATTTTCATAACCGGATGAATACTGCGCTTAATACTTGCTTTAAAGGCTGTCGCCTGTCCATTAAAATGCTCTTCTACCTTCATTCCCAAATCGCGGCACTCTTTTACATATGTCGCACAGGCATGATATTCTTCGCCGGATAATTCCGGATCATTTGCAATTTTTGAATTAATGCAGTACGCAGCACGGCTGTGTTTTTTTAAATTTTCTTCCATTATACTTTCTAAAGACATATCTTCCTCCTGTTAACCGACAATAAACATATATATAGGAATAACAAGCATCCCTAATATAATAGAAATGAAACTTACCGCTGTGGAATATTCCACATCCGCGCCCACAGACTTAGCAACGATAGTCATGTTGGTCATAGCCGGCATACTGGCCTGCATGGTAAATACCTTTGCCGACATATCCGTTACGGGAATAAACGGCAGCAAGATAAGAACACAGGCAGGACAAACAACAAACCGGCCAATAAGTGCGCCAATAACATCCCGGTCCCAAGTAATCTGGGTTAACGGAATAGTACTCATTTCTATACCAATAACAATCAACGCCATAGGCGTCGCTACATTCCCTACATATTGAAAAGAAGCTATAACAAAATCAGGTACCCGTAAATCGAATAAAGTCATCGCAAGTCCAACCAAAAATCCTAATAACGGCGGTGAAAAAACTTTTTTTAAGGCCTGCAGGGAAAACATTGACATGCCCGATTTGCCGGCCATGGTATCATTGACGATATGATATACTCCCAGCGTCCAAAACATAACCGTATTGGCCATGTAATACAGCATAACGGAAGGAATGCTTTGCGGACCAAATAAAGCCAGATTAACAGGCAGCCCGATAAAAATCGTATTGGCAATAAAGAAGAACACGATAAACAAGCCTTGGCGATCTTTATGAATATGCAGAATTTTTACAACTATGCGGCCTACAATATAGGCTGCTATAATAGATGCAAAAGGAAGTACTAAGTCCGGCGCCATAGCCAGCAAAGATTCTCGGGTAAAATCCTTCTGAATATTGCAAAACAAATATAAAGGAAGAGAAATTTTCATAATAAAACGTGTAAGCAGCGCGCTGCTGGCTGTATCAAACCAGTTCTTTTTAGCTAAGACAAAGCCGATTCCAATAATAAATAATACTTCGAATATCCCCTGTAAGCCGTGAATAGCTCCTTCCATCTCATCAACCTTCTTTTATTCTATATTGTAGAGCTCCGGCCGTCGATCATGAAACACATTGATTTTATCCCGAATACTTTTAATTACTGAAAAATCCAGATCTGCGGCAACAATTCGCTCCTCATCTTCTCCTTGCGCGATTATTTTCCCCCAAGGATCGATCAGCATCGTATGTCCGCAGAATTTCAGCGTTCCGGCAGTACCGCAGCTATTGACAGCAGCAATAAACAATTGGTTCTCAATCGCACGGGCCTGATTCAGAATTTGCCAGTGATTTAATCGCGGATACGGCCAAGCTGCCGGCACAAAAAGAAGTTGAATCCCTGAAAGTGCTGCCTTTCTTACCCATTCACAAAACCGAATATCATAACAAATAACCGACGCCATCTGCACTTCGTCTAAGGAAAAAACATTCACAGCATTTCCTGCAGTAAAGACTTTTTCTTCTTTTCCCGGGGTAAACAAATGCACCTTATCATATGACGACACCATAGTACCTTTCCGATCCACAATAAAGGTAGTATTGTACAACTGACCATTGCGCTTGTTAGCAACAGAGCCGCCAACAATATTTATGCCGTATGTTTTTGCCAGATTTTCCAAGAACGGCTTCGTCCGCTCCCCATCTGTATCCGCCAATTCTTCTACATTGGGGGGATAAAAAGATGTGTTCCACAATTCCGGCAATACAACACTATCCGTTCCCTGTTCGGCCGCCTTGCATATTAATCGTTCGGCGGCAGCATAATTAAACTCTACATCACCTAATTTAACGGCAAATTGTATGGCTGATACTCTCATATATATCCCTCCCGGCAAGTCAGCAGCTTTCAAAAAAATTTTTGATTTCCTGATGCTGTTTCATGTCTTTCAATTCTTCTGCTGTCGGTAACTTAACTTTATCACGATCCACATTGACCAGACAGAGAAATCCCAGCGGTTCTCCTTTATTAGCACGAAACTGATGCACTTCCTGCGGTGCAATAGAAATTACATCTCCACACGTTACATCGTGTATGTGCTCACCAAGCAGGACCTGGCCCTGTCCTCGGAAAACAACTACCAAATGAACATGTTCATGATGCTCCAGCGTAGAGTACCCCCCCGCCTTAACTTCAAAATAACGCAGCTGACAGGGAATATTTCCCATTCCATTGAACAAAACTTGGCGCGTCACATCTTTAAAAGGGCTGCCATCATTCTTATATATTAGACGATCTACATCATCCCAAGAATAATCAGCTTCATGAAAATGACGAATCATACGCGTACCGCCTCCATTTTTATTGATTATTCTATTATAGACGAGGCAGTGTGCTTACGCAAATGAAAGATATATAAAACACACTATCTCATATGAAATTTATCATACCTGTTATTTTTTATACAACATACGTGCTGCATTCAATACACATAAAGCGGCCACTCCGGAATCGGCAAAAACAGCAGCCCACATAGAGGCATACCCAAAAAATCCCAACACGATAATAATGGCCTTGATGCCAAGTGCAAAAGCTATATTTTGCGTTGCAATATCTACCGTTTCCCGTGCAATATGCATAGCTTGGGGAACCGCATTCATTTGAGAGTTAAGAAAAACCACATCCGCAGCTTCTACAGCCGCATCTGCTCCGCTGCCCATAGCCGCTCCTACGTCAGCTCCAGCTAAAACCGGAGCATCGTTAATGCCATCTCCAACAAACATAACGGGACCATATTTTTTACGAAAATCTGCCATATGTTCCACTTTATCCTGCGGCAGCAGTTTTGCCTTCACTTCATCCATGCCTGTTTGCCGCGCAATATATGCAGCCGCATCCTGTGAATCCCCGGTAAGCATGGCCGTGACTGCGCCCAATTCATGAATTTTCCGAACTGCCGCTGCCGCGTCAGGTTTAATGGTATCGGAAATGATAATACGTCCCCAGAAAATATGATCCACCGCAACAAATACTTCTGATCCGTATCCCGGATTTTGTATAGATGGTATCATCACCCCATTGCGGTCCATTAATTTTTTATTGCCGCACAAAACGGTACTTCCCGCTATTTCAGCAACGATACCTTCTCCTGCTATCTCTTGATTTTTTACCGTTTTATATAAAACTAAATTTTTATTTTTTGCTTCCATGACAACACTCTGTGCAATCGGATGCAAGGACAGTTGCTCCACGGAAGCACACATACGCAATATCTCATCCGATTTCGCCGAACCTTCCGGCATAATAGCTTGCACGGTAAAGTTGCCTTTTGTAACAGTTCCTGTTTTATCCATAACAACCACTTTAATGCGTTTCATTTGTTCAACAGCATTACCGCCTTTAAATAAAATTCCTTGTTTAGAAGCCGCTCCTATACCTGCAAAAAAAGATAACGGAACACTAAGTACCAATGCACAAGGACAGCTAATAACTAAAAAAGTCAATGCTGTATAAATCCATTGATGCCATTCCCCCGTTATTACCGAAGGTATAAGCGCCGTCATAACAGCTATACCTACAACAATGGGTGTATATACGCGGGAAAACCGGGTAATAAACCGATCCAATTTAGGTTTATTGGCAGCTGCCGTTTCAACCGATTCTAATATTTTAGTAACCATTGATTCTGACAATCTTTTTACGACCTCTATTTTCAGCACTCCAGAAGTATTAATACCTCCGGACATTACACGGTGTCCTTCCTCACATAAAACAGGCACCGGTTCTCCTGTTACGGCTGAAGTATCAACAAAACTGCGGCCCTCAATGACTTTACCATCCAGCGGAATTCTATCTCCCACACGGACCAGCAATATATCCCCTATATCGGCCTCCGCTGCTGGGATTGTCTCCCAATCATTGTTTTCTGTAATCCGCTGCACTGACTGCGGCCGCAAATCAACCGCCTTCATAATCTGCCCGCGGCTTTTGTCAACAGCTCGTTCCTCAAAAGCTTCTCCAATTCGGCTAAAAAGCATCACCCCGACAGCTTCCGGATATTCTCCAATTGCAAAAGCACCCAAGGTCGCAGCCGCCATAAGAAAAGTTTCATCAAACGGACGTCCGTGGATCATATTAGACACGGCAGACTGAAGAATATCTTTTCCTAATAGTAAATACGCTATACTATATAAAATGATATCATATGGTTCTGATATTACTCCGGATACAAACGTGAGTAAAAATAAGGCAATTCCCAAACCGGCCATCCAAATATTCCTTTTTTTTTCTGCGTGGTCGTGATTACAACAAGAACAATGTGCAGGTTCATGATTTTTCACGGAGACACAAACTTCCTCCATAACAGGAATACTATCTTTATTCATATTTTCTCCTCCACTCTATTATATTTTCTGTACCATTATCATATCATTATTTCAATATATGTTCAAGTGTTCATATGTTTTTTTTTACAACTACATACAAAAATAAGAAATAAGAAAATTTTTCAGCAAATTAAAAAAAATAACATATTTTTAATTTTGACAAAACTTTTCTATGTTTCTTCTTGGCTTTGATATATAATAAAATAGTATTTATTATTACTGGAAGGAAGGGTTTTTATGAAATTGATGGTAACCGGCATTGGCGGTGTCGGAGGATATATCGCCTCTGTCCTGTGTGCAAATCATAAAGAAGTGACGCTCATTGCCCGCAAAAAAAGATGCCACGCATTACAAGAAAAAGGTCTCGTTCTTCACAGTGAACGCATGGGAGAAAAAATATTTCATCCCACCGTGTTGGAAAATCCTGCCGACGCAGGTATTCAGGATGTAATTTTTGTCTGTGTAAAAAATTTTTCACTGCTCGAGGCGTTGACGGCAATTCAGCCTTGCATCGATTCCCACACGATCATTGTGCCTATCCTTAACGGCATTGACCACTATGAAACAACCTGCCGCTTTTTAAAAGAAGGAATCGTTATTAACGCGTTGATATATATTACCGCAGCCTATAACGAGGACTATTCCATTACACAAACCGGCGACTATGCCAGAGTATTAGTTGATGCCCCCAATAAAGAACACGCGCAGTGTGTTGTATCTTTATTAAATCACGCAGGAATTCTTGATTGCTCTATCCCCCAAAATATGGATGTTGAAATGTGGACAAAGTTTATCACCAACTGCGCATATAACACAATTACAGCACGTTACCAATGCACAACCCGGGGACTGTTAAATCCACCGGAACGGCTGCAGGAATTTCATACTTTGCTTGAAGAAGCCTGCTTTGTTGCTGAAGCAAAAAACATTCCCATTCCTTATGATTTAGCGGATTCTGTATTTGACCGCATGACGCAGCATCGCACCTTGGATGCTACCAGTTCCATGGCACGTGATGCTATGGCTCATCTGCCCATTGAATTAGAAACCTTCAGCGGCTATCTAGTAAGAACAGCTCACGAATCAGAGGTTCCTGTGCCCCTTTCTGAACGAATATATAAGGAATTAAAAGGAATGACAGAATAGTCTTATCCTATCGGAGGAATATATCATGAAAATAATGGTAACAGGTATTGGCGGTGTCGGGGGATATTTAGCTTCTGTTCTTTGTGCAAATTACACAGGGGTAACCCTTATTGCCCGCAAAAAACGTAAGGAATCGTTGCAAAAAAATGGTCTTATCCTGCACAGCGATTATTTTGGCGAGCATGCTGCCTATCCGCACATCACCGATGATCCAGCAAGTACGGGCATACAAGATATAATTTTTGTCTGTGTTAAAAATTATTCACTGGAAGCCGCTGTGTCGGCAATTCTGCCTTGCATCGCTGACCATACCATTATTGTACTTGTTCTAAACGGAGTCGATCATGCCGCTGCTGCCCGAAAACTGATAAAAACAGGTCATATAGTGGATTCTACCATGTATATCAATGCTGCTTACAATAGCGACTATTCCATTCGGCAAATGGGAAAATTTGCCCGCATTTTTATCGGTTCAGACAATGTCTCCTGCAACGAAAAAGTTTACACGCTCTTAGATCATCCAGGATTAAAATGTCGCATTGCCGAGGATATCCAAGTAGAACTATGGAATAAATACATCACTAATTGCGCATATAATGTTATTACCGCATATTACGAAAGTACTATCGGTGAAGTTTTTAAAAATCCACAGCGTCTTACAGAATTTCGTATTTTGATAGAAGAGGCTTATGCAGTAGGAAAAGGCGTAGGTGTCAATCTTGATGCAGATCTTACAGACACCATCTTCCAACGTGTTGCGGAACAAAAAAACAAAGACACTACCAGTTCACTGGCTCGTGATATAATCGCCCGCCGGCAAAGTGAATTGGATACATTCAGCGGCTATTTGGTACGAACTGCCAATGAATTAAATATTCCGGTTCCGCTTTCTGAAAAGTTTTATCATGAAATAAACCAACGAATCAAAGAAATACAATAAAGTAAAGGCGTTCAGGGAAAAATTCCTGAACGCCTTCTTTTTGCAATATATACTGTCAATCATCCATTATATTTATTGCTGTTTTAATTTTTTGGATGTCTTAGGCACGGTCTTGATTAGAACATTTCGGCCGTCTTTCACCACTTCAAAAGAAATATCTCCTATGCCATCTTTATAATAGGCCATTTTAATATCCAACAAGAGATTTCCGACCTTTTCCTGTAAATCAGGGGTAAAGAATTGAGCTCGGAAATCTGCCGCGGTCTGCTTCTTTCCTGCCCTATTGACAACGGGCCGCTTACCGGTTTCTTCATCATCCCATGCCGTATTTTCAAACGTAATTTCTTCTTTTATGCCTGCCATCATTTCATTTAATGATCTGTTCTTAGGAATTTTATTTTTTGCCATAATACAGCCCTCTATTTTTTTGCATTATCCGCCTTATCGGAGGCTTCGTGCATGCTATTTAATGTAATCTTTGAAAACTCTTCCGGCGTACTGTATGTTGCTATTTTCTTAAATCCTACGCCCAGTCTGCCGCGATATGCAGCAATGACATTATCCTCTTTATTCATTTCTGCTATGAATATTTCCTGTCCGTCAATACCGATCAAGCGGAATTTCCCACTGGGAGAAATGGTGCGCCAACTGCTATCTGAGCCTTTAAACATATACACAACACCGGTTCTCAGATTATCATAGAAAAATACATCCTGATCATAAAATACGGAAATCCGGCCAATATTCTCCGCCTGAACACGAATGCGCCGTGTATCATAATTAGCATCTGTACGATAAATGCGATATTGATCTTTTCCTACTTCCAATTTCATATACACGACATTGGTCGCTGTAGAATAGGCTACATCTGTAATCTTGCTATCCCGCGGCACATCTTCAATCGGCGTATCCAGCTCATGATCCGGATACAGCGGATTATATTGCGCTATATACACACCAAATTTCCCGGTTTTACTATCATTTCCATACGAAGCAAAGATAGCCAAATCCCGATCCGGCAGCCATTCAAAGAAGGATACCTTCCGGCCATGCAGGCTAACATGCTGCGGCTCACCTTTTTTGCCGGCTTCATAAATATTGACCTGATCATCCAATATAGTTGCCATAAACCGCTTATCAAAAGAATAATAGGACTGTCCTGTTGGTTCTACACCAAAACCAGCCGCTTCCTGCTGGCTGGTACTGCCAATTTGAAAGTCTGAAGTTGGTGCAAAGAGGACTCTATCCAAATAAAAATATATACCCAATTGAATAGCTATCCCGATGGCAAATGTCAAAAGAACCTTTCCTAGCTTCATACGTTCCTCCTATTTTACGATAAATGCTGTCGGAATCATGCGTTCCCCCAACAAATCGGCCGGTTTATTCACAACCTCACCGTTCAAAAACAAAGTCGAACTCGAACCGCCATCAAGATTTGCCGCTATGTAAGCACCCTGTTCATACATAATGTTTTGCAAATCGCGGAGAGTAGCACCTATAGCGTATCCAGGCTGTCTCCCGTCAATCACCAGAAATAACACGGTACCATCTTTACGCTGGCCGATGGCCGTACGCGGACCAACACCCCAGCCGCCATCACCATTTGTGATCATCTTCTGTCCATTGACAATTAAGGCCGGGCCAAAAGAAATACCTTCCTGCACACCCATAGAAATCAAATCTCCCTTGCTATAATTACCGGCAAGAAGATTTCCGTCTTTATTAAAACCAATAAATTCATTCACTTCACTGTCACTGGAATCCGCACCAAGTAAAAACTTGCCATTATGTATAATGAAACCGTAGGGACTACGGCCAGTGCCCGTACCATTGGCATCGTAAAATCCACCGGCGTTGATAGCAGCCACCGCATTGTTTTGTTTGGCAATATCGCTGGTTGTATCACCCTTTTCTTCCATATTCTCTGCAGTTGCCACCTTAACTCTTTTAGGGTCCGGTATTTCCAATAAAAAACCCTTAAATCGGCTGGAATCAATTTTCTGCAGTTTCAAGGTAGAATCGGTGCGATTCTTAAACTTAAACAATTCTTGTTTTGGTGCTGTACTAATACCACCCAGTATCTTATCGATCTCATCTTGAGAAAAAAGCCATGTAATATATTGCGGATGACGGCTTTTTAAAATAGCTCCCACGACAGTCCGCTTAATATTATCAAAAGGACCAAATAAAACAACAAAAGGTGATGTAACCGTAAAAAACAGGAGCAGTACAACAACAAATTTTGCAACTTCTTTGTATTTTTTCATTCTCAACCTCTGAAAAAAAGATTTGGGACAACACGTTATCGTTGATCGTACTGTTCTGTCGTCACGCGTTGCTTAAAATTAGCGATATCTACAGCATTTCCAATCCATATACGTTTAACAGCATACGGATCATCTCCATATTTCGCCCAACCGCCGTTCATGGTAAATGCTAATTTAATGCCGGCCTTTTTTAAAGCTGCTTCAGCTGCCGGATTATTGCCCCCATAGGGATAACAGAAAAATTCATTTGTGATTCCCAGCTGCTGCTGCAGTTCTTCCTGACTTTTTTCAATTTCATCATCTAATGTATGTTCCTTCATCTCACTCAGCCGGTTATGATGATATCCATGGGAGGCTATGACCATCCCGCTTTCCTGCATCTCTTTAATTTGTTTCCACGTAAGCCGCGTGCTTTGATCGGCATCATAAGTAGGAATAAACACGGTACATTTAAATCCGTACTCTTTCATTATCGGCATAACAATAGAATACGTATCAGGATATCCGTCATCAAAAGTCAGTACGACCGGCCGCACCGGCACCGGCTTATTATGAACCATATATTCATATAGCTGATTTAAAGAAATGGGATGGAAATCATTATCTTTTAAAAATTTCATCTGCTCCCGCAAATGCGCT
Organism: Megasphaera paucivorans; assembly: GCF_900103535.1. Taxonomy (GTDB): domain Bacteria; phylum Bacillota; class Negativicutes; order Veillonellales; family Megasphaeraceae; genus Megasphaera_A; species Megasphaera_A paucivorans. The sequence continues at coordinate 25,237 of NZ_FNHQ01000014.1, read as the reverse complement.
TCCGACAATACCGCATCATTATCCTTTACCTCCCCGATCATGTGGTACATGAGAACGGGAATCCCTTTAGGCGGAACAGCCATTTCCACCTGTTTTTGCGAAGTTCCTGCCGCTACTCCGCTATCCGCTTTCTGCGTAGACGAGCTGCCGCACCCTGTCAGTATCATACAACTTACCAAGAACAGACAGCTCCATTTCCAAATGCGCAAGATAATGAACCCTCCTTTGCATAATATTCAGTGCAATAGACATAAAAAAGTTAACGCTAAGTCATATTGTACAAAATTTATGAAATATATGCAAATCCTATACAATACATATAATGTCTGTACTTATTTTTCCCTGGTTGTAATAATAGGTAATTCCTTCATCCGTCCCTCAAAAAAAGCGCGGATAAAACGAACGGCATCGTTCTTCAATGCTCGTTCCGCCTCTACAGAATGGCAGCTGCACTGCGGTGTCAGTAAAAATTCCGGACGATCAATCATTTTCAACATCACCGGGCTGGGATGCTCCATCGACAAGACGTCCAAAGCCGCACTGCGGATATGACCATCATCGACAGCATGATATAAGGCCGCTTCATCAACAAGACCGCCTCGGCAGCAATTAACAAACATGCTGCCTGGTTTCATCTGCTCAAATTGTTCTTCTTGAAATATATATTGTGTGGTGTCATTCAAAGGCATATGCAGCGATACAACATCGCATTCTGCCAATAGTACATCTAAATCAACAGGTTTTACACGATTTTTAATCATTATCTTTTCACTGACAAACGGGTCATACGCGTCAATACGACATCCAAAACACTGCATGCGTTCAGCCACGGCACGTCCTATATGTCCAAAGCCAACAAGACCGATAACCGTATCAGAAACCCGATGTATAGGCCACGCAACAGTCCCATACTGCCACCGATTATTATTTCTGATATCTTCCTGATATTCCGGAAGCTGGCGTATCAGCGCCAATATCATAGCACATGTATGATCCGCAATATCTTCTATGCAATATGAGGGATTATGTATTACCGTAACGTGACGTGCCAATGCGGCAGCTAAATCGACATTATCATATCGTGCAGATAGGATAACTATAAGTTTCAGCTGATCAAGTTTTTCCAGCAAATTCTTCGTAACCGGTTCATCTCGACAGACAAGCACCTGCGCCTCTCTGCATTGTTCAGCTAATTCCTCTTCATTCAAAGCGGGGCAATACGCTACATGCGCAATATCGCCCAAACTCTCGCCAAACCCATCGTCGTCATTATGACCTAACACACTTATGTGATACATTATCACGGCCCCTTTTCCTTATAAAAATTTCATGAAGTTACAAATATACACTTAAATATATATCACAAATCAACGCAATTATCAACCAAAAAGGAAAAAGAGCCTCTTTCTTACTGCGAAAGAAGCTCCTAAAAAACGATATGTCATGTATTGATTCCTCTTTTTTTCCGACTTTGTTCTGATACTATTTCCACACCCGTTACCAGTAACATCAACCCCCATAAAAGAGCTCCCGCTTCAGACCAGTTATAATGCATCATGGCTAACATCAGCGGTGTCCCGATTCCGCCGGCACCAACGAGTCCCAATACAGCCGCATCCCGTATATTGATATCAAACCGGTACAACACAGCCGATACATATCTGGGATAAATTTGCGGCAACATAACATATTTTACTTTTCCTAAAAAAGAAACGCCCATAGCAGTATATGCCCGATACGTACGAAAATCCATATCATCAATAGCAATAATAAAGCGTTTCGCCAGTAACCCAATACTGCATACGGCTAATGTCAAAACTCCGGCAAAAGGTCCCGGTCCCGTAACACGGATCCACATCAGTCCATAAACAAATACAGGTACCGTTCGTATAAAAAGCAATACAAGTCTGGCGAATAAGGCTGCCGGACAGGGAAATAACCGAAAATTAGCCGTAAAGGAAAATACTGCAGCCATGCACATGCCGGCTAATGTACCTAAAAAAGCAATACAAAACGTTTCATATAATAAATACGGCACACCGTCATACTCCAACGAAAAAAGCATTCCGAAATCAGGATGAATCATCCCCTCTATAATTGCATGGGCTGCAGAAAAGCCGGAAGTGTCTGTATGGGGAAAGGACAACAGCAGCAACGACGTACCCGCAAAAAAGACCACACTGCTCCATACTGCCAAACGCTCTGTCAGTGTCAGTTTTCTTGCACCCCTCAACACCCGGCGAAGCCATTCGCTTATTCCTTCTGTACTCAATACTACGACATACAAAAGAAGCAAAATCATCCCCACTTGACTATATTGCCGCCACGAAATCTGTTCATTTAAGAGAATGCCAATTCCGCCGGCTCCCACATATCCCAAAATAGCAGCATGGCGAACATTGGCTTCCAATATATACAAAACATTTGTCATATATCCCGGCAAAACGGCCGGAAGAATCGTTCTTATAAACGCCCGGGTACGACCACAACCAGCCGCTTCCAAAGTCTGTGCCGTTATAAAAGACATACTCTCTATATCCTCATATCCCATGCGGGTCATTACGGCAAACGTATACAGCGCAAGCCCTATCGTTCCCGCCAACGTTCCCAGACCCAAAAGGAAGGTACAAATCAAAGCCAAAATAAGTACCGGAATAGTACGTATACAATGAATGATTCCTTTTAAAAGGATCCGCAGCCACCGGTGCTGGTTATTGTATGCATTGGTAACAAAAGCTCCTATAAAGCCGCATATAGCTCCTATCGCGGTCCCTGCCAAGGACATTTGAACAGTCGCCCACAACGGTTGTAAAACGACAGCAGCATAGGCTGTATCCGGCGGCAGCATTGCCCGAAAAATATCGAAAAAGCGACTGCCTCTCTGTATAAGCAAAAAAGCAGAAAAATCCACGGTCTGTCCGGCCGCCACGATGAGCACTATACAGAATGCTGCCGCTGCGGCCTTATGTTTGCATATCACGATATCCCTCGTCCATACAACTGGACGAAATCCTGTTCTGTCCATTGTTCCGGCGCTGCATCATAATATATTTTCCCCTCTCTAAGTCCAATAATACGATCAGAAAATTTTTTGGCTTGTTCTACATTATGACTATTCATCACGACCGTCAGTCCCTCCTGACGCTGAAGTTTTCGCAGCAAAACAAGAATCTGCTGTGCTGTCATAGGATCTAAGGAGGCCACCGGTTCATCAGCCAGCAGTACCTCCGCTTTTTGCAGCAACGCTCTTGCAATGGCTACCCGCTGTTTTTGCCCGCCGCTCAAGGAAGCAGCAAGGGCATGTTCCTGTTCCGCCAAGCCCACCTGCTGCAAAGCAGCTCGTGCCTGCTCTTGAACGCGTGCAGGAAAGTGACCGCTTAATACTCGCCAGATAGGCATATCTGCTAAGCATCCATTCAACACATTTTGCAGACACGTACTTTCTTCAACCAGACAAAAATCTTGAAATACCATTCCCACACGATGCTGCACTTGCCGCCTTTTCTGTCCGTTCAACGTATCGAAACGCAGACCCCCGACCCACACCTCTCCCGATACGGGACAAGCCATATGATTGAACAGCCGCAGTAAGGTTGTTTTACCTGCTCCGCTGGGGCCGATCACAGACACGAACTGCCCCTGTTTGATCGTTAGAGTAATGCCGTGCAGGATAGGTTTATGCTTATGATAACTCTGATACACATTTTTCAGTTCTAACATATCCATATAATGTCCTGCCTTATTTCAGTAATTGCTGTACTTGGCGCTCGCCATCATAATTTGCTCGATCGGCCCAATCATAGCCCTTATGCCCAATTGTCTTCAAGACCTCTATTCCTTCCTTAGTCTTACCTATTTCAATAAGGGATTCTCCCAATGCTTTTCGGAAACCTTCATCCTGCATAATTTTAGAATTGTTGCTGACACTTACTGTGTCGTTAAAAATTTTATCAGTTATGGCAATCATGCCTGTCTGTTCCCATATATCCTGCGTCCCACCTAATTTTGTCTGCCAATTTTTAGCCATATTAGCACGGATATGCGAATAGGCCACCAAAACATCTACCTGTCCTGAAGCAAGGCGTGCTAATGATGTCGTATAAGAATCAGCCTGGACCACATGAGATAAATCAGATATTTTCTTGCCATATTGTTCTTTCAGCCACAAGGACGGATACATATATCCCGATGCCGATGCCGGACTCATGACCGACCAGGTAAGATCATTAAGTTCCTGCCAGGTTGGCTTTTGTCCGCTCTTTACCTTCTGCAGTAATGCCTGTCCCTTCGGACTCGGTCCTACCATAATGCAGGAACGATAATACTGGGTCAAATCGTCAGTAAATTTTTCCGGCGTTCCATCATTCCATTTCTGCAAATCAGTTGTATCTTTATCAATACCGTTGCGCAGCGCCGTAAGTAAAACGGAAATATCTTTGTCATACAATACATAGGTGGCTCCTGAAATAAATCCCATGTCAGCACTACCGGCACTCAACGCTTCTCCCACTGCATTATACGAGGTACCGACAGACAAGGTAACTTTCTTTATATTATATCCTTTCTCTTTCATTTTACTTTGTATCATCTTACCAAGCGGCGCCGTATGGGTCTTCATTGTATCGGCATCCTGGTACGGGGAAATCGCAATCTTCAATTCTGCAATATTCTTCCCGTCTCCGCCGGAAGGTGTACTGCTGCAGCCTGTCAGCAAAAGACTCCCCATAAATAACGCCGCCGCAAGTATTCGTATTGTTTTCATACGTAACGATCCTCCTTATATAATTTACAATGTTATAAAAATAACATACCCTCATTTTTTATAAAAAAAAAGACGGGTATATACAATACCCGTCTGAACCACCGTAAAATGCGTACCCAAACAGGCATCCGATATCATGTATCGGCGGTCGATGCTGCAAGCATCCTCTCAATCCGTTACACGGATTCCCATCGCATTTCCGGTCATTAATATGTCTTTATATACATATAGCAAGATAAAGGAGCTCCCCCTCGTCTCACAATTAAACCAACGTAAGTATATAGCAGGAAAAACGCACTGTCAAGACAGATTACTGATTCTTATGCAGCATAATATCCAATATCTGTTTATCTGTTTCCTGCATTCCCTTTGTAGCCAAGACCCCGATATTTCGCAGGGACTCATCAACAGTATCTGACACCAGTCCTTCATTTCCACTCACCCGCTTGCCATCAAGGGCCAACATAACAGAACGAAATGCGGAGCCGGAAGCGGAACCAACCTTCATGGCACAGCTGTTCGCCGCCCCATCACAAACCATTCCCGTAACATCCCCGGTCATAGAAGATAAAGCCCGTGCAGCGGTATCATAATCGCCTGTCATAAGCAGCGCCATGCCGGCAGCTCCCCCCATACTGGAGGTCAATCCACAGCAAAGTGCCGACAATTTAGGTAGAAATCCATGGATATAAATAGCCGTCATATGAGAAAAGGCTAATGCCCGTATCAGCTTTTCTTCCTCTGCCCCTAAATGCCGGGCTACGACAGTAACCGGAACCGTCGCACAAATTCCCTGATTACCGGAACCGGAGTTAGACATAGCCGCATACGGGGCTCCGCCCATACGAGCATCCGCCGCGGCGGTCGTCCGCATTACCACTTGGTTGAAAAGATCGGTTCCAATTAAATTTTTATCAATTTTATCGGCCATGGCATGCCCCATGCCAAGCCCATACTCACCGCTTAAACCGATTTCAGACAATGCATCGTTGAGCGTTGCTGCTTCCTTAATGAAGGAAAGCATCGGTAAAGGTGCCTTAACAGCAAATTCATATATATCATAAAAAGTCAATGAGCGAAGAAATTTGACATCCGGATCGATTTCCGCTGTTTCGTTCTGTGGCAAAGAAAATACTATTTCTTCATCCTTTTTAATAAAAATAATATGTGTGTGGCTGTCGGCAATGCAAACTTGTACACAATGTCCCTGTCCATACACATTGGCTTCTGAATACAAAACCTGCGGTACGTCTTTGACAGCCACTGTCGCCAACCCGCTGTCCACCATATTCTTAGCCTCGGTTACTTTATCTTCATGCAGGTTTCCCAGCACCTGCAGCCCGCCTTCCGCATCCCCATCCAGCGCACCGATAGCAGCTGCCATCTGCAGTCCCGGTCTGCCCGTCCCCGGAACAGTCACACCCATGCCATTTTTCATTAAATTCGCCGATACATACGCCTCTACCCGTTCTGCCGGATAGCCAAGATGCTTAGCCGCCACCGCTGCCGCATAGGCTAATGATATCGGCTCCGTACACCCGGTTGCCGGCATAACATTTTTTTTCATGATTTCTATCATTGTTTCCCATTTCATTGTCTGTGTCAATTCTATTCGCTCCTCCTCAAAAAACGCACCCTATACTGCAAGTTATTATCCACGTTAAATATATAACGCAGCTTCTGCTCTGTCAACAGGTTCCACAACAGCAGCATAAAAGAAACTATGTCAATTTGTTAATCAAAATTCCCCTTATGCTTACCTATCGGATATATCCGCAATACAAAACTCTCCCCCTGCCAGCGCATGAGGAGAGAGTTTTTTTAGATCAACACAGCACAGCGAATCGCCCTATCAATGGCTATATGTCAAAATTCGAATATCGTCACGAAGTCTTTTGCGCAAAACGGAAGGCATTCTATCTTTGTTAGGACAGGGAAATCCAATAGGGGAACCTTGGGTTATGCAAGAAGATAAAACAATGGTATCACAGCCGTTTTTAACCATATTTTCAGCCCGGGTAATTGCTTTTTTGCCAGGACATCCCCCACAAGTATTTATATTCATCAGTTCAATCTCTTCCTGGATATCTTGAAACGCTCCCATATGCTCTTTTATCGCTTTCAAGCAAAGAGTCGTCCCACACATATCCTCTGTCTGCAAACATCTGATCAAGCCTATTTTCATCTTACCATCTCCCTCTATCACCATATACCTCTGCCATATCACATCATGTTACAGTAAAAAATTGAATAAATAGCCTGTAAAGATAATACCCATTCCAACGACGCCGAAGAAGATAACCAGCAGACGCGGTTTGAGTACCTGTTTTAGAAGAATCGCTTCCGGAAGACTTAACGCGGTCACTGCCATCATGAACGAAAGCGCCGTTCCCATGGAAACACCGGTTCTAGTCAACTCACCGACTAGCGGAATAACACCCGCCGCATTGGAGTACAGCGGTATTCCGATCAATACAGCAATGGGAACAGCAAAGGGGTTGTCTTTTCCTGCATACTGCGCCAAGGTTCCCGCCGGAATCCAGCCATGGATAAAACCGCCGATAGCAATGCCGAGGAGAACATAGATCCATATGCGTTTAATTAAATCACGAGTAAAAATCCACGCATCATATAGTCTATTTTTCATACGCGGTTCAACAATTTCCATGCTAGGTATATTTTGCATTTCATAAACATACGCTTCTACAAATTTTTCCATTTTCATTCTGCCGATAATCATTCCCCCTATCATAGCAATAATTTCTCCGGATAAAATATAAATCAACATAATTTTCCAGCCAAACAAACCGTATAAAAGACCTACGGCGATTTCATTTACCATAGGTGCCGCAATCAAAAATGAAAAAGTCACACCCAAGGGAATTCCGGCTTCTACAAATCCGATAAAAAGGGGAACTGCAGAGCAAGAACAAAACGGAGTTACGATTCCCAGCAGAGCCGCCAAGACATGTCCGACTACTTGATTTCCTTTTGTATGGGAAAGAATCTTTTTTGTTTTTTCCGGAGGAAAATAGCTGCGAATAAACGTAATGGCATAAATAATAATTATCAAAAGTATCAATATTTTGACTGTATCAAAAATAAAGAAATTAATAGCACTGCCCAGTTTGCTCTCCGGCAAAAAACCCAGCGCCGTATAGGTTAAAAAATCAGCAATTACCTGCAGCCAATCAAACATAGTGCACCTCCTTCTTGCTCATTATGATGAAAATCATTGTTCTTCGGTAATATATCGCTTAATTTCTTCTACCGTGCATACCTTCCCCGCCATTTTCACCTTTTCCTTGATTACAATAGCCGGAGTCCGCATGACACCGTATTTCATGATTTCGCGGATATCCTGTACTTTAATAATCGTACTATCGACTTGTAATTCACAAACCGCTTTTTGTGCATTTTCTTCGAGTTTTTTGCAATTAGCACACCCGGAACCTAATATTTTAATTTCCATCATGACTGCCCTCCCTTCTCTACTATAAATAAGTTTTTTTAAACTAAAAAAATAAAAACAGAATCTTACATATTTTTTCGCTGCAGCCATGCATTCAAATGCTGTATATCTTTTTGATATATTTCTATACTTCTCAAATTATCATACACTAGACGATCCAGAAATTTCAGCCGTTCATCCCGCAATATTGAATAATATGCCCATTGTGCCTGCTTACGGTCAGCTGCTAATCCCGCATTCTTAAGATAGCAAAGATGCCGGGATGCTTTAGTCTGCGTAATCTGTAACGTTTCCATAACATCACATACACACAGTTCCCGTTCATATAATAGATTTAAAATTCGTAACCGAGTTTCATCAGATAATGCCTTTAATACATTAACTATTGTCTGCATCTATGAATCCTCCCTCCTTGCGTATAATCAAATAACCGTATAACCGTATACTCGGTTATACGGTTATTATATACTATCAAATGAACAGTTGCAAGCCTGTATCGCCTACCATTTCAGTATGGGGAAAACCATTATATACGTTAGTATGAAAACATGATTGATGAGCCTTAACCAGCTGATTAATCAGTTAAATCGCTCCCTCGATAGCTTCTACCTCCTTATGCCAAATAGTATTATACTATCCGTCTCGTTCTTCAAATCCAGCAAAATTTGTGCTATTCTCTTTTAAGCTCTCGATTACTAAACCATATTGTCGAGAATGTCCTACAATTTCAAAACATACAACCTCCTATAAAAACAATTCCCATGCATATCTTGCCGCATAAAAAGTGGTCATGTTATATCGGTAAATACCCGTTAAACATATACACCATACGTACATGTTTAATATGTAACAGCTTTTATATAACGCAAAAAATCCTTGTTTTTCCACAAGGATTTTTGAATTCTAACCCACTTATTCCTATTATTTAAGAACTTAATTGTAACCAAAAAGCAAGCGCCATCATAGCCACGATATATAACAAGAAAAATAAAAATTGTGTTCTCATCTTTATCCACTCCCTATTGGATCTAGCATCCCAACAAATAAAAAATTATTTACGCTCTAAGTGTATCCCAAAAAAAATTAAGATAGTGTAAAAAAGATGAGCACCGATATGAAATTTGTATAAAAAATACTTCAGTCGTATGAATAGGAAACACTCCTACATATCTTCGACGAATAACCGGGAGTACCCTCTTTCCTTTAGTTAATTAAACGAAAAATAGAGTACAATTAAGTTCGCAAAAGTAAAAAAAGGAAAAAGCCATCAAAACTCCGAAAAGGTAAGTAGCGAGCAAACCAATAAGGAGTGAACAAATGATGACTTACCTAAATTCTACCGTATCTTTTGAAAAAATGCTAATGAAATTTATATCAGAGGAAGATCCGATGCAATCCATGCTCAAATGGCTCTGTGAACGTCTAATGGAAGCTGAAGTAGAAAGTAAGCTTTGTGCCGAGAAATCAGAACGGAACAAGGAACGCCAGGGATATGGGCTGCCACATATATCTATCCAATCATTCCGGAAAATGGCCGTGACATATGTTCTTCCATCTGTAAATCTTAAAGAAGCATCAGAATTTGCCCGACACTCTAATATTCAAATAACAGCAAAAGCCTATTCAGAAGTTCTTTCCAGCAGAAGAGAAATACCGACTATGTTACTAAACAATATTGTTGATGATGCTATTCAATCTCAAGGAATAAAAATAAACATCCCAACAAAAAACGATAAAATAATTCCAATAAACGCCCCTGTTGCAGAAAAAAAGTCCCAAAAACAAGCCCCAAAAGCTAAATAATGAAAAAAATATGGGTTCTCGATTATCTCGAGAACCCAGTAATTGTCTTTGGCGGAAAGGGTGGGATTCGAACCCACGGAGCTTTAGAGGCTCGACGGTTTTCAAGACCGCTTCCTTCAACCACTCGGACACCTTTCCATACCGGATAATATTATACCAAACATAAGTGATTTGCGTCAAGAAAATATCTTGCGTTTCATTCAAATAAATCTTTTTTCTTTGAAAAGTGAGGCGAATCTCCCCATTTTTCAAACCCAACCGTATCTCCTACGGATGCAACACGTCCTTCCAAACAGTGTCGGCATTGTTCCGGACTGTCTTCGACACAAGGTTTATTATCATAAAGCAGATATTGTGAACGAAATTTCGGCAGCGTAACGATTGGCATCAAAACATTGGCTCCCGCTTTCAGTCCCAATTCTCTTCCCAAGGGGTGCAATGCCTGCAATGCCGTAGTCGCGGCAATATTCACGTCACGGAGAAACAGCCGGGTTACAGCAATCATGTTTAATCCCAGGGTCAGACGGCGTGATTTACACTGCGGTGAATCACCGCCTGCAGTAAGGACATGTTTTCCGACAGGGGTATTATGGTGGACCACATAGGGACCCATTCCAATCATATCGATATCCATATCTCGATAAAAAAGAATATCGTCCGCTAAGTCCTCTATGGTTTGTCCCGGCAAGCCGATCATATCTCCTGTCCCTACTTGATAGCCTATGCGGTGCAAGGATTCAAGACAGCTCTTGCGTACAGCCCATTCATGATGACCATCCTGCGGATGGAGCTGTTTATATAGCTCCGGATTGCTGGACTCAATACGCAATAGATAGCGGTGTGCTCCGGCTTCAAACCAACGGCGATAGGTATCCTCTTTTTGTTCTCCCACACATAAGGTTATCCCGAGTTCACCATGGCTCATTGTTTTAATGTCCCGCACGAGTTGCTCGATATACGCAGCAAAATCCGCATCTTGTCGTTCACCCGATTGTAAGGTCAAGGATCCATATCGATTTTCATAGGCCCATTGCGCCATGGCTAAAATATCTTCCCGTTCTGTATCAAATCGTTCCACTTCGTGGTTGTCTCTCCGGATACCGCAATAACAGCAGTTCTTAATGCAGCGGTTGGAAAATTCGATGAGACCTCGATAATAAACGACACGTCCCACACAGTCAGCTTTCACGGCGTAAGCTGCCTCATAAAGCTGCTGCAGTTGTTCGGTATCCGTCAAACGTAGCAGCTCTATCAAATCATTACGAGTCATATGCTGTTTTTTCAATAATTGTGAAAAACCATTCATCTTATATCTCCCACTATAGATACCTTATTTTTCGTAATTATCGACATGTAATTTTTCAAACACCAAAAAAGCTAAGCTCAGAATCATAGCTACAACCGTAGCCAGTCCCATTCCTTTTAGTTGTACCGGCCCCAAAATAATGGTAGCTCCGCTTAATCCGGAAACCATCGTTACCGCCGTAAGAATAAGGTTCTTAGAACGTGTATAATCTACCTTTTTTTCAATAAGCATACGAATGCCGGAACTGGCAATAAAGCCAAACAGCAAAATGCATACTCCCCCCATTACAGGTGTCGGAATCCCATGAATCAAGGCAGCAATTTTTCCAACAAACGAAAAGATAATAGCAAATATCGCAGCACCGGCAATAACCCAGACACTATACACGCCTGTAATTGCCATAACTCCCATATTTTCACCATATGTCGTATTCGGAGTCGATCCAACAAGTCCGGAAATAACGTTAGACAATCCATCGGCAAATAGCGAACGATGCAGTCCCGGATCTTTAATGAGGTCACGTCCTACAATATCACTTGTCACAAACAAATGCCCCAAATGTTCCGCAAAAACCACAAACAATGCCGGCATAATCATCATGATCGCACTGAGGTTAAACTTCGGTGCATAAAAAGTTGGCGCTGACAGCCATGCTGCTTCTCGGACCGGAGTAAAGTCGACTACACCCATAAAGAAAGAAAGAACGTACCCTGCCACAACGCCGATCAATATAGGAATAATACCGACAAATCCTCGTCCCAATACGGTCGCCAAAATAGTAACAATGAGAGTAAACATAGAAATGATCATAGCTGTTTCATTTGTCATTCCTTGTGTTTCACCCAAAAATCCGGACATGGTCATCGCCAAGGGTGCTAATTCCAGTCCGATTATAGCGACAATAGCTCCCATTGCCGCCGGAGGAAATAATACATCGATCCAGTGCGTTCCCACTTTATCTACTACCAGTGCTAAGATCATGAAGGAAAACCCGAAAACAATAAATCCCCCTTGTGCATCTCCGTACGTCATTCCCGGGGTAGCACAAACAGCAAGAACGGGAGAAATAAACGCAAAACTGGAACCCAGGTAAGCAGGCAGCCGTCCTTTACACAAGTATAAATACAAAAGAGTTCCAATCCCATTCATAAATAAAGCAATGGCCGGATCTACATGAAGTAGAAAAGGAACCAGGACCGTAGATCCAAACATAGCAAATAAATGCTGTAAACTTAACGGAATGGTCGGTAATATCGGCAACCGTTCATCAACCTGAATAATTCTTCTCATTATAATTATATCCTCCTCAGCAAATCAGTTAATGTAAAGGAAACTGGCTTTTTGTTTCCTCCTTCATAGACGGCAGCGTTGTTACGCGTGCCGACATTTGTGCCTCTCGAGCCGCCTCATTCAAATTTTTCTTGGCAATATTCAACAGCAGCGCCGCCGCCGCCATATTGACAATAAGGGAGGTCCCGCCGTAACTGATAAAAGGCAGCGGCACCCCCACAACGGGCAGCAATCCACTTACCATTCCTATATTGATAAATCCTTGTCCGCCTATATATAATGTACTTCCTAATGCCAAAAGCATTCCGTATTTGTCCAGCGCATGCAGCGCACACATGCAGCCGCAATATACAATAACTGCAAATAAAGACAGCATAACGATGGAACCGATAAGGCCCCATTCCTGGGCAAAAATGGCAAAAGCAAAATCGGTATGCGCTTCCGGCAAGTAACTAAACTTACTAACGCCCGTACCAACTCCTTGACCGGTAATACCGCCGGAGCCAATTGCAATCAGTCCCTGCACCGTCTGATACCCCAGCGTCTTTTCATAAGACCACGGATCAATCCATGAAATAAGCCGGTTGCGTCTATACACTGCACTCAGTGTATAAATCAAACCCATGCTGACAGCAACCAAAATCGGCAGTTTTGCTCTGGATATATGCGCTCCGCTGGCAATAACCATAATAACAGGAATCAGCAATATCACAATAGCCGTCCCTGCATCCGGCTGTTTGGCCACTAGAATGGCCAATACCAAGGGAATCCAAAGTGCTCGTTCCGGTTTCAGCTTCCAGCGCTTCCAAGCAGGCGCCTTTTTCTTATGACTCATGGCATGTACTAATTCTACAGGTTTATCTTTATCCAACAACTGTGAAAGTATCGTGGCTGTATAAATAACGCCTACCAACTTAGCTAATTCGGACGGCTGAAAGGTAAAAAAGCCAATCCCCAGCCACCGCCTGGCTCCATTGATATGAATACCGGCAATAAAAACAAGCACAAGCAGCGTTACCGTTATAAAACAGATAATTCCCAGATGCCGGCGCCAAAAAGTATAGTCCACGCGATACACGAATAAAGCCGGTATCACTCCGATAAAAAGAATAATAACCTGTCGAATCAAATGATAGTAGGTGTTTCCAATCATACGATCCCCAACAAACGTCGAGCTGAATACGTTGACCAAACCAAGAACAATAAGCACGGAAAACGCAACAATCAGTCCATAATACACACGACGCATTTTTCTAGTTTGGCGATCCATCTCCCGTCACCTCCACAGGGCATGCAGCCACACAATGAAAGATGGGTTGTCCCTTGGCGCTGAATTTGGCTTCATATTCAGTCATTGCCTCATTTTGGATATCGCTATGATGTAAATCATAGGTAACTTCAGACAAATCCCATTGCCGTTCTTTACATTCTTCTAATGTAAATTCAAACAGACCTGCATTATCTGATTTAAAATATATTTTCCCTTCATGCGATAATATAGCGGCATATCGATCGAGAAAATTACGATAAGTTAATCGTCTTTTGGCATGCTTCGCTTTGGGCCAAGGATCACAAAAATTAATAAAAAACCGATCAACCTCACCCAAATCAAATATTTCCGGTAAATTTCCTACATCAAATCTAAGCAGCTGTACGTTTTTTAATTGTGCCTCCGCTGTCTTTTTCGCTGCATAATATAACACGCCTATTTGAATTTCAATACCGATAAAATTAATCTCCGGATGCAGCAGTGCCATTTGGGAAATAAAATTGCCCTTACCGGTTCCTAGTTCTACCCATAGCGGAGCCTGCGGATCAGGAAATAACGACCGCCATTTTCCTTTCCATTGTTCACAATGCACTAAACGAACAAAGGATCCATACTCTTTGATGGCCTCATCAATCCATGGTTTTCTACGTAAACGCATCCTTTACTCTCCTTATTTTCATACATATTTATTTGCAAAAATAGGCTGATTCGACGGGAATCAGCCCAAAGCTCAAATGCCTATTTTATTATATAAACTTAGCGTCCCAGTGTCAAACATTTTTACCAGTTGTATCGCCCGGCAGAATATCTAAAATATGTTCCACCGAATCGACGATATAATCAGCTCCCTCCGATTCAAACATCGTCCGTGCCTCGCGTCCTTCCAATCCTGTAAGCGTGCCGATCATGACGGCACCCATCGCTTTAGCGCACCACACATCAGAAAGAGAGTCACCCACAACATAATACGTCCCGTTTTTAAATGCCTCCGGATTTTCTGTATATGCACGGTAGTTAGATGGTTCTTTGCCAAATGCCCCTAAATAATAAGCAAACGGATTGGGTTTGCCGAGCGGCATATGCAGCATTTCTTCCGCAGCCGCCACATCCGTATCTGTAGAAATATAAAACGGATCAAACTCAGAAAGCCAGCCGTAGGTCTCAAAGGGGACCTGCATTTCTATTTGTGATCGACCGCTGGCAATGGCAATTTCATATCCTCGGCGTTTTAATTCCTGAAATACATAGCGAATTCCCGCTATCGTTCCAAGCGGTTCTTCTTTATGAAGAAACCCTTCTTTTCCCTTGGCATATGACGTCTCCCCATATATTTTTTCATAAAGGGAATCCCCAAAATACCAATGTTGAAAAGACCGCTGATGCAGCTGCCAAAGCGGTCCGCCCAGCGGGGCCCATTCTCTTACAGCAGCTCCTACTGTTTCTGCCATGGCTTGACTCAAGGAGGCAAATACCGCTTCTTTATCTGCTGTCGGAGGCACCACCGCCAGTAGCCGCTGTTCTACGTCATCGGCTGTGGGAATCACATATGGCCTCAGCATCGTCCCTAATTTCTGTACATCTTCTACCGTATGCAGAGACAATGCACATACCTTGCCATGTTCCCGGATATATTGCTCTAACAGCAGCCATATAGTAGTCACTATATGAGCATGTACCATATCCCAATTGCTATTAATCCCATGACTTTTCAGCCATGACAATATCTCATCATTTTTCCAAAACCGCGCCCGCAACGTCGTGATTTGTTCTTCCGTCACGTCGGCAGTTACTTGTTCCTCATCTAAATGCATATACTGAGGACTGTGATACCATTCCCATACAACCAAAGCCGAGACATCGAAATAACGTTTTTCACTGAGCAGTACGCCATCTATATCAAATATTACTTTTTTCACAGTATGTCTCCTTAAAAAGTCTTATCCTGATGTCCTATTTCCTTTTTATTTCCTTCGATGTGAGATCTTGCTTCCAGCACCGCCATAACATCATTGACAGTAACTCCTGCATTTTCCCACAATACGGATAAATGATACAGTAAATCAGCCGATTCCTTGCATACTTCTTCACGCAAATGATCTCCATTTTCGGATATATCTGTCACAACGTGATCGGCATTTTTTGCGGCAATAATAACTTCCGCTGCTTCTTCGCCGATTTTTTTACAGATTTTATCAATACCCGCACTAAACAAATACGCCGTATACGACTTTTCTGTAGGATGAATTTTCTTCTCCCTGATTTCTTTTTGTAAATCACTTAATATAGCCACAGACCCGGTATATGGCTTCGCTGCAAACTCCTGCAGCCGGCGAAAAAAACAGGATATATTGCCCGTGTGACAGGCCGCTCCCGTCTGATCGACCTGCAGGAGCAGTGTATCTGCATCACAGTCGACCGCGATGGCCGCAACCCGTTGTACATGTCCCGAGGTTTCTCCTTTGTGCCACAAGCATTGCCGACTGCGGCTATAAAACCATGTTTCTTCTGTTTCTATCGTTTTACGCAATGATTCTTCATTCATATAGGCAACCATGAGGACCTTTCCACTGCTTTTTTCCTGAACAACAGCCGGAATCAGGCCTTGTCCGTCATATTGTATATGGCTTAGATTTACCGTGTACATCATGCCTCCACCTCTCTCATGGGGATTCCTTTTTCCTGCAGGTACATTTTTAAATCAGGAATGTCGATTTGTCCAAAATGAAATACTGATGCCGCCAGTGCCGCATCAACGCCTACATCAAATACATCTTTAAAATCTTTCATGGTTCCGGCTCCGCCCGATGCAATAATCGGTACCGGAAGTTCTATCGCCAGACGCCGGTTTAATTCTAAGTCAAACCCCTTTTTTTCTCCGTCTGCATCAATAGAATTGATACAGATTTCTCCAGCTCCCAAGGCAACTCCCTGTTTAGCCCAAGCAATCGCATCAATCTCGGTATTTTTGCGGCCGCCTTCAACATAGACATCCCAACTGCCCCGATTATTACGTTTTGCATCAATAGATAAAACGACACATTGATTGCCAAACCGAGCTGCTGCTTCCCGAATAAGTTCCGGCCGGAGGACTGCCGCGGAATTAACGGATACTTTATCCGCACCTGCCAGCAATACCTGCCGAAAATCTTCTATGGTACGGATCCCGCCTCCTATAGTAAAAGGAATATTTATTTCTTCGGCAACCGCTTTTACAACATCAATAAAAATACCTCGTTGTTCGTGGGTTGCTGTAATATCATAAAACACCAATTCATCCGCCATTTGATCCGAATAAAATTTCCCTAATTTAACCGGATCATCTACATCTTGTATGTGTTTGAATTGTTTGCCTTTCACTACCCGGCCGTTGCATACATCCAGACAAGGAACGATTCGCTTTGCTAACATAATGCATCCCCCTTATAAATTTATATTGTTAGGATTCTGTTTTTAATCTTCCTGCGACAGTTTCCGTATTTCTTCCATCGTAACTTTCCCTTCATATAAGGCTTTCCCCGTAATCGCTCCATATACGTTCAATTTCTGCAATGCTTTTAAATCCGATATACCGCTTACACCGCCTGATGCTATCAGCCGGATATCAGGTAATGACTGCAGTTTTTCCATCATTTCCATATTCGGTCCGGAGAGCATTCCGTCCCGGCTGATATCGGTATAAACAATTGTACGAATGCCAATAGATAATAGGAATTTTACAAACGGGACAACGGCTTTATCGCTGTTGTCCACCCAGCCGCGCGTTGCTACTACATCGCCCTTAGCATCAACAGATACCGCTAATCTATGTCCGTATAAGCCAGCCATTTCTGTAATAAATACAGCATCCTCCACCGCTTTTGACCCAATGATGACCCGGCTGACCCCATTTTCAAGATACGTTTTTATTGCTTTTTCACTTCGTATTCCCCCTCCTACTTCAACGGGAATAGGAACTGCCCGGCAAATGCGTCCAATACTATCAACATTGCTGAGACTGCCGGAAAATGCACCATCCAAGTCAACGATATGAAGATATTCAGCGCCCTCACCTGCCCATTTTTTAGCTGCTTCTACGGGATCCTTAAAGTACGTCGTACTGTCTTCTTTAATGCCCTGCCGGAGTCGTACAGCATGTCCGTTTTGTATGTCAATTGCTGGTAATACAATCATATATTATCCTTTCTTGAGGTGCTTCAAAATATTTTTTAAAAGCTGTGCCCCAACAGCGCCGCTTTTCTCTGGATGAAACTGCATTCCCAAAACATTATCCTTACCGCAAATTGCCGGAACTGCCTGTCCATAACAAGCCGTTGCAATAACATCCAATGAATCCACGGGAGATTTATAATACGAATGAACAAAATAAGCATAGGGATGTGCTGCTAATCCTTCCTGCAGCCAATGAGATTGACAAAATTCCAACTCATTCCACCCCATATGGGGAACTTTAAGCTGTGTATGAAAAGGAACTATTTCACCTGGCAAAAAACCAAGTCCTTTATACACACCGCCTTCATAATCTGTTTCAAATAAAGCCTGCATACCCAAACAAACACCTAAAAAAAACTTTCCCGCCTTTACCTGTTCTTCCAATAGCGGAATGAGATCAAATTTCTCCAAATTTCCCATCGCATCGCGGATCGCACCGACACCGGGAAGTTCGATTAATTCGGCATTGCGGATAACCTCCGGATCGCGGGTGATTTTCGGATCCTCCCCCAGTCTTCGCCACGCATGATATACATTGGCCAAGTTACCCACTTCATAATCAATAACAGCAATTCTCATAATTTACAGCACCCCTTTTGTCGAAAGAATATTGCTGTCCTCCCCTTCGATATAGACAGCTCGTTTAAGCGCATGCCCCAATGCTTTAAATACGGATTCCACGATATGATGTGCATTGGTTCCATAAAGAGTTGTTACATGAAGATTCATGCGTCCGTGAACAGCCACAGCATATAAAAACTCCCGCAGCATTTCTGTTTCAAATGTCCCGATACGTTCTGCCGGTATTGCTACATCATATACTAAATAAGGACGGCCGCTCAGATCAATGACACAACGAGTCAATGCTTCATCCATCGGGCAGTAAAACATACCGTACCGGGTAATTCCCGCCTTATCGCCCAGTGCCTTGTACAGGGCTTGCCCCAAAACAATGCCCAGGTCTTCGATCGTATGATGTGTATCGACTTCCAAATCGCCATGAACATGGATAGAAATATCCATCCCGCTGTGACAAGCTAATAAATCAAGCATATGATCAAAGAACCCAATGCCCGTAGAACCTGCAAAAGATCCAATTCCATCTAATTCTATCGACATGGCAATTTGCGTTTCCGCTGTATTCCGTTCGATTTCAGCAGTCCTCATGGCTGGCCTCCTTTTGAAATACTTTCAGAATTTTATTTGCTACATACTCTGTTGTTGCTGTAATACGCAGACAATTCGCCAAATCCGCACGATTTCCATAAGAACGAACGCAAATATCGGCTTCGCTAAGCGTTTTCACATACCGAGGTCCATCATAAGTCCGTACTAAAATAAAATTGGCCGCACTAGGAAAAACTTCTACTCCCTTTATTGTTCTCAACCGCTCTATCAAATAGTCTCTCACCGCAATAGTTGGCGGAACATTGTGTTTTAAAATTTCTTCACTATGTTCCAAGGCCACTACTCCCATAAGTTGTGTAAAACTATTTAGATTGTACGATGGTTTTGTAAGGGATACGGCATTGATAATATCGGCATTAGCCACACAATAGCCCAAACGAAAACCGGCAAGACCAAAAGCCTTAGATAACGTACGAATAACAATAAGATTATCATGAGAATGGAGACGGGATATCATGCTTTCCTGTCCAGAAAATTCCATGTATGCTTCATCTACGACTACAATGCCGGGTGATGCTTGGATCATTTTTTCTATCAAGGAAACCGGCCATATATCCCCTGTCGGATTATTCGGATTACAAATAAAAGTAACCTTAGGCTGCCATTTGCGGATAGCCTCCAGAAAGGTTTCTCCCTCACGTTTAAAATCTTCGGAATCAGGTACTTTAACAATCCGGGCTCCCAACACTTGTCCGTCAATTTCATATACATCAAAGGTGGGTACATGTACCAGTATCGTATCTCCCTCATCAATAAACGTATTAAGAATCAGCTGAATCATTTCATCCCCGCCGTTACCTGCCAATATTTCATTATATTCAGCAGAAACATATCGGCCTAACGCCTTGCGGAGAGTGTTTGCAAACGGATCCGGATAATGATACGAAGGAAGTTTGGCCAAACGAGTTAAAAAATCTTTTTTTACATCAGGAAAATTAAAAATGTCATAGGGGCTTTCGTTTGCATTAATCACTATATGTTCCTTGATTTCCGGAACTTTATACGGAGTAAAACTGCGAATTGTCTTGCGGAGCCATTCCTGTTTCATTTCATTCTCCTCCTAACGGCCATTCCATGGGCCTGCAGGCCTTCAACATCAGCAAATTGAGCAACTTTATCTGCGATCTGTACAAAAGCCTGCTGATTATATTCCAACACACTGCTGCGTTTGACAAAATCATACACTCCCAGCGGTGAAGAAAATGCTGCCGTTCCCATAGTCGGAAGTGTATGATTGGGACCTGCAAAATAATCACCGACAGGTTCGGGCGTATACGCTCCGATAAAAATAGCGCCGGCGTTAATAATATGCTCCACATAAGATTCCGGTTCGGCAAAATCAATTTCCAAATGTTCCGGTGCAATAAGATTCATTATGTCAATCGCCTGTTTCCGATCTTTAGTAATAAAAATTTTGCCATAATTTTTAATAGAATCAGCAATAATATCTTTTCTGGGAAGTTCTTCCATTTGTCTTTCTATCTCTGCTTCTACAGCCCCGGCCAACGCTGCATTTGGCGTTACTAAAAATACGGCTGCCCGGCGGTCATGTTCTGCTTGAGCCAGCAAATCAGCGGCAATCCAAGCAGGATTCGATGTTTCATCGGCCAAAATCCCTACTTCACTGGGGCCTGCAATCATATCAATCCCTACCGTGCCGAAAACAAGTTGTTTCGCCATGGCTACGTAAGCGTTACCGGGTCCTACTATTTTAAATACAGGAGAAACAGTTTCTGTCCCATAAGCAGCCGCGGCAATTCCTTGTGCACCGCCTATTTTATATATTTCCGTCGCTCCGGCAATACGTGCTGCCGCCAGAATATACGGATTAACCTTGCCATCTTTTCCCGGGGGAGTAAATACCGCAATAGAAGGTACGCCTGCTACATGTGCCGGAATCGTATCCATCAATACGGTAGAAGGATACGCCGCTGTTCCTCCCGGCACATACACACCAACACGTTGAATAGGGGTGTATTTCGCACCAAGACGAACGCCGTCCCGAAAGG
This sequence comes from Megasphaera paucivorans, assembly GCF_900103535.1. Classification (GTDB taxonomy): domain Bacteria; phylum Bacillota; class Negativicutes; order Veillonellales; family Megasphaeraceae; genus Megasphaera_A; species Megasphaera_A paucivorans. The sequence goes on along the minus strand of NZ_FNHQ01000014.1, from coordinate 3,928 downwards.
TATCTATCCACGTTTCTTGTTTTTGCCGTTCATGATATTGCTGGATATTGTCACGCGCTTCTTCAAGAATTTTTATAAAATTTTCCCCTACATAGGTAACTGCTTCATCTATTTCATCTGCACTAACCAAAAAATTTTCTACCCATATCCCATCAAATTTTTGGGTCATTTCTCTAACTGCTGCGTCCCCCTGCTCTTGAACCGCGGCAATAATATTTTCTACTTGTTCACGAATCCCTGCGGTTTCCGCTTGATCTCTTTTGGTAATCCGGCGGATATCACGCAGCTTCAATCCTTCATCGGGCACTTCAATCCATTCCACACTATATTCCCCCTATGCTTCTGCATTATTACGTTTGATGACATGAATAAGTTGCTGTATTTCATCTATTTTCAGTTTAAAAGACACCGTATTGCAAATCATCCGAGCACTGAAATCCATAAAATACTGCAATACGTCCAATCCGTTAGCACGTAACGTATTGCCTGTTTCTACAATATCTACGATTACATCCGATAATCCCACGATCGGAGCCAGTTCCACCGACCCGTTCAGTTTAATAATATCCACACTATGGTGATTATTTTCAAAATATTGCCGGGCTATGCGGGGATATTTTGTACCCACCGTAATTCGTTTCGTCATATCTACCTTTTTTCCGGCAATGCCGGCCACAGCCATACGACAGCAGCCAATTCCCAAATCCAATATTTCGTATACATCGGCACCCGAACATTCTTCAATAAGAACATCTTCACCGACAACGCCAATATCTGCCGCCCCCCGTTCCACATATACAGCAACATCCGGGGATTTTACCAACGTTACTTTTATCGTTAGCCCTACATCTTCGAAGATAAGCTTTCGGCTATCTTCCGAATACGTTGGAAATTCATAACCGCTTTTTTGGAGATAGGTCATGACTGTCTTAGCAATGCGCCCCTTGGCAAGCGCCATATGGATAGACATATTAAAGCCTCCTCATTTGTTCTTCTAATTCCTGAGCAGTTAATTGCTTTGTCTCCTGGTAATATATCCCGTTTTCATATACGGCATGAATGCTGTAATCCCGACTATCAATAAAAGTAGAACAAGGATACGCTGCCACACGAAAACCGTGCCGCCGCCAAATCATCAAATCACGAATCAGTGATTGATCGCTCTCAGAATAAGAAATGGCCAATTGAAAAGACGGTTCCGTACCTTCTAATAAGCCGGCATCACTCATAAATTCATATAACAAATTGATATTCATTCCAAAACCGCAGGCTGGCCGATCAACGCCAAATTGTGCGGATAATGTATCATAACGTCCGCCGTCAATGACATCATATAACGCGCCATCTACATATACTTTAAATACCATATCAGTATAGTAACCCAACTGACTGGCAAAACCAAAATCGAGCTGCACTTTATCCGCATATCCGGCATATAAAATGTAATCGTAGGTCTTTTCCAGTCGCTTCAATGCCTGTTGCATTTCTTTATTAATACAATATTCATATGCCTTACTTAACGTAACTGCATACGATCCGAAAAGCATGGGAATGGCTTTGAGTGCCTGATATGCTACTCCTTCCAGCGATAAAGAATCAAGATATTTAGTATACGCTACCAAATTTCGTTCCGCCATGTATTTACGCAGGTGTTTTTTTTGTTCCTCAGCCAGCGATAGTCCGGCAAAAAGAGCATCTGTATAGGCAACGGTTCCTATATCAATACGTATATGCTTAACAGATAAGGCATCCAGTATTTCTGCCGCCATGACAATAACTTCGCCATCACACTCCGGACTTGCATCTCCCAGTATTTCAATACCGCCTTGTAAAAAATCTTTTCCGTAAGTGCTGCGACCGTAATATTCACGAAAAACGGTACTCACATACCCAAATTTAAGCAGCTGGTCTGCCCGCGGAAATTCACGTGCCGCAGTCTCAACAAGAGGTAAGGTCACATCGGGACGAAGGACTAGTACCCGGCCATCCGTATCTATCGTTTTTACCATTTCCTGCCGCAGCTGCGGAAAAAAATGGCGATATACATCATAATCTTCAAAGCTTGGAGTCTCAATAATTTTGCATCCATGATTCATAATAACCGAAGTTAATTTGCTTTGGATGCGATCATAATTGCGCATTTCATCATGATGCAGCATCTTGACTCCGTCTAAAGTATTATTCACTTGCATGCACCTCCTTCATCCTTTTCTTTATCGTATTATCTCATCACCTTGCTAAAGCATAAAAGTAATGTTGATATGAATTGTACCATAAAGTTATCCACTTGAAAATACCTTTATTACTTTTTTTATATATTTTTTGTATCTGCATCGGCGGTAAAAATAATTTTTTTCACCGCTTTTTCAAATTTAGGACGCGGAAGCATTACTCGATGTCCGCAACCGCGGCACCGAATGACAAAATCCACTCCTACACGCATGACTTCCCATTCATTAGAACCACAGGGATGCGTTTTTTTCATTTGTACAATATCTCCTACATGATAACGAACAAAACCTATCATTATTATGCCTCCTCTTTTTTCTCTTTACTTAGGGAATTCTCTTCTTCTATCGTCTTTGTCATCTGCGTTTCAATAACAAAACGGGCCATAGCGATATGCGCTGCCGCAAGGCGTTTTGCCGCCTCATACCGATATGCCGTACATACACCATATGCATCACTGCGGCGGGCCGGTATACTGACTTCATAGATAAACGAATTTCCCTCCATTTGGACCAATCCGCCAACACTTGCACCTTCTTCATGTACATCCGACCGCTGCGAAACAACGCCCAGCGCTTCCTGCAGCACAGACAAGACAACATCGGGATCTGCACTTTGGCTAACTCCGATACGAATGGTTGCGACGTACATTCCTTTAGTATAGTTACTGACAATGTCAATCAATCCATTGGGAATCGTATGAATAACTTTGTCGGGAGAACAAATCTTAGTCGTCCGCAGATTCACATCGATAACCGTACCGCTATATCCTTTTACCGTAACAAAATCTCCAATGGAATATTGACCTTCCAATATAATAAAAAAACCAGCAACAAAATCCTTAACCAAGCTTTGTGCCCCAACGCCTATAGCCAGACCGATAATGCTGGCACCAGCCAACAGAGAGGTTGTATCGACACGGAGCTCATTCAAAATCATAATAACGACCAAGAAACAAAAAATGACAAAAATAACGCTGTGTACCAAAGAATGAAGCGTCGTTGATCTTCTTTCCTGTTCTTTAGATAATTTAACAAACCGTATATCAAATAATCGTTCAATAAGACGTTGAATAATAATATATGCAATATAGGATACCACAAGCAGTAATATAATACGTACGCCCTTTTCCAAAAGGGTAAGCGCAATATCTCTTGTTAAGGAATCTGTGAAAAGACTGTCCATAAAAAGCTCCTTTATAGTATAATATGTATTAAAATTTTAGTAATTTTCTCTATTTCTTACTATCTATGTTCATATTACAGCAAAGATATAGGTTCTGCAAGTAATACCGCTTGTATAAATTTTTACGTGCACAAGAGTATCCCTACAACATATATCGCGGCTTAGTGTAAAATAGTTCTCGGTAAGATATTGCAAAAAAAAGAAAAGACCTAGATAATAGATATATTGCCTAGCCAGCAAAATATATCACAACCGAAGGTCTTCTCATGGAATATATTATAGCAGAAATTATCAAAACAATAAAGGAATCCGATACCGCGATCATACGCGAAACAAAATTATTGCAGCTGTTTATGCGGGTTTTCACAGAGGCACTGGTGTGTGCGTTAGAAACGATGGATACAGAATTGGTGGAACAGTACAAGCACCAAGGGTATCAGATTGAACGACGGGATCGCCGTACGATACAAGGACTATTCGGCACCGTTACCTATCAGCGCCGTCGCATACGGAA
>NZ_FNHQ01000076.1 GCF_900103535.1 Megasphaera paucivorans | reverse complement strand
CAAGCACCCCATCGGGGTCTTGCGTATGTCTCCCTAGAAAGGAGGTGATCCAGCCGCACCTTCCGATACGGCTACCTTGTTACGACTTCACCCCAATCATCGCCCCCACCTTCGACGGCTGGCTCCTTGCGGTTACCTTACCGGCTTCGGGTGTGAATGACTTTCGTGGTGTGACGGGCGGTGTGTACAAGGCCCGGGAACGTATTCACCGCAGTATGCTGACCTGCGATTACTAGCGATTCCTGCTTCATGCAGGCGGGTTGCAGCCTGCAATCCGAACTGGGACTCTGTTTTTGGGGTTTGCTCCAGATCGCTCCTTCGCGTCCCTCTATTAAGAGCCATTGTAGTACGTGTGTAGCCCAAGCCATAAGGGGCATGATGACTTGACGTCATCCCCGCCTTCCTCCGCATTGTCTGCGGCAGTCTCTCCTGAGTCCCCACCCTTACGTGCTGGTAACAGAAGATAGGGGTTGCGCTCGTTGCGGGACTTAACCCAACATCTCACGACACGAGCTGACGACAGCCGTGCACCACCTGTTTTCTTGTCCTCCGAAGAGGAAAAAGGCATCTCTGCCTCGTTCAATCAATGTCAAGGCTTGGTAAGGTTCTTCGCGTTGCGTCGAATTAAACCACATACTCCACCGCTTGTGCGGGCCCCCGTCAATTCCTTTGAGTTTCAGCCTTGCGGCCGTACTCCCCAGGCGGGATACTTATTGCGTTAACTCCGGCACAGAAGGGGTCGATACCTCCTACACCTAGTACCCATCGTTTACGGCCAGGACTACCGGGGTATCTAATCCCGTTTGCTCCCCTGGCTTTCGCGCCTCAGCGTCAGTTGTCGTCCAGAAAGCCGCTTTCGCCACTGGTATTCCTCCTAATATCTACGCATTTCACCGCTACACTAGGAATTCTGCTTTCCTCTCCGACACTCCAGCCTGCCAGTTTCCGTCCCATCACGGGGTTGAGCCCCGCACTTTTAAGACAGACTTGACAGGCCGCCTGCGCGCCCTTTACGCCCAATAATTCCGGACAACGCTTGCCACCTACGTATTACCGCGGCTGCTGGCACGTAGTTAGCCGTGGCTTTCTCTTACGGTACCGTCACTATCTATGGGTATTG
>NZ_FNHQ01000021.1 GCF_900103535.1 Megasphaera paucivorans | reverse complement strand
GTTCGCGAGAATAAAAACCGTTGCGGCTATTACCAGAAGACCAGCCGTTGGAACTATGTTTCTCATATCCTAGAAAACTAGAAAGTTCAACCTTAAGCAACTGGTTGATGGCATCTTCAAGTTCTTGACGAAAGACATCTTCAACAGATTGTTTTTCTACTAGCGCTTGCATGAGTTTTGTGTTAAGATTTGACATTAGGGAACCTCATTTCTTTAGTGTCTTTGTTAGCACTTAACACTATACAGGAATGAGGTTCCTTTTCCTATGGGCCTCTTAGAGTTTACACATAAAATTTTATACTATCTTTTGAAAATATTTTTATTATAAATACCAGCAGGTATCTTTAAAATAAATACTATTTCGCCAATACCATATATGCAGTGATTTCCAGAAGTCCCAAACCAATCAACGCCCAAACTTTTATCTATTGGAACATTATGTGATGACTATTAATTTTTAACAGCAGTAGGATTGCTACTATCTGGAATTTTAGAAAACTTTCCACTTTTGTCCAAAAAATGTATATGTATCACATACAAACCAATTGTTAAAAGTTCCAAGGTAATTCAGCCATATCCAACAACTCCCATTTAAACCAAGTGCAACTTAAATAGATAATTTACTCATATCAACTCCTTCTGCTGCAAGTAATCGTTGTTTTTTTTCTATGCCGCCGGCATATCCGGTAAGACTTCCATTAGACCCGACCACTCTATGGCACGGAATAATAATAGAAATTGGATTATGCCCCACAGCCCCGCCGATCGCCTGTGCCGACATGGTTTTTATTCCATTATATACCGCCACTTCCGCAGCAATATCACCATAAGTACGAACGTGTCCATACGGAATATCACACAAAATTTTCCAGACGATTTGCCTAAATGTACTTCCCGCAGGAGCAAGAAGCAATTCATGTATTTTCGGATTCTCCCCCGAAAAATATCGCTGCAGCCAAGATACAGTTTGAGTAAATACAGGGATATGCTGATCATATATTATATCGTTATCCATACCAGCCCCGTAATATTTTTGCCCTGCAAACCATACACCGGTAAGATAACTTCCATCACTAGCCAGCAAGACTTCCCCCAAAGGTGTTTGCGCTTTTGCTGCATACTTCATAATCAATGCCCCTTTTCTGATAAAAAATCCCACAAATTCATCACAGCGTAACTTCGCCATGGCCGCCATTTTTCCGCTTGCTGCAGCATTTCTTTTGTGGTCATAGGTTCCATTGCCTTTTTTATTCCATAATCAGTCTCTAAAAAAATATCTGTACATCCCATTGCCCGCATCGCTATATATCCAGCCGTCCACACACCGATCCCGGGAATTGCCAGCAATTTTTTTATTTCTTTTTCTGGATCTGCATATACTTGACAGTAATTATCCTCCTGATAAAATAACTGCGCCAAGGCCTTAATTGTCCTTGCCCGTGTCGAAATAATTCCCAATGATGCTATTTTACTTTCCCCAGTTGTCCCAAGACCAACAATCTTTTCGGCAGTTGGAAACACATAGGATAATCCTTGTATCGTTGTTTCTATCGGTGTCCCAAAAGTTTCTGCAAATCTTCCTGCCAGTGTTTTTGCAGCCTTTATCGTAATTTGCTGCCCAAGTACGGCACGTACAGCCAGTTCAAACGAATTTATACAACCGGGTACACGTGTCCCTTTTACACATAATCCTGATTTTATCGTATTCATGGACAGCAATGCTGTATATATGATTTCAGGATCACAATATACATCAAATAAACACTTAATTCGACCCAAAATCTGTGGAATAACAGTAATCAAGTTATCACTTAGCATCACTAACAGCACACTTTTTACTGGATTATTTTTTACTTTTATCCATCCTGATCGATAAATTCCCTGCCTGTCAACCTGACTCATTGTACGCATGTAGCAGTCATTTTGTACAACTTCTACACCTGGTATGGCCCGCAAAGAAAGAAAGTCAAGCATTTTTTTCCATTCATAAGGGGGATGGTAGCCTATACCAACGGTAAGTACCTCATTTTTTTCCCTTTTCTTTTTTAATTCTTTGCGAAGAGCCGTTGGTGCCAAATGATACTGTTTTTTAAATAATTCATTAAAGCGTCTTAGGCTTCCAAATCCCGCCGCCATAGCCACTTCGAGCATAGATAAATCAGTATCTGTAAGCAGGCTTTTTGCCAAAAGAAGGCGACAGGTCTGCAAATACGCAACAGGAGTTACATGATACGCTGCCGCAAAGACACGCCTCAGGTGGCGATCTGTACATGCCAGCTGCTTAGCCAAGACCGTTATGCTGACACCACTTCCGCAATGTTCTTCTAATAATCTGGCAGTTTGAATTGCTATTTCTTCTCCTGTTTCTGTAAATGATTTTTCAGGTGCAAGCTCCGGCCGACACAACAGACACGGACGAAATCCGGCTTGTTCTGCTTCTGCCGCTGTCTTAAAATAACGACAGTTTTCTTCTTTCGGAAGTCTTGCTCTGCATATAGGACGACAGTAGATGCCAGTAGAAGAAATGCCAACAAAGAACTGTCCATCAAACCGTCTATCTTTAGATCTAAACGCCGCATAATATATTCTTCGTTTTTTTTCTTCCATAAGCAACTCCTCTCTTAATGGTATTATTATATCATGTCCTCCATAAAACACTGGCTGTTTTCGGACATATATACGACAAAAAAGGAAGCATCTATTAATTTACATGCTTCCAATTCTATCTTCAAAATTCAAAATGAAAAATTTTTATATTTTATCAGATATATCTAAAATCTCCTGCACTCTCCCAATAATACCCGTATCAAGGCGTACTTTTATACCTCTGTGGTGTACTGCACTATGAGTCAAGATATCCTTTACAATACCTTCTGTTAATTGTCCTGTTTTTTGATGTTGCTTTTGTACTATTTTTACACTAATGCCCGGCCTGATATTCTTTCGTTCTGTACCATTCATTTTTATGTCTCCCCACATATTCGTTATATACAACTACGTTAACTAACTTCAAGTAAATAGGTTCTTTTATGCAAAATGCCTGTTCTTCAATATAACCTTGTCTGGCACTCCCCAATGGCATCTCCTGTAAAAGATATAATGTCAGCTATGCTTATTTCTACGTTTCAAGCATCATACTCGCAGTTGCTTCGGCTGCTATAGTACCATCCTTTTTCCAAATTTTCCCTTCCATCGTCCGTAATCTGCCATGCTGGCTTACCGCTTTTCCTTCTGCTTTTATAGTTTCACCAATCAGCACAGGTTGTCGAAAGCGAATTTCTATTTTTGCAGTATATGCTTTACGATGTTCTACTTGATATACATAATTTCCCATAACTTCATCCAGCAATGTGCTGATAAGTCCACCATGCATATTTCCATCATAACTTTGATGTTCTTTTTGCGGTGTAAAATAAGCAGTACAGCATTCCCCCTGTATGCTCATTTTCAGCTTAAGGCCTATTGGATTTTCTTCGCCGCAAGCAAAACACCATGAATTATCGTTTTTCACCCGTTGATCCCGTTCCATTTCACACCGCCATCCTTTCCCATACTATGCTGTTAATTACCATATCATACATTAGCAAAAATCACAATGATACACCATTACAGGTAGTTTTAACTAATTCATTTGCACCTTATCAACTACCGCTAAGCGATATATCAGCTTTACCACTTCAGATAAGAAAATAACGCTGGCTGAAACCGCCATAATCTTCAGCCACATCATACCATCCAGGGGAACAGTACCAAAAAAAGCACCGGCAAACTGAATAATTAAAATCTGCAGCACAAACGTAAGAAAAACGACACCTAACATAAGTTTATTTTTAAGAAAATGTTTAAAAATACTTACAGCATGAAGTTCCCGGCAATTAAAAGCGTTAAACAGCTGAAATAACGTAAACATAGTAAAGAGGACCGTTATCATCTGTTCCTGTCCGGCATGTAAAAAATCAAACGCATATTGGCACAAAAATACAATGGAAATATATATGCCTGTTGAAACAATTCTCAATACCATTGGCATAGAAACAATGCTCTCGTTTCTCTTGGTCGGCGGATGTGCCATCAAATCACTATAAATCGGTTCCAATCCCAATGTCAATGCCGGGGGACCATCCATAATAAGATTGATCCATAATAGTTGAAGTGCCGTAAAAGGTGCTTTAAAACCAAGAATAATAGAAACCAGAACTACCGTAACAGAAGCAACATTAACGGTCAATTGAAATTGGATAAAATGCTTGAAATTTTCATAAATTCCACGTCCCCATGCAATCGCCTTTACAATTGTTGAAAAAGAATCATCCAGCAAAACAATGTCACTTGCTTCTTTTGAAACATCCGTTCCCGAAATTCCCATAGCAATACCAACATCAGCGTTTTTCAAAGCCGGAGCATCATTAATGCCATCTCCTGTAACAGCCACCACATTCCCCTGACTTTTCAGCAATTTTACGATTCTCATTTTAATCGTAGGTGTACTGCGGGCAATCACACTGATACAAGGAAGAAGCTGCAGTAATTCTTCATCGTCCTTATCAAAAATATCCTTAGCTTCCACTGCAATTTGGCCATTTTCCAAAATATGAAGTTCTTTGGCAATTGCCGTTGCCGTAATAATATTATCGCCCGTCAGGATTTTTAAATCTATACCTGCCCGACGACAGTTTTTCACCGCCTCGTACACATCCTCCCTTAATGGATCGGAAATGGCAACAAAGCCGTCAAAAATCATATTTGTTTCCATCTTAGCATGCAGTTGTTCATTTTTATAATCCTGCATGGAGTCCAATTCCTTATGAGCAAAAGCAATGACACGCATGGCTTTTTCCTGAACCGTCATAATGTGCCGTTCAATTTCCCGGCGCTGCAAATCGGAAAGAGGTGCACACATTGAAAATATAGCTTCCGGACTTCCTTTTACATAAGAAATAATTTTGCCATCGACATTGCTGACCGTTGTCATATGTTTTAAATCCGATGAAAAAGGAAACGCCATCAGCACATCATGTGCAACACGTTCCTCTCTATATGATTTCCCGCTTTTTTTTCGGGCTTCGGATCCTTCATAAAAATTTAACATAGCACATTCTGTCGGATTGCCGATAAAATTTCCTTCCGGAGATACATCTGCAGTAGAATTAAGACATACATTGTGAGCAATCCATTCTGATGACAACGTTTCTGGATGCGAATGAAAGACACTGTCAAAGAAAGCGGAAACTGTCATCTTATTTTCTGTAAGTGTCCCTGTCTTATCCGAACAGATTACGTTAATACACCCTACTGTCTCTGATGCGATCATTTTCTTGACCAGTGCATTCTGGCCTGCCAGCTTGATAATATTAATAGAAAGCGACACCGCTACGATTGTCGGCAGCCCTTCCGGCACAGCTGCAACAATAAGAACAATACTGGTAACAAAGGCTTCCATAATACTTCCAAGACTTACTTCGTCTGCTTGCACAAAAGAAAAAACTTCTACAGCAAATACAACGATTGCCGCCATAACACCCAACATGGTGATAATTTTTCCAAGACGCGCAAGTTTTTCCTGCAGCGGCGTAGAGGTACGTCCCATATCCGTCAATTCTTGCGCAATTTTACCAAACTCCGTATGATCTCCCACTGCAGTAACTGCCATTTTCCCATATCCATTGGTAATGTAGTTTCCCGAATAAAGCATATTACTGCGTTCTGCAAGAGGCGTTTTTTCATCGGTAAAAAAAGTTTCCGAATCTTTTCTTACAGGAACACTTTCTCCGGTAAGAGCCGATTCATCGGATTCTAAATCAACACCTTCCAAAAGTCTCCCATCCGCCGGGATTTTATCTCCTGTCGCAAGCATAACGATATCTCCGGCAACGAGTTCATTTTGAACTATCATTTCCGTTTTCCCATTCCGGAGAACTTTTACATAACTATCTTCATTAATTTTGGAAAGAGTCTCAAATGCCTTTGCACTTCTTCCTTCCATCACAACCGTAATAACAACGGAAAGAAAAATTGCTACAAAAATTCCTGCACATTCTAAAAAATCAGCTTCACTTCCGGTAGCTGTACGAATTACATTGACAGCCACATCAATCAGGCCCGCCATAATCAGCATCAGAATCATCGGTTCTATAGACGCTTCAAAAATTCTGCGAGCTAATGATTTAGGCTTTTTTCGGGATAGAGAATTACTCCCATATTGATTTCGATTTTGTATAATTTGATCAGATAATAGCCCCTCCGATAAACTGGTATGAAACTGTATAAGCACTTCATCCTGATTCATCATAAATTCTTTCATCGACATTGCCCTCCTTGCTTAAACTTTTCATATATAGCTCACGCGTATTTGCTTATAAAAAATGAGACCCGCGCATGGCAATAAAACCATACGTGAGTCTCGTTTTTTAAGACAAGCCAGACCAAATTGGTCAGTGTGTTGACTTGGCACACAATACCTGCGCAAACTACTCCCTCACAGAGCATTAAATTATTTTTACACCTTATCATGTCCACGCCGATTTGTCAAGAATTCAGTATTTTGATTATCAACAGGTTTCATCCTAAATTTGCAATGCTACCTCATTAGCCGACCAAATAGCATCCATAATATTTGCCGGATTTTCAGCATCACCGACTACATAGACATCCCTGACTTTCATATGAACTTTTTCATATAATACATTATTGGAGCAAAAACCAACGCAAATGACAACAGAATCCGCCTTTACTTCCTGTTTTTCAAACTTATTATTAATCAAAACAGCACCATCATCCGTTATATTAAGCAAACACGTACCGGTAATCGTTTGAACATGATGATACTTCATAAGATCAATAAGCATAATTTTATTCATATGCGGAATAGGCTTTCCTGCACTTAAAATATTTTCAAGAGCTTCCACTACCATTACTTTCTTGCCCTTCTGTGCAAGCCATAATGCAGTTTCACATCCCACCAAACCGCCGCCGATCATTAAAACAGTGTTTCCCGTTTGTTTTGTCCCATTCAAAACCTCCACCGCAGTACAAACCTTGTCGGTATCAATGCCCGGAACCTGCGGTATTTTCTCAGTCGCACCCGTCGCGAGTATGAGGACATCCGGCTTTTTCTGCTCTATGAGATCTTCCGTTACCTTTGTATTAAAAACAACAGGAATCCCAAGTTCTTTTATCTCGTTTCTATACCAATCAAGCAGCCGTCTATCATCGTACTTGAATTCGGGGACAGACCCGGGAATGACACTTCCGCCAAGTTGTCCGCACGCTTCATATAAACTCACATCATGTCCTTTCATTTTTGTAATCCTTGCCGCTTCCATTCCCGCAATGCCGCCGCCTGCAATCATCACTGTTTTAGGAGTATTCGTTTTCTTTATTTCATAATAGCGTTCTCTGCCACAAGCCGGATTGACAGCACAAGACAAATGCTTACCTTCAAATCCTCGGCCCATACACCCCACATGACAGCCAATACACGGACGAATAGACTGTTCACAATCGGTCTTTACCTTTTGGGGCCAATACGGATCAGCCAACAACGCTCTTCCCAATACGATCATATCTGCTTTTTTATCTTTTAACGCATTCTCCGCCATTTCCGGTATATCCATTTTCCCTGCTACAATAACCGGCTTATGTATCACTTTTTTCAATTTATCCGTACAATCAAGATATAATCCATGTTTTTGGTAAATAGGCGGATGAGCCCAATACCAGCCATCATATGTACCTTCATCAGCATCAAAAGCATCATAGCCTGCTGCCGATAAAATTTTAGCAGCCTCCAGCCCTTCTTCCAGATCGCGCCCTTTTTCCTCATATGCTTCATCAGGAAGACCGCCTTGTCGCCAATCTTTCATACAGCTCTTTATACTGAATCTTAATATAACTGGGAAATCTTCTCCTACCGTTTTTTTAATCTCCTGAACTATTTCAGTCGGCAGTGTCAATCTTCCTTTAAGATCGCCCCCATATTTGTCTGTCCTGCGATTAAAGACTGACAACGTAAACTGATCAAGCAAATATCCTTCATGTACTGCATGAATTTCAACACCGTCATATCCTGCATGTTTTGCGATAGCGGCTGCTTCACCAAATTTTTTCACTATCCATTCTACTTCATCCGTCGTCAATTCTCTGCAGGTTACTGTGGGATCCCAGTAATTAGGAACAGCTGAAGCCGAAACAGGCTGCTTTGTGAGAAGAATCCCAGGAGCTCCGCTACGCCCAAATCCCATAGACAACTGCAAAAATACTTTTGAACCGTATGCATGAATTCGCTCCGTCATTTCCGACGACGTAAGTGCAAACCTCATTGGTTTTATTGAAGTGCAGGGAAGTAATCCGGGGACAATTTGATCTAGTTCATTTTCAACTTTGCAGACACTAGTAATAATAAGCCCCGTTCCGCCTTTAGCTCTTTCCACGTAGTAATCAATTGCACGCTGGGTAAAACAACAGCTTTCATCAACAAGTCCGAAAGCCCCCATAGGAGCCATGGCAATTTTGTTTTTAATCTGTACATGACCGATTTTAATTGGATCAAATAGTATACTTCTCGACATACAAAACGCCTCCTTCGACAAAGAAAATCAAACTAAAGAAATGACCCTATATTAAATTATGCAGAAACAGCACACGCGATATTACTTAATCTCAATATACAGGATTTTATTAAAATGTCAATAGTTGAAAATAACATTCACATTGCGAAAAAATAATATTATTATTAAATTTAAACATTTATATATTTTTTCTATACTTCCATAAATATTTAAATTTTTTATAACGTAAATAAGACTATGTATTTTTATACTTTTATTTATGAAAAAATCAATAATATAAATTCAATCCCTTAGTCGACTGTATCTACGTTATTCAATCAATTTAAATTTTTTTCATAATGCTTATTATTTCATTAAATACACGTCTTCTATACTGCTAACAGCAACTATATTTTTCTTATAAATAACATACGATACATGTATATGGAAATGTTGGTAAAGTAAAGCCGCCGTTCATCCCCTAATTCTCAACTGCCAAAAAGCTACTGCACTTGCCGCAGCTACGTTAAGTGAATCCACCTGGTGAGACATAGGTATTTTCACCGTATAATCACAGGCGTCAATAATAGATTGTGATAATCCATACCCCTCTGTACCGAATAGTAAGGCTAATTTTTTTTCTGCTGCCAGTTTCTTGTCTTCTATACTTACGGCATTCATGGATAGTGCCATAGCGGCAGTCTTAAAACCCATTGAATGCAATATGGAAATATCGGTTCCCATATGTGTCCATGGTACTTGAAAAACAGTTCCCATACTGACACGCACGGAACGCCGGCATAGTGGATCACAACAAGAAGGGGTAACAAGCACAGCCTCTATATTCAAAGCTGCTGCCGAGCGAAATATAGCCCCCACATTCGTAGAATCTGTCATGCCATCCAGAACTGCTATTCTGCGGGCTTGCATAATTAAATTCTCTACTGCCGGCAGTACCGGACGAGCCATAGCACACAAAATGCCGCGGGTAAGCCTATATCCCGTCAAGTCCGCCAGCACTTCCCTATCTCCCGTGTACACCGGTATATCACCGCACCGTTCAATAATACAATTAGCTTGCCCTTTAATTCGTTTTCGTTCCATTAAAAGTGCCAGTGGTTTACAGCCATTTTTTAAAGCCAGCTGTATCACCTTAGGACTTTCCGCAATAAAAATTCCTTTTTCCGGTTCCAACCGGCTGCGCAGCTGCACTTCCGTTAAATGAGCAAACAAAGCTAATTCCGGGGCTGCGATATCTTGTATTTCTATAATACGAGCCAAAAGTCTTCCTCTCCTTTATCACTTTAAATTAACATTTTTCTTATCAAAAACAAGTGATGCAACTATGTTTTATTGGCAAAGAGATAATCAATAACGCTATCTATATTATTCAAGTATTCTGTTCTTTTGGCAACCCTCCTATGAAAAAATAGGGATTTTTTCGTTCCACCGGCGATATAAAGAACACGATACAATTATCTTAGCATATTCACATATAGAAGCAATAAAAAAACGGAACATCCCATCCATAGGAATGCTCCGCCTAAAAGTTACATTATACTTTTTTGTTTGTATTACACAAGTGCAATACAACAATAGAAAGCAGCAATATGACGACTGCTGTAGTAGATACAAATTCGTTAAGATCCATCATGTCCATTTTCATCATCTCCTGATTGAAAACATACTCAATACATTGCATTCAAACAATGCCATGTCAACAATGAAACTTAAATTTTTTTTTATTTAATATAACAGAGCAACATGGAGATTCTGTAAACTTTATCTTAAAAATATGTAAAAAAATATATACTCTTTTCCCTTGCCTCCGTCCTTGCCTATTTTTATGATAAAATTGCATTATTTTCAAATATAAACTGACCATACAACCTATTCTCTTTCTCAAAATATATTTTTTAAAAACATTATACTATCTTTTACTCACCTTAAATACAAAATTTACTGCATCCATATATACAGCAGGTATAGTAAACGTAAGAATACTGCCATACACTTTATTCCTCTGTTAACGGCATATATTCGTTCTGCAGCCTTTGTAACCAGATTATATATTGTTTTCATAAAAATATTGATAAAGAAATTATGCTGCATAAAGGGGTGCTGTCAATGATCCATATTAACAACAATCATACAGAACTTTTTAATTATCTTATTGACCTTGCGGGAATTTTTAATCAAGGAACTATTCTTGCCAATGAAGCCATGCTCGATATTTTAAAAATCCCCCATCATAGGGAAAAAATGTTTCATCTTGAACACCGCGCGGACCAAATCAACCAAGAAATCATTACACAACTCTCTTGTATTTTTGTTACCCCTATTGACCGGGAAGATTTTTACAAACTTGCCTGTAATTTAGAAGATTGTGTAGATCGAATGCATGACTTTCTGATGCGTACCGAATTATACCACATGAAAGAATCCACGACCGCTGCCATTCAAATAACAACACTATTAATCGATATGTCGGCAGCTCTCGTAGAATTATTTCAGCTGTTAAAAAATATATCTAAAAATGAATCTGTATTAATGAAAAAAAGTACTCATTTAGGTACTATAGAAAGTGCCGTAGATACTATATATCGGAAAGAAATATCCCGCATATTTGAAGGGAATATTCCTCTTTTAGATATTATAAAATGGCAGGATCTGCTAAATATATTAGAAAACACCTCTGACCAAGTAGAGTATCTTAGTAATATATTAAAAGAGGTGATCATGAAATATGCTTGATACATACCTTATGATTACTGTTATTTTTTTAACACTATGCTTTGACTTTATTAATGGATTTCATGATACGGCTAATGCGATTGCAACGTGTGTCGCCACACGCGCCATTCGTCCTGAATTAGCGGTAGCAGGAACCTGCCTGCTTAACTTTATTGGTGCCCTCGTGTTTACAGGGGTAGCTCAAACAATCGGAAATAATATTGTAATTTCAGCGGCTGTAATAAATGAAGTAATTATTATAGCCGGATTATTAGGCGCTATTTTTTGGGACTTGGCAATGTGGTATCTGAATACGCCCTCCAGCTCATCGTATGCACTCATTGGAAGCCTGATCGGAGCCGTTTTTATCTCAGTCGGTTTACCCGTCCTAAATATTTCAGGCATTATCCTTATCATTGTATCATTGATAGTTTCCCCATTCATTGCCATGGTAATCAGTTATATCAGCATGAATTATATCATATATCTATGCAGAAACTATAAACCGTCAAAAGTAAACAAATTAGCTAACCGCCTGCAAATCATATCGGCAGCCTTCATGGCCTTTGCACATGGTTCCAATGACGCGCAGAAATCCATGGGAATTATTACACTGGCGTTAGTATCGAATAATATTATTAAGACATTAGAAGTACCTATAATTATAAAAATCGTTTGTGCCGCTGTATTAGCACTTGGCACTGGAATTGGCGGTTGGAAAATCATGCATATGGTAGGAAATAAAATATTTAAAATGCACCCTATTCACGGATTTTCTGCCGATTTAAATTCAGCTGTCGTAATATTGGGTGCAACACTGCTATCTCTGCCAGTTTCTACTACACATGTCGTTTCCGGGACAATTATAGGAATTGGAATGGCAGAACGAATCAAAGCAATTCACTGGAATGTAGCGAAAAACATACTGACAGATACCCTGATAACGCTGCCTTGCACCTGTATGTTAGGAGCTGTTTTCTATGTGGTGATCCGTTATATATTCACAACTATACTGCCTTTTTACCTATTAGTTAAAGGATAGAACCGACTTATGCTAAAACCGTAACACGGTGTAAAAGTTCTTCCCATCCCAAAATATGATTATCCCACCTTAGTTTCATCTATTTTTTATTGCACTTCCTCTTTCCGGCAATTGCCTGCATATTTTCCGTTGTATATCCTGCTCTTTTCGGCAAAAACTAATACTGAGCCCAAATCATATATAGTATCGTTCCAACAGTAAGACTCAAAAACATATTTTTTTTCCATTTGTGCAATGCGGCAACAAAAAATATCACTAGTACCTCCGGCAATCCATGCATGGATGTAAAAACTGCATCTTTTAAGCAATACACAATCAACAAACCGATTACAGCCGGAGGAAGTACCACGCCAAAATAGGTAATATAATCCGGCGTTTTTTTATTTTCCGGGAAAATAAAAAATGGAAAAAAACGAGTAATACTAGTCCCGGCAGTCACTGCTAATATAGTTATAATATGTTGCTCAATCGTCATAGTTTTATCATCTTCTCTTTCTTCTTACCGTTTACTACCATGAAACAAACAATAATGGCAGCCATGGCAGGTAAAATAAAAATTTGACTTCCAAACACAAAAAGGCAGCTTATAGAACAGAGTATGCCTGTAATCGCCGGAAAATGGATCTTACTTTTATCCCATTGTTCTATAAATAGTACAACAAAAAGTATCGTCATTACAAAATCTATTCCCTTGGTATTGAAATGAATTATATAACCTAAAAGAGCTCCCAGTGTTGCACCGGTAACCCAGTAACAATGATTCAATACGGTGACAAAAAACATAAACCATCCACGATCAACATCATCCGGCGGTGTTATCGCATAATTGAGAGTAAATGATTCATCACACATAGCATATATAAGGTACCACTTCTTCCATCCCATGTGATTATATGTATCTAACATAGAAATTCCATAAAATAAATGTCTGGCATTAACCATCAGCGCAAGACAAAAAGCATAGAATGGATTATACGAAGATACCAATAATTGTATCGTAACAAACTCCATGGACCCTGCACAAATAAATAGGCTCATGCACATGGGATAAAAAAAAGAAAATCCTTTGCTTGTCATAAGAAAACCATAAGAGATTCCAATAAAAAGAAATCCTATACAAATAGGCAATGTGTGTGGCAATGCTGCTTTAAAAGCTTTTATTCTCATAATTATACTCCTTACTCCTTGCTATTATTTCTCATTTTCTGATATAATATGCATATCATATAATTGTTCTTTATATCGAACTATTGTATAATATATTGTACATTTGTTCAATATAATTGTCAATAAAAAAGGAGAAATTGATGGAATTAGGTATAATCATTGCTATCAATTTAAAAGAACTGCGCACAGAACGCAACCTCACGCTTGGTCAACTATCAAAAATATCAGGCATCAGCAAAGGAATGCTATCCGATATCGAAAAAGGAAGCAGTAATCCTACCATAAACACCATATGGAAAATCGCAAATGGCTTAAATGTTCCCTATACCCGCTTAATGGAGGGAATTGAAAATGAAGCCACCCTTGTACGCAGAAACGAAGCAGTAATGCAATCCAATGAAACTAAACATTATCGTGTATATTGTTATTTTCCAAGTACACCGGTCCGAAATTTCGAATTATTCTATGTGGAATTAGACCCTCATACTTCAAATGCTTCTATTGGTCATTCAAAAAAAGCCCAGGAGTATATTTATATAATGAATGGAGAATTAGAACTTACAACATCTGCTGAAAACTATACATTAAAAGAAGGAGATTCTCTAGCTTTTGACTCTTCTATTAATCATACATACATGAACAGGCAAACTACATTATTAAAATTCATCGTCATTAATTTTTATCCTAATTGATGATTTAATGTTTATATAAAATATTACTATAGCGTAAAAACATGATACAATAAAAAAAACATAGAAAAGAACATTCGTACAAAGCCGGCCGTACTATAAACGGCTGCTGCAGAAAGGAGTTTTATTATGAAAAAGACAATAATCAATAACGTAATTGGCAGAGAAATTATCGATTCCCGAGGAAATCCTACCGTAGAAGCCGAAGTCTATCTAATGGATGGCACTATAGGACGGGGAGATGTTCCCAGCGGTGCCTCCACCGGAAAATTTGAGGCGTTAGAGCTTCGTGATAATAATGCCGCCCGCTTCATGGGTAAAGGCGTTTCTAAAGCAGTAACACATATCAACGAAATTATTTTTCCTGCATTGTCCGGATTAGATGCAGCCGATATATATAATATAGATAACGTAATGATAGCCCTCGATGGAACAGCGGATAAGTCTAAGTTAGGGGCAAATGCTATTCTTGCTGTTTCCATTGCCTGCGCACGAGCTGCTGCCGCGGCATTAGGTCTGCCGCTATATCGTTTTCTGGGTGGAGTCAATGCCAACCGTCTGCCCGTGCCTATGATGAATATATTGAACGGCGGTGCACACGCTGCAAATACGGTAGATGTACAGGAATTTATGATTATGCCGGTAGGAGCCTCCCATTTCCACGAAGGATTGCAATGGTGTACCGAAGTATTCCACACCTTAGCCGATCTCCTGAAAGCGAAAAAAATGACAACTTCTGTCGGTGACGAAGGTGGATTTGCTCCTGATCTGAAAAGTGACACAGAAGCCATTGAATATATTTTAGCTGCCATAATAAAAGCTGGTTATGAACCGAAAAAAGATTTTGTGTTAGCGATAGATGCTGCCGCCAGTGAATGGAAAAGTGCCACTAAGGGAAAATATATTTTACCAAAAAGCGGACAAACATTTACTTCTGTAGAATTAGTCAAACACTGGCAGGAATTATGCAGTAACTACCCTATTTATTCGCTTGAAGATGGTTTGGACGAGGAGGATTGGGAAGGCTGGCAATGGATGACACAGCAGCTAGGTAAAAAGATCCAATTGGTAGGTGATGATTTGTTTGTCACCAATACAGCCCGACTTGAAAAAGGAATCAAATTACACTGTGCTAATTCTATTTTAATCAAATTAAATCAAATCGGCTCTGTTTCAGAAACCCTAGAAGCGATAAAAAAAGCGCACAAGGCCGGCTATACCGCCATTGTTTCCCATCGTTCCGGAGAGACGGAAGACACAACGATTTCCGACCTGGCTGTCGCCTTGAATACATGCCAAATAAAGACAGGTGCTCCAAACCGCAGTGAACGCGTTGCCAAATATAATCAACTGCTGCGCATCGAAGAAGAGTTAGGCAAAAGCGCTGTATATCCAGGCATCCAAGCTTTTAATAGGTAACCATTTATTCTTCTGAAGGAAGAGTTATCGTGATCATGCAAAAGACAACGTCAAGACGTCTTGACGTTGTTTTTTTGTATGATCACGATGTTTTTTTATCACTTTTTTCGCAGAACAAAAGCAATAAAATTTAAATATTTTACACCGCCGGCATCTATAGCTTTTCGATCATGAACTGCAATTTCATTATCTTGCTTAATCCAGTCTCCCCAAAGTTCATCTCCCTTTCCTTGCATCTCATAAAGGGAAATCACCTCAGCATCCCGGCTATTATTTACAATATCTGTCCAATATGTAATATCATGCAGATATGCAAGCTGCTCTGGTGTCCATGAAAGGAGCAATTCTTCCGGCAGATTATGATGGCAATCTTTTTTCATGCCGGGAACACAAATATAAAGATATCCTCCGCGTTTAACAAAGGGAATCAGTTTTGCATCCAGATATTCCGGATCACGCCCCCAATAGTTATATGAATCCGTACTAATTACGGCATCGAAAAAATTCTTTTCGAACGGAAGATGTTCTGCATCTGCTTTAATCGGTATGATTTGTTCATAAGAAAAACCCATTTTATCAAAAAATTCTCGATTTTCCTGCGGATCACTCCATAAATCCGCAGCATATACAGTAAACCCATAGTCCTTTGCGAGCATAATACTGGTAAGCCCCTGTCCGCTCCCAAGATCACAAACAATGCTTTTCGCAGGAATTTTATGATGGAGCAACAGTTCCTCTTGTAATTTAAACGGATTCGGTCCCATAATTTTAGTTAGTAATTCAGGCGTATTATACTTTTGACTCTTATCATATTTCATCTTCAGCATTCCTTTCTAACTCTAAATAATGCTTATTTTGGTATAATTTAATTATATTTCGCTTTTTTATAAAAGATTCCTGCTAAACAAGTAAAACACAAAAAGGCGACATGATAATAAGCTCCATGCCGCCTTTAATACTTTATGTTCTTTTTTTCATCATAGACACTATTTTATAGACAGTTTTGCAGGACAAATAGTATGTCTCTGCCAATTCTGCCACAGATATTCCACAGGTATACGCTTCGAAAATGGCGATATTCCTTTCTGTATATATGTGTCTGCTATTTTTTATTTCTCCCCATGCTTTTTTATTTTCTATTTTTCTGGGAATGTACAAATATTCTCCGTCTATATATTGTTGCACGGCTGCAAGCAAATGCTCCGGCAATACACTCACTGCATTTTTATAGCCCATTGTGCGCCTCCCTTATAATGAAAATCTCAGGATTACGCAAGAACTATCGTCATCGTTGAATCATGCGGCAGTCCTTGCTGCACATACTACCGATGGAAGGTTATAGTGAATAATAAGACAACGCCCCTTTCTCACTTATCTGCTTTTCTTATTTTTAAACTGTTTCTTTACCCGTTTCATTTCTCCTTTACTACCAAACATTCTGTTGATTTTCTCATTTTCAAGCTGGCGGGAATTTAATCCAGCATACGCTATCTCTCGCTGCAATCGCTGATAGCTGACAAATCGTTTCTCAGATACACTTCCGTTTGCGATTGCCTCTCTAACAGCACATCCCGGCTCGGTTCCATGAGAACAATTGCTAAATCTGCACTGAGCGGCAATCGCTTCCATATCGGCAAAAGTTTTAGACAGATTTCCTGTGAAAATTTGCAGTTCCCGCATCCCCGGTGTATCTATGACAATTCCCCCCTTTGGCAAAAGCAGCAACTGACGACATGTAGTAGTATGTCTTCCTTTATCATCCGCTTCTCGTATCATGTTTGTTTTACATACATCTTGTTCCATCAGATAATTGATAAGTGTAGATTTTCCGACTCCCGAGGAGCCAACAAATGCGATTGTTTTTCCTTCCTCAACATACGCATAAATAGTGTCGTATCCCATTCTATTTTCAGAAGAACAGGAAATAACATCAACACCCATACTCACAGAATAAATTTGATTTAATTTTTCTGGCAAATCATTGCACAAATCCGCTTTTGTCAAGACAATAACAGGAGAAGCCATACTATCCCAGGCCATGGTTAAATACCGCTCAATACGCCGGATATTAAAATCCGCATTAAGGGACATACAAATAAAAATAGTATCAATATTGGCAGCAATGATCTGCCCTGAAGTCTCCGCACCCGCAACTTTCCGCATCAAAGCACTGCGGCGGTGCAGGACCTTATGAATAACAGTCCTGCCATAATTTCCATCAACCCGCTCTACCATTACCCAGTCACCAACAGCAGGAAAATCCGTATAATCCTCTGCCTGATACGCAAATTTACCGGAAACAACTGCCTCGATCTCTCCGTATTCACTTATTACGTTATATACTTCACGATGCTGTACAGTCACTCTGGCAACAAGCCAACTCTCGTAAGAATTTGCTTGTTGTTGAAAATATTCGTCTAAGCCGTAATGTTTTAAATTGATATGCAATAGATTCAAATCCTTTCATAACGTCTATACATATCCAACAGTCTTGCGGCAATAAAAAAGCGCAGTTATCCACTGCGCTGCAAAACAACCAACTGAAAGATGTGCTAGCCAACTCTTCGCCGTCATTCCGCAAGGCATTAGGATACACAAAGAAAGCAGGCCATAATCCCGCTTTTGTGACACAATAAGTACCTCTTTATACGACCTAGATGACTGACATCAACACACCTCTTTCTAATAATTCATAGCGTATCATGCTCCTTAAAAATTGTCAAATTTCTGCCTATGCATTTAAATCATCTAAATCAACAACGCAGTTTTCTATTTTCTTCGTTACAACCAATTTTCCGGATGATCCATCATCCACTGCAATTTCTCTAAAAACACCTTTATATGATATCCATCAATGACCGCATGATTGACGGTAATAGACAAAGGCATCCCAATAGTATTTCCAATTTGAGAAAATCCTCCTGCTTCGAAAAGAGGAGCATAATAATATGTCGCATTTTGTAACTGCATGGACAGACTATTAAAAGAAAACCATGGTGTACAAGCAATAATATAACTATTAGAAGGCGGTTTTCCTTTAGCAGACAAGATTCCGTGCTGCTTACCATATTGATCCATATCTGACATATACTGTTCATAAAACCTATTAAAATTGTCGTTATACACGGTCCAAAGAAAAGTTAGTGTTTTATCATCTTTATGCAATATCGGATAACAAGGTGTTCTATCATTCCAATACCCTAATGTATCATTTTGCACAGCCATAAGAAACTCTTTTTGTTCATTTAACACATGCGTAATCAGATACAAATACGCCGGAAAAAATTTTAATTTTTGTTTTTTTAATGCATTTTTTACTATCGTGACATCCAGTGTCACATTAATAGAATAAATAAGGGTAGATACAGTATTAGTAAAATATGTATAGGTTTGCGCTCTAGGCCATGTATTCATATCAACTGCATGAAAATATGTTTTCATTTACACATTCCTCCTAAGATCGATTATCAATTATAAATAAGCATAAAAAAAGACGCCGGCAGCGTCCTTAGTACATAGCCCAAGAAATTTATTTATATACAACAAAAAACACTGCCATCATCATTTCTATGCTTTTGTCTAAAAAAGGACAGACGTATCCCTTGTGCAGGTAAGCGAACTATAAAAACAG
The DNA here is from genome assembly GCF_900103535.1 of Megasphaera paucivorans. GTDB lineage: Bacteria > Bacillota > Negativicutes > Veillonellales > Megasphaeraceae > Megasphaera_A > Megasphaera_A paucivorans. The sequence continues at coordinate 24,434 of NZ_FNHQ01000021.1, read as the reverse complement.
GTGATTTCAAAACTCGCATTGTGTTCGCACTCGATGGCATCATCACTCTTTTCCTCCCTCCATAGATTTATTTGTAAAATAGATGTACATAAAAATAATGGATATGTTTTTCATTCCCTTACGTATCTATTAAGTTTCTGCCAATGTAATCAATTTTCGGATAGACATCGGTTGTCCTATAACAATAAGAATATCACGGGCTGCTATCGTTTCCGTTTCAAGTGAAGTAGATAAAAATGTATTATTTCGTTTAATAGCCGCAATAGTTAAATTAAGAGCTTCTTTAGCCCAAAAATCCGCAAGTCTTTCTCCCACAAGTTTTGATTTTTCACAAACTCGTATTTCAGCCATATCCACATCAAATTTTTGATTGTAAAACATGTTTTGCAGAAAATCATAGGCAAGCGGATGTTCTATCGCCGCCAATATCTGTCTTCCCCCTGAAATAGAAGGCGATATAACCATTGTCGCACCCGCCTGCTTCAATTTAGATTCCGCTTCTTCTTCATCAGCTCGTGCTGCAATAATAATACTCTGATTTTGACTTTTAGCCGAGAGAGTAACATATACATTGTCAGCGTCATCGGACAATGCCGACACCAAAATTGCGGCTCTTTTAACCCCCGCTGTCTGGAGCACTTTATCCAATTTGGCATCGCCGCAAATAGTCAGAATATCATCTGATTGCAAGGAATTGGCTTTTTCCTGATCCGATTCAATTACCACAAAAGGTTTGGCACTATTTTTCAATCCTTCTATTACTTGTTCACCAACTCGCCCTGCTCCACAAACAATGACATGATGATTAAGTTTCGCTATTTTTTGTAACATGGTACGCCTCCCAAATTGATCTTTTATATGCCCCTCAACAATAATGCTCAAAATTAATACGAGCATATATCCTGCCGTACCCACGCCGGAAACAATAAAAAAAATGGTAAATATCTTTCCAGCAACAGTTACCGGAACAATATCTCCATAACCAACTGTACTGAGTGTAGTAACGGTTACATAAATAGCATCAAGCCAAGATAAATGTTCAATAAAAGCAAACCCAAGGATTCCAATAGTCACTATGCAGAGAACATATACGACAGCCATTTTTAATCGATTCATCGGGCCCGCCTCTTTTTCGCGTATTTTTATCCAACTGCTTTATTTTGTCAACCTACTATTCCATTACCTGTTTCAAAAAATATTCATTGACCGGATTTCTTTTAAATAAAGGTATCCGCATCCCTTATCGAACTTATATATATAAACTTACTGCAGATGCACGGCCTTTAATGGACTTATTTTACCAAACTATCCCCGCCTTGTAAATGTTAATTCGTTATCGTGCAATTTAAAAGTTCAATAAAAATACAGACATTTTTTATTCTCTTGATATTTTTATTTCAAATCCCAATTCGTGCAATATAAGATTGTCATCAATACGTTCCTCATAAATTCCATCTGCTATTTCAAATTTATTTTTTACGTAAAGATGTATTGCCGGTTTATTTATATCGGCAACAAACAGCCTTACATAATCCGCTCCTTTTTGTTTTGCTAGTTCGACTGCTTGATGGAGCAGCATACTGCCTATTCCATTTCCCAAATAATCGACATGTACACCTAGCCGCTCAATATATACCGCCGTGCTATCATTATTTTTCCACCTTACGTCCCCTGCTCCTGAATTGGAATCACATAAAGCAAACGCGGAACATATTTCATCATGTTCTTCCAAAACATAGAGTCTATTTTGTTCTATATCATTTTTGAAAAACTCACATGGATATACTTCGTCCCAAATTGAGATAGTGTTTTCGTTCATATTACGGATTATGTTTCTATACATGGCCTGAATCTTCGATAAATCATCACTAGCAGCCAATCTCAATTCCATGACGAGTATCCCCCATTCTACCAAAATATATACCCCATCTATTTTTCCTTAATTATTAATTATTTATTGTATGTTTTATATTTTACAATAATATTTAATAATATCCAAGTATCTATATCGGCATTGATAAAATACGCTTTAATGCTTATACTATATTTACGAGCATCGTATATTACGATACTCGTAAATATAGTATAAGGAGGACTAGGCATTGGATGAAAATACGATAATACATAAACTTCTCGACGTTTTCGAATATAAAAGTGAGTATCAGCGTAAAACTTCTGCTATCCAACCACAGGACATGTATATTTTGGAGAGGATATACTGCAGCAAAAAAACAACAATCAAGAAACTTACCCAACAATATGGGATTCCCCCATCTACACTTACAGGAATTATTGACAGACTGGAAAATAAAGAATTGATTGAGCGACTACGAACAAATATCGATCGAAGAGCGATAGAACTTATTGCTACACCGAAAGGAAAAACAATAGTAGAAAAACATATAAAAGAAGACATACTATTTTCAAATCATTTCTTTAATACATTGGAACCGGAAAAAAAAGAAAAACTAAAGGAACTGCTTGAAGAAGTATTGGATAATATACATATAGATTCTTTATTTACTCTGAATAAAAAATAGCCTGGGGGGTGTTTATTTTGTCATTACTAGAATTTCAAAACGTATCTTTTAATAATGAAGGTAAATCCATTCTTAACGATATATCTGTACAAATTGAAGAAAATGATTTTATTTCAATTGTTGGTCCGTCCGGCAGCGGCAAAAGCACCTTTCTTAAACTTTGCAGCTATTTGATCAGCCCTACTAAAGGCGGTATCCTTTTTAAAAACAAAAATTTCACCTCTTATGAGCCAACGGAGTTAAGAAAAAATATTTCCTACTGTTTTCAGACACCCTATCTTTTTGGTGATACTGTCATGGAAAATATCAATTTCCCTTTCTCTATACGAAACCGCAATCCAGATCAAAAAAGGATCACTGCTTTATTTTCTATGTTTCATATGACCACCGCCTATTTGAACAAAGACGTACGGAATCTTTCCGGTGGAGAAAAACAACGGATAGCTCTGATCCGCAGTTTACTATTCAAACCGGAGATTCTTCTTTTAGATGAAATTACCTCTGCCCTTGATGTAACAAATACAAACATTGTTGAAGCTGTCATTAATACATTAAATAAGGAAGGTATGACCATTTTATGGGTAACTCATAATCCTGAACAAAGCAGGAAATATGCGAATAAACTCTTATCTATAGCAGACGGCGAAATAAAATCCTGGGAGGTTATAAAATGAATAGTTCAACTGCAATCAGTATAACATCTTTACTTATTTCATCTTCATTGGTACTTGTAACGCTTTTTTTCTCCTATTGGCAAAAGCTAAAACTTGAAAAGGAAGTCATCATTGGGGTTATCCGAGCTGTAGTTCAACTTATTATAGTAGGATACGTACTGGAATATATTTTTGGCCTAAAAAGCCCTGTTTTTACAACTCTCCTGCTTATTTTTATGATATTCAATGCAGCCTATAATGCTGCAAAAAGAGGCAACGATGTCAAAAATGGTTTTTATATCTCTTTCTTATCTATATCAATTGGAACCATTGCCACGCTGACAATTCTTGTTGCATCAAAAACAATTGAATATGAGCCATACCAAATCATTCCTGTCAGCGGTATGATTATCGGCAACGCTATGGTCGCCCTTGGATTATGTTATAGACAAATCGCAGCTGATTTTAAAAACAAGCGAGACGAAGTGGAAACAAAACTTTCATTAGGTGCCGATATACTGCCTTCCTCTATTGATATTATACGCAACTGCATAAAAACGGGCATGCTGCCAACGATTGATTCTGCCAAAACACTGGGAATCGTATCACTTCCAGGTATGATGACCGGACTAATCCTAGCCGGATCCTCTCCGATGGAAGCAATAAAATATCAGATCATGGTTACCTTTATGCTTCTTTCTACCTCTTCCATCGCTTCATTTATTGCCTGTTATTTAGCGTACCGGAGTTTTTTCAATAGTAAAAAACAATTGCTCTTTATAAAATAGCCGATGCAGCAAAATAAATAGGAAGCCACTCATTGCAAAAAGACGTTCAATACGAATATTGAACGTCTTTTTGTACACACAGTATTATAAAATCAAATAAATTTTTTCGATATATTCAGTTTACAACGATGTGAGTACGGCTATTTCCTGTGCTAAAAGTAAATAAACCTTTGCCAAAAGATATCCATCCGCTGCGGCATGGTTTAATCTGACACTGACCGGCATCACAAGACGGCCATTTTCTTTCCGATACCTGCCCCAGTTCACAATAGGCATAAAATAAAGATAGCCATCCGGCAGTTCCACGTGCAGTGCATCATAAGACAGCCAGGAAACATAAGATGCATCAAACCAGTTAGGATGATGCTCCATATCGAGTCCATACTGCCGGGATTGCTTGGCTTTTTCGATATCCGCTGCGCAACCTTCATAAAAAATATTATATGCTGGATGATAGGTTGTATAAACAGGCGTACAGGTTTCTGTATCTTCATGGAAGATGTACTGCGTAGGATGAATCCGATCATACACAATAACTTCATCACTCTCCCATAGATATGCCATTCGATAATCTTCTCTGGCATTTAGCACTTTTGTTAAAATATACAGAAAATTAATATAAAACTTTGTTTCTGTTCGTCTGGAAAATGCATCCAGTGCAGTCACATCAATAGTGTGGGTCATCGAAATAGAACATTTACAATCTTTGGAAAAATGCCGGTATACACCACGACGGTAATATGTTTTTAAATCTACTTTTTTATAATTCATTTCATCAGCCTTCTTTGCTATATTAATTAAATTCATACTCATAGCAAAATCAGCCGTCAGCGACTATACTCGCTTCATACAACCGCCGCTGCAGCTAACTTTGTATGAAGCGGCAGCAATGCAAATAATCATGATATTCCCTCCTTTAAAACAAACGATTTTATTTCTTCAATATCCTTTTTAGATAAGCAATGTCCAATACATTTACAGTTTCAAAGATTCCTTTATAAAATACACCCCAATTATTGAAAACACAAGGTAATTCTTTTGCCTTTTGCAATGTATCTACTTCAATTAAAGATACCGGAACACGATTCAATCCGCAATACTGTTTTATCCGTTCAATCGCTTGATTCACATAAGGACATTGCCTATCATAATATATGGTCAGTTCATTATTTTCAATCCTGTTATCTTTCACCTGCGGTGCAAATTTAGGAATAGTTCCATCAAAAGAACGCGCCAACAATTCATATCCATTCTCCGTACTATCAACAACCTCAAAGCCATACTTTTTTGCAAACGATTGGTCAGCAGGCCATGCCTTTTGCTTATTTGATCCAAGCATGCAAACACCGGATTTATTTTTTTCTTTAGCATCCGCTAAACAATACTCCATTAAAGCCTTGCCGTATCCTTTCTTTCTATACGCACTGCCGATAACCCATAGACAATATATATAATAATATGAATTCCCCACAATAGGTACCCAAGCCGTTTCCAACGGTACATATTCAATAAAAACCGCAACCTTTGCAGATAATTTTCTAAAGACATGCCCTCATACAGCCGTGCCGAAAGCCACTGACGCTTTGCTTCAATACCAGGATGCAGCTTCGTACTGCGGATAATACAGCACAAATGTTCATGAACAAGATTTTCCGTGGTTATATTTACAAATTGATTCTCCATAGATATCCTCATATGCTATCGGCAAAGCAGTTTTTTTAACGCAGCTGGATTATCCGCAAACGCCAGGTCTTCAAGATGATCAAATAATGTTTCCTCATCCCAGTTCCACCATTGCAGTTTTAAAAGCAATTCAATGGTTTCATCGTCAAAGCGTTTTTTAATAATTTTAGCAGGATTACCACCTACAACGGAATACGGTTCAACATTTTTTACAACAGTCGAATTTGCTGCAATAATCGCACCATCTCCCACATTGACTCCAGGCATAATCGTTACATATTGACCTATCCATACATCATTACCAATTACTGTATCTCCACGAAATGGCAGCTGTTCCATAGTCGGCGTTACTGTTTCCCAGCCACTGCCGAAGATATGGAATGGATAGGTTGTAATACCTTTCATGCCGTGATTCGCACCATTCATGATAAAGAGAATGCCTTCGGCAATCGCACAAAACTTCCCAATGATTAATTTATCACCCAAAAATTCATACTGATGTTCGATGGCATCATAAAACTGTTCCGGTGACTTTTTATTATCACTATACTATGTATAATCCCCGATCTCAACATTTGCTCTTTTGGGAAGATTACTGATGTAACATACCGTCTTGATTGTTTCATTGGGGTATAGTTTATTCTTATCCGGTCCCATCATACGATAACAGTCTCCTTTCCGCTCCTGTTTATCTTGTATCACCCCTGTAAGAAACATTGATCCAAGCAGGAAATTGCTATTAGCCGAAGAATACAGTCAACAAACATCACCACGTACTATATTTAAAATGGTATCTATATTTTCCTTCATTGTAAAGTCTGCTGGTTTGTCATATATAGCAAGCATACCTATCTCATCGGCTGTTAAATTTATTTTGTTTTTTCTTTTAATTTTCCATTTCAATAGTGTCATCAGAAATTTATCCAGAAAATTCAGTTTGCTATAGTCAAAACCGCCCCGTAAATAAAAAAACTTGATTTTCTTCTGCTGCATTAAATCAAAATTTTTATTTTGAACATCCATAACGACACTTTTTCTTAGAGGGGAAACGCCAGTTGCAAAGACGATCAACCGTTTATTCGCAAGTCAATCCATATTTTCTGTTATTAGTTTTACGCCAATAATCTCTGATATATGGACGCTGCCTCCATAAATAATAGTATCATAGATATCAAGCATAGGAATATGGACTGTCGATATTTCAAAAATATCTGCTGACACAGCTTCTGCAATCCACTCAGCATACTTTTTAGTAAAACCAGTTTTGGATTTATATATAACTGCTATTTTCATGTCCATGCCTCATCTCGATTAATCACTGTTTTTCCAGAGTATATCCATATATTCTTTTCACTCAATGATAAATAATACGCAATAGAACTAATACCCACAGTAAGCATAAATAATAAAATTTTTCTATATATAGTTGATTGCATTGAAAATTCCCTTTCCCATGGTTTTCCTTACCCAAAAAATCATGAGCCGCGTACCTTTGATTTCTATTTTCCGCTTGATTTGGCATCATTTATATTCGATGTGGATCAACCAACAGAACAGTTTACCGTATATTACTATGTTACAATATGCTGCGCTGAAATTAAAGCCTATTCAAATTAATTTGATATATTGCACAAATATGTCCGTATAAGTATTCTGCTCACAGTACTACCGCTACGTATGTGCTATAATTGATTAGGAATACACTATTGATGGAGATGCATTATATGTCGGTTAAAGGTATTATTTCTAAAAATTACATGCTATGTTGTGCCAATAACTATTTTCAATTTATGGCGCATTTTATATTGATGGCGACTTTACCGATCATTTCTACTACTATTATGGGTGCCTCAAAGGAACAAGTCGGCCTGATCAACGGCATGTATTTATTCGGAGCGTTGCTAAGTCGTCCCATAATGGGCCGGCTCATCGATCAATACGATAAAAAAACGGTATTGCTGTATACCTTTGCGCTCTTTATTATTCCTTTTATTTTATATTTTATGATGACCTCCGTGTCATTATTAATTTTGCTGCGACTGCTGCATGGGCTGGTATTTGGTGCTCTTTCTACGGCCACCATGGCCAGTGTTGCCGATACACTTCCACGAGAACATATGGGGGAAGGAATCGGTTATTTTGCCGTCTTTATGACATTGGGCATGATTTTGGGTCCATTGCTGGGTTTATCATTGCTAGAATACAACTATTACTACGTATATATGTCCAGTTTAGTTTTTGCAGCGCTGGTTTTTTTTGCTATTGTATTTTTGCAAAAATCCAGTCATGCGGAAACTACCCGCAAAAAGAATACTGCCCTATCGAGATGGCAGCAATATATTGAACCGGCAGCTATTCCCATTGGCATAATAGCAGGTCTTACTTCTTTTTCTTTTAGCTCTATATCTACCTTTATTACATTATATGCTGCTGAATTAGGTCAATTATCTTATGCTCCCTATTTCTATATGTTTATGGCTGTTACCGTGTTACTATCCAGACCCAACGTCGGAAAAGCATTTGATGTGCATGGTCCGAATCTGATTATACAGACGGCGCTGGTTATATTTGCACTTGGTCTTTGGCTAGTCAGTATGACAACTACGGGTGTGGTTTTAGTGCTAACCGGAATCTTAGTCGGACTGGGAAACGGTAGTCTGTTCTCTTCCTTACAAGCCCTCGTTGTTACAGTAGTCCCCGCTTCCCGGACGGGTGTTGCAACATCTACCTATTTTTTATGTTTTGACGGATGCGCTGCGTTAGGAGCCATCGTACTAGGACCGCTGGCCGCCGTCTATGGATTCCCGGTCATGTACCGTATCGCTGCCGGAATTCTGCTGTTTGACTGCTTCCTGTATTATGTTTTATATCAAAAGCACCATATGTTGTAAAGTAAAGACAGGTATGATTCGTGGATCATTGGTTTGCAGAATAAATGAATCAAAATAGGGTATAGGAAAAAGTACTTTTATACCTATGCATACTTCTGAATTATTTAATATTTTGCTACGACCATCTCCCTAAATTTTTTCCCCGCATAATAATAATCAGTTTTTCCGTTTTGCTTCATGGTAAATAACCAGTTAAAATTTACGGTATAATTAATTTTTTTCGTATGCAAAATTCCATCACTAATAAAGTCATATAATCTATATCCATCCTCCGCAAAACTTCTCTGTGTCATATTTAATGTGGAAATTATACTTTTATTTGTAAGCTTAGAAAAGCATAGTGCAGGATGTTCCTTGAACATATGTTCAAGGGCTTTTTTCATTTCTCTATCCGTCGCATAGATATCAAGTAAATATTCTGCAATATACTCTCCTATATTAGGTAAATCATTTATTTTTACATCAACTAGAAATAATGTGAATTTACTTGCAAAATTTACGATTTGAATACATTTCCTATGATCAAAATAAAACAGTTTGCCTCCCCACTCACAAAGAGTATCTCCCCCTTCTTTTTCTATTACCGTCTGTGCCAGCTTGTCCATAGGAGGTGTTAAACATTCCGGCATTTTTAATTTATACCTGTCAAACGTTTGTTTTGTCACATATATAATCATTATTACACCACCTCACTCTTTATCTTTTCAATGAATGTCTATCCGTTCTATCTTTCATCCCGCACCTTACAGAAACGGTTTACAAACTTTTATTGTGTACGATACGCCTGTTCATCAATATCTATCCTTTAAAATACTTGCTCGTTATCAATTGCAATTTATATACCTGCATCCGTGTCGTATTTATTACTCTTTGTTATAAAAAATTACTTGTTTTAAACAGTCATCTGATGATATACCAAAGTTATCCTGAATAAAATATATCATTTCAGTATTTGCTATTCTCCCTTTGTCTGAATTCCCGCAAACGCATAATGAATTAAAGTCCTGATAAAATGTTCATCCAATGTTTCCCCAGTTATTAATAGACGATAAAAGAGCGGCCCATAAATCAAATCTATGCTTAGTTCTATATCAAGATCTTCTCTCAATTCACCCCGTTTTACTCCACGCTCCAAGATATGGTGTGAGTCCAGCCGCCGAGGATAAAAATATCTTACCCGATATTCTTCCGCCAGCTTTAGGTCAAACTGTCCCTCTGCAATCAACTCATTAATTACTTTTCCCTCCCGGCTCGTCAAAAATTTAGCCAGATTGCTGACCTGTATCACTATATCATCGACAACCGAACCTGTATCCGGTACAGGAAGCCTTGCTGAAGCAGCAGACAAAAAGCTGTCCATCACAACGGCAGCTTTATTTGGCCACCATTTATAGATTGTCGCTTTACTGACTTTTGCCCGCTCAGCAATCTTTTCAACTGTTACGGTCTCGAAATTGGTCTCCAACAACAAATCATAGGCAGACGTAAGAATAGCTTTTTGTGTTTCGAGATTACGGGGACGCCCCTTTTTCTTTTCCAAATGACAACACCTTCTTGTATGTTTTTCTTTAGTTAAAACTATACGTACATTATACAATATAATTTCTTGCAAGCAAAGAAATTATGTCTTTACAAATACTGTACGTTTAGTTTATAATAGTGTTAAATACGAAACTGAACGTACAGTATTTGTATTTAACACTATTATACATTAACCAAAGGAAGGGATTCTTCTATGATGAATATTCACCCCGAAACAAAAAAAACTCCTCTATGGATTACATTCCTATTAGCTGTTTCATGTGGAGTTATTGTGGCAAATCTCTATTATGCCCAACCCTTAGTTGGTCCTATCAGCACAGATACCCATATTCCCCTAGCCTCAGCAGGTTTTATCGTAACGCTGACCCAAATCGGCTATGTTTTAGGTTTGCTGTTTATTGTGCCCCTCAGCGATCTCGTGGAAAATAGACGATTGGTTTTGGCAGCATTAGCCGTCGTTATTTGCGCATTAGCTGCGGCATATCTGGCACATACGGCATTGTTCTTTCTTGTTTCAGCCATGTTGATCGGTATAGGTTCAGTAGCAACACAAATTCTAGTCCCCTACGCAGCTCATCTGGCAACCGAAAAGCAGCGCGGTCAAGTTGTGGGAAATGTGATGAGTGGTCTCTTATTGGGAATCATGCTTGCCCGACCTGTTGCAAGTATGATTACGGATCTTTGGGGATGGCGGGCCGTTTTTGCTTTATCGGCTGTTATTACCACTATCCCAGCTGTATTATTAGCTTGTATTCTTCCCAAACGTGTCCCCATACCTACTATGAATTATGGTACGCTGCTCTGTTCCTTATGGCAACTGTTTAAAACAAAATCGGTTTTACGCCGCCGTTCCTTATATCAAGCTTGCTTGTTTGGTGCCTTTAGTCTGTTTTGGACAGTCGTCCCTTTGTGGTTAGCCCATCACTTCCACTTATCACAGCAAGGTATTGCCTTATTCGCTTTTGCTGGTGTAGCTGGGGCCATAGCTGCTCCTGTTGCCGGAAGACTAGCCGACAGGGGCTGGACAAAACCATTGACAGGTATGGCTATCGGAATTGCAGTCTTGGCATTTGTGATTACGCATATATTTGAAGATAATCCAGTTCTATCATTGACTATGTTTGTCATCGCAGCCATTGCACTAGATATGGCCGTATCCGGCAACCTCGTCCTCGGTCAACGCGCAGTTTATGCACTGGGAAGTGACATCCGCGGACGGGTAAACGGTATATTCATGGCGGTGTTTTTTATCGGCGGAGCCATCGGTTCAGCAATAGGGGGCTGGGCCTATGCATATGGCAGTTGGTGGCTCGCATCTATTCTAGGCATGGCAATACCATTGGCAGCCTTATTATATTATTTCACCGAATGAACGGCGGCAGCTTGATGAATGTACCTGACACTCCTTCATCCAAATATATATTAACAAACTGCCAATCCTGATTTTTGGTTATCTGTTCCTTGAAATGCTGAATCTGTAATTCAAAGCTTCCCGCCTGCGCATCCCCATATGTACTGACTCGACAATATGCTGCAACACGAAGATACCGATGTGCAGCCGTGCCTCCCTTATATTTAGCAGGAATGATTTCACTTGTCTGATTTCCAGAAAAAACCTTACGGATACGTTCCTTTTCCTCCTCACGGTGTCGTTCTGTCCTCCTTCCTTTTTTCCATTTTTTCGTTTCCTGAATTTTTAAGCGTTTTTCAATAATTATCACCTCCTTCCGGTGCGATTACTCTACTGATAAATATGTACACATTGATGAAAACATTACATAATTAAAAAGGAACAAGATGCTCTACAACCGATATTGTAAAGTACCCTGTTCCTGTTTACTAATATTACAATTTTTTTGTTTAACTAAACAATACGTCTGCCACCAAATGCATGAATAGTCCTTGTCCCTGCCTTACACCTGCCACCTTGCAAAGTTTCTTTCGGAATAAACAATTCATCACCCGCATGCAAAATAGTTTCTTTTCCATTAATGGTAACAACATATTCACCAGACAAACAGACCATATATTCATCATAATCATGCTGGTGCTCTTTGGATATTCTATCAGCCATACATGTCCAGAAAGCCATTTGGCTTCCATCTGCCGCTGTATAATAGTAGCCTTGAATATCCGGCGTATTTTGCTGCTGCATCGGAACTTTATTCGTAGGTCTTGTCATAAATTCAGGAAATTTTTTCATAATCTTCTCCACAATAATAGAACTTTAAATTTCAAACCATTTTTTAATATTACCAACATCAATACTTAGCGATATCTATTCTTATATAACGCTTCGGCTTGTTTCGTATATTTTACAATGAAATCCGTTTTCGCATCTGTATATGCATCCCGATTATGTTCATATTTTTTCCACAATTCAAGTTTTAATTTTTCATATTTTTTTGCAATGTTTACATTCTCAATAAGATAATCCCTAAAATAAAGTTCTGCATTATCACCTTCATAGCTTATATGCAAATGATATACCTTTTCTGCAAACCCGTTTATCATGTATCCTTTGTTTAAAGAAATCCTGTTTTTACTTTTATTCATGCAGAGGTATCCCTTATGAACCAAGATATTTGCTATGTACTGCAAATCATATCCATTAATCACTTCGATAAGAATATCAACAGTAGGCTTTGCCCATATCGTATTGATTGAAGTACTTCCAATGTGACTAATCCTTTTTATCACATTAGAAGGCAATATAGCTTGAAGTATGGCGAGTTCCTCTTTATACCAAGTTTTCCAGCATTCATTATGTTGTTCCAAACATATAGGAAATAATTGCCATAATTCTTCTAAATCCATATCAGATAATTTTCTAGTCATGCAGTCACGCTTCCTAAATTGACGGTTAACATCCAACCTGCTCACTCACAAAACCATTTTTCCACAAAACATCCAACTTATACACTCATGAGCCCATTATCCAACCCACCGTCTAAACTATCAAAAAATGGATTGCGTTGATATGTTCCCATGGGGTGATGAAAATTCGATTTTAAGTTTCTCATTTTTAATCTCAAAATCGTGAGGATAGCTTATTTACTACACTTCCCAGCGTTTTTACTTCCCAGTCCTAGACATCAATACTACTGTCTCAACGTGGTTCCAAGGGCTCATCTGGATGTTTTGGATGTATTTTCAGTGTGTTTTTGACACCCATTCGTCCTTGGAAACAAGTAAACGGCATTTTGTGCTTTTACCCGTTTTTGGGAATATGTCCAATTTTATCCTTGAGATGATATGATGATTTTGATGTCACATCTTCAGCTACCATAGAAAGTGTCTCATTGCTGTGAAAGTTATATATGTTTGATTGATCCTTATCTACGTCCATAACACTGTCTGTCCACAATTCACACTGCATCATGACAGTTTGAACCGCATCTTCCATACCTTCCGGCGGATACTTATGCTTTCTCAAAAGACGTTTTATCATCATGCGCATTTTGGCTCTTGCTGAGTCACGCTTCTGCCAATCTATTGTGCGATTTTTCCGCAGTGTTTCCGTCAATTCTTTTGTGATAGCAACAAGTTCGTCATTCTGATAAAAGTCTTTTATTGCCTGCGGTTTTGTTAATGCATCATAAAATGCCAATTCATCAGGCGTAAGTCCAAGAGCATCGCCCTCCTTATTTGCCGTTGCAATCTGTTTTGCCATATTTAAAAGTTCTTCTATAACCTGCTCATTTGATAACATGCCATTAAGATAGGAGTTCATAACTTTCTGCATCCGTTCGCTGAACTTCTCGGATTTCACAACATTTGTCCTACGAAAGACCTTAACCTGTTCAGCAATTAATTTTTTCAAAAGCTCAACAGCAAGATTTTTTTCCTTCATCTTGGAGATTTCCTCAAGGAACTTCGGATCAAACAGCGAAAACTCTTCCTTCACATCCGAAAAGAGATTGATTACTCCGTCACTCTTTATACTTGATTTCAAGAGTTCATTTATACGGTCATTCATCTCCTTCAGGCTTACCTTGTGACCGTCGCCCTGATTCATAAGACGGTTAACAAGAACTCGCACAGATTCAAAGAATGCTGCTTCCACTCGCAGATCACGTTCTGTAAGAGAAGAGCAAAGCGACAGTGCCTGCTTCAGAAGCAATGATTCCTTTATGAAGTCAATCTTCTTATCTTCCTTATCAAGTGCCATAATAAAGTTCACAGCACCAGTAATAGCCTTTGATCTTTCCAGATCTGTTCCGATTGCAAACTTTGAATAATCGTAACCGTGGAAAATATCACGGCAAACATCTAACTTCTCGAGGAACTTCGGGTAAGCAACCTTAGCAATATCGGTATCACCGTAGTTCTTTTTATCACGAACTGTATAATCATTCATAGCCTGCTTCAAAGCGGATGCGATGCCAACGTAGTCGACAATCAAGCCGCCTTCCTTATCTCGGAAGACACGGTTAACACGCGCAATCGCCTGCATCAGATTATAGCCCTGCATCGGCTTATAAACATACATAGTCGCAAGAGAAGGAACATCAAATCCGGTTAGCCACATATCAACAACAATGGCGATTTTCATTTCGCTATCATTGTCTTTGAATTCCTTGGCGAGCTCATCTCTGCGACGCTTATTTCCAATAACAGCACGCCACTCTTTGGGATCTTTATTGCTCTCGGTCATTACGACCTTAACCTTTTCTTTCCAACTTGGACGCAGCTCAAGTATACGATTGTAGATCTTCATAGCAATGGCACGAGAATACGCTACTACCATTGCTTTTCCTGTCAGCAGGTTTTCACGATAGTTTTCATAATGATCAATGATATCTTTCACCAGCGAATCTACCGTTGCGTCATTTCCAAGAACAGCCTCCATCTGGCCAAGTTCTTTCTTGCTCTTTTCTACAACTTCAGGATCAGCATTATTTGCCATAATGTCATATTCATGATCTATTTTGTGCAGCGTAGCTTCATCAAATTCCAGCTTGATAACACGACTTTCATAATAGACAGGTCTTGTAGCACCATCCTCTACAGCTTGCGTCATATCATAAATATCTATGTAATCTCCAAAAACTTCATGGGTATTTCTATCTTTTGTTGCAATAGGTGTACCGGTAAATCCAATGTATGTAGCATTGGGTAGGCTATCTCTTATAACACGTGCCGTGCCAATTTTGATCTCACCGGTTTTGGTATCAACTTTTTCTTTAAGACCATATTGACTGCGATGGGCTTCATCAGCCATAACAACTATATTCCGACGTTCCGACAACGGCTCGGAGGATTCCTCGAACTTCTGCATAGTAGTAAAGATAATGCCGTTTGCCTGGCGTCCTTCCAACCAATCTTTCAAGCCGACTTCATCCTTAGAAGAATGTTCACTAAGCTTGCGACAAGTTGCATGAACCGGTTCCTGGCGCAGAAAATCTTTGCATTTTACAAACTGCCCATAAAGCTGGTCATCAAGATCATTTCGATCAGTAATAACAACTATAGTCGGACTGTTTAAGACTTCTTGCAATAAATGTGCATAAAAGACCATAGACAATGACTTACCACTGCCTTGTGTATGCCAAAAAACACCACCTTTCCCATCAGTAGCAGTAGCATGCTTTGTGGACTCAATTGCTTTATTAACAGCAAAATATTGATGATATCCTGCTAATATCTTGAATTGTTTCAAGCCTTCATTGGAAAAACAAATAAAATTTTTAATAATGTCGAGAAGTCGTTCCTGTGTAAACATGCCCTCGAAAAATGTATCAAACTGAGCATACTGCGTATTTTCGTAGCTGCCATCCTTCGTTTTCCATTCCATAAAGCGGTCTTCACCGGAAGTAATCGTTCCGGCTTTGCTCGTCAAATGATCACTAATTACGCAGATACAGTTATAGATAAACATCGACGGAATTTCCTGCATATAGTTCCTAATCTGCAAATATCCCTCTGATGCATCTGTTTCTTCACGTGAAGGAGATTTAAGTTCTATCAAAACAACAGGTAAGCCGTTTAAGAAAATGATAACATCCGGACGTTTATTACTGTTTTCAATAAAAGTCCATTGGTTTGCTACTACAAAGGAGTTTTTTCCCGGATTCTTGTAATCCGCAAGATAAACCAGACCAGAACGTTCTTCACCTTTCACAAAATAACGCACTTCGATTCCGTGCTGAAGATATTCCATGAATAAAGCATTCTTCTGTACAAGTTCCGCATTTTCAAAATTTTTCAGTTTGCATAAGGCGTCTGCTATTGCACCTTCCGGCATATCTGGATTCAGCCTATGCAGCGCGGACTTAAGTTCTTCTTCATATAAAGGGCTATAGAAGTCACGTTCTAAAGCAGGTGCATAAACATGACGATAGTCCAGGCTTTCAAAAAGCTCTATAATAGAATTTTCATAATCCGCTTCGGTATAGAATTCTGGCATGAGTCTCACTCCTTTACTTTGTTTTTTATATTATCCTCTTTTCAGAGGTGGTTTCCTTTTACAATTTTTCCGTTTCAAACAAGAATTTAGCGGCTTAGATATCAGTGTTGGAGACATCAAGTTCGCCAGACATAAGCTTTGGCAACAAGCTATCTCGAACAGATGCCAGCTGACGGTTTTCAATCTTGTTACTGATGATGAGGTCATAAATGGGTTGAAGAAGAACTCCGATCCTGTGATAATCTTCATCCGAAGGAATTAAAACTTTAGCTTTACCAAGATCTTCTCGTTTGATATGTCCCATTGTTGTTGCCTTATCAGCGGCAATTGCTGCAAAACGCGAGAGATAATGTGCTGTCCAAGCATAATAGAACCACTTGTCATATTTTGACGAAGTGACTTTAAAGAGATGTTGATTAAGTCCACATATGTCACCACACCAAAGATCAACAAGGAGGCTGCCTGACCATGAGAAGATTACATCGCCATCATGAATAATGTACTCAGATTTAATGCTTGGCGTACACAGTTCACTGCTCGAATCACAGAAACCCTGACGAAGCTCCTTGATTTTAAGGACTGGAATACCTTTTTCATCAGCTTCGGGACGATATTTTTGCATGGCAAGGCCATTAAGGTAGTCAGCAATTTCAAGCAAATTAGATTCTTTCCATCCATCTGGAATTTCCGAAAGGTTAAGAAAGCAATCAGCAAACAAGAGCTCTACCTGCTGCTCTAAATTCTTGTTTATCTCCGTATTCTGACGTATCTTATCTGATAATGCATTTAGAATAGATGCAATCCGTTTTTGCTCAACCAGAGGTGGTAATTCCACCTCGATGTTTTCTATATCAGATGCTTTGATTGAAGGGTAAGTTGAAACACTCTGTTCTGCTATTGAGTGCAACAGCTCAACCAAGTTATCTTGTGATAAAAAGAAATAAAGGAAGTCTGCATCCACCTTGAATTCATCCGCATCGATAACTGTAAATCCAGTAGATACCAGAAAGTTCTCCGGCTGTTCCTTAACAATTCCATAATGACGTTGGTTAGGTCTAACTGTCGAATAAAGAATACTATTATAATGAACTTTTCGCTTAGCTCGACTAGGAAGTTTTTCAGTATTCAAATCAATCCTTTGAATCTCAGCAACAACATTCTCCGTTATATTGCCCGTGTCGAGATAATTAACAAATTTCCACCCTTCCTTTGTCGAATAAGAGATTGTATTTGTTTCAATAACATCTCCAAGCCTTGTTTTTTCCCATTCGCTCATTTTTCTGTGCCTTCCTATCCTATATACTTTCGATGTGCAAGTTTTACGTTGCTCTGTTTTACCATTGCATACTGAAGCGTCGTATCTATCCGTTTATGTCCAAGAAGCTGCTGTAGTTGCTCTATTGGCATTCCTTTATCTATTGCCATTGTAGCAAGTGTCCGGCGAAACTTATGCGGATGCACCTTTGGTATATCCAATCTATGGCCAAATTCTCTTAATCTGCACTCGACACCTCCGATTTTCAATCGGTCATGCGGCGCCCGCAATGATACAAACAGCGCCGGATTATCATCCATTCGTTCCTGCAGATAACTCTGCAGATGTATTTTGGTTCGAGCATCAAAGTAAACCATCCGCTCCTTGCTGCCTTTACCAAATACCACACATTCTCGCTCTTCAAAATTTATATCATCACGATTCAGGAGAACCAGCTCTCCCACACGCATTCCTGTAGAAGTTAGCATATCAATCAATGCCAAATCCCTTGGCTTTTCACAGTTATCGCGCATCTTTTCCAATGCTTCATCCGAATATGTTCCTTTAATCGTCAATGACGCCTTAACCTTATGTATCCGGCGCACCGGGCTTTTCAAAATATAGTCTTCATCTTCCAACCACGAGAAGAAGCTGGAAAGTATGCGACGAATGTTATCTACTGTAACTCTACTGGAATTCTTCTCCTGTTGGTATTCTGTCAAATAAGCACGAAGATTGTCTGTGGTTATCTCCCGTATGTTTTTTTCGACTTTATCTAACATTGTTTCAATCGTTGTTCTGTAGTATGTCAGTGATTTTTCCGAGCACCCTTCAATTCGTTTTGAGGATAAAAAGGACTTAAGCAGTTGCTTATTTGTTGTACCATTTTCCGAACCCTGCTCAATTTCTGTTATTTCTTTATAGAACAGCGCATGTTCCAATACCTCCTGCAGCCGTTCCAGCTGCGCATTGTTGAGACTGCCAAGCATTTCTTGCATAACCTCGGTAATCACTTTTTGTTTCATAGTCATCTCTCCTTTTTCTATTATAGAGAATGACTACGGAGTGGCAGTCCCTCAATTTAGCTCTTGCCACTCGCAAGAGTTATGGTTGTATGTTAAACAAGAATTTAGAGCAGCAAGCACGGACTCTTTATAAAGATCGCTTTATAGATATAAGTCAATTTGATGGCGTATTGCCGGACGATTGGCGTCTTGGTACAGTTTTCGAAATAATAGAACTGCACGATTCTAAGCGCATTCCGCTTTCAAATCGTGAACGTGCTGACCTTGCAAAAATATATCCATATTATGGTGCTACCTCCGTCATGGACTATGTGGATAGATATCTGTTTGACGGAATCTATCTGCTTATTGGTGAAGACGGTACCGTTGTCAACAGTAAAGGTTTTCCTATTCTGCAATACGTAGAAGGAAAGTTTTGGGTAAACAATCATGCTCACATTATTACAGGTAAGAACGGTTTTTCTGTAGAACTCCTGTATCTGCTTTTCAGCTTAACAAGCGTTCAGTCGATTGTCACAGGAGCCGTTCAACCTAAGATTAATCAAGCCAACCTTAACAAGATCCCTGTAATCATACCGTCAGAAAGTGAGCTAAAAGAATTTGATGCTTCTATACAGCCATTTTTCGCACAGATTCGTAACCTTCGTGCCGAAAACGACAGGCTTATTATTACCCGAGATACGCTTTTACCGAAACTGATGTCCGGCGAGCTGGACATATCTAACCTTGCCCTTTAAGCCGCTAAATTCTTGTTTATCTCTTCATTAGTTACAATTTTATCATCTATTGTTTTTAAAATATCCACTATCTTCTTTTGTTCATCTAAATTAGGTAATGACAATGGTATCTGTTCAATTACCTCTCGTCTTGAAATATTAACCTGAACTGATCCACTTGATCTTGATACAATAGCGTTGTAGCCTTTTTGTGAACTAAAAAAATACTTTAAATATTCTGGTAGTACCTTTGAAGCATCTACTCTCAATAATAGAAGTGCCTGACTAATAATACCTTTAGGGTCATTCTCTCTGATAATTGTTACTTTTCCTACTGTTCCAGAACAGCTAATGACCAAATCGTTAGTTTTTACTTGAAATCTCTTTAGCCCTTCAAATTTCTGATCATCTATATAAAATCTAAAGTCTCGCAAATTATATATTGCATGTTGCTGCTCATATACAGGAACCCCTTCGGATTTCATTTCTGATCTTTTTAGGGCTGAACCAAATGGTCCTCGTATATAGCCTTTTTTCTGCAATAAATCTGCAAGAACAACATCTGTATGTTCTCCCATATTTATTCTCTCCTTTCTTGATCCGATAAATCACGATATATCTTATTTGCTATAGCCAATAGCTGCAAGCTTTTTGCAAATCTCATTTTCAAGTTCATGGGATTTTTTAAACATTTCCGAAAGCTCTGAAGTCAACCGCATCATCTTCTCATCAAACGGCTCGCCGTCGTCTTCCTGTTCCTCAATTCCAACATAACGTCCGGGCGTTAAGATATAATCCTGTTTTGCAATGTCTTGCAGTGTAGCAACAGAACAAAACCTTTTTCATCCTTGAGAATTCCATTCTGGAAAGCCTCGAAAGTATCTGCTATCTTCTGAATATCTTCATCGGTAAAATCTCGATGCTTACGATCCACCATATGTCCCATTTTGCGAGCATCAATAAATACTGTTTTACCTTCCTGCTTCTTACCTTTAGTAATAAACCAAAGTGTGACAGGGATTGTTACGCTATAGAAAAGCTGTGTAGGCATAGCGATAATCCCTTCAACCAGATCATCCTCTATAATTTTCTTTCTTATCTCACCTTCACCGCTGCTCTGTGTGGAAAGTGCTCCATTTGCGAGTACAAGTCCGATTTTTCCGTTTGGTGCAAGGTGATGAATCATATGTTGAATCCATGCAAAGTTGGCATTGCTCGCCGGAGGAAGTCCATACTTCCAGCGAACATCGTCCTTTAATTTCTCCTGCCCCCAAGGATTATAATTGAAAGGTGGATTTGCGAGAATAAAATCCGCTTTCAACGTCGGATGCAGATCATTTGTAAATGTGTCTGCATGATATGGCCCTAGATTGGCATCAAGGCCACGAATAGTTAGGTTCATAACAGCCATCTTCCAAGTATCCGGATTTGCTTCCTGACCATATATGGAGATAGCCCCTATGTTACTGGAATGTACCTGAATAAATTCTGCAGACTGAACAAACATACCGCCGCTACCACAGCAAGGATCATATACACGGCAATTTGAATATGGCTTTAGAACAGAAACCAGCGTATTTAAAATACTTGATGGCGTATAGAATTCTCCACCGCCTTTACCCTCTTTAGCAGCAAATTGAGCGATACAGTATTCATAAGTTCTACCGAGAACATCACGATTTCCCTCCGTCTCACCCATGTCCATATTTGTGAAGAGATCAACAACGTCACCTAATATCCTCTTATCCAGATCCGGACTTGCGTAGTTTTTCGGAAGAACATTTTTCAGTTTTTTATTGTCTGCTTCAATTTCACGCATGGCATCATCGATAACCGTACCGATTTCCGGCTTATGAGCAGTAGCCGCGATCTTATCCCAACGAGCCTCAGCTGGTACAAAGAACACGTTATCTTCCAGATATGCATCCGGGTCATTTTCAAAGCCGTCACCTTCGGCTACGAGCTGCTTGTATTTTTTATCAAATGCTGTGGAAATATATTTCAAGAATATAAGTCCAATAATTACATTTCTATATTCAGCAGCCGGGATATGCCCCCAAAGTACGCAAGCCGCATCCCAGATCTGTTTTTCAAAACCAATGTTAGCATTGTTTTTATCAGTCATTTTCTGATTCCTCCTATTTTTTCTCTATTGGTGTATCTTCATTATCCACTTTTTGCTATCCCATTGTCTGGACTTCATCTTTTTCTGGTATATCAACCATTTCCATAATATCAGATATATCACAGTTCAATGCTATACCATAATATTGGTTAGCAGTTTGTCTATTAAACAATTGCTTATGAAAATCATGTATAAAAATCAAGTTATTGCTGATTATTGCTGTAATAGCTTGATTTTTATGATACTACAATATTATACTAAAAACTAGTACTTTTACATATCGCAGACAAATCATGGTATTGAAAAGATTGGACGTGACAGCATCATGCAGGATCATTCTTTTAAAGATTATGTAGCAAATCATCTATATAACGAGTTGTTTACGGCGCTTTCCAACTTTTTAGAAGAAAACCACGGCAACTTGCATGTTGTCTCACAACACGTGACGGCTATTGACGAGGCTAAGCTTTCAGACATCGAGATCAAAGGCGTTTATATTGATAACCAACCCGGTATGAAAATAGCTTTCGATGTCCTTGTCGAAGCCCAGCTTGAAATATCCGAATATGATCGCCATACGGATAGAAATGATGATGCCTATCCATGGTTTAAGATTTCCTGCACGGGTGATCTATCCCACAACCTTGACGATTTTTCCACTAATGCCATTGAAGAATACAACTGCAAAGACAAACAACAGCATCCCATGTCAGATTCACTCGTCCTTATTATTCGTAAGGACCAGTTAGAAAAAGTTGCCACTGATTTTCTACAAAGACATTATCCAGAAGCACTTGCTACTCCTATGTCGCTCAGTCCCGTTGATCTTGCAGATCGTATGGGACTTTCTGTTGATTTAAAAACCATTACTTCAGATTTTTCAGTTTTCGGTCAAATCTGCTTTGCTGATTGTGATACCGAGTATTATGACGAGGACACCGATTCCATCAAAACCATTCATGTTAACAAAGGCACCATACTTGTCAATCCGAACGCCTTTTTTCTGCGAAGCCTTGGTGCTGTGAATAATACTGTCATCCATGAATGTGTTCACTGGGATTTGCATCGAAAAGCCTTCGAATTAGAACGGCTCTATAATAAAGAGCTGACACATATCCGCTGCCAAGTAGTAGGTGGCATAAAAAAAGATAACATCCGGACAGCAACTGATTGGATGGAATGGCAGGCAAATTCATTGGCACCCCGTATTCAAATGCCATTTACCCCTTTTAAGCAAAAAGCAGATGCACTTATCAAGGAGTATCAAAAAGAACTGCACACCAAAGAACTCATTGATGTTATGGAGCCAGTTATTGATGCACTGGCTACTTTCTTTTGTGTTTCACGTTGTGCCGCCAAAATCCGCATGGTTGACGTTGGCTATGAAGAAGCTATGGGCGTATTTATCTATATCGATGATCAATATGTAAAACCACATGCTTTTAAAAAAGGCTCACTTACCAAAAATCAAACTTTTTCCATTAGCATGCGAGATGCCTTATTTGAAAGTTCCGTCAATCCAACACTTCGTGCAACATTAGAACAAGGAACCTATCTATTTGTTGATTCACATTTTTGCATTAACTCCCCACAATACATCGAAAATGATGAAAACGGACAACCTACGTTAACAAAATATGCACAGCATCATATTGATGAATGCTGCCTTATATTCGATTTATCTGTTCATCCTTCTACAAACGCTTATGGCAAACAATTTTATACAGAATGTGTCCTATTCCGTGACGCATCATCCGATATCATTTTTGAAGCAGCCTATGTGCTTTCAAAGAATAACTTAACCATAGAAGAACATGCTAAACTCGTTCAAGCCTGTAATGATGAAATACATAGGGTGTTAAGCAGCCTTCCTCATGATTTTTCAGACGCTTTTGTTGCATTGACAAATTGGAGAGATATTTCTGTTGAAAAACTGGCCGAAGAATCAAGGCTAGATGCTAGAACAATCAGGCGTCTTAGGAATGAGCCAGACTATACAGCAACAAAAGAAACAATTGTTGCTGTATGTATAGGACTCCATTTACCACCACCCTTAAATTTTAAACTTCTTGCAAAAGCAGGCTACTGTTTGAGTAATACTCCACTTGACCTGATGTACCATTTTTTATTGACATATAAATGGCCTTATTCCTTAGATATATGTAATAAATACCTAACTTCACAAAAGATGAAACTACTTGGTAAAAAAAAATAAAAAGTTTTAAATTCGACCGGACATTTAATGTCCGGTTATTTTTTTGCCTATTTTTAGGCATATGTTTTCAAATACGTCACCATTATCGGTGTTTTTTTATGATATAACCCATATTTCGGACATTCCATGACCGTGTGCTAACACTATCCTTCTTCTACAATGGAACTAAGGCAAGGGAACATATCTACTGTCCTTTGCCAGTTATATAAAATGATGAGCCGAATGGCTCCCGTTTAAAAAAAACGGCGAGTTTTTTCGGCCTTTGTAGTGACCCTATAAAGTTAGACCTAACCGTAGTAGCATTTATTGCTGCTACGGTTTTTATTGTCGTATTGAAAACCATACGCTGTGCGTATGGTTCTAAAAGCTTATAGCTATAGGTAGAAAAAGCAAAACCTCCTTTGCTATACTAAGCACAGGTTCGCCAACCGTACTTAGAGCAAAGGAGGAAAATGCTATCCATGGACACTTTAAGTTTAGCACATACAAAATGGAGATGTAAATATCATCTTGTGTTTGCACCCAAGTACCGTAGACAATTGATTTACGGGAAATTAAAAAAAGATATTGGAAAAATTTTACGGGAATTATG
>NZ_FNHQ01000004.1 GCF_900103535.1 Megasphaera paucivorans | reverse complement strand
TGGCAGAAATCGTATGCCGTGAAAATCGTCCGCAAATGGGAACAGTTCGTCCGAACGTATTTAAAAAACCGGCAGCGGATGCATCGGCGACAGGCGAAATCATCGACATGAAGGCAGCACTGAGTGATGACGACTTCATGACGAAATTCGTAGAACTGATCAAAATGGGTGGCGGCGGCGTCAAATTGGAAGAAGCCGACGTTATCGTATCAGGCGGCCGTGGGATGAACAGTTCAGAACCGTTTGAAGGAATGTTGAAGGAATTGGCAGGATTGCTGGGCGGGGCAGTAGGTGCGTCGCGTGCAGCAGTAGATGCCGGCTGGATTGATGCACTGCATCAAGTAGGCCAGACAGGAAAGACCGTAGGACCGAAGATTTATGTAGCTTGCGGTATTTCCGGAGCCATCCAGCATTTAGCCGGGATGACAGGATCCGATTGCATCATTGCGATCAACAAAGATCCGGATGCTCCGATTTTCCAGGTTTGCGACTATGGTATCGTAGGGGATGCTTTTGAAGTTGTTCCTAAGATTACAGAAGCAATCAAGAAAATTAAAGGTTAATAAGTAACACATGTAAGGCTGCTGCTGTAACGCAGCAGCAGTCTTTTATTTATACGGCAGAGGACAGGATGTTATGCATACATTCTGTCCTTTTGTATTTTATATAAGAACATTTATTTTTTAATAAAAAAGATATATTGGAAACGGACATAAAGTTTCTTGACTTTATACTTGTACAGTCGTATAATTACGTCATACATAGAGATTAATATATATGTAAACAGCTTAGATAAGGACATGACGGACTGTATGTTTTATTCAGAGAAGAGTATGAATGGTGTGAGTACTCTATAAAACAAGTTTTGTTACCGCCTTGGAGCTTAAAGGAAGAAATAAATAGTATTCCTTTACGGTCGTGCCGTTATAACGCTTGAGTACATGAGCGTCGTATTGCTTATGAACTAGGGTGGAACCACGTGAGCTAACTCTCGTCCCTTGAGGATGAGAGTTTTTTTGTACAAAAAAGGAGGATGTTTTATATGGCTGAATTAATTTTGAAGGATGGAAGCAAAAAATCCTTTGCAGATGGTATTTCTTTACAACAGGCTGTACATGAAATCAGCAATAGTTTGGCAAAAAAAGTATTAGTTGCTAAAGTAAATAATCAGGTGACTGATTTAAGAGAAGCTATTGTCGATGGTTCCCACGTTGAATTTTTAACCTTTGCTGATCAGGAAGGAAAAGATACACTTCGTCATACGGCTTCGCATATTATGGCACAGGCCGTTAAAAGACTTTTTAAAGATGTGAAATTAGCGATTGGTCCATCTATAGAAAACGGTTTTTATTATGACTTCGATACAGAACATCGATTTACACAAGATGATTTTGCTTCTATCGAAGAAGAAATGCGCAAAATTGTTAAAGAAAATCTTCCACTTACAAAAGAACTTGTTTCTCGTAAAGATGCGATTAACATGTTTACTGATATGAAAGAAGAGTATAAAGTCGAACTTATTCAGGATTTACCGGAAGATGCTCAAATTTCTCTTTATCGGCAGGGAGAATATGTTGATCTTTGTGCCGGTCCGCATGTTGCGGCTACTGGACAGGTAAAGGCCTTTAAGCTTCAAACCGTTGCAGGTGCTTATTGGCGCGGCGATGAACATAATAAAATGCTGCAGCGTATCTATGGCACTGCCTTTTTGAAACAAGAAGATTTAGATGAATATCTCCACATGCTCGAAGAAGCAGAAAAACGTGATCATCGTAAACTTGGCAAAGAATTAGATTTATTTAGTTTTCATGAAGAAGGCCCTGGCTTTCCATTTTTTCATCCTAAGGGAATCGTTCTTCGAAAGAATCTTCTGAAGCTTTGGTATGAACTTCATGAAGAAGCAGAATATGATGAAATTAGCACACCTATGATTTTGAGTCGACATTTATGGGAACAATCAGGGCATTGGGATCATTATCGTGATAATATGTATTTTACTACTATTGATGATGAACCCTATGCAATTAAACCGATGAACTGCCCGGGAGGTATTCTTGTTTATAAGAGCCAGATTCACAGCTATCGCGATTTTCCGATGCGCATGGCTGAATTGGGCCTTGTACATAGACATGAACTGCACGGTGCGCTGCATGGACTTTTCCGTGTTCGCTGCTTTACACAGGATGATGCACACATTTTTATGCTTCCGAGTCAGATGAAGGAAGAATTAAAGGGTGTCATGGACCTTTTTGCTAAAGCGTATGGGATATTTGGTCTGGAATATCATGTGGAATTATCTACACGTCCTGACGATTCTATGGGATCTGATGAAATTTGGGAATTGGCGACAAATACGCTGCGTGAAGTTGTTGAAGAAAAAGGTGTGCCGTATGTTATTAATGAAGGAGACGGCGCTTTCTACGGTCCTAAACTTGATTTTCATGTGAAAGATTCCATTGGCCGTACTTGGCAGTGTGGTACTATCCAACTCGATATGTTGATGCCGGAACGCTTTGATATGACCTATGTCGGAGAAGATGGACAAAAACATCGTCCCGTTATGATTCATCGTACTTGTTTTGGCAGTGTTGAACGTTTTCTTGGCATTCTTATTGAAAACTATGCAGGGGCTTTTCCGGTATGGCTGGCTCCAATCCAAATTAAATTACTTCCCATTACGGATAAACACCTGTCCTACGCGTTAGCTTTGCGCAAAAAGTTCAAGAAACTAGGTATTCGTGTTGAAGTAGATGAAAGCAATGAAAAAGTAGGGTATAAGATTCGCAAAGCACAAATGGAAAAAGTGCCGTACATGGGAATTATCGGTGATAAGGAAGTAGAAGCAAATACGTTAGCGCTTCGTGACCGCAGTAAGGGCGATATAGGAGCTAAATCTGTAGAAGAGGTCATTGCTCATATTCAGGAATTGAATGAATCCCGTAAAGGATAATATAAGATATTGTAAAAAATTTAATAAAACCATATAATTAAGATAGGCAGGCATATAGAATTTCATGAAAAGGAGTTCCATATGCCTTCCTTGTTGTTTTTATATTTGTGTTGTTAGCTGATTTGGCATGTAAAGTCAGACAGCTTTTTTGCAGTTGTTATGTTTCTGTAGTGTCGGCAGCGTTAAGGATAGAAATAACAGAAGCATTATAACGAATAGAGAGGAATTTATGGTTATTAATTGGTATCCCGGTCATATGGCAAAAGCCAGACGGCTGATTGAAGAAAATATAAAGATTATTGATGTAGTTATTGAATTATTGGATGCACGTATACCTTTGAGCAGCTCTAACCCGATGATTTCAAAAATGATAGGGCAAAAACCGTCGGTACTGGTACTTAATAAAGCGGATCTTGCTGATACAGCGGTTCTTGAAAAATGGATAGCCTATTACAGGCAGCAGGGACGTATTGTTATCGCGCTGGATAGCAAAGGCGGAAAAGGAATTAAGTCCATGGTAACAGAAGTTAGAAAATTGGCAGCACCTAAATTGGAACATTGGCAAAAAAGAGGACTCAAGACACGAAGTGTCCGGACGATGATTTTGGGTATTCCTAATGTTGGTAAATCAACATTGATTAATAAATTATCTCGCAGCAGTGTGGCTAGAACCGCAGATAAACCGGGAGAAACAAAAGGGAAACAATGGGTCCGTATTGCTAATCAGCTCGATTTGCTGGATACGCCGGGGGTATTATGGCCTAAATTGGAAAATCAAATATGTGCATACCGATTAGCTGCTACCGGTGCTATTTCAGATACGGTTTTTGATATGCAGGATGTAGTGACAAAGTTAATCAGCGAATTAAGTGTACATTATCCGCAGAAACTCTGCGATCGGTACAAATTGGATATGCTGTCGGGCACCCCGCAGGATATAATTGAGCACATCGGAAGAAAAAGAGGATGTATTGTTTCTGGAAATTTGATAGATTTAGAAAAAACATATAAACTTATTTTAAAAGAATATCGAGAAGGAAAAATAGGAGAGATTTCATTGGATCGCGTAGAAGATTTTCCTATAAAAGGTAAGATATAATGGATATTTCTAAGGTAAGTGTAAAAGATATAAAAAAAATGTTGGAAAACGAAAAAATCCATATCCCCACGTTATTAGAGAACATGGAAAAAGATTCTCGGGATTCCGTCTGTAAATTAAGAACTTCATTTTTAAAACGAAAACTGCGTGAAGAACAGGAACGGGAACGATTGGAGGCTATGTTTTCTTTTGAAACATTTTATTATAATCAAGGCATCTATCATATAGCTGGTATCGATGAGGCCGGCCGTGGTCCGGTAGCCGGGCCGGTTATGGTTGCTGCTGTTATTTTACCGCCGTATTGGGAATGTCCGGGCTTGAATGACAGTAAAAAAGTATCACCCAAAAAGAGAGAAATTCTATATGATATAATTATGAAAGAGGCCGTGGCGGTGTCATGTATCGCTAAATCAGAAGAGAATATTGATGTGCATGATATTTACCATGCGACACAACAAGGAATGTATGACGCTGTAGATGCATTGAAAATACAGCCACAGGCGGTATTGATTGATGCAATGCCTCTTCCGGCATTAACTGTTTCGCACCGTTCTATTATAAAGGGAGATGCTAAAAGTGCATCCATAGCAGCAGCATCAATCATTGCAAAGGTAACTCGAGATCGACTAATGAATGAGTATGACAAACAATATCCGCAATATGGATTTTCTGAACATAAAGGATATTTGACGCAAAAGCATTTGGAGGCTATACAGCAATTTGGTCCTTGTCCTATTCATCGCCGGTCTTTTGAACCGATAAAATCAATGACACAGAAATAAACAGGTATCAGGCCATGTTGTTGAACGTATTTTTAACAAAAAAAAACTCTGTAACAAGGAGGTATCTGTTACAGAGTTAAAGAATAGCGACGAATTAAAATAAATGCTTTTTCCAAAGCATGAATGCAGCACCTGTGGCACAAACAAAAGATACGCCGACAACAAGCCAAAATCCGATCTCACTGTCAGAGAAAGGGGCCGGAACATTCATTCCCCATAAACTAAAAATGATGGTAGGAACAGCCAGAATAATTGTGATAGATGCCAAAAATTTCATTACAATATTCAGGTTGTTGGAAATAATAGAGGCAAATGTGTCCATCATATTGATTAAAATATTAGAATACATTTCAACCATTTCAATAGCCTGTTTATTTTCAATAATAACATCTTCCAGCAGATCTTCATCTTCTTCATACATTTTAAGGAGATGTCGTAATGATTCGTTGCGGCGCAGACGAAGAATTTTTTCCATGACAATACCATTGCCGCGCAGGGCAGAGGTAAAATATGTAAGGGATTTCTGCAATTCTAAAAGCATAAAAAACTCTTTGTTCTGCATAGAATGCCGCAGCACCGATTCAATGTCGTCGGTACGGTGATTTATTTGCTGCAGATACTTCAAAAACAGTGTAGCTGTCCGATACATAATTTGGAAGAGAAATCGTGTTTTTTTGAAAGTATAAAATAAAGGGTATTTGTTTTTTGTAAAGACCCTGACTACTTCTGTTTCTTCCAGACAAATAGTAATAATGAAATCCGGAGTAATAAATATGCCGAGAGGCAGTGTATCGTAACTGTCCGTTTCACGTAGAATAGGAATATTGATGACAACGAAAACATAGTTGTCTTCTAGCTCCACATGAGAACGTTCCTCTGTATCCAACGCTGTTTTTAAAACGTCTGTTGGAATTTCTGTAATCATAGAAACTAATTGTAAATCTTCTGAATCAGGATTTACGATATTAATCCAAGACCCTTTTTCGGCAGAGGCTAAAGAAATATTATCTTCTAAATGTCCATTATTATGCTTGTAAATTTGAAACATTATTAGCCCTCCGTCGGTAAAATAGGTATATACCCAAACTCTAATATAATCAGAAAAACGAAGCTCGTCAAGTATATTTTTTGATTTTACTAAAAACAATGTATGCCTGTATATAAAATGCATGATTTTTTTTATTCTGGAAAAAACGATTGGTTGACGACAGAAAGACAATAGCGGGATACATTCAGGAATTATTAGAATAGTTTGTTTTGTGCAATACGTTGCATGTATTGTTTGAAAATTTTATTTAAATCGATGGCTATTTAACTATATAGGGTGATATTTTTTTTGAAAAGCAAGTAAAATAGACGGGAGGTCTGTTTTTTGGAAATCCGGCAATTGAAAACATTTATGAGTATCGTGAAATTAGGCAGCTTTTCTCAGGCAGCACATTTTCTGGGATACACGCAGTCGACGGTAACAACACATATTCAATTATTAGAACGAGAATTAAATATTGCACTTTTTGAACGGTTTGGACATCAGCTGATGCTGACAACGGATGGAGAACGTTTATATGACTATGCAGAAGAAATTGTGAAATTATCTGAAAATGCTAAAAATGAATTGGAAAATATAGATATTCCGCACGGTGTAATTACGATCGGGATACCTGAATCCATATGTGCCTACCATTTAACACAGTTGATGAAAGAATATAATGCTTTATATCCAGATGTGAATTTAAAATTAAAAATAGACGACAGTATCAATTTTTGTTATTTGCTGCGTAAAAATGTAATAGATATTGCTTTTTTTCTCAGCAAAACAATACAAGATAGTGATTTACGAAGTGAGTTTTTGTGGGTAGAAAAAATTGTAATGGTTGCTGCTCCTGAAAATCCATTGGCGAAGTTAGCAAAAGTTACAGCAGAACAATTACAAGGACAGAAATTAATCTTTACCGATTTATCTAATAGTTATCAAATAATATTAAACGAATACTTAATAGAAAAGTCAATACCACTTCCGATGATTCTGGAATTGGAATCGATTGATATGATAAAACAATTTGTTATTAGTAATTTGGGGATTACGCTATTGCCGATGGCAGCCGTTCAAAAAGAAATTGAAGCGGGAAAATTGGTGATTTTGCCGTGGCAGGGAGTAAAATTAAATACAAATGCATATCTTGTTTATCATAAAGAAAAATATTTTTCCTGTGCGATTAAGGCTTTCATTACACTTGTAAAAGAACGTCTCTTGAAATAAATATATTAAATTTTGTGACATGGAGTTGAGGTTTTTATTGAAAAATATAGTAGATGAAATAAAACTATTGACTGCCGGGGAATGTGGATTGATCGTCGAATTTGGTACTAGTATTTCTCCTGAAGTGAATCGATTAGTTCAACAGCTGACACAATTCATAAAAAATGCAGAACTGGAAGGAATCCGTGAAATAGTGCCGACATATCGGTCAGCAGCTATTTATTATGATCCCATGGTCATTTCGTATGAAGAAGTATGTGACCATGTTCGACAATATCTTCAGATGCTTAAACCGGAACGGCAGGACGCTGTTTCACCGGGTATTGTACAGATACCGGTTTGTTATGGCGGTGTTTTGGGGCCTGATTTAGAATATGTGGCGAAGTATACGGGATTAACACCTGCAGAAGTCATTCGTATTCATACATCACGGGCCTATTTGGTTTATATGCTGGGATTTACACCGGGGTACCCTTATCTTGGGGGATTATCAAAAAAATTAATAACGCCACGATTAGATAAGCCGCGGCTTAATGTACCAGAAGGTTCTGTTGGGATAGGAGGAAACCAAACAGGATTTTATACTAGCCAAACTCCCGGGGAGTGGTGGCTTATAGGCCGAACCCCTTTAAAAGGATTTAATCCGGCCCTGCGTCATCCGTTTTTAGTAAATCCAGGTGAATATATACAATTTGTGGAAATAAAAATTGATGAATATTTTGCAATTCGAAAAGATGTTTTAAAGGGGATATATACGCTACAAATATGCCATTCGTAGGAGGATACGGAGTATGATTACTGTTATAAGGCAAGGAAATTCGGCAACAATTCAAGACGAAGGCCGGCGGGGATATCAGGCCTGGGGAATGCCTGTTTCCGGTGCAATGGATCCGTATGCCTGTCATATGGCAAATTTACTAGTAGGAAATAAAGTAAGTGCTGCTGTTATCGAAATGACGGAAGAAGGAATTATTCTTAAATTTGACAAAAGTCAATTAGTTTCTGTATGCGGAGCGGATATGCAAGGTATGGTAAATGAAAATCCTGTTAAAAATTGGTCTTCTTTCATCGTGCCCGATGGAGGAACTCTTTCTTTTGGCAGGGCGTTGTCCGGTCAGCGGGCATATGTGGCAGTACATGGCGGTTTTGATGTTCCGAAGGTGCTGGGAAGTCGTTCCACCTATACAGTGGCAGGAATTGGAGGGTATGAAGGCCGAATCTTGCATCAAGGAGATATTTTATATTTGGCGGAGGATAGGGAAAAAAAAGTGTGTACGACAAACATTCCAGCGGCATATATTCCGCAATATAATCCGGAATGTACGCTGCGTATTATGATGGGACCACAGGATTCATTATTTTCGAATGAGGCAATACATCAGTTTTTGACTGCGACATATGTTGTTGAATCCTCTAATAGAGTTGCATATCAGCTTGCAGGTCCTAAAATTATGCCGATAACCAAAACTAATATAGTATCAGATGCAGTGAGTCCGGGAGCTGTCCAAATCCCTTCGGGCGGAACTCCGTGTATTGTGGCAGCCGCAGATCATGGAACTACGCGTGGTTTTGCTAAGATTGGATATGTGATTCAAGCTGATCTTATGAATTTAGTACAAGCGAAAGCCGGAGATAAAATTCATTTTATGGCAGTAACACGGCAGGATGCAGTGAACTATTTGAAACAAAGACAACAGGCGTATGAGACTGTAAAAAAACATATGGAAGGAAGGTAGGTAAGTACCTTCAAAAAAAATGAATAACCCTATTTGTTTTTTCAATTTTAATTTGTTACATGGGCATGTTATAATAAGTCAAACAAAAGATTAAAGAGCGATGGTGCTTCAGACAGAATCAAACTGTTTGAAGTGCCGGTTTTTTTTTTTTGGATGCAGAGAAAGGGGCGATATGTTGGCATCCAATGCATTTTTGCACGACGTAGAAACGAAATTAATAAGTTTATTGTACTAAATAATTAAATATAAATTTATTATACTATATACTATGCCAATCAATTTAGCAGCGTATTTGGTGTTTTCTATGAATTATGTTTCGTTATTATTTAACTTGGTAAGGCAGTATGCGAGAGGAGGATCATAAAATGGGGACAGAAAATAAAATCTTAGAAGAAGAAAATAGATTTAAAGTTAAAAACAGCATACAATCATATTTAGGTGCTATTTTTTTAATGGCTATCACTGCAATTGGACCAGGTTTCTTAATGCAGACTACGGTATTTACACAAAAAACGGGTGCTAGTTTTGGCTTTGTTATTCTGGCATCTGTAGTGATCGACATAGCCGTACAAATTAATGTTTGGAGAATTATTATTGCTTCGGGAAAACGGGGACAGGAAATAGGAAATATGGTATTTCCCGGTTTGGGATATTTTATATCTATCCTTATTGTCATGGGCGGTTTGTGCTTTAATATCGGCAACATTGCCGGAGCGGCGTTGGGCTTGAATGTTCTATTTGGATTGGATATTACCATAGCAGCAGTCATCAGCGGCTGCATTGCCTTGTCAATTTTCTGCTTTAAACGCGTGGGCGAAATTATGGATAAATTTGTCAGTACCTTTGGTATTGTTCGTATTCTTTTAGCGCTATTCGTAGCAGTGGCGGCCCTGCCTCCGGTTAGAGAAGCGGCAGTTAAGACAGTAATGCCCGATCAAATTGATATTATGGCGCTGGTTACCTTGGTAGGTGGGAGTGTAGGCGGTTATATTACTTTTTCTGGAGGACACCGCTTATTGGATTCTGGTATTAGTGGGATAAAACACGTTGCGCAGGCAACACGCAGTGCAATTAGCGGTATCTTGATTACGGGAGTTATGCGTATTATTTTATTTTTAGGTGCTCTGGGTGTTATTACACATGGATATTTCATTGATCCGGCGAACCCTGCTGCTTCTGTATTTCAGGCTGCTGCCGGAGATATTGGATATAAATTATTCGGTATCGTTATCTGGTCTGCAGGGACAACCTCTGTTATTGGATGTGCCTATACGTCTGTATCGTTCTTAAAATCATTTAGTCCTAAAATTGATGAATATTATAGCAAAATTATTATTGGATTTATTATTTTTTCAACCTTGGTTTTTGTTATTGTAGGACAACCTGTACGGGTTCTTGTTATTGTCGGTACGATAAACGGATTTATTTTACCTTTGGCCCTTGCCTCTATTCTTGTAGGTGCTTACAATAAAAAGATTGTAGGAGAATACAGACACCCCATTTGGATGACTGTGGCGGGAGCTTGTGTGGCTGTGTTGATGGGATGGATGAGTATTCATACTGTTATTACGCAATTCTTGCAATAATATATTACAGGTTTTAATAATACGATAAAAAGGATGTGTAGTATAATGACGTATAGTACAATGAAGCCAAAGGAAGTTCGGCAGCTTATAAGAGAGAAAAAAATAACAACATTTACAAGTGGCCTGTGCAATGGATATGCACAGGCGAATTTAGCAATATTGCCCAAAGAGCTTGCTTTTGATTTTTTGTTATTTACGCAGCGCAATCCTAAACCGTGTCCTGTTCTGGATGTCACGGAGATTGGCTGTCCGGAACCTAAACTGGCAGCTCCCGGTGCCGATATACGGTATGATATTCCCAAATATCGCATATACCGCTATGGAGAAATGACAGATGAGGTGACTGATTTAAGCACCTACTGGCGTGATGATTTAGTCGCATTTCTTTTGGGCTGCAGTTTTTCCTTTGAAGGTCCTATGCTGGATGCTGGCTTGGAGGTACGTCATATTACGGAAAATCATAATGTTCCTATGTATATTACTAATATTCCCTGTACGCCTGCGGGTGTTTTCAGTGGCCCTATGGTTGTTTCCATGCGTCCTATGAAACCCAAAGATGCAATTAGAGCTACGCAGGTAACAAGCCGTATGCCGTCCGTTCACGGAGCTCCCATCCATATTGGCAATCCAACGGATATTGGTATTAAAGATATTTCGAAACCTGATTTTGGTGATCCGTCGACAATATACCCTGGTGAAATTCCCGTATTCTGGGCTTGCGGAGTTACTCCGCAGGCAGTTGCTATGTCGGTTAAACCGGAATTTATGATTACGCATGCACCGGGGCATATGTTTATTACAGATTTATTGAATGCTGATTTGAGTGTATTGTAGGAGGAACTATGTATTCTATTGATTTAAATAGTGATTTGGGAGAAAGCTTTGGTGCCTATACGATAGGAAACGACAAGGAGATATTGAAACATGTTACTTCGGCTAATATTGCCTGTGGATTTCATGCCGGTGACCCTGTTGTGATGGAAAAAACAGTAGCACTCGCTGTTCAAAATGGAGTTGCCTTGGGTGCACATCCGGGACTGCCTGATCTTGTCGGTTTTGGCCGGCGGAAGATTGACATAAAACCGGCGGATGCCTATGCTATAGTTCTCTACCAGGTAGGTGCCTTACAAGCGTTTGCTGCTGCCCAACGGGTATCGGTGCAGCATGTAAAGCCTCATGGTGCATTATATAATATGGCAGCGAAGGATCCGGCTCTGGCAGAAGCAATTGCCAAAGCTGTATATGCGGTAGATCCAAAGTTGATCTTATATGGTCTTGCCGGCAGCCAGCTTATTATACAAGCTGAAAGATTGGGATTGTCGACGGCTAGTGAGGTTTTTGCTGATAGAACCTATCAACAGGACGGTTCTCTTACTCCGCGTAGTCAACCCAATGCGATGATAACGGATGAAGAAGAATCTATTTCCCAAGTTCTGCGCATGATTAAAGAAGGGGTTGTCCGGGCACAAAATGGTCAGGATATTTCTGTGCGTGCTGATACGGTATGTGTCCATGGAGATGGAATGAAGGCCCTGGCTTTTGCTGATAAAATTCATCATACGTTGGAATTGCAGGGAATTCAGATCAAGTCATTTTGCTGAGGTGTTAGTATGAGTCAAATTGATTTTTCTATTCAAACATTGGGAGAAACAGCATTGTGTGTGTCTTTTGGACATGTTATTTCTCCTGATATACATAAGCATGTGCGTTCATTGGGGGAATTTTTGGAAAAAAATCCATTTTCCGGATTTCGTGAATGTATTTTATCATATACAGCAGTAACTGTATTGTATGACCCTTTCGTTGTACATCGGGAACATCAGAAAACAGAAACAGCAGCATTGTTTGTTGAGCAGTACATTAAAATGGCAATGGAAGCGGCCGAAAGAGAACCACTGCCGCCGGCTGCGGTCGTATCTATTCCCGTATGCTACGGAGGAGAATATGGGCCTGATTTGGATTTTGTTGCGCAAAGTCATGGCTTGACAACGGAAGAAGTAGTGGCGATCCATACGGAGAGTGAATACTTGGTATATATGATTGGATTTTGTCCCGGATTTCCATATATGGGGGGATTAGATGAAAGAATTGCTACTCCCCGCCGGCAAAGTCCGCGCTTGGAAATTCCAGCCCGCAGTGTCGGAATTGCTGGAATGCAGACGGGAGCGTACCCTTTGGCTACTCCCGGCGGATGGCAGATTATAGGGCGTTGTGCGGTGGATTTATTTACACCGGCAGGAGAAACACCCAGCTTATTAAAATCCGGAGATATTGTGCATTTTGTTTCAATCCAGGAAGAAGAATATGTGCAGATGAGGGGGGATACACTATGAGTATATTCGTCCTCCGTCCGGGAATGCTATCAACCTTGCAAGATCGGGGACGTCAAGGATATCAGAAGTATGGCGTGCTCGTATCTGGGGCAATGGATGAAGAAGCATTGCGGTTGGGAAATATTCTTGTTGGTAATGAACAAAGTGAAGCAGCCTTGGAAATTACCATGATGGGACCTGTATTGAAATTTTCTGAAAATTTGCTAATAGCCCTTACAGGGGCCGATCTGCAGCCGACGGTCAATGACACTGTGATACCCATGTGGCGTCCTGTTTTGATTAAAGCGGGATCAGTACTGCGTTTTGGGAGGCCTGTACAGGGATGCCGCACCTATTTATGTGTATCCGGCGGATATAATGTACCATCGGTGATGGGCAGTAAAAGCACGTATCTTAGAGCGGGGTTTGGCGGATTTAAAGGAAGAGCTGTACAGACCGGCGATGTTTTGGAGCTGGGAGAGATATCTTCTTTGGGACGCAGGATAACCCACTCTCTGGAAGATGCGGGGGTGTATAAAACATCTCGCTGGTATATACAGCCGGCCTATAGATTAAATTGTGAAAACGGACAGCCTATACGTATTACGAAAGGATTGCAATATAAGTATTTTTCAGAAACAGCCAAA
Organism: Megasphaera paucivorans; assembly: GCF_900103535.1. Taxonomy (GTDB): domain Bacteria; phylum Bacillota; class Negativicutes; order Veillonellales; family Megasphaeraceae; genus Megasphaera_A; species Megasphaera_A paucivorans. Next base: position 109,986 of record NZ_FNHQ01000004.1, on the reverse strand, counting down.
CATCATCTGGTTTCCAAAGATTTCCGCATTACTATCCATGCGGATCGCATGGGATATCGTTTGGATGGCTGCAAACTAGAACTTGCAAATCCGCTGGAAATGATTTCCGAGGCGGCAGTACAAGGAACGATACAAGTACCTGCTGACGGAAATCCGATCATTCTTATGTCAGATAGGCAAAGTGTAGCGGGATATCCTAAAATTGCACAAGTCAGTATGGCGGATATGAGCCGTTTGGCACAATGCAAGCCCGGTGAAAAGTTAAGGTTTTCCTTAATTACATCTCAGCAAGCCGAGGGACTGCTGCTGCAGCGGGAACAATATATTAAGGATGTTGCTGTTTCTGTATCTTATCGGTTTGCGTAATAAAAAATATATGTTCCCGTGCGCAAGCTGATGCGGGAAGAATGTGAGGACTATTGTGGACATGAAAGAAGTCGAAGCATTAATACGAATGCTTGAAAATTCGTCTTTGACGGAACTAAAGATAAAAGATAAAGATTTTTCTATTGAGTTAGTACGTGCTGCAGCCAAAACAGTTGCTGCAGACCATGCTGAAGACACTGCAGTGCTTCCGGCTGCAGTGTCTTCAGATGTGGAAAAAACAATTACAGCCCCGATGGTGGGAACTTTTTATACAGCAGCGAATCCCAACGCCGAACCCTTTGTCCGTGTGGGAGATGCAGTTACCGTTGATACGACGGTTTGTGTATTGGAAGCAATGAAAGTGTTCACAGAAGTTCCGGCTGATATAAGTGGAACAATAATAGAAATTCTTGTATCCGATGGGGATTTCGTAGAATATGGACAGCCTCTGTTTAAAATTAAAATTAAGTAGAGGAGAATTATTGTGAAAATAAAAAAAGTTTTAATTGCTAATCGAGGAGAAATTGCCGTCCGTATCATTAAAGCTTGTCATGAGTTGGATATTAAAGCTGTTGCAGTATATTCCACAGCAGATAAAATGGCTATGCATGTTTTGCAAGCAGATGAAGCGTATTGCATTGGACCGGCTCCTGCAGCTAAAAGTTATTTGAATGTGCCGGCCTTGCTTACCGTTGCAAAAGCAGTGCAGGCAGATGCGATTCATCCAGGATATGGCTTTTTAGCAGAAAATGCTGATTTTGCGGATGCCTGTACATCTGCCGGTTTTATTTTTATTGGCCCTGATGGAAATGCGATCCGCTGCATGGGAGATAAATCTCAAGCCCGGATGACGATGCTTCATGCTGCCGTTCCGGTGGTTCCTGGAACGGCAGATCTTATTCATTACATAGAAGAAGGAGAATTGGTAGCATCCCAAATCGGCTATCCTGTTCTCATTAAAGCTACTGCCGGTGGCGGCGGAAAAGGAATGCGCGTTGTTGAAAATGAACGCGATTTAAAAAAAGCGCTTCATGAGGCGGCTCAAGAAGCAACCCGTAATTTTGGCAATGGTGGAGTATATCTGGAAAAATATTTAACGCATGCTCATCATGTAGAAATTCAGATTATGGCGGATTCTTTTGGAAATGTAGTTGCCTTAGGCGAACGAGATTGCTCGACACAACGCCGTCATCAAAAAGTTATTGAAGAGGCGCCGTCTCCTATTATCGATACGGTGATGCGCCGTAAAATGAGTGATGCTGCTGTTGCTGCTGCCAAAGCGGTGCAGTACTGCGGAGCCGGTACGGTAGAGTTTATTGTCGATGAAAATAAACATTTTTATTTTATGGAAATGAATACACGTATTCAAGTTGAGCATGGTGTTTCGGAAATGGTAACGAACACGGATCTTGTTCAAACGCAGATCCGTGTAGCTGCCGGAGAACCGCTTCCATGGAGTCAAGAGGATATACATATAGATGGCTGGTCCGTAGAATGCCGAATTAATGCAGAAGATCCGTCAAACAAATTTATGCCAAGTCCCGGAAAAATAACAGCCTATGTTCCCCCCCAGGGAGAAGGAATTCGAATTGACTCTTGTGTGCAGGCCGGATCGGAAATCAGCCCCTTCTATGATTCGATGGTAGCTAAAGTTTTGGTCAAGGCACCTACGCGTGCGCAGGCTATACAAAAAATGATCCGTGTTCTTGATAATTTTCATATTGAAGGAATACAAACGACGATTTCGTTGCAGCGGAATATTTTAGCAGGAGAAGTGTTTCGAGAAGGAAAAATGGATACAAATTATTTAGAAGAACATTTGGATGAATACCTATCATAGGAATGTATGCATAGTAATTGCTATATCATGCTGCATTGTGCGATATGTGTAAAGGGACTAGTATCTAGTCCCTTTTTTGTATACTCGATGATGTGGTATAATGGAATGAAATGTTTTAAGAAAGAGGTATACGCTGGTGCAATTACTGAAAATGGAGCTGCGGGGATTCAAATCCTTCGCTGATAAGACAACGCTTGCATTTGATAAAGGTATTACGGCTATTGTCGGTCCTAATGGAAGCGGCAAAAGCAATATATCCGATGCCGTCCGATGGGTCATGGGAGAACAGAATGTTCGTCAGTTGAGAGGGCAGAAATCAGAAGATATTATTTTTGCAGGCACAGAAAAACGCCGACCTCAGGGAGCTGCCGAAGTGTCTCTTTATTTTGATAATACAGATCATTCTCTTGATCTGGAATTTACGGAAGTCGTTGTTACACGACGTTATTTTCGTTCCGGCGAAAGTGAATTTTACATCAATAAAAGACCTTGTCGGCTCAAGGACATACATATGCTTTTTGCAGATACAGGGATCGGGCAGGACTCGATGGCGGTCATCGGGCAAAATCGAGTGGATCGGATTCTTAATAGTAAACCGGAAGAACGGCGTATTATATTTGAAGAAGTTGCAGGTATCAGCCGATTTAAAGCACGAAAACAGGAAGGACTGCGGAAAATAGATGAAACAAATCATAATTTAGAGCGAATCCGTGATATGATGTCGGTATTGGAGGAACAAATCGGACCGATGGAAGAAGAAGCGAATCACCTGAAAAGCTTTCGCAAACTGGATAGTGAACGAATTTCTTATGAAGGCACATTAACACTGCAGGAATTGCGCAACGCGGAACGCTTGTTGACAAAAGCTGAAAACAGCCGTGCTGCGGCGATTACACAACGGCAAGATACGGCGGCAGCGTTAGCTAAGATAGAAAAAGAACATGAGAATCTCATGATAGTTATGGAGCAGGAAGGTGCGACACTTCGCCAGCTCGATGAAGCGGCTTCCTTGGCTTATAATGAACTGGACAGCATGAAAAACCGTAAAGAAGCAGGGCTTTTGAGGAAAAACGAGCTGGAAGAAGAAGAAAAGCAATTTATTCTTGAAGATGCACAAATACAGGAAAAAAGCACACAAATGGATTATCAGCGCCAAGAATTAGAGGCGCAGCTTTCTTCCAGACAAACCGAGCTGAATGCTGCCCGCAATGGATTTGCATTAACAGAAGAAATGTTCCGGCAAGCTGAAGAAAAGGCCCAGGCAGCAGAGCAAGCTTTACAGGATATTTCTGTACAAAATTCGCAGCGGCAGCAAAAATTGTTTGTTGTAAAACGGGATATAGAAGAACTGCAGCGCCGTATTTCTGAGAATCAAATACAGTGCACGGAATTAAAAAAAGCAACAACTGATCAGCAGATACAGAATCTAACCAAGCAGGAATGTCGCAAGGTGTTAGAAGAAAAATGTCTTATTGCAAAAAAAGCAGTAGAGGAGCTGACTGAAAAAACGAAGGAATTGCAGGCAAAACGGGAGGAAGCTTGCAAGGCACAGGAGGCAGCGGAGCAAAAATACCGTACAGTACATAATCAGACGGCCAGCTTGGAACAGCGAATTCGTGTTTTGGAAGGAATGGAACAAGAACACGAAGGAGCCGGGCGTACGGTCAAAGAGGTATTGAACGCGCAACAAAGCTGGCGCAAGGATATTTGCGGTATCGTTGGAGAATTATGCACGATACCACCTGTATATGCGGCGGCGTTAGATGTGGCACTAGGAGCTGCGGCCCGCTATATTGTAGCAGACAGTGAAAAGTCGGCAAAATCGGCTATTGCATATTTAAAAGAACGGCATGCCGGCAGGACAACCTTTTTACCGCTTGATACTATACGAGCAAAGGGACGCACAAGGGAAGAAGAACAGGCTGTTAAAGAACCCGGAATTATTGGTTTTGCGAATGATTTGCTGAAATTTGATACGGCCTATACTCCTGTATTTACGTCGCTGCTTGGGCGTACTCTTATTGCTGACACCATAGATAATGGTACTGTTACAGCACATAAATATGGTCATCGCCTGCGTATTGTATGTTTAGATGGAACTCAATTTAATGTGGGTGGGTCTTTAACCGGCGGCAGTATGCGCAATCGGGAAGGATCGCTTATCAGCAGGCGCGGTCTTTTGGAGGAATTACGCCAGCAGGAGGAAACAAATAAAAAGAAATTAGCCCTGCTGCAACAAACACAAAGTGAACTTTTGAATGTACGGGATGGTATTGCACAGCAATCAGAAAATGCTGAAGTACGTCATCAGCAGGCAACGTTGGATTGGCAAAAACTTTCCTGGCAGGCAGGCTCTGCAAAGAAAGAAGCTGAACAGGCGGTGTCTGCATTAGAACAGGCAGAAAAAAAACTTTCGATGCTGCAGGATGCCGGCCGTATCCTGCAAGATACACTGACTCAAAAAATGATGGAACAAGAACAATGGACTGGCAAACCTCGGCAAAATACAGAAAAGATGGAGTCAGCCTGCAGCACTGCGCGTCAGGAAATGGAAACCTGCCGGGCGGCTATGACAGAACGGCAAGTGGCATTAGCTACTTTGCAAGAACAAGTGAAGCATATACAAGAACAGTTAGAACAGAATAAAGAATGGAAGACACAATTGCAGGCAGATATTAAGCGCTTGAAGTCACGACGTGATATGCTGAATATACGCAGGCAGGAACTGGCAGATATGCTTGAACAGGTAACAGAAAATATTTTTCATAAAGAAGAAGAAACTAAAAAACGAAATGCAGATAAGGAAGCATTTTATCAATTGAAAGCAGAAAATTTCAAACAAAGTCAAAAATTGGACGAAACGATGAAAGAACTGCGCAATGAAGTGGAAAACTGGAATCAGCGGGTTAATACGGCAGAAATCCAATTAGAAAAATATCATGGAGAAATACGGCATGGTGAAGAACGACTGGCACTGCAAGGGCTCAGTCGTCAGGAGGCAATGGAACGGCGAAGAGAAGGCTCTCTTAAAGAATTGATGGATAAAGTCGCGTTTCTCAAAGAACAGATAGCAAAGCTAGGACAGATTAATCCTAATGCAGATGAAGAATATCGCAGGGCGGTAGAGAAAACGCAGTTTTTTACCAAACAATGTGATGATTTATTAGAAGCTAAACAAAAGCTGCAGACTGTAGTTTCGGAAATAGATACCGCAATGGCTAAACAATTTGGTCAAGCTTTTAAGGAAATCGGGGAACATTTTCAGCGTATTTTTACACGTCTTTTTGGCGGCGGCAGTGCCGAACTTCTGCTCACGGATGCGCATACTATTTTGAATGCCGGCGTTGACATAGTGATACAACCGCCGGGAAAAAAACAACAGCAATTAACATTATTATCCGGCGGCGAAAGAGCGCTCACGGTTATTGCCCTGCTTTTTGCTTTTTTAGCCTATCATCCAGCACCTTTTTGCCTTGTTGATGAAGTGGATGCAGCACTTGATGAGGCAAATGTAGAAAGACTGGCACGTTATATTAAAAATTACAGCGGCTGCACACAGTTTATTGTTATCACGCATCGCCGCAGGACGATGGAAGCGGCCAACACCTTGCAAGGTGTTACCATGGAAGAAAAAGGTGTTTCTCGCCTGTTGACCGTAAAAGTAGATGAGCTTTTAAAGGAAGGGGTATAATTATGGGATTTTTTTCAAAACTTAGAAAAGGTCTGGAAAAAACAAAAGGTTCTTTTATTAAAAATATTGAAACAGTGGTACTCGGGTATGCCAACATTGATGATGATATGTATGATGACTTGGAGGCGGTTTTATTAACCAGTGATATTGGAGTAGAAACAACGGATTATCTCATGGATATGCTTCGCACCGGGGTGAAAAATAAAAGCATCAGGGATACGAACGATGTAGTGCCATACCTTCAAAAATGTATTGCCGATTTGCTGAATGAAAATGCGGAATCGATAGACAGTCACAGTGATGCTGTTGAAGTTATTTTTATTGTCGGCGTCAATGGGGTAGGAAAAACTACGACAATAGGAAAATTGGCCAAATATTATAAGCAGCATGGGAAAAAGGTAATGATTGCAGCCGGGGATACTTTTCGCGCGGCGGCTGCTGAACAGCTTACAATTTGGGCTCAGCGGACAGAGGTTCCCATTATTAAGCATCGCGAAGGGGCTGATGCAGCGGCTGTTGTTTTTGATGCCACTGCCTCTGCCAAGGCGCATGGCATAGATATACTTCTTGTTGATACCGCAGGACGGTTGCAGACAAAATCAAATTTGATGGAAGAATTGCGTAAAATGGCCAGAGTTGCTAGTAAGAATATTGAAGGAGCACCGCAGGAAACATTGCTTGTTTTAGATGCGACAACAGGTCAGAATGCTGTTAGCCAAGCTAAATTATTTGGAGAAGTAGTGCCGCTTACCGGTGTGGTTTTGACAAAACTTGACGGAACAGCGAAAGGCGGCGTTATTTTATCGGTAAAACGTGAACTAGGAGTGCCTGTTCGCTGGATTGGCGTCGGTGAAGGCGTCGATGACCTGCGGCCGTTTGATGCGGCCGAATTTGCCGATGCATTGTTTGACAGAAATATCACAGAACGTGAAAAAGAGGAAAATGATGACTGAAAATACAGCAGAAATTCTGGAAATGGTGCATCAACTTAATGCAAATCAAGAGGCGGATTGTTCGGCGGCAGAAGAGCAAGCCATAAGTAATATTGTTGGTTTTGTGGGGGAACAGGAACAGAGAGCATTTGCCAGGATGCTTGTACAATATTGGAAGGATATTCCCAAAGGAATGGAACGTATTCCCCCGGAAATACGGCGTCGAGCCCGAGAAGAGGCGGAATGCAGGGGAATCCCGGAAGATATACTATGTATGGCTTGGCTTGTTTTTGATGGACCGGATTTCAATTCGGTCATGGGGAGAACGAAAGATTAAAAACACCCCGCAGTCAAAAGAATTGACTACGGGGTGTCGTATGGACATGACGGACAGCAAAGAGGAAGGCAGCATTGGCTATACGGTATATACTGCGTTGATTTTGCCGATATAAAATGTGTGTTCTGTATCGCCGTACCACTTTTCTCTTTCATCAGGGTTCAGACAGGCAAGATCCATTTTTCGTTCATATACTACAGAACATTCGAGTTGCAAGAAAGGACCACCGCCGATGACAGGAACAATACCGGTTTTTGGAGCTTGCAGGGTAATCCCGGCAGCTGCAAATTTATCGGTATCCCGTCCGGATTTGCTGCCGCATAAGGCCAAGGCGTCTTTGTAGGAGTCATCCATAGGGACGGATAATGTGAAGGCCTTGACGGCATTAAGATTTTCTTTGGAATATCGAGTTTGCCGTACCATAATAGTCACGGTGGGAGCTCCCCACATAATGCCCAGGCTTCCCCAGGAAACCGTCATAGTATTAGCTTTTTGACCATTGCTTGTGTTTAAAAAAGCACCTTTATTCAAACGATCATTAAAAATTTTACCATATTCACTAGCTTGTATCATTGATTATATACCCCCTGTCATTTGTTACTCGAATTATAGCATATTTGTCAAGCAAATCAAATAAAGGGGAAACACTATCGTAAAGAAAATATTTTAAAGAACGCAGGAGAGGAGCTTTTTCATATGTATGTAGGAAATATAAACCAATGGGAATCAGAAAAAAAATATATGCCAGATTTTTTAGTACCATGGATATCTAAATTGGCAGAAGCCGACATCCAAGCTTTTTTGCCGGGACGTCATGATTTGGGCAATGGAAATTTTATGAATGTTGATGAAGGGAAGACCATGGCAGCAGCAGAACAACTCATGGAGGCACATGAAAAATACGTGGACATACAAATGGTTATTTCCGGTAATGAATATATTGGATATCAGCCGTTGTGCAATGTCGGCGAATGCGTCGAACGGTATCCTGAATCCGATGGATACAAGTATGCACCTAAATTATCTGAAGATATAAAAATTCTTATGATACCGGGGGCGACTTTTGCTGTTTTTATGCCTGGTGACGGTCATCGGGCGTTATGTGCACCTGATGGTATTTCAAAACCGATACGCAAAGTTATTTTGAAAATACGCATTAGTTAGGAGCGATAGTAACATGAAATTATGGGAGGATGCAGGTTCGGCGCTGCAGAAATTGCGGTCAAAGCGGCCGTTGATCCATCATATAACTAATTTTGTGACGATGACCGATTGTGCGAATGCTACGTTGGCTGTGGGAGCTTCTCCGACCATGACGAATGCGGTAGAAGAAGTAGAAGAAATGGCGGCAGCAGCCGACGCATTACTGCTTAATATGGGGACTTTGCAGCATTGGACCGTAGACGCGATGCTGCTGGCTGGAAAAGCAGCAGAGAAAGCAGGTATACCGATTATTTTGGATCCCGTAGGGGCCGGAGGTACTGCATATCGCACAGAATCGGTATTGCGCGTAATACAGAATATACCCGTTACGATTATACGCGGTAATTTAAGTGAAATAATTTGTTTAGCTTATAAAAAAAGCGGTGTAAATCCAGGCGTCGACAATCATGAAAAAACAACTGTTGATATCTCTTTGATTACGAGGATTGCACAGCTCCTGGGAACTACGGTAGTTATTACCGGTGCAGCCGATGCCGTATCTGATGGAACACATAGTGTGGTGCTTGGGAACGGGTGCCCTATGCTGACCTATGTTACAGGGACAGGCTGCATGACGACATCTCTTATTGCTTCTTTTGCAGCAGTTACAGACCCATTTACGGCAGCAGCAGCAGGTACCTCCGTTATGGCAATTGCGGGGGAACAAGCACTGGCGGATGGGGGAAATGCCGGCCCGGGTTCTTTTCATCAATTGCTGTTTAATTCAATATATCAGTTCAAGGCAGACAGCTTTCATTTATATGGAAAGGTTTTGATAGAAAATGGAACAAAATGATTTGCGGAAATTAACACTTACAGCAATTTTCATCGCTATTGGTGTATTATTGGCACCTTTTTCTATTCCTCTGGGGGCTGCCAAAGCGTTTCCTGTACAACATATGATTAATGTACTTTTAGCGATTATGCTGGGGTGGAGATATTCTTTGACCGGAGCTTTTTGCATATCCTCTATTCGTATTGCCATGGGAATGGGGACCATTCTCGCCTATCCGGGCAGTATGATCGGTGCCGTATTATCCGGCATTCTCTATAAAAAAACGGGCTCCGTATGGGGAGCTGTTGTGGGAGAAGTATTTGGCACAGGCATTCTCGGAGGACTCATTTCGTATCCAATAGCTGCATTTATTCTTGATTCTCAGGCCGCAGCCTTTTTCTTTTTTGTATTGGCTTTTTTACCGAATACGATGCTGGGTGCTGCGTTGGGAGCTTTAATTTATAAATTTCTGCCCGTTCAGCAGGTTATGCATCGCATAATAAAATAGAGAAAAAAATAAGTTCCATTCTATTTTGTTCAAGAGATAGAAAAAAATTACAATAAAAGTTGTAATAAACCTGTAAAGCATTTGAAATATTATTGACATATATAGGTCTATATATTACACTATACAAAGTGGTACTGGAATGATAAAAAAAGTTTTTATTGCCTTAGCAGAGGTACGATATGACACAAGATATTAAGAAAAAAATACTTGCAGAAACGTTGAATAAATTAGATAAGCACGGACCCGATTTTCATATGGATGATTTGGCTCGGTGTTTGCGTATCAGTAAGCGAACATTGTATGAAAATTTCTCATCCAAGCAGGTCGTAGTGCGTGAAGCTCTTTTTTCTATTATGGATGATTTATATGAGCAGCATGCGCTGTTGCTGGCTGATAAAAATCTAAGTCCTGAAGAAAAACTGGTCACGTATTTTTCTATTCGTTCTCGTGTAACTAAGGTTTTTTCCATGAAAGAAACCACGCGGCTTTTTAAAAAAATGCCCGGTTTATATGACCTTGTGCAGGAACGGTCACGGCGAGATTGGAAACAATTGGAGCAATTTGTCGCAGAAGCACAGGAAAGCAATGAATTTGAGCATTTTGACAAGCAGCTTCTCATGCACATGCTGCACGGTACGGCAGTGGAAATTTTTGATCAATTTGATACATTGGATCAAAGTTATACATTTCCAGAATATATGGGGGCTTGCATCCGTATTGTATTGTATGGCATAAAAAAGAACGGAGGAAGATCAACGAATGATGAATACAAGTAGATTGTTAAAAACCGGATTGGCTGTTATTACCATTGCGGCTTTACTTGCCGGCTGCGGTGCTAATAAGGGACAACAGAAGATGGCCATCAGTGTGAATACATATAAGCTCACGGCCGAAGATACACCGGTTACGGCAGAATACAGCGGGATGGTCATCGCTACAGATAAGGTGCCCGTGCAAGCAAAAATATCCGGAAGAGTATTGGAAAAATATATTAAAGGCGGCGATACCGTTTCTGCAGGACAGCCTTTATTTCGCTTAGACAGCCGCCAGTATGATGCGGCATTGTCGCAGGCGAAGGCAACGCAGGCGCAGGCAGCTGCTAACCTTGCGAACCAGCAGATGAATCTGCGCCGTTACCAGACGCTGGCAGATCAAGATGCTATTTCGCAGCAGACCGTAACGGATCAGGAAGCCGCCACGAATCAGGAAAATGCTGTTCTCGAAGCAAATGCTGCTCAGGTACAGGCCGCGCAGGACAACGTGGACGATACGATTGTATACGCGCCGTTTTCCGGGAAATTAAATGTAGATGATGTTCCTGTAGGAACCTTTGCGACTGCAGGTTCTACGGCTCTGGTTACGATTTCCACACAGGATCCTGTGTACGTGGAATTTTCCATCAGCGAAGCCGAATATCTGCAGATGGTAAAAAAGAGTGCAGATGATCCGGGAAGCTGGGGCAATCATTTAAAACTTCGCCTCAGCGACGGCAGCATATATTCGGAAGAAGGGCACGTCGTTCAAATCAACCATGGGATGCAGAATAACAGCGGCGCGATTACGGTAAAAGCCGTATTTGCCAATCCGTACAATATGCTGATTCCTGGGTTATATGCGACGGTTATTTCCGACACACAAGTACAGCAGAAGGCGATTCTTGTTCCGCAGCGCGCGGTACAGCAAACATTAGGAAAATATTTTGTAGCGGTTTTGGACGAAAATGGTGAAATGCAGAATAAAGAAGTACAGCCGGGACAGCAGGTCGGTAAGTTCTGGATTATTAATTCCGGGCTGAAGGATGACGATACTATTATCGTCGATGGATATCAAAAGGCAAATACTGCGGGGCAGCTGGAACAACATTTGCTGACCAAAGCCGATATTGAAAATGGTGATGCCAAGGCATCACAGAGCTAGTATTAAAGATAGGGGGAAATACGAGTGATTTCGAAATTTTTTATTCACAGACCTATCTTTGCAATCGTCATTGCGTTGATGATTAGCATCATCGGTTTGTTGGCAATGGTGACATTGCCGGTAGCAAAATATCCGAAAGTAACACCGCCGCAAGTATACATATCTGCAACGTATTCCGGAGCTAATGCAGATGTTATCGGAACCACGGTAGCGTCTGTCATCGAACAGCAGCTCATAGGCGTTGAACATCTTGTCAATGTAGAAAGCAGCAGTACCGATAATGGTACATATAGCGCGACAATACAGTTTACAAATGGTTCTGACGGTGATATGGATACAGTCAATACGCAGAATAAAGTAAACCAGGTTACGGCATCGCTGCCGACGGACGTACAGAATTTAGGCGTTACCGTCAGCAAGTCGTCCAGTACGATGGCCATGGTTTTTTCGCTGGTATCGCCGAATAATACATATGATCAAGTTTTTATGAAAAACTATGCAACACAGTATTTTATGGATGCAATCAAATCTGTCCCCGGCGTTGGCGATGTGACAGAATTTGGGTCAGACTATGCTATGCGCATCTGGTTGGATCCAACTAAAATGGCAGTTCTTAAAATTACGCCGACGGATGTTTCTTCTGCTCTTACGACGCAGAATGTGCAGGCTGCCGTAGGAACGATTGGTACCAATCCCATCGGAAATAATCAGCAGTATCAGTATACACTGCGTACGGATGGCCGTTTAAAGACTGCTGACGAATTTAAGAAAATTATTATCCGGACTAATTCCGATGGCAGCATGATTCATTTAGGCGATGTTGCCACGGTGGAATTGGGTGCTAAAAATTATAATATATCAGGGTTATATAATGAAGGCGGCAAACAGATTTCCACTGCCGGATTTCGGGTCAGTCTGACCTCCGATGCCAATGCTGTACAAACGGTAAACGGTATTTCAAAGGTATTAAAAAAAGCACAGGAATCGTTTCCGCCGGATTTAGAATACCGTGTGGTTTACGATAGTACAGAATTTGTTAAAGCTTCTATCACAGAAGTTATTCATACGTTTATTGAAGCACTGCTGCTGGTTGCTTTTATCGTCTTTGTGTTCTTGCAAAGCTGGCGGTCTACTTTTATTCCGCTGATTGCAGTTCCTGTATCGTTGCTGGGTACATTCGCAGCATTTCAGGTGTTAGGTTTTTCTATCAATACCTTGACCTTATTTGCCATGGTATTAGCCATCGGCTTACTCGTCGATGACGCTATCGTTGTTATTGAAGCAGTAGAGTATGAAATAAAGTACAATGCCCGAAGTCCAATCGAAGCGACAGAGGAGGCAATGCGCAATGTACAGAATCCGGTTATCGGCGTAGCCTGTGTATTGTCGGCAGTTTTTGTGCCGGTCAGCTTTTTGGGCGGCATGTCGGGAATTTTGTATCGGCAGTTTGCTCTGACCATAGCCGTATCCGTCATGATTTCAGCGTTTGTAGCGTTGACACTGACTCCTGCTTTATGCGGTATGATGTTGAAAGTATATCGGCCGGAAGAAAGAGAGAAGGGAATTTATAAACTCTTTAATCGCTTTAACGATGGTTTTGATCGATTAATCAATTGGTATGGAAAAAAATTAGCTTATCTGCATATACACATCAAGTGGTGCGTTGTTTTTCTGGTACTCATCAGTACGATTACAGCGGGGCTGTTTAATGTTATTCCTACAGGCTTTGTACCGAGTGAAGATAACGGTTTTGCTATTGCCGATATCACCTTGCCGGAAGGGACGTCTCAGCAGAAAACCCAAAAGACCGTAAGCGAAGTAGCAAACTGGGTTGCAAAGCTTCCTAATATACAAGGGGTTATGGGGGTTACCGGCTATAGTATGCTGGCAGGAGCCCAAAAACCAAACGGCGGTGCCGTTATGATAAAAATGAAGGATTGGGATGAACGAAAAACGGCGGATTTATCTGTTGATACGCTAGTTAAAAATATCATGGGATATGGCATGAAAGCCGTTCCGCAGGCTACTGTTATGGCCTTTAACCCACCGCCGATCGATGGGATGGGCGTATCCAGCGGATTTACGTACCAGCTGGAAAATCGCGGCGGTCATACGACGGCTGAATTGTATGATATGGCGCAGAAATTTATGGGAGCTGCCCGCAAACGACCTGAAATCGGCTCCATCTATACAACCTTTACCAACGATACACCCGGGTATAATCTGGATATAGACCGTGAAAAAGTCCAAAAAGCCGGAGTATCTCTGAGTGACTTATATAATGTGCTGCAAATCTATTATGGTAGTTATCAGGTCAATGATTTTACTATTTTTGGCAAAAACTTCAAAACAATTATTCAAGCAAACCCGGCATATCGTAAAAATATAAACGATAATAAGTTCCTGTATGTAAAAAATTCCAGTGGAGAATTAATTCCAGTCAATGATTTTATTCAACCAAGGCCTATTGGGGCTGCATCTATTATTACACGTTTTAACGACTATCCTTCTATTAAGATCACGGGATCGCCGGCGAGTGGATATAGTTCAGGAGATGCGCTGAAAGCGTTAGAAGAAGTTTCTAAGGAAACCCTGACAGACGGGTATTATTACGAATGGGCAGGCATGAGCCGTGAAGAAATTGAAGCCGGAAATAAAACCTATTATGTATTTGGGCTGGCCTTGCTGTTTGTCTTTCTTGTGCTGGCAGCATTATACGAAAGCTGGAAAGTGCCGTTCGCTGTATTGCTCAGTGTTCCGACAGGCTTATTCGGGGCGACCTCCTTCATATATTTATTGCATCAGCAAAACAATATCTATTTCCAAATCGGTATTTTAGCGGTAATTGGACTGGCGGCAAAAAATGCGATATTGATTATTGAATATGCAAAAGTTCGTGTGGATGAGCGTGGCATGGATCCCGTATCGGCGGCTATTGAAGCGGCTAAGATCCGTCTTCGTCCTATCATTATGACATCGTTGGCCTTTGTTGTCGGGTCTATTCCGCTGGCGACAGCGACCGGAGCAGGTGCCGCTTCGCGTGTAACGATGGGGATAACCGTTGTCTTTGGTACCTCTGTGGCAACCGTACTGGGTGTATTTATTATTCCCATGCTGTTTATTATTATGGAAAACTTTGGACGCGGTGTAAAACGCCCGACAGGTAAACAGAAAAGTAAGATAGGAAGTTTGGAAAATTCGTAAGTATATCATAATAAAAAAGTGCTCTCCACCTTACATGGAGAGCACTTTTAATTATGAACAGTTATGTAAACAACAATAATCATATTACACTTTTGTTTTCAGCAGCTGTTCTTTTAAAGATACATATTTAGTTGTATAATATGGCTTCAGTTGTGCTTCCCGCAGGTCATACCCAAAGGAACGGCGGCTGATCGATAAGATTGGCGGACTTTGTATGCGCTTAGCAACCGCAAAACCGGAAACCAGTTTCCACCAGCGTTCCAAGTCATCAATAAATTCTTTAGCTGTGGGAAAGAGCGTATGAACGGAAATGCTGCAGCCGATATGTTCTTCCAGCGTTCCGTCTATATACCATTGCAGGATGGACTGTGGGGTAACACGATGCCAGTTTTCTACGAAAGACGCAAATAAATAATCATGATAGGGATAGATAATCGGGTCCCCTTGACCCTTTGCAATATCTTGACTAGCCGATAATTCTGCACTAGGGACGATATCGATGCTGCCTTTTGGAATAACGTCCCGATGAAATACGTTTTGATTTAAATATACTGCAAGAGCATACATTTGATGTTTCCATAAATCCGCAGTAGCGGATAAATAACCTGCATGATCGCCATATAATGTGGCATATCCCACCGCGGTTTCTGCTTTGTTGGCATTGCAGGTAAATACGCCGCCAAAGGAAGCCGCTACAGCAGCTAAAATTCGGCTGGAACGATCACGGGCCTGGATATTTTCTTCGATAAAACTAGTAAGTTCAAGATGAGAAACCTTTTTTTCACCGCTATATACTTCGGCCGTTTGAATTTGTTTACGCGTAAGTTCCAGACTATCTTGAACCGGAATGACCGTATATAAGCAGCCAATATTATCAGCCAGTGTTTTTGCTAAGTCCTTGGTAATAGAAGAATTGTAACAGCTAGGCATATTTACAAGCATAATTTGTGATGGCGGTAAAATGGCAGCATACAATGCGGCATTCACAGCAGAATCGATACCGCCTGATACACCGATAACGACTTTATTTACACCGATTGAAGAAAGAAAGGAGGTAATGCCGTAACGCAGACTGGTGTATATTTCCTCCGTTTCTTTTTTAGGAAGGTTTGTTTTTTTGGGTGAGGTGAATGTACGGGATATTTCATCATATTGTACAAAAGCCAATTCTTCCTCAAAAGGCTGGCATTCAAAATGGGGATTCCCTTCTTTTGTATAGGTACAGCTGGAACCATCAAACGTATATATATTCTTGCCGTTATTCTGTATTCCTGTGCAATTGACATAGAGCGTAGGCGCATGCACTTTTTTTATGGATTGTCCGAAAAGGCGGTGACGGCGCTGTGTTTTTCCTAAGGTAAAAGGTGAATTGGAAATATTGATAAACATATCGGGAGAATATTGTTTGCCTAAGAACGACATGGGTTTAAAAGGGTAATTTTCATCCCAGCTGTCTTCACAGATAAGCGGTCCAATGGTAAGATGTCGATTGTTTCCAAAATCAACACGGATAGGTGAAAACAGGTCTTCTACAAAAATATGCCGTTCCTGAGCGACTTCAAGAAGGGATGTGAAGTATCTGGAATCGCTGAATTCACGGTAATTCGGCAGCAATGTTTTAATATAAAACGGATAGGGTGAGGCATGCGGTGACAAAAACTCTTTATTTCTGGCAACAAACATGGCATTGTATTTTCTCAGATGTCCATCGAGATTCACACGGCCTGATTCACAGGCGACATTGCCAAATACAATGGTAATATCGGCAGAAAGCTGTCGAAGCTCTTCACCAAAAGCAACACATTCATCAATGTAATCTTGCTGATCCCAAACGTCGCCGATCAAATATCCGGGAATTGCCAGCTCAGGAAAAATAATCATATCACAACCGATTTCTTTAGCTTGTGCAATGTTTTTTTTCATCACCGTAACATTGTAACGCGGATCACCGGCATGAATATTCATTTGTGCAAGTGCTATGTTCAACATGTATATAGTACCCCCTATGGCATGGTAGATTCATGCCTTAATACTAACACAAAATAGTTGTTATTGCACTGATTAATTGCCGGGATAACGAATTATGGCGATATGGAAGCAATCTCCTGTCGTTACTAGTGTCAGTGGATTGCAAATGTAGTATAATATAAACGATAAGAAGTTACTATAGGGAGGTTGTTTTATAACTATGAAAACATTGCTGGTTACGCTGAACGCGAAATTTATCCATTCCTCGCTGGCATTACGCTGTTTGAAAACCAGTTGTGATGCGGCCGGGATTCCGAGCGTCGTAACAGCTGAATATACGATTAATCAAAATGTATATGATATATTACGGCATATGTATAGTTTCCATGCACAATGCATTGGCTTTTCCTGCTATATATGGAATATTGAAATGACGTATCATCTTATCCGTCTTATCAAACAGATAGACCCTGCCATCCGCATATTAGCGGGAGGTCCCGAGGTATCTTATACTGCACGAGAGGTACTGGAAACCTGCACGGATATTGATTATGTGCTGCAGGGAGAAGGAGAAGTTGTTCTTCCGCGTCTTATCCGGGAATGGGAAGAAGGAAGGGACGGTCTTTCTCTACCCGGTGTTTTAGGACGCCGCTGCGGCCGTATTGCAGGAGATGAATCCTTTTGCGAAGTAACACCGGATTTGGATGCACTGCCATTTCCGTATGTCGGAGAAGATTTATCAGCGCTTGATCATAAAATTATATATTACGAAAGCTCACGCGGCTGTCCTTTTCACTGCCAGTATTGCCTATCCGGGATGAGTGACACCGTACGTTTTCGTTCTGCATCTAAGGTTATTGGGGAATTACAGTGTTTTGTAGCAGCAGGAGTACGGCAGGTGAAATTTGTCGATCGTACATTTAATTGTAATCCCCGTCATTATCTGCCGCTTTTGCAATATATGATATCGGTGCAAGAGCCGGTAAACTTTCATCTGGAAATAGAACCCGGACTTCTTACGGAGGAAGATTTGACGCGTTTATTACAAGCTCCCAAGGGCCGGATCCAGCTGGAAATGGGAATTCAATCAACCTATGAAACGACATTGAAGGCAATTCACCGGTATAATGACTGGCCGCGCATAAAACATATCATGGAGATGCTCTTGAAAAAAGAAACGATCCATTTGCATCTTGATTTGATTGTCGGACTTCCCTATGAAGATTATGATCATTTACGAAATTCATTTAATGACATTTATGCGTTGCATCCCCATAAACTGCAAATCGGGTTTCTGAAACTCCTAAAGGGATCCGGGATCCGGCGCGATTATCCGCAGCAGTATCGATATGATCCATGCGGTCCGTATGAAGTATTGGCCACGGAGTGGCTTTCTTATGAAAAAATACAGTATCTTAAAGTATTTGAAGATGTGTTTGAACGTATATATAATTCGGGAAAATTCCGCTATACCCTTGCCTATTTAGAACACTTCTGTCATGATGAGTATATGCTCCTGTACGAACGTATAACGGACTGTTGGATAGAAGAAAAAAATGATACGGCCCCTATTTCTGATTATAATTTATGTTGTTTCTTTTGGCATTTTTTATGTAAGCAGGTATCTTGTCAAGCGCATCTCACGGTTCTGCGCGAACTAGTGAGCTTGGATATGCTGGTGTTTTTCCAGTTTCGCATAAAACCGGATTTTTTGAATTGGCAGGAAGCAGAACGCAGTGTGACGGATTCCTTATTTCGCAGTGAGGAAACAATGAGAAAATATATACATGCGTATACCTTTACGAACTGGCGGGATATAAAAATGCGGTATTACCTTTGGCCGGTTTCTAATGAAACGAAAAATGAATTAAAGCGATATACAAAAATGACGGAGGGAGCCGCATATATTCTTGCTGAAAAGCGCAGGAACGAAGTATGCTGGCAGTTGATTCCACAGGGGGAAATACAGTAATGGAACGATATAATACCTATTCAAAATATTTAAAAGACACCTATGGAGAGAAGGTATATAAACTGCCCATCAGTATTCCCGACACATGTCCTAACCGTGACGGAACACTGGGGACACGGGGATGTGTATTTTGCGGTACTATCGGGGCCGGATATGAAAATCTGCCGGCGTCTGTAACGATCGGACAGCAAATTGATGCTAATATTGCTCATATTGCGCCTAAATATAAGGCGTATAAATATATTTCCTATTTTCAAAACTTTACGAATACCTATTTACCACCAGATGTATTTCGCAACTATCTTGTAGAAGCCTGCCGTCCGGAAATTGTAGGTATTGCTGTTGCTACCCGGCCGGATTGTCTGCATCCGGAATATTTGGATATAATGGCAGATATCAAGGAAACATATGGTGTAGATATTCTTGTTGAGTTAGGATTGCAAACAGCCAATTATAAAACGCTGGGAAAAATTAATCGGGGACATACATTGGCAGAATATATTGATGCTGTTCTTATGCTGCAGCCCTATCCTTTTAGAAATTGCACACATCTCATATTGAATTTACCTTGGGATACAATGGAGGATGTCGTAGAGACAGCAAAAATTATTTCTGCACTGCCAACACACGAGGTCAAACTGCATGCACTGTACATTATTAAAAATACGGTAATGGCAGATTGGTATGAACAGGGAAAAATCACCTTGGCACCCGTAGAAGAATATGTGGATCGTGTTGTCACTTTCATTGAATATGTACGTCACGATATCGTTTTTCAACGGCTTATCGGGCGTGCGCCGCAGGAAGCGACAGAATTTTCAAATTGGGGAATGGGCTGGTGGAAAATACGAGATATGATTGATGCAGAACTGGAACAAAGGGATAGCTGGCAAGGTAAAACATGTGACTATTTACAAGGTAAAGCGGTACGTAAATTTTTAAGATAGCAGAAAAGAGGAATGCTCATTGTCTATGGAAAAAAGAATTCAGCTGGCCGATAGGAGAGAGGCAAAAGCAATTTTCGGAATGAAAGATGAGTTTTTAAAGGTACTCCAGCATGAATTTCCGAAATGCCGGATTGCAGCTCGCGGTGATGAAATAATTTTAGTCGGAGAGGAGTCGGATTTAGCATATGTGACTAAAATCTTTGATATATTACGATACCTGAATCGAGAAAATACATATATTACAACGCAGCATGTGCGATACTCGTCTCTTATGATACAGCAAGGCAAGGAAGAACTGCTGCGTGCGATTTACTCGGATACGGTGAATATCTCTGCCAGAGGGCGGCTTATTAAACCGAAAACACTGGGGCAAAAAAAGTATGTCGATTCGATTCGTAAAAATCTCCTTACCTTTGGCATTGGTCCTGCCGGTACGGGAAAAACGTATTTGGCGGTTGCACTTGCGGCGTTTTGTCTGCGTAATCGTGAAGTCGAACGTATCGTCTTAACGCGTCCGGCTGTGGAAGCCGGAGAAAAGCTGGGATTTCTTCCGGGCGATCTGCAGGAAAAAATAGATCCGTATTTACGACCATTATATGATGCCTTGGCAGACATGTTTGGCTATGATCAATTTCAAAAACTCATTGCCAGAAATATTATTGAAGTGGCTCCGTTAGCATATATGCGCGGACGAACACTGGAAGAATCTTTTATTATTCTGGATGAGGCCCAAAATACGACGCGGGAACAAATGAAGATGTTTTTGACACGTATGGGGAATCACTCACGCGTTGTTGTCAATGGCGATATTACACAGATCGATTTGGCTGATCGTAAAACCTCAGGACTCACAGAAGCGCAAAAAGTACTGGCTGATGTGCAGGGTGTCGGTATTGTTCCCTTTACAGATGAAGATGTTGTGCGCCATGATATGGTCGGACGGATTATCCGGGCATATGATCGATTTTATAAGAACGAGTGAGGAGTGATAGGATGAACATTACCATTAATTATGAGCAGGAAATAGTTAAAAGCACAGCATATGAAGCAGTGATTGAACAAGTATGTACAGAAGCAGCGATTGTATATGGATTAGGTTCCCATACGGAAATAAGCGTTCTTTTGTGTCACAATGAATATATACACAGTCTTAATAAACAATATCGTCAAATAGACCGACCTACGGATGTGTTATCATTTGCACTGAATGAAGGGGAATCCTCCGATTATGATGGACCGGATGCCAATTTACTGGGAGATATTGTTATTTCACTGGAAAAAGTGCAGGAACAGGCGGATGAATATGGTCATTCTTTTGAACGAGAATTAGCCTATCTGACGATACATGGTATGCTGCATATATTAGGGTATGATCACATGACGCCGGAAGACAAGCTGGAAATGCGCAAAGAGGAAGAATTTATTTTGCAGCGGTTGGGCTATGTCCGTGCAGGAGAAGCGTTATGATCGAGGATGCAGCAGTGGCGATACTCATCAAAAAAGCGAGAGAAGCTCAGCAGAATGCCTATGCTCCTTATTCACATTTTTCTGTTGGGGCGGCGGTATTAACCGAGGATACTCGTATATATACGGGCTGCAATGTAGAAAATGCATCTTACGGACTTACTATGTGTGCAGAACGCAATGCGATATATAATGCCGTAGCCGGAGGCTGCCGCGTATTTCGAGCCTTGGCACTTGTGGGAACGGGTCCGGATTGGATTACACCGTGCGGCGCTTGCCGACAAGTTATGGAAGAATTTCATATTCCTGAAATTATTTTGACAAAATCCAATGATACATATAAAATAGTATCACTCCGGGCATTGCTCCCGCATGCTTTTGGTTTATGAGGGTATTTTTTAATAGGAAAACAATAGAAAACAAGGAGCTATATATGGAACAAAATTTTAAATCTGGATTTGTGGCGGTTGTGGGTCGTCCTAATGTAGGAAAATCGACGTTGATTAATACTATAATTAAACAGAAAGTAACTATCGTATCGGATAAGGCACAGACCACGCGAAATCGCATCTTATGCATTCATTCTGATGATGCCTGTCAAATTATATTTCTGGATACGCCGGGCATTCATAAACCCAAGCATAAATTGGGACAATTTATGGATGAAGCTGCTTTTTCTTCTATGAAGGATATTGATGCTGTGCTTTTTCTGATTTCTGGAAACGAAAAGAAGGGGCCGGGAGATCAATTTATCATAAATAAGCTGGAAAATATAAAAGCACCTGTTTTTTTAATTATTAATAAGACGGACAGGATGAAAAGAGAAGATGTTTTGCAGAAAATCACAGAATATTCGTCGCTGTATCCGTTTAGCCAAATTATTCCGGCATCTGCTCGGACGGGAGAAAATGTAGAGGTCATTCTCGAAGAACTGCAAAAAGTACTGCCCGAAGGGCCTAAATATTTTCCGGAAGATATGATCACGGATCAGCCGGAACGACTGTTGGTTGCAGAAATCGTCCGAGAAAAGCTATTTCGCTGCATGCAGGAGGAAATTCCTCATGCCATTGCCGTGTATGTGGATGAAATGAAAACACGAGGCAATAATAAAGTGTATATCCGCATGACCGTATATGTTGAAAGAGAGTCGCAAAAGTATATTGTCATTGGTAAAAATGGTACCGTTTTAAAAAAAGTGGGGCAGCTGGCCCGCCAGGAAATAGAAAATATTTTGGGTTCATCTGTGTTTCTTGATATATGGGTCAAGGTGAAACGAGATTGGCGAAACCAGGCATCCGCACTCAGCGAATTTGGTTATAAAAATGAAGGATAGGAGAAGATGACTTATCGAAGCAACATTACAGGCAGTGCCGCAATATATAGTATTACTAATTCTGTGTCTCATATGTAATGCGATTTTCGTAGCCGGAAAATTTGCTTTTGTACAATTACGTCGTGAGTATATCGAAGAACTCGTACGAGACGGCAAGGAAAAGGCAAAATTTTTATTGACATTGTATGACAGACCGACAGTCTTTTTAGGCATGGCTCAATTGGGAATGGCTATTTCTAGTTTGGCGGCAGGCGTTGTTATTACGTTGCTGTTCTTTCACATATATCCCTTATTGGTGAGTATCATTACTTCCTGGTGGCTTGTGTGGCTTGTGTATCTATGTTTGTTTCTTGTATTGGCAATTATACTGCAATGGGTACTTTGTGAGCTGGTACCCAAGTCTTTGGGATTAGAACGAGCGGAAAGCAGTCTCATGACAGTCGGGCGTT
Organism: Megasphaera paucivorans; assembly: GCF_900103535.1. Classification (GTDB taxonomy): domain Bacteria; phylum Bacillota; class Negativicutes; order Veillonellales; family Megasphaeraceae; genus Megasphaera_A; species Megasphaera_A paucivorans. The sequence goes on along the minus strand of NZ_FNHQ01000004.1, from coordinate 87,080 downwards.
TTATTTATTTTTGGAGCCGTTTATTATTTCCGGTCATTCAGTTTGGCAATTGGTTTGGGCGGAAAATTATGGGTGTATTGGGACTCAGTGTGACTAATGAAATTGATATGGCGCATTCAGAAGATGAAATCCGCATGCTGGTTACGGCCAGTCATCGAGAAGGGAAAATCGATCAGGTAGAAAGTGAATTGATCGGAAATGTATTTGATTTTGCGGACAGGCTGGCAAAGGAAATCATGGTTCCGCGTCAAGAAATAGTCTGTCTTTACGTAGGTGATTCAACAGCCATAGATATGCAGACGATTCGAAAATCACGGCATACACGATATCCGCTATGCAGTGAAGATAAAGATCATATCTTAGGGTTAGTCCATATTAAAGATTTTATGGATCTCTATCTAAATCACCGCAGCAATCTACGCCTTATTACTCGTCCGATCCTCATGATTCCGGAAGTGATGCACGCATCTAAGCTGCTGCAGCTGATGAGGGCGCAGCGAACTTATTTGGCTATTGTTGTTGATGAATATGGAAGTACGGTCGGTCTTATTGGATTGGAAGATATTATGGAAGAATTGGTAGGCAATATTCAAAATGAACATCATGCAGAAAAGGAAGACATACAACCGCTGGCCGATGGTGAATATGAATTTGATGGTACCGTTTTACTGGAAGATGTAGAAGAACTTCTTCATATACCGGTAGAAGAAGATGTAGATACGGATACGATCGGTGGATATATATTTAACCTGTTAGGGCATACGGCTTCTGTGCGAGAAGAAGTGGAAATCGGGAATTACCGTTTTATTGTTCTTGAAATACAGGGATTCCGAATCAGTCGGGTCAAAGCGGTTCCTAAGACAGAACTGAAAAACGAAAACGGTGAAAGTGATGAGACATAATACGGGATACCATTCCTCACAATCGCAGCGGCTTGACGGAGTGATTTTGACCATAAAGAAAAACCATTCGTCTTATCAGGTAATGACCGTATTTACCTTGCAGCAAGGATGGCTTCGCGTTTTTTTGAATACATCCAGAAAACATCGCAATCAAGGGAGCGGCAGTCTTTCTCCTTTGAGCATCATTACGTTTGATGTGTGGGAACGCGGGGGAACACGGACCCTCGGCGAATACGAATGCGTAGTTAATACATTGATTTCTTTTTTGACAGTAGAATCCTATACATACGCACAAATTTGCATTGAAATGGTACTGCATCTTTTGCCTGAGAAAGAAGCGGATCGAAATGTATATGAACTTCTTTGCCGGTATAGCAACCTTATAGGGAAAAAAAATGAACGAATTCTTACGATCATAACCGGCTGGCAGCTTGTTGCATTGGCAGGATTCTGTCCTGATATCGAGGGGGTCCATATATATCAAAACGGCATTACCGACACAGGAAGGCCGGTATATTATTTGTCGGAGGAATCGGAACCGGCATTGCCGGCTGTCACGCTGTCTTCCTCGGTACAGCAGCTGTGGAAGACTATTTTGGCTTATGATTGGAATACAGAACAGCCGCTGCAGATCAGTAAAAAAGCAATTGCCTTTCTTGAAGAATTACTTTACAGTTATGTTCAGCAATGTACGGAACAGCCGCTGCATGCAGTCGATTTTTTATATACGATTGAAAAACAATAGCAGGTCATAGATTTTGAGTCTACGACCTGCTATTGTTTTTACAGCAAGGGGTATACAACATATCATACTTCCAGTTCTTTCTATGCTCTTGTATAGAAAGGGAAAGCACGTTGTAGGTTGCAGCATTGCGGATAATAAGAGCTTCATAAGACGGATGCCAATATTGGCGGATACTGCTGCGGGATACATTCAAGTGATACGTTAAATGTGTCTTGCAGGAAACCACAAATTTACTGATATGATTTTTGCGGTGCCGGGAGTGGTGTTTGAGAATCATGTGAATATGATTGGGCATAATAACATAGGAGTCGATACCGATAGCAAGAGCTTGATTTTTCAGCGATTCCATGCCGCGTGCTGCTGCATGGCCCCAAGTGGTGGGAATCCAGGTTGCAGTCCCTTTTTCTGTTTTGATGTGGCCTAATAAACAGTGGTGGTGCAGCGTTTTAATGGTGATAAATTGATGATGCGGTGTTGTAAATGGGTCTGCTGTACATGTTTCGTCTTCGAGTACTATCTTCAGTCTCATCACCTCCTATATTACTATAAACAAACAAAATGAAAATAAAATTATAAAATGTTTTTTATAGATTAAAAATAAGTAAAAAAATATCTATGTATAAATATATTTGTTAGAAACAGATTAAAAAGTTTTTTAGAGGTCGCCTGCTTTCGCTGGAATATATGGTTGTTTTTTTATAATAGTGTGTTATAATAATCTCACTGCAGATTAAGAAAGTGAGATTTATTTGCAGAATATTAAGAGTATTTATATATTTCAATGACAGACTGCTGTTTGCGAATACGTGTCGTAAGGAGAGAATATACATGGTTCATAGCATGACACAGGGGAACCCTATCCGGCTGATACTGGCCTTTATGGTTCCTCTTTTGATTGGTAATATTTTTCAGCAATTTTATAACATCGCCGATGTTATTATTGTGGGACGTATTATCGGAGTCCATGCACTGGCTGCAGTGGGGGCCGCGGCGCCCTTGTTCATGGCTGTGTTGGGCCTGACTATTGGTTTGACATCCGGATTTACAGTTATTACAGGGCAATGTTTTGGTGCAAATGATGCCGACGGAGTGCGTCGCTCCGTTGCTATGTCTGTGATGTTGTCTCTGGCAGCTACCGTTTTATTAATGGCCGTATCGGCCCTTTTTATGCCGGTGTTTCTCGGCTGGATGAATGTATCATCAGAGTTGTATCAGGACTCGTATAGTTATGTTATTATCATTGCGTATGGACTGATTGCCATGGTAGCGTATAATTTACTGGCATGTATTGCCCGAGCTTTGGGAGATAGCAAAACGCCGCTTTATTTTTTAATGCTTTCGTCCGTACTTAATGTTATATTGGCAATTGTTTTTATATTGCAATTCGGTTGGGGAGTACCGGGATCGGCTATTGCGCTTGTGACGGCTCAGGGAATCGCCGCTGTGTTATGTTTTCTATATATGCGGAAACGCTTTCCTATTTTGCGCATGCAGCGGAGAGATTGGCAATTGGATTGGGATTTTGCGTGGAAACACTTGCGAATGGGATTGCCTATGGCCGTACAATTTATGATTATTTCCTTAGGCCTTATCGTTATTCAATCTGTGTGCAATACGTTTGGACCGGAAACAATTGCGGGCTTTATCTCTGCTACGCGATTGGAACAGCTGGCATTGCAGCCGATGATTTCTTTTGGTATCGCCATGGCTGTATTTACAGCGCAAAATTACGGAGCACAGCGGTATGATAGAATTCGAGAAGGGGTGAAGCAATGCTCACTGGTATCTTTGCTCTTTTGCGGCGCAGCAGCCGTGTCGATGTTTTTCTTTGCCAATGAACTTATCAGCTTGTTTACTGCAGAATATGATGAATTGCTTATGCAGCAGGCCTCCTTATATATTAAAATGTCTGTTCCTTGTTACTTCTTTTTAGGTCAGATTTTTGTATATCGAAACGCATTGCAGGGCATGGGAATTTCTATTGTTCCGCTGGTCAGCAGTTTGCTGGAACTCGTCGTCCGCGGGGTCAGCGCCCTGGTATTGGCTTCTATGTGGGGATACTTCGGTATTTGCTGTGCCAGTCCTATCTGCTGGATCACGGCATGTCTGTTTACCAGTGGATGTTACTTTTATGTACGAAATACCATGATGAAGAAAAATTGAAGGCTCGTTCCTAGGTATACAATGAATCCCCGCCGGAGAATGATCCGGCGGGGATTCATTGTATTATCTTACGTAAAAATTATATGCGTCATTTAAAACGCGGGAAGAATGGTTCCCTGGAAATGTTCCAAAATAAACTTTTTAATGGGTTCTGATTGATAAATTTCCAATACTTTTTTATAAGCAGGATTATCTTTATCTTCTGCGCGGACTACCATTACGTTAGCATACGGAGAGTTTTTGTCTTCTACCAGAAGAGAATCTTTCTGCGGATTCAGACCTGCCGGAATCGCATAATTCGTATTGACGCAGGCGATATCGGCATCATCCAGTGAACGGGCAATTTGTGCTGCATCTAATTCAAGGAATTTAAGATGTTTAGGATTTTCTGTGATATCGGTTACCGCGGTATCGACGGAGGTACCTGTTTTGAGTGTGATCAGCTTGGCCTGCTGGAGCAGCAGCAACGCTCGGGCTCCATTTGTTGGATCATTGGGAATAGCGACAGATGCGCCATCGGCAATATCGTTTAGATTTTTGTATTTATGGGAATAGATAGCCATAGGAAGAATGATGGTCTTCCCGATGGAGACTAGTTTTAATCCCTGTTTTTTGACGACATTATCTAAATATGGCTGATGCTGCATGGAATTCATATCCAGATCTTTGTTGGCGAGGGCCGTATTGGGCTGCACATAATCGTTGAATTCTACGACATCAAGATGAATCCCCTGTTTAGCGGCTTCTTTTTTGACTTCATCCATGACTTCTGCATGCGGACCGGCAGTTACCCCGATTTTGATATCTTTTTTTTCTTGACTGGCTGTATTGGTACTCGAACTGCCGCAGCCGGCAGCAAAAAGGCATAGTGCTGCGATCGCAGCGATAATACCTATTTTTTTGTTCACTAATTTCATAAAAATACTTCCTTTCGTAGGGGAATTTTACCCAGCAGTTTATTTTTTGTTTTTCTTGCGGGAGGTGAAATCTCCGCCGAATTGAATGACGTTGACAACAACGATAAGTATGATAATTGTTGCCAGCATAACGTCGGCCCTGAATCGCTGATATCCGTAACGGATCGCGATGTCCCCCAGACCGCCGCCGCCGATGGCACCCGCCATGGCGGAAGCACCTATTAGATTGACGATGAGGACAGTTATATTATTAATGATCGTCGGCAAAGCTTCCGGAAGTAATACTTTGCGGATGATCTGAAAAGGAGAAGCCCCCATGGATTGTGCTGCTTCTACGAGGCCGAAATCAACATCACGGATCGATGTTTCTACGAGCCGGCTCAAGAACGGGATAGCGACAATCGTCAGGGGGACACAGGCCGCCGTTGTGCCGATAGAAGTACCGGCAATAAGACGCGTCAAAGGAATAATGGCGACCATCAGGATGATAAACGGCACCGACCGAATGATGTTGACAACGGTGCCGAGAAGCTGATTGATATATTTATTTTCTAAAATATGGTGTTTGCTGGTTGTAACAAGGGTTATTCCCAAGGGAATACCGATAAGAGCCCCGATGAAGGTAGAAATAAATACCATAAAGGCTGTTTCCTGAATACCTTGTAATAATAACTTAATGATTTCTTGGGACATAACCTAAAACCTCACTTCCAATTGGTAATTCTTTAATGTAGGCAAGTGCTCTTGTCTGTGTTTCCATATCGCCCATAAGGGTTATAATAAGATACCCGAACGGTTCATCCTGAATATAATCAATATTGCCGTAGAGAATGCTGATATCGGCGTCAAATTTACGTATCAAGGTAGATACTATCGGATCCTTGGTGATGCAGCCCTTAAACCGAAGGCGTACGAGCATGCAGCGGTCCGGTGCCGGCTGGTCGGAAACGCCGAGCTTGACAATTCCTTCAGGCAATTCCATATTGATCACCGAATGAACAAATTCTTTCATCGTTTCTGACTGTGGGTTTGTAAATACATCGACGACGCGGCCCGATTCTTTAATGATGCCGCCTTCAATGACAGCCACACGATTGCAGATTGCTTTGATAACCGCCATTTCGTGCGTAATAATGACAATGGTTAAGTTCAGTCTCTTGTTAATATCCTTTAACAAATCAAGAATAGACTTCGTCGTCTGTGGATCCAGCGCAGACGTAGCTTCGTCACAGAGCAAAACATTAGGATCACTGGCGAGTGCGCGGGCGATACCGACACGCTGCTTTTGTCCGCCCGATAATTGAGCCGGATAATTGTATTGCCGGTCGGTCAGCCCGACTAGTTCGAGCAGCGACTCCACTTTGCTGCGGATTTCTTCCTTGGAAGCTCCGATGAGTTCCAGCGGAAAAGCAATATTATCATATACCGTGCGGGAAGAAAGCAAATTGAAGTGCTGAAAAATCATGCCAATATGTTTTCGTTCCTGACGAAGCTGATGTTCATTCATTTTAGTTAAATCGTCGCCATCGATAATGACCGAGCCCGATGTCGGCTTTTCAAGCATATTAATACAACGGATAAGCGTCGACTTGCCGGCGCCGCTCTTGCCGATAATGCCGAAAATTTCTCCGTCATGAATGGTAAGGGAAATTCCGTTTAAAGCTTGCACCTTGGTTTTACCGCCGTAGTTCTTTGTAATGTCTTTCAAATCAATCACAATATCAACTCCTAAAACATCTTAAAAATGAGTACAAAAAAACCGTCAACAGATGACGGTTAACTTTGCGTACAAGTTTCATCTGCCGGAACAAATCCGATGGAATTGGCACCTTCCCGTATGGGGGTTGCCGCAGCGTCATCAGGCCATTCCCTCAGCTGCTCTGGATGAATACAATATAGTATTGTTGCTGTAAATAATACCATTGTTCCTGATAAATGTCAACAAAAAAAGTATTTTTTTATAAGCAGGAATTTTATCTGCATATGTTGAATATAGTACATATAAAGGCTGGCAGCCGCAATGTTGCATCCTGCTTATAGGATCTGCGGGTACGGGCTGATGAAAGGAAGGGATTGTTATGGCAGCAATCGTTAGAGGAAAGAATATTGAAGTAACTCCGGCATTAAAAGACTATGTATTGAAACATGAAAAAAAAGTAACTAAATATTTTGATAATGAGGTAACTCTCCAGGCACTTCTTTCTGTTGAAAAAGAACGTCAAATTGCTGAAATCACACTGAAAGTGGACGGTGTAGTACTAAGAGGCGTGGAAGCCAATGAAGACATGTATGCGGCTATCGACCTTGTATTTGATAAAATGGTCCGCCAGATACATAAATTTAAAACAAAATTGGCTCGCCGTATGAAAGGCGGAGCTTTTAAAGATGAATTGGTTGTCGGCAAGACGGAACCGGAAGAAGTATTTGAAATTGCTCGTGTGAAAAAATTTGCTGCACGGCCGATGGACGTGGAAGAAGCTATTTTGCAGATGAATCTTGTCGGGCATGATTTCTTTGTATTCCTTAATTCAGAAACAGATACAATTAATGTGGTATATAAACGGAAACATGGAAAATATGGAATTATTGAACCGGAATATTAAACGCAGCAGTCTGCTGATGCATCAGTAAATATGAAAAATCCCTCACCCTATATAAGGTGAGGGATTTTTGTCGACGACGGAATTAGTCTTCCGAGTTTATTTTTGAGATTTTTTGTTTAAAATGAACAGCCTTGTCGAATTCCTTTTGTATAGACATATCGGCCCCGCCTTCCCATAGACTAATAAGGATAATAGCCAGAAGAGAAAATAAAAAACCAGGTACGATTTCATATAAATCAAACCAAGCAAATTGTTTCCAAATCAAAACGGTGACACCGCCGACGATAATGCCTGCCAAAGCTCCGTTTTTGGTCATTTTTTTCCAGAACAGAGAAAGCAATATTGTCGGGCCGAAAGCAGCACCGAAACCGGCCCAAGCATAGGCAACCATGGTGAGAATGTAGTTATCCGGGTCTAAGGCTAAGTAGATCGCCACGGCGGAAACAGCCAGTACGGTGATACGGCTAATGTAAATCAATTCTTTTTCGCTGGCGTGGGTACGGATAAACGTGTGGTAGAAATCCTTGGAAATGGCAGATGCCGTAACCAAAAGCTGGGATGACGCCGTACTCATGATGGCTGCCAATACGGCAGACCAGATGAGTCCCGAAAGAAACGGCGGAAATAGCTGTTCGCTCATAATAAGAAATACCTTTTCCGAATCAGCTCCGATGAGTGGAGTCGTTAGTACCACTTTGCCGACCAGCCCGACAAATACAGCTGCCGATAACGAAATAATGACCCAGGTCATGGCGATATGCTTTGCCTTGTGTAATTCGGAGGCATCCTGGATCGCCATAAAGCGGACTAAAATGTGAGGTTGTCCAAAATACCCCAGTCCCCAGCCGATGGCTGAGATAATAGCAATGATACCGGCAGGTCCTTTGTCAGGCACTAAATCCAGAAGCTGCGGCGAGGTCGCTGCCACGCGTTCCAGAATGACATCGAAGCCCCCGGCATATATGCTTCCGGCTACAGGAACCAAAACGATTGCCAAAAACATCATGCAGCCTTGAATGAAATCGGTCCAGCACACCGCCAGAAAGCCGCCGAGAAACGTGTAAATAACAACGACGCTGGCACCGGCTAACAGTGCGGTAAAATAATCCATGCCAAAAACGATTTCAAACAGTTTGCCGCCGGCAACAAATCCCGAGGAAGTATAGATCAAGAAGAAAATAAGGATAAAAACAGCGGATATAAGACGAATAAGATTGGATTCATCGTGAAAGCGGTTTTTTAAATAATCGGGCATAGTCAAACTGTTATTGGCAATTTCTGTGTAGTTGCGCAGGCGTATAGAGACATAATTCCAGTTTAGATACGTGCCTAATGCCAGACCAAAGGCTGTCCAGAAGGCCGAAATGCCCGTGGAATACGCAAAGCCGGGCAACCCCATCAGCATCCAGCCGCTCATGTCAGATGCCTCTGCACTCATCGACGTAATCCAGGGTCCCAGGCTGCGGCCGCCAAGAATATAATCGCTGAGTTCCTGCTGCGAGCGGTAATAGTAAACACCGATTGCCAGCATCAGCAATAAGTAGGCCGCAAATGCAATCAATACGCCTGTATTTGTTTGAAACATAAGAAAAAACTCCTCTCGACGGGAAACTATCCCGTTTGTAATGATCTTTTACATGACTATATATAGAATATATAATAAAAGAATAAAATAATAAAATTAAAAATATGTTTACATTTTACTTTACTTTACGTAATCAAGCAAGGCGTTATTCATCGGATCGTCCATCCTATAAAGGAAAAATAACAAATAGACCGTTTTTTTCCTATGCAGGCTGCCGAAATAGCAGCGCTTGCGGAGACGGGCGGTTTATTGGTATGATAGAGTATAGTAATTATAATAAAGAAGGTAATAGCAGCTATGAATATAGTAACGGCAGAAAACGTAAAAAAATCATATGGCATGCGGGTTTTATTTGATAATGTGCATTTTTCTATTGACGTCGGACAAAAAATCGGGCTGATCGGGTTAAACGGCGCCGGTAAATCTACGTTGCTGCGGATTATTGCCGGCCAAGTAGAAACAGATAGCGGGGAGATACAGTACAATCAAAAAGCGCGTATTCACTTTCTGCCGCAGGAACCGGAATTTGTACCGGGCCGGACCGTTTTGGAAAGTGTGTTGGATGGGGATTTGCCGGTGATGGCACTGCTGCGCAGCTATGAAGCGGCCGTACAGCATAACGATAATAAAGCTGTTGCGGATTTGATGGAGGATATGGATCGTCTGCAAGCCTGGGAATTGGAACAAAAGGCAAAAATCATCCTGCAGCAATTAGGCATTGACACGCTGGATCAAGTCGTAGATACGTTGTCCGGCGGGCAGCGCAAACGAGTAGGACTCGCACGCGCTCTTATTTTGCCTTGTGATCTGCTGATCATGGACGAACCGACAAATCATTTAGATGATACGACCATAGTCTGGCTGGAACAATATTTGCATGACAGTCCGTCGGCTTTGCTGCTCAGTACGCATGACCGTTATTTTCTCGATCAGGTTATTGATTCTATGCTGGAACTTGATAGGGGAAAGGTCTATGCCTATAACGGAAACTATGCACAATATCTCGAACTGCATCAGCAGCGCTTGGAACAGGAGGAAGCAAGTGAAGCGAAACGCCGCAATCTGATCCGCCGGGAGACCGCTTGGATCAAACGCGGGGCACAAGCCCGCTCGACGAAACAGAAGGCACGTAAGGAACGATATGAACAGCTCTGTGCCATGGAATCGGGAAAACCGACGGGCACCGTGGAAATTCTGGATACTTCGACACGCTTGGGCAAGACTATTCTGGACATAGACGATGTATCGTTTGCGTACGAAAAAAAGGAACCGTTGTTTCGACATGTGACCTATCATGTTGTAAAGCATGACCGTATCGGGATCATCGGGGAAAACGGCGCCGGCAAATCAACTCTTCTTAACGTGCTGGCCGGACAACTGTCTCCCACGGAGGGGAATTTGACTATCGGGCAAACCGTGCGGTTTGGCTTTTTTACGCAGCAGCTGCCTGCCTTTGATGAAAATCAACGGGTCATAGAATATGTACAAGAGCATGGTGCCTATGTAACGAATCAATTCGGCAGGACCGTATCCGCGTCGCAGCTGTTAGAGCAATTTTTGTTTACCGAGGAAATGCAGTGGACCTATATCTATAAACTCAGCGGCGGGGAACGGCGCCGGCTGTATTTGCTGCGGATTTTGATGGAACAGCCGAACGTATTGCTGCTGGATGAACCGACCAATGATTTAGATATACCCACGCTGATCGTCTTGGAACAATATCTCGACACCTATCAGGGCGTGGTGCTGACGGTATCCCATGATCGATATTTTTTAGATCGCGTAGCGGATACATTGTTTATTTTGGAACGGGGGACCTGGCGGCGGTACTATGGCGACTACTCGGAGTATTTATTGGAAAAGTCCGTAAGCCATACAGAAAAATCAACTATCACGTACGCCGCAGGCGAAGAAAAATCATGTTCTTCGAAAATACTGCATCAAGAGAAAAAAGGCTTGACGTTCCGTGAAAAGGAAGAATTAGAGACGATTACCCGGGAACTGCCGGGGTATGAAAAAATGCTCACAGGCTTGAACCATGCTGTTGCGGCCGCCGGCAGCAATTACGAACAGCTGGAAAGCGTGCTGAAGGAGCAGCAGGACATGCAGGAAAAGGTAGAGTATATGACCGCGCGCTGGTGTGAACTGGAGGATAAGAACCAGTAATCGTGTAAATTATGCGTAAACGGAATGGTACCTATGTAAAATCAATTAAGGGATTTTCACAAAAACATTGGAAAAATTACAGCATTTGTATTATCCTATAAACAAGAGATTGTGAAAATAATAATTTACAGTTATTACCCTTAAGGAGAGAATACATTGCCTACATTTACAAGTCGTTTCAGAGAAATTCCTCGTCGAGTTCCCATCGACGAGCACAATATTGCTGTGCAATTCGATGAAAGTAAGTGCAAAAACTGTACATTGTGCCGCCGTACGTGTGCGAACGAGATGACTGTCCTTGATCATTATTATCTTCCCAGTACGGGTGATATGCCCATGTGCGTGCACTGCGGCCAATGTGCCGCCGTATGTCCGTTCGGCGCGATCACTGAAGTATCGGAAATTGAAAAAGTAAAAGCAGCTATTAAAAATCCTGAAAAAGTCGTCATTTTCCAAACGGCACCGGCTGTGCGTGTCGGCTTGGGAGAAGCCTTCGGCAAACCTTTTGGCACGTTTGTGGAGGGAAAAATGGTGGCTGCGCTGCGAGCCCTCGGCGGCAACTATGTATTTGATACAAACTTTGGGGCGGATCTGACCATTATGGAGGAAGCCACGGAACTGCTGAACCGCCTGCAGTCAGAAGAAGCACCCATCCCGCAATTTACCAGCTGCTGCCCGGGATGGGTGGAATTTGCGGAGATTTTCTACCCGGATTTGATTCCGCATTTATCGACCACAAAAAGCCCGATCAGTATTTTAAGTACGATCATTAAAACATATTTTGCAAAAATGAAAGATATAGAAGCTGAAAATATCGTCAATGTCTGCGTTACGCCATGTACAGCGAAAAAATCCGAAATACGCCGGCCCGAATTGAAGGCTTCGTCGCAGTACTGGGATATTCCCGGTATTCGAGATACAGATTATTGCATTACCACGAGAGAATTAGCCCGGTGGATGGGAGAAGAAGGCATTGATTTTGATGCGCTGGCGGATTCTCCTTTTGATGATGTGTTCGGACAGGCTTCCGGCGGCGGCATTATTTTCGGCAATACGGGCGGCGTGATGGAGGCAGCACTGCGGACGGCCTATTATATGTTTACCGGGCGCAAGGCTCCTGCTATTTTCCTGCCATTTGAACCCGTGCGGGGACTGGATGGAGTAAAAAAAGCAACGGTCACGTTCGGCCATTTTGTTATCCATGTGGCAGCCATCAGCGGACTTGCCAATGCCAGGGCATTTATTGATGATTTGATTGCCCGCAATGCCTTTGAAGATTACTCCTTTATCGAAGTAATGGCCTGTCCCGGCGGCTGTATCGGCGGCGGCGGCCAGCCGAAAATGAAACTGCCCCAAGTCAAAGCGGCACAGCAGGCACGGATGGATTCCCTGTATGCTCGGGATGCAGAAACCGATATCAAGGCCAGCTGGGAAAATCCGGCGATCCAGAAATTATATAAAAAGTTTTTGGGAGAGCCCCTGGGAGAGATACCGGAATCACTGCTGCATACGTATTTTATGAGTAAGCACTCCCTTCTCGGCAAAATGGGACAGGTCAAGCCGGAGGATAATCCCATGTCCACCCGGTTTAAACCGCATGAAGTCAATAAAGTGTAACTACAGAGGACGGCGAAGGCAGAGAGCATTCTTTTTTTGCATTCGCTGTTTTTATTATGTATTTCCTGTATGAAACAGTGATTATCAATTTCCGGTCTTTCTCATATATGAAAACGAGCCGCGGTACTGGAGAAAAACTATCGGTCATGGAATAGTTTTCTCAAAATTACTGCAGTAAACCTGGAAAATGTATACAAAATCACAATTTAAGCTTTACAAAAAGGAAACAGTGAGATATAATAGCAACAAGGTGATAGTACGGAAACTGAATACTGAAGGTATGTGTTTACGTGGCCGTAGGTATCATCTTTCAGAGCAGACAGCAGCATACTCAAGGCAGTAAAAGAGAGGAAACTAGGACAACTCGCCAATGACCCCTTGAGAAATATGCAGAAGCTCGCACTGTAACGAAGCAAGTATTACAAACATAATTTTTTCAGAAAAGGGGTTTTATTTTATGAAAAAGAAAATCTTGGCTTCTTTAGTTGCTACGATGGCTGTAGGCGCTACCTGCGCATTCGCTGCCAACCCGTTCGTTGATGTACCGACCGACAGCTGGGCGTACAAATCCGTTGTAGAATTAGCTGACGCTGGCATTATCCAGGGCGTTGACGGCACGTATTTCCAGGGCAGCCGCAACATCACTCGTTACGAAGCTGCTGAAATGACAGCAAAAGCCATGGCTCACATGGACAAAGCTTCCGTTGAACAGCGCGCTATGATCAACAAATTGGCTGACGAATATGCTGATGAACTCAACAACCTCGGCGTTCGCGTAAGCAACCTCGAACAAAAAGTCGGCAACGTCAAGATGACCGGTGATTTCCGTATTCGTTACAAACACCAGTCCGATGGTTTTACACGTGATGCGGCCAGAGTAGATCCAATTACTCAGAAAGTCACTCCCTTGAGAACAAACGACCAGTTCCAGTATCGGATGCGTCTCCGTGCCAATGCCTACATCAACGATAAGACCAAGGCCGTTCTTGGTATTAGTACTGGTAATAAGACTTTCTTTGATGGCGCTTCAACAGCTGCTTCGGGTGAAAGTACTTCTAGCTATGTGGATGATGCCTATGTTACGTCCGATCTCACCAAGAACTTCAACGTAAAAGCCGGCCGCTGGGATTTTTACAACCTCGGCAATGGTCTCGGCTTACAGTACGGTGATACCTTCGAAGCCATGCAGGGTCAGTACAAATTAGGCAACTTCACCTTGACCGGCGGCTTTGGTGAATTTAAAGAAGGTGCTGCTTATACTGGTGTGTATACGGATGCTGATGGTAACCCAGTTTCAAATAATAAGTATATTACTCAAACAGGAGGTCATACTTTAGTAGGTGTACAAACTGGTTATGGTGAAATCGAAGGGGCGTTTAATAAAGTAGGCTTCGGTGTATACTACAATGCCTTCAATGATTCTACTGCTAAAACGCAAAATCTTTCCAAGATTATTGGCGGCTATGCAAAATTCCAATTGGGCGACAAATGGAATTTGATTGGCGATTATCAGAAGGTTAAGAAAGACCAGACTAAACAATATGATGATGATGCTAACTTGTGGGGAGCTAAGCTTTCCTACGGTACGGCAGCCTTCAATAAGGCGGGCAGCTGGGATGCATGGTTGGAATACATCAATGCAGATCCGAATGCACTGTATGGCTCCACGAACAGTTGGAGACAAGCTAACCTCATTGATAACGTTAAATCCTGGGGTGTTGGCGTGGATTACACGATCGGCAAGAACGTCATGTTCTCCGTTATGCAGTCCTTTGCTTCGAGCCTCAAAGATTCCTCTTACGGCACCAAGGATCCTAACGAAGAAACTCGTGCACAATTCGTATTCGTATTCTAATCAATCGAATAAGATTTTTAAAGACCACTCTTCGGAGTGGTCTTTTTTTGTAGTTAGAAAACCCCTGGTTAGACCAGGGGTTCCAAAAAGCTTAAGCGATGAGTCTATAAAGGTTTAAAACAAAACACCTTTAATGTAAGATAAGAATGCGGTCCGTCAACTGCAAACCTATCCACATCAAAGGAGGTCATTCAATGAATGACACACACAGTCTATCACACAGTAAATGGAATTGTAAATATCATGTAGTATTTGCGCCGAAGTATCGGCGGCAAGTATTTTATGGGCAAAAGCGATATGAAATAGGGCAAATACTACGAGAATTATGCCAGTGGAAAGGTGTGACTTTACTAGAAGCAGAAGCATGCCCGGATCATGTACATCTGCTGTTGGAAATTCCCCCCAAGATGAGTATATCGCGTTTCATGGGATTTCTCAAAGGAAAAAGTAGTCTGATGATTTATGAAAAATGGGGAAATATGAAATATAAGTACCGGAATCGACAATTTTGGTGTCGTGGATACTACGTAGATACCGTAGGGAAAAACGAGAAGAAGATAACTGCCTATATTCGCGAACAACTTAAAGAAGATGAAATGTCCGAACAGCTTACATTAGATTTAGAAGACCCGTTTACGGGTAACCGGAAATAATATGCAAGTAACGGACCGAACATGCGCTGTAAAGCGCCGCTGGTAGACTAGGCCTTATAGGCCGCATAAGAAAAACCACCAGCTAAGCTGGTGGATCATTATTGCGCGTTTTCGTACGAATATGCGTATCGTATTCCGAATTGGCAACGAAATATACATTTTTCTTTCTTTTCAAGCCTGTCGTATCCGTGTATACTATATACAGTTTGTTGTATCAGATGAAGAGAAAGAGGGGATGCAGGGGGGATGAATAAGAAGATTTTTGCAGCAACGGCAATGCTGGTTGTTTTGGGAACGACAAGTGTTCTGGCAGCGTCTAAGTGCCGGAGGACTGCTGGGCCTATCAGTCGATCAAAAAATTATCGGAAGCAGGTATAATTGAAGGGGGGAGATGGTCGTTTTTTTCAAGGACAGCGGCAAATTACCCGATATGAAGCGGCAGAATTGACGGCTCGGGCCCTGGCTCATATGGACAGAGACAGTGTAGAACAGCGGACCATGATGATCCAGCGGCTGGCAGAAGAATATACGGATGAATTGAATCGGCTGGGCGTACGAATACGTGATCTGGAGAATAAGATGGGGACCATTCATGTGAGCGGAGATGTACGGCTGCGCTACCGCTATCAAAAAGATCACAACGAAGGCAATAATTCCTGGGATTTTCGTCCGCGGATCCGCTTCGATGCGGCTATAGATGACCACACGTCAGCCACGGTACGGTTCATGGCGGATTCTCAGAATTTTACCGTTGGGGATAAAAGTGCGGCATCCCAATCCACGATCTACCCGAATCTGGTCTATGTGATGCATACGTTCGGCAAGACGACAAATTTACTTATCGGACGCTGGGAATATGCTATGGGCAACAGCTTATCGCTGCAGCACTTCGATGAAATGGACGGCGTCCAGCTTGACCGTGCAGAAGGGGGCGGGTACGTTGATGGGCGGCTATGGTGAATTTAAAGAAGGGGCAGTCTTCAATCCCGCCTATGCGACACCCTTTGTCAATACAGCGATACATTCGCATGATTTGACCGGAGTTGCCACGGGATTTGCATCTGTAGACGGTACGTTCGGCAAAGCCGGCGCCCGGTGTATATATTATAATGGTTTCAGTGGGCAGGAAGCGGTTGCACAGAACCTAAGCCATATTTGGGGCGGGTATATGAAATATACATTTTCACCGGCCGCAACTCTTCTCGGTGACTATCAGAAGGTATACAAAGAACAAGCCGCCATGACAGACGAAAATGCAGGATTATGGGGTGCACTGCTTACCTATGGCACAACAGATATGGGTAAGATGGGTACTTGGGATGCCTGGATAGAAATACGTTAATGCAGACAAAAATGTGCTGTATGGATCGACAAACTCCTGGCGTAATAACGATTTTCTCGACAATGTATGTTCTTGGGGAATCGGTGTGGATTATGTTATTGCTAAAAATGTGCAATTCTCTGCTATGCAGTCGATTGCTTCACGAGCTAAAAGCGGTAATGTGGACCCTAATGAAGAAACTAGGGCAGAAGTGAAGTTCTGTTTCTGATACAGAAACAGATTAGTGGGTGTGCTATAGGAGAAATATAAATTTTTTAGACTTCTCGCAGGGGAGGCCTATTTTTCTTGGAAACAGGAGGAAACGCTGTGAAAGTATATGTAGATGGGGAAGAACGGCAGCTCCGTGTTATCGATAGAAGTACGGGCTTGGACTATGCCAAGCAGGTCGTTTGCGCACAGGAGGTGCTCACGTCCGATGAGTTTGGATATTTTTGCCTGACGGAGGAGGAGTATGCTGATTGGCTTAAGGTTTTGACAAAACTGCAGGCCTCCGAGGATATGCGCTTTGCCATGCAAGACGATGTAGATGAACAAGAACTGCGGGATTATCTCTATGAGGAAACCATGTATCTGGGGACAGCAAAAGAGCTAGCTCAGATGGAGTATATTTGTCTATGTGAAGTGCAAAAGGCCATAACGCAAAAAAATACAGCGTGGCTGCAGGAAAATAAATTTCCCAAGACAATACAGAAAGTAAAGTAATCCGGACTGTACAGGATACGATCGTGTCGTTTTCTCAATATCATTATAAAATCACTTGTCATGACAGGGAAAATGTGGTACTCTAATACCTGTACTATTGAATTTTTAGCGTTTTCCGGGAGGAAATAGTGAAAAAAATCATTTACTGGCTCGTCGGTGTGATGTTGGCACTAGTCGTCTTGATTGTCGGTATCTTTTCATACTGGTACCTTGGAGCGGCTAATTATCATCTGACCGGTGTTCCGGTTTTGAACTATCATCAAGTCAATGACAAATATAAAACAGCTCTTACGATGACTACGGCTGATTTTGAAGAGCAAATGAAGTATCTTCATGACCGCGGCTATCATGCTATTACGCAGAAACAATTTATTCAGTATATGCGGGGAGACGGGGCATTGCCGGATAAACCGGTGCTCATCACGTTCGATGACGGATATGTAGATAATTACGAGTGCGCCTATCCTATCATGAAGAAATATCATATGACAGGAACGATTTTTCTCATCATGGATTTGATGGAAAAGCCGGGATATTTGACATGGAATCAGGTACAGTCTATGTCTAAGAATGGTATGGAATTTGGTTCTCATACGATCAGCCATAAACCGCTGCCAAGTTTTGATGAAAATCGTATGAAATACGAACTTACCCAGTCTAAGCAGTTGATGGAACAAAAATTGGGAAAACGGGTTACTTGTATTGCGTATCCCGAAGGAAAATATAACGACTTGGTCAAAACGCAGACGAAAGCGGCCGGATATAGTCTTGCTTTTACGGTAAATACAGGCCGGGATTTCCCTTGGGACGATCCGTATGAATTGGATCGCGTTCCGTTCTTTGAGGGTCCCATGAGTTTTGAACACTTTGAATTTCGACTTATCTTTTCTGCTTTTTCTGCCTTGCTTTGGAATACCCATGCGTATTTAGCTCATACGGAATGGTGTAAACCAGCAGCTAAATATGTACCGCAGCCATAAAAAATATAAAATAACGCCGCCGGCGATACGTTCCTCTCGGGGAACGGACATCGTCAGGCAGGCGTTTTTTTGTGGTGCGATATATTGCAAGAAGGGTACTTAGAAAAATCTTCCAATGCCGGGGATTTTTGCAGCGTCTCTTCGCGTGACACCGCCGCAGGCAGCCATTAAGCCAATATACACTGCCGTTCCCAGCATTGTGGTAAGCAGAAGGCTTAAAAACAAGCCGATATGTTCTGTGTAGTTGAAGATCCCCTGCATGACGATACCCATAGCAGCAGCACAGACGATATTTTTCAATACGTCTTTAAACTGCATAGCATATCCGGTGTGTTTATAAATAAAAAACAAATTCAAAGCGGCAGCAACGCCGATATCGGCAACGGTTGCATACGAAGCCCCGATAATACCCAATGTCGGAATCGCGACGAGGAACCAGTTGCAAAATACTTTGATGACACAAGCTATTCCCATATTCATGACCGGAATCTTGGGCATCTTCAGTCCTTGTAAAATACCGGTACTGACTTGATGCAATCCCAGGAAAACGATAGCCAGGGCAATGGCCTGCGTAGCATCGGTAGCTGCCGGAGCATTGTAGATAAACGTTACGACTGGCTTAGCTAATACATAGAGCATAACACTGAAAGGAATCGTTGCCAACAGGGCGACACGCATGGAACTGGCGGTTTTATCATAGACCGATTCCGAGTCTCCCAGTGTATGGTAATGGCTGATGGCCGGGACCAGATTCATAGCCATAGACGCTGTCAGAATAGTCGCTAAATTGATAAGAGGTACCGACATGCCGTTTAAATACCCAAACAGTTCTGTAGCCTGGGCAGTAGCATATCCGGCAATTTCCAAGCGCCGCGGCACGATGAGCAAATCTAAATTGGATACAACAGGAAGCATGATGCTGGCCAGTGAAATAGGCAAAGCCAATATCACTAGGCGTTTTAAGATATGACTGATTTTTTCCTGAGGAAAAACGGGACCGTTTTTTGGCAAACGATGTTTTAATTTGTAATAATAAAACAGCAGAACCAGCAATGCCGCTGCCCCGCCGGCTCCGGCGCCTAAACTGGCTCCGCCGGCTGCATATTCTAATCCGTATGGCAGCAATACCGCGGCAAAACCGAGCATAACGCCTACGCGGACTAATTGTTCTACAATCTGGGATACGGCAGTGGGAGTCATTTTCTGCCATCCCTGAAGATACCCGCGGTACCCGGCAATAATCGTCGTAAAAAAGATAGCCGGAGCTAACGCGATAAGGGAATAATACGCCCGGCTTTCGCGGATAATATGATACTCGATAAGCCAGCGGGAACCAAAAAAGACAAGAATACTGAGAATCAGTGCGGTGATACAGAGCATGGTCAGGGATACATGAAAAATCCGCTGCGCTCCCGCATAATCCTCCTTAGCTGCTTTTTCTGCAGTAATAATAGAAATAGCAATAGGAATACCCGCACTGGATACTTCCAGTGCCAATAAGTAAATAGGAAATGCCATCTGGTAAATACCAATGCCTTCACCGCCAAGTATGCGTGACAAGATGATCCAGTTGATACTGCCGATAGCTTTGACGACAAACAGAGAAACTGTCAGGATCAACGTACCGGAAACAAGTTTATTAGCCATAATTACCTCGAATCTATATAGAATTAACATCTTATTTTATCACATGCCAATGGAAAATAATAGTTGTGTTTAGCATAAGTAATGGCGTCTTTTCTTATCTAACATACTGATTACATATACCGAAAATGAAGGAGCATACTTTTACTATATATTCGATACCATACACGAAATTTATACTATTTTGTAAACAAATCGTAACACTGTATATTATATAATAAAGTAAATGTTTTGCCCCCTTTTTTGTTTTGTTGAAATAACATTATCTTTCTACGGCCGGGAATTGTTCTTTCACATAAGATATTTTCTATACTATTCATAAATATGATATACTGTTTACATAGATGCGATGCAGGGAGGTTTGTTTTATATATGAATAAAAATAGTAAAATAGTAATGGCAGTTGTTTTTACAGTTGTTTGTATTTTTGGCGGATATAGGTATTATCAAACACAGGAAAACGCAAAGAAAATTACGTCTATCGAAACGGCAGCGGTAAGTCGTAAGGATTTAAAAACTATAGTTTCTGCTACCGGTACGATTCGCCCTATCAATTCAGTAGAAGTAAGTGCCAAAATTACAGCGCGTATCAAATCAATTCTTGTAAAGGAAAATGATCCAGTTACTTCGGGGCAAACAGTGGCGATACTGGATGGCAAGGATTATGAAGCCAAACGGGATCAGGCACAGTATAAGGTTACCAATACAAAAATCAAGTTGGAGCGAGCGCAACGTTTATATAATATGGGAGCCGGGACAAAATCAGATTTGGATGATGCGCAATTCAATTATGATACAGCAGTCAGCGACTTAGCGGAAGCAGAATCAGATGTAGCGGAAACGGTGATTACTGCACCGATGAGCGGTATCGTTGTGGGCGAACCGAAGTCATCGGGAACGATGGCAGTGCAGGGGACTAGTAATCCAACGGTCATTATGAATATTGCTGATTCTACACAAAAACAAATACGTGCCAAAGTGGATGAAACGGATATCGGCAATATTCGGGTGGGGGAAGATGCGACATTTACGGTAGATGCTTATACGGGGAAAACCTTTACGGCGCGCGTGTCTGGTATTTCCCAGACCGATGTAAATAACACTTGGGATACATCGTCTTCCAGTACCTCTGCATCCTCATCGTCCTCCTCTTCAACATCGTCTTCTTCGAGTAGTGTTATATATTATTATGTTACACTGGACCTTGATGATCCTGACGATGTATTACGACTGGGAATGACTGCGCGTGTAGACATAACGACAGCGCAAAAAGACAATGTAGTATGCATTCCGATTGCAGCATTAAAAACAAATGACCATGGACCCTATGTCCTGATTGTTGACAAATCGGGACAAACTCAGCAAACACCTGTAACAACAGGAATCTATAGCGGGGATGATGTCGAAATTCTCAGTGGTCTCCAAGAGGGAGAGGCTGTTTCTATTGCCTATACAGCTCCTAAAACTTCTTCTAGTAAAAATCAGGCCGGACCTCCGCCGCCCATGTAAAGAAAGCAGGTACGTAGTATGGATAAGGTAATAATGCATTTGCAGAATATAAAAAAAGTATATCATATAGGCGGCGAAGATTTTGCAGCATTAAACGAAGTATCTCTTACTATTAAAGAAGGCGATTTTATTGCTTTGATGGGGCCTTCCGGTTCCGGAAAATCGACGCTGATGAATATCCTTGGCTGTCTGGATCGTCCTACAAGCGGTATCTATGAATTGGATGGCGAAGAAGTTTCCCATTTGTCAGACGATAACTTAGCGATGACCCGCAACAGAAAAATTGGGTTTGTATTCCAAAATTTCAATCTATTATCACGCGTTTCGGCTTTGCATAATGTAGCACTTCCGTTAGTATATGCCGGTGTTGACAAAAAAGAGCGGGAAGCACGGGCTATAGCTTTGTTGACTTCTGTAGGTCTTGGTTCCTGGGCAAATCATCAGCCCAATGAATTATCCGGCGGACAGCAGCAACGAGTGGCTATTGCCAGAGCATTAGTTAATAATCCCCATATTATCATGGCAGATGAACCGACGGGAAATTTAGATACAAAATCTTCAAAAGAAATTATGGGAATATTCGAAACACTTCATGAACGTCACCATACTATTATTCTTGTAACACATGAGCCAGAAATAGCGGCATGTGCTGATCGACAGCTGCTTATGTGTGATGGCAGAATTACTAGAGATGAAGGAAAGGGAGTATCTATGGATGTTGTTTAAAGAAAGTATTGAGATTGCTTTTAATGCATTATTATCCAATAAATTGCGCTCCATACTGACGATGCTTGGTATTATCATTGGCGTAGGTGCCGTTATTGCCATGATATCTGTCGGTATGGGCGTGCAGCAAAAAGTGACTAATTCTATTGCTAGTTTGGGAAGCAATATGCTTATTGTAATGCCGGGTTCTGCTAATTCAGGCGGAGTCCGTTCTGCTGCCGGATCCAGTCAAAAACTAAAACTTGAAGATGCGGATGCAATCAAGGAAAAAATTAAAAATATTGATTATGTAGCACCTACCGTGAATAGTTCCTATCAAGTAGTGTATGGCAATCAGAACTGGAATACTTCTGTTTACGGAGTAACGCCGGAATATATGGCGATCCGTGATCTTACGGTATCGACGGGGGCTTTTATTACACAAAGTGATCTTAGTACGCGTACACGGGCAGCTGTAGTTGGAACGACCGTTGCAGCGAATCTTTTTGGTACGGTTAATCCTGTGGGGAAAACGTTCCGCATTGATTCTTCACCTTATAAAATTATTGGCGTTTTGGAGAGTAAAGGACAATCTTCGATGGGACGTGATCAAGATGATGTTATCTTGATTCCGCTGACTACTGCACAAGAACGGTTATTGGGAATCACCTATATACAATCTATTAACATACAAGTATCGCGTCTGGATAAAATGGATCAAGTACAAAACGAAATAGAAACTTTATTACGGCAGCGACATCGCATTATCGGCAATAAAGAAGATGACTTTACTGTTCGCAATTTAACGAGTCTTATGGAAACAATGAACAGTACAACGACCATGCTTACCTTGTTTTTAGGAAGTATTGCTGCGATTTCACTTATTGTCGGAGGAATCGGTATCATGAACATCATGATGGTATCCGTTACAGAACGAACTCGGGAAATCGGAATCCGTAAAGCATTGGGGGCAACCTTTAAAAACATTATGATGCAATTTTTAATTGAATCGATCAGTATCGGTGTCATTGGCGGTTTTTTAGGTATCGTTTTTGGTATCTCCACCTCACTGCTCATTTCAAAGTTCGGTGGGTTTACTACGGTTATCACGGCGGCTCCTATTATTCTTTCCTTTGGATTTTCGGTGGGTATCGGCTTGTTTTTTGGCATTTACCCCGCACGTAAGGCCGCAAAATTAGACCCTATTGAAGCGTTACGATATGAGTAAAAAAAATACTGTTTATATAATCATTTTTACATAAAATAACGTATTGTTTGATTGATTAAAAATGTTTAATATTGCACAA
The DNA here is from genome assembly GCF_900103535.1 of Megasphaera paucivorans. Taxonomy (GTDB): domain Bacteria; phylum Bacillota; class Negativicutes; order Veillonellales; family Megasphaeraceae; genus Megasphaera_A; species Megasphaera_A paucivorans. The sequence continues at coordinate 63,685 of NZ_FNHQ01000004.1, read as the reverse complement.
TAATACAAAAATATATGTTTGACAAACCTACAGACACATACACGGTGTCATCAAATATTGATATTATCTTCAATTAATGGTATAATAAAAAAGGATTATTGGAAATAAAATAAAATAAAAATGGAATGTAATTGGTAAAAGCCACTTTTATTAAAGTGGCTCTTTTTGTAGTAGTTTAAGATTTTTTCCAAGTTAGTTTTACTTATCAGAGACTAAGTAGCTTATATTTTAAAAAGTTAAAAATATTTTCCAGCACAGCATTGAAACCAATTAATGACAGTAAAATTGCACATAAAAAACATTTTTATCAGATATAATGGTGATATCAATTTACTTGGCTTTTCTGTCATAGACTGCTTTTCCTTGCGTTTATTCTCAGGTTTTTCTAGAATTTATCATAAAGAAAAAGGGTTGAAAGTGTGGAGGGAAAAATGATTACATATAATCACTGGTATGATAAAAATCTTACATTTTATAATGAAATAAATATTGATCTTTGTCAATGTAATGTTCGGGGACAGCTTAATATTTTTGAATTATTACGTCTCGCTACAAGCATTGCCGATGAAGATTATACCCGACAAGGGTTATCAAGAAAAATACTGTATAATCATGGTGTTACTATTTTACTTTCTCGTATTATGTTTCATTTTTGTTCACTTCCTTGTGCAAATGATCGTATCACAATTAGCACATGGGAGGAAAAGCCGGGACCGTTTCAATTGACACGCGCGTATAATATAACCGCGCAAAATAAAAAAATTCTTATAAAAGGATACAGTTCATGGTTGCTTGTTGATTATAAATCACATAAAATTATCCGGACAAAAAAATTTACACTGCGTCCAGAGAGTACAAGACAAGAAAGCGGCTATTATAGGAAACTGGGGAAAATTAGTATACCGCATGACTTAGTTTTTCTTGGCAAACGGTATGTTTATTTTTCAGATATAGATATAAATGGACATATGAATGCTTCACGGTATTGTGCGTTTGCTATAGATTGTTTACCTGAAATATATCAAGAAAAAGATTTTACCGATTTTTTTATAAACTATTCAAAAGAAACGATAAAAGATGAAACAATTTATCTATTTGGTGCAGTTAATCTTAAAGAACAAAAAATTACTGTTATCGGTAAACAGGGAGAACATAATTGTTTTGAAAGTAACTTTTATTATACATAGTTTATTTTGGAATTTCGGGAGAGTTGTCTTAAAAATTTATGGAAATAGTAAAAAAATCTTTCGGATTAGAAACATAAAATGTGATGCATATTATGATTTACATACCATTTTAGTTATATTTTTGTATCTTAATTTCATACTATATTGAATAAATATAAAATTATAATAATATATTATTGTCAACAAAATAAAAATGGACGTATTTACTAAGACCCACTTTTATGAAAGTGGGTCTTAGTAAATACACTTATCAAAAGATAGAGAAAACGACAGTATGTGTAAAAATATCATTAAAATATAGGAGGCGTGTTCAATTGGATAGTAAAGAAAAAAAAATAAATATTGGTATTGGTTTTGTGACAGGCCGCAAAAATTTTAAAAATGTAATAAAAATGTATGTGCACAATTGGAAAGAATCGGGATTGATACATAATGATAATATAGGGATTCATCTGTTTATTGCATATGATTTGCATTATACAAATACAGTTGTAAATGATTACACCATTACGGATCCTAAAATATTAGAAATGATGGATTCCATTCATTATTTAAATAATACTGTGATTCTAAGCGAAATAGAAACATTGGTCAAAAAAAATATTGTCACATTAGAAGAAGCCGAACTAATATTTGGCGAGGGATATGCCATGAAAAGAAATGCGGTTTTATATTTTGCTATAAAAAAAGGAATGGATTATCTTGTTTTTTTTGATGATGATGAATATCCAATAGCAAATATTAAAATGAATAATACTATTTTATGGAAGGGAGAAAATGTACTGCTGACACATATCCAAAATCTTAAGTATGCTGATATAACACACGGGTATCATTGTGGATATATTTCACCAATGCCGCAATTGGAGTTTAATTCTAAACTTTCAGAAAATGATTTTCGGATTTTTATCGAGGCGGTAAGTAATGACATCATCAACTGGCAATCTGTAAAAACAAAGATGGAGGATGGCGGAATTACGTATGCAGATGTTAACATAAAAACTAATAATAAAACGATACATGTTAAGGAAACGAATGGAATGAAATTTATTTCTGGTTCTAATTTAGGATTCAATTTAACAAAAATTGATAAAATATTTCCGTTTTATAATCCCCCAGGAGCAAGAGGAGAAGACACATTTTTAAGTACGTGTATTTGTAATAGAGTTGTCAAAAAAATCCCTTGTTATACGTTTCATGATAGCTTTTTATCCTGTGAACAATTACTTTTTGGTTCACTTCCGGGTAATCTAAAAAGTATAAAGATTGATCCAGGAACAACTACTCAAAGATTTTTAAAAGTGGCTATTGGATGGATTCGGTATAAACCACTGTTACTCTACGTAACACAAAATAAAAATTATGAAAACGAAATAGCGTTAATCAGAGAAAAACTTAAACATGTGGTGCCTTGTATATGTAATTATTTTAATGAAGATAAGTTTGAACTCATTTTAGATGAGTTTGATTATTTTCATTTACATGTGAAAAAACATTATGAGGATTTTAAGCGGACTCAAGTTGTTTGGTTGAAGTTAATTAATGTGTTAAAGCAATCCAATAATAAATAAATGTCACATTGTTCAATATAAAAATGTCAGTTCATATGTGGGGAGGTGTTTAATGTGGAAAAGCAAAAAATAAAAATTATTGTTACAGGCGATATATGTGTCAACGTATTGCTCTGGAATATACTTCCGCAGGAAGAAAAAAAACTCAATTGGGAAAACAGCATTAATTTACATCAGTTATCCGTACCGGGTGCGGCATTTCTTTTAGCAAAAATGATTGCTTTGGCAACGGATCAAACTATTATTTCTCCAGTTATTCCTAAAGAGAATAGCTTCTATCATGATCATTTTTTGTATTCCTTTGTTGAAATAAAGCCATATCCTCGTTCAACTAATCAAAAAGAATCTAAAGTTTATAGACTATATAGATTTATGGGGTTTTCAGGTGGAACAACAAACAATAATTTAAATGTATTACCCTTGGAAGAAGATGTAATTGATGCTCCCATTGTTGTTATTGATGATGAAAATAATGGATTTAATCAACATGCCGGGTATTGGCCGCTGGCTATCAAAAGTACAGGGATAACACCTGTTGTTTTTTATAAAATGGATAATCCCATAGAAGGAAATCCTCTTTTACAGCACTTATTCAGGTATCATAGGGATAAAACTATTATTATTATTAATGCGGATGATCTTCGTTCAAAAGGGGTCAATATCAGCAAAAGCATATCTTGGGAAAAAACGGCGCATGATTTTACTTGGCAGCTAGAAAATAATCCTAATTTATCATTTTTATTAAAATGTAAACATCTTATTGTTATTTTTGGATTGGAAGGTGTCATTTATTGTGAAAATGATGATACGCACCAATCGTTTTTGTATTTTTTGCCGTATGAGTTTGAAGGAGATTTCAGGAATAACAATGATGGAGAAATGTATGGTCTTGTTTCTGCTTTTGTAGCTGGATTTTCAACTGCATTTTTAGAATATAAAGCAGAAGAGCTTCCCATTTTAATTTTTCAAGGAATTCGAGAAGGAATTAGTGCTGTAAGAAAGTATTTTTACTATGGTTTTGGAGAAAAACCGGACAGTTCTTCGTTTCCCAATCCTCTTATGTTTGAACAAAATTTAATTAAAGATACAGATCCTGAATATGTACAAGATGTAAAAATACCAAATGTTTTGAATAGGGAATATCAGGATAATTGGTGTATTCTACAAGAAAAAAGTTCTGCCAGCATTTCACAAATGGCATTTGATTTGGTCAAAAATGGGGAAGAAAATGTGCTAATGCATATCCCTACCGCTAAATTCGGAAAATTAAAAACAATAGATCGAATTGAAATTGAAAGTTATCGAACCATACATAACTTAATTTCGGAATATATTGTATCAAAAAACGCTAACAGACCCTTATCTATTGCAATATTTGGTACTCCGGGTTCCGGTAAATCTTATGGTCTCAATCAAATGGCTATCAGTAAATTTTCTGAAAGCATAACAAAAATGAGCTATAATATTTCTCAATTTTCAACAGTACTCGAATTACAGAAGGCATTTCATCAAATAAGTGATTCCAATCTGCGAGGAAAAATACCCTTTGTTATTTTTGATGAATTTGACTCGTATTTTCATGAAAGCTGGGGGTGGTTAAAATATTTTCTGTCACCTATGCAGGATGGAATTTATAAAGATGAAGAAAGTTTTCACCCAATCGGCAAGGCTATATTTGTTTTTGTTGGAGGGACCAGTAGTTCTTTTGCTGAATTTTGTGGAGAAAAAATTGAAATTGAAAAAGAAAAACAACTATTTTTGAATAAGTTTAAAGAAAGTAAAGGCCCTGATTTTATTAGTCGGTTAAGAGGGTATATTAATATACTTGGCCCAAATCAAGTCAATGAATTCGATCAATTCTTTATGATTAGACGAGCGATGTTGATTCGATCGCTTCTTGAACAAAAATTCCCTCATTTAATCAACGAAAAAGGTACCGCACAAATTGATAATGGTGTTCTCAGAGCCATGTTGAAAATACCTAAATATAAGCATGAATCGAGGTCCGTAGAAGCGATTATGGATATGAGCATGTTAACGCAGGCTAAAAAATGGGAACAGTCTTTCCTGCCGCCCAAAGAACAGTTAAAGCTTCATCTTGATGAAAATGTATTCTTACGATATATGATGCATGACGCTATTTTCAGCGAAAAAATTGATGCAATCGCTGAACTATTACGAAATAAATTTAATGCATTAGATGATGCTATGGTAGTTACAGGTGATGACGTTTCTTTAAAGTGGGAAGAATTAGGAGAAAGTCCAAAAAGTTTTTATAGAGATCATGTTAAGAATATTCCGGAAGCGATTTTGTTGATACAATATGATGTAGTATATATTGATAGTAAAGCTGATAATAGAATTTTTTCAGAGCAAGAGTTAAATGTACTGATTCAGTTTGAATATAAACGCCGTAAAATTTATGATAAGATGAAGAACATAAATTTTGTCTCTTCAGCTGAATCTTCAAATGATAAGATTAAATTGCAAATTTTTCAAATGGTTACGCTTTGGATCAATTGTCTTTCTGAATCAAATTTCAAATTAGAAAAACTCAATATTATCAACCAACATGATATATCCGTATGAGTTTTAATTACTTGATCATAAGAAAAATACATGTTAGATGATATTCTCTATCTGGACAGTACACCCAGGAGATGCTCATTGTAGATGCTTACTGTATTTTGGCACAAATTAAATTTGCATTTTTTTTGAAATAATAGAATTTCACTTGTATAATTCATGATATTTATAAAAAAATATTGCATTTATCTTTACGTTCAGTGTATAATTTACATGCCAGGGTGGCTTACATAGATGGAAACAGGTCAAGCTTGGTATATGTACGACAAGAGAATATATGGGTTTATTTGGCCATAATAGAAATTCATAGTATTCTTTTAGTACCGGTAAGGAACTGAACATGTTGTTTAGCTAACTTATCCGTGCTGTTTTTACAACTATATATAGTAGATCAGGTGCCCCTATGGGCTTAATAGATAAGCCGGTTGAAATCCGGCACGGTCCCGCCGCTGTAAAAGTGAGCCGCGTTGCACAATGTCACTGGAGTATTCCGGGAAGGCGCAGCAAAGCAATGAACTTAAGTCAGAAGAACTGCCTGATTCATAATCACCGATTGACCTGCGAGCGATGGGAATGGAGATTGTCTGGACTTTTTTTAGATAAGCTGCCGTAAGGTTTTTCCTTGCGGCTTTTTTGTGTTGGAGGAATTGCTTTTTGAAGCGTATATATGGAGCTCTTTGTATTCTTTTATTATCCATGCTGCTTATTTTATCAGGTTGTCATGCTCCTGCAGCAACGACGGCTTCTGCTGTTTCCGCTGGTGGATATGATGTGACTGACGTGCAGGGGACTGTTGTTCATTTTAACAGTAAACCACAGCGTATTTTGACCCTTTCCATGGAAACGGATGAGATGATGCTGGGCTTAGTATCCCCCAGTAACATGGTGGCTGTCAATGCGCTGCTCGACGATCCGTTAAACTCTACGGTTGTGCCGCAGGCACAACAGATTCCGGTGAAAATAACAGATCCTTCTGTAGAAGCCATCGCTGCCATGAAACCGGATGTCGTTATTATTCCGGATTGGGGAAGTTTGGAGAAGGTTGTTCCGCTGCGTGACTTGGGAATCCCTGTTGTAGTGTGTAAAGGAGCCGTGACAATGGCAGAGGTTAAAGATACCATACGTCTCCTGTCCCAGGTTATCGGAGAAGAAGAACGCGGCAGCGAGATAATCCGGCAGATGGATGTGCAGCTTGCGGATATTAAACGGCAGGTAGATGCGATTCCGCAGGAACAGCGAAAATCCGTTGTTCTTATTTCTCTTATGAACACCTATGGCGGCATAGGCTGCTTGTTTGATGATGCCTGCCGGTATGCCGGTGTAACTAACGGAATGGCCACGGCAGGTATCCGCAATGGACAGGCAATGAGCAAAGAAATGCTGGTTAAAATAAATCCGGATTACTTGTTTCTGCCTTCCTATACAAATCACGGCAATTATGATTCCGACCGCTTTGTGCAGCAATATTTGGAAGATCCGGCTCTACAAACCTTGACAGCAGTGAAGGAAAATCACTTGGTGAAACCACGTGAGAGCTACCTGTATAACGGGTCACAGGATATTGTTTTCGGTATTCGTGAAATTGCTTTTTCTGTATATGGACAGTCTTTTGCACAGGCTGACGGACAACACATTTCAGCTGTTCTATAAGAGGGATCATCATGATTGAATCTACTGATATAGTTTTACATATACATAGGCTTTCTGCCGGCTATGGTACACTGACAGTTTTGCAAAACATCGATTTAACGGTACACCGTGGGGACATGATCGGCATTATTGGTCCTAATGGTGCAGGAAAGAGTACACTGCTTAAGACAATACGAGGTTTTTTGCCTATCCGGCAGGGAGTCGTAGAACTGTGCGGTACTCCTATCGGAAAATTACGTGCCGGAACGTTTGCACAACAGGCAGCGTATTTGAAGCAGCACGATGGCCTGCTGCCGGGGTATACGGTACGAGATGTGGTCGCGACAGGGCGATATCCGCATCTGCATTGGTGGCAGCAGGAAGGTGAAAATGATCGTCGTATCGTCGATGCCTGTATGCAGTACACCGGAGTGATGCAGGTTGCAGATAGGGATATGCTCACACTTTCCGGAGGACAGCAGCAGCGGGTGTTACTGGCAAAGATTTTGGCACAGCAAACACCGCTCTTGTTTTTGGATGAACCGACGGCCGGATTAGATGTCTTCTATCAGGAGGAGATACTGCGTCTTTGCCGTGTCCTCTGTACTCGCGGCAAGACGGTAATTCTTGTTGTTCATGAATTGGCACTGGCCGCCCGTTTCTGTACAAAACTGATATTGCTGGGAGCAGGGATGACGGCAGCCATAGGAAAACCGGCCGAGGTATTGACCGAAGAAAATCTCAGTGCTGTATATGGGATGCCTATCGCCGTGCGGCAAAATAGTACAACGGGACATCTCGATATTTACAGTGCCCCGTCATCTGCTTCCGGACGCGATGCGTTACTGGATGTGATCATCGGCAAGACAGGAGGAGCAGATCATGAGTAATGCAAAAAAGCCTGTTTGGCTGATTTGGCTCGGCATGGGAATCGTCTGTCTGTTTGTAGTGCTTTTGTCTTTATCGTTAGGGCAATTTCCTATTTCTGTTTCGCATATTTTACAAGGTATATTTTTGCAGGATGGCGGGACTTCTGCAGCAGAGGAACAGGCCGTACTTTGGAATATCCGCATGCCGCGCACGGCCGTAGGATTTTTGGTAGGGGGAGGATTGGCTGTTTCAGGGACTATCATGCAGGCTGTTTTCCTGAATCCCTTGGCCGATCCCGCAATTTTAGGAGTTTCCAGCGGGGCTTCTTTAGGTGCTGTTCTTGCTATTTTTTCGGGAAGCGTCGTTCTGGGAACTGTATATATGCCGCTTTTTGCTATCGTGGGAGCTATGCTGGCCGTCAGTTTGACGGTACTGCTGGCTGTACGGCATGGCAGAGTTAAAATTATGCCCCTGCTGTTAGCCGGCATTGTGGTCGGTATGTTGTTTAACGCACTTACATCCGGGTTGCTCACCATGGGAACGAATCAACAGCTTCATCAATATTTATTTTGGACCATAGGAGGATTGGACTATCGCAGCTGGGATCATGTATATATTGCGGCAGGACCAATTATTGGATGTATTTGTATAACCAGTATGTTGGCGCGGCATCTTAATGTCCTGGTTCTGGGAGATATGGAAGCACAAGCGTTGGGAATGCGTGTTATTCCTTTCCGGCTATGTGTATTGACTTTAGCCTCCTTATTGACAGCTATCAGTGTCTGTGTCAGCGGAAATATTGGTTTTGTAGGTCTTGTCATGCCGCATATGATGCGATTTATCGTCGGGTCTGATCATCGGCGGCTCATTCCGGCAGCAGCCTTTGCCGGAGGAGTTTTTCTTGTTTTTTGCGATACGCTGGGACGTGTCATTGTACCGCAAACAGAAATCAGGGCAGGTATTATGACTGCATTATTGGGAACTCCTTACTTTTTATACATATTGCATAAACGGTTAAAATAAACAAACATGAAATGTACAGAAACGATCGGCATATTTTTAGGCAGGTACAGGAAAACGGAGGAATGTATGGATTGGATATGGCAAGGGTTTCAATTATTTCACAAGGGCGGTTTTGTCATGTATGTGCTCCTTGCGTGTTCTTTGTTTGTTGTGTATATCGGGGCAGAACGATGGCTGTATTATCAAACGGCAGACTCGGGGCGTTCTTTTGCTGCTCGATTTTATACATTAATCAAAACCAAACAATATGAAAAAGCTAAAGAATTTTCACAACATAGCAAAGGCGGATTGGCTGACATTCTCGAGGAAGCCATGAGTCGGGAGGACACCATGCCGATTAACGGGTTTGTGGAAATTCAATCAGGTATTCTTCTAGCTAACTTGCGCAGTCGGCTGTATTATTTGAATAGTATCGTTACCATGGCGCCTTTGCTGGGATTATTAGGTACTATCAGCGGCATGATTACGTCTTTCAGTATTTTTAATATTGAGTCCGGACAGGCGGCAGCTATTACCGGAGGAGTGGGAGAAGCACTCATAGCTACAGCATTTGGACTTTGTGTCGCCATATTGTCATTAGTGATCCATGCTTATTTTATACAGCGGCTGGATCATATCATTACCGATATGGAAATGTGTTTTTCTGCACTGGAACTGCATAGTGCGGATATACAAGGAAGGTGAGATATATGCGGCTGCGGGATAGACGATCGTTTACTAAACCGGAAGTCATGATTATTCCTATGATTGATGTCATGTTTTTCTTATTGGTGTTTTTCATGATCAGCACCTTGTATATGGTAGATGTCAAGACGATTGCCGTCCATTTGCCGCAAGCTGCCCACTCAGATACACAAGCTAAAGTGAATTATTTGGTAACGTTAAAAAAAGATGGCACACTTTGGCTGGATGACCGTCAGATAGATACATCGGAGTTACTGAAAAGAGCTGCTGAAGAACGCAGAATACATCCTCAGTTTGCTGTTGTTATACGAGCTGATCAAGGACTGGATTACGGTCAGGTAATTGCTTTGCTCGATGAACTGAAAGGTGCCGGTATTACGCACTTTGGACTAGCGGCTGAAGGCAGCAATGAAAAATGAATACCCATAAACGGATAGCGGTTTTATTTTCCGCTGCAGTACATATACTACTATTTATGTTGTTAGCGGCTGGCGGGCTTTTTGCTTTCTTGCAGCATCATGAGACGGTTCCCATAGATGTGACGCTCTATCAGGAAGAAGCACAGCAGCATACCGTTTCTAATGGAAACGCCGAATTTGTCGGGAATGGACAAGCGGATGCAGCGGGCGATATGATGGAAATAGCATCGCATACAGCACTTCCTGCAATTAATGAAAAATATACGCAGGCTATAGCAGAAGAACGAAAAGCCGATAAAATGACAGAGGAACAACAGATAAGTAACGACACGGCCCAACATATTACGACAGGAAATTATCAAACTGATGCGGAGGCAGGGAATTCTGGCAATATGACGCATAAGGGAGAGAGTACGAACAGCGGCGCAGAAAACGGCATACCCGGAATCGGCAGCGGAACGGCTGGGGTAGGACAGGAGTCCGGCAAGAGCCCAGCACATCGTGCTGTCTTGATTTCAAAACCTGAAGTCACCCGGTATTATCCGCAGGAACTTCGGCAGAAAGGAATTACCGGAACCGTGACACTATCAGTTATTATTTCTTCTGATGGAGACGTATCTCAGGCAGCTGTATCTGATTCCTCCGGATATGCCGATATGGATGCGGCAGCAATACAAATTGCCTATTTATGTCGATATAGACCTGCTGTAAATAGCAATGGGCAGGATGTCAGCAGTACAAAATTATTACATATACCTTTTGACTTACAATGATTAGAGAAAGTATTTAAGGAGGATTTTGAATGACCTATAGAAAAATAACATCATTTCTTGTTTTTTTATCTATTACAGGCGGAATGGCAGTCAATGCATCTGCTTTACATAGTTCTGATACCGACGATGTCGATACCGTCGTGGTTACGGCAAATCGCATTCCAACAAAAAAAATTGAAACAGCGGCAGCTGTTTCGGTAATTACAAGTCAGCAAATTGAAGATAATCATTATACGAGTATCGGAGAAGTACTGCAGCAGGTAAACGGCGTTGTCGTATCGGAATCTACGCCGGGAACACTGGATTTGCTCCGTATCAATGGAGATGACCGTGTTGTAGTCCTCGTAGATGGCCGGCGTATGAACAGTGATATGGGAACTGGGTACGGCCGTTCTAATATCAATCTTGCGACATTTCCTTCGATACAAAATATTGATCGTATCGAAGTAGTTCGAGGAAATGGTTCGGCATTATACGGCAGTGACGCCGTAGGCGGCGTTGTCAATATTATTACCAAAAAAGGAAAGAAAAATCAATCGACCCTTGATGTCAATACGGGATCATGGGGAACGCCAAGTTACACACTGACGAATGAAGGCGTTCACGATAAGACCAGCTGGTTTGTCAGTGCCGGATATGATAAGCGCAATTATTTAAAATATAACGGTGCCGATGGCAACGCGAAATTGGACAATACGGATTTTAAAGACAATACACTTACTATGCGCGTCGATCAGCAATTGAGCAATAACAGCTCACTGCGTTTTGATTATGATCATAAAACCTTTGATGGAAAATTGCCGGGAACTATCAGCTATCCGTCACCAACCGCCCTCCAGCGATTGACGAATAATTGGGCAGTTACCTACAATTTCAAGGAAAACAGCGATACTCCCGCTTACATACGATATTATGACAACTATATGACAACCTTTAATGAATCACGGTTTACTTCCCGTACCAAGGGAGTAGATGTTCAAAATACTTGGAATATCTCTTCCAATCAGAAAGTAACAGGAGGATTAGAATGGCGGGAAAGCAATTCTTCCAATCTTTCCCGGGGATATTCCGATGTGGTTATTATGAATCAAGGAGCGTATGCCGAAGATATTATCAAGTTGAATAAAAAATTAACCGTAACCCCTGGTATTCGTTTGGATAATAACAGCCGCTTCGGTTTCCATAAGACGCCTAAAATTGCATTAAACTATGCGGCCGGAGCTGCAACTAATTTCTTTGCTTCATGGGGACGTGTCTTTTCAGCACCGCAGGTAGAAGATATGTTCTATAATGTATACTATAGTGCCTATGGATACGGCATGTATGGAAATCCTAATTTGAAACCGGAAACAGGGTATTCGGAAACGATTGGCATGAATCATAATTTTGACGATAAAACAAGCCTTTCTGTCAGTCTTTTCAAAAGTGAAATCCATGATGCTATCCGCTGGTATGCAGATGCCTATTATAATTGGTATGCCGGCAATTTAAATAATGAAAAGAAAAGCGGCATTGATATCACCTTCAAGAAAAAAATGAATACAGTGTGGAACTATGATTTAGGATATTCCTATATTAACACGGAAACAGATACGGGGAATGGCACCGGATTAACCGCAGATATTAAGAACAGCCAGCCTAACGGATACCATGCCGGCCTACATTATGCTAAAAACGCATGGAAGGCCAATTTGCTTATGACTGCCGGTACCGGACGGAATACGACGGTGTACAGCCATAGCTCATATGTTATTTGGGATGGCAGTGTAAGCTATGATGCTGCTAAAAATACAACAATATATTTTAAAATGAATAATATTACAAATAGGCAATATGAAACTTATGCTTCCGGTTATGGTATCGGAGATTATCCTATGCCTGGACGGTATTTTCAGCTTGGCGTGAAGTATACATTTTAAATGATGAAAGAATTAATTAATTTATCTAATACTGATTATGATTTACAGGTCTTATTAAAAGGACAGCCGAATGTGTTAAAAGATCTGCTTTCCCGTCATAATCTGGATGGGGTAGAAATGATGTTTGCTGCGCCTTGGGACGGAATATTTCCGGGGCGTCAATACATTCAAGGGGTCCATCTTCGTTTTTGGCCAAGCTGGCTGGATTTCTGGCAGCATAATTCATATAATTTACAGCGTATATTTCCCAACAGAGACGCACTTATATCGGAGTTTGGTACAGATGATTGCCGGCAATGGCTGGAATTGTTTCGAAAAAATCTACGCGTTGCCGCTGCCAGCGGCGCACCGTATTTTGTTTTTCACGTAACTAACATGCGGCCTTGGGAGCTTCATAGCCGACAGTTTGCTTCTTCTGACCGAGAGGTGATCAAAGCAGCGGCAGACTATATTAATGCAGTTACTGAGGATATACCGGAGGACCGGCTGCTTCTTTTTGAAAATCTCTGGTGGTCCGGTCTTACCTTGCAAAATGATGAAGCTGCCGCATATCTCCTGCAGGAAGTGCATCATAAACATAGCGGATTTATGTTTGATACGGGGCATTTTCTTTGCAGCAGGCCCCAGATCCGCACGGAACAAGAAAGTATTGATTATATACTTCATGCACTGCAATCTCTTAAAAAAACAAGAAAAAAAATATATGGTGTTCATCTTCATTGTGCTTTATCCGGTCAATATGCATTGCAATGCATGCAAAAAAAACCGTTGAAGACATTGCGGGAATCCTTATCCTATACATTGGACATAGATTCTCATGAACCCTTTACGAATCAAGCGGTGCAGAAAATCATCCGCACGTTGGAGCCGCAGTTTCTTGTTCATGAATTTATCCCTTCTGATATACAGGAACTGGATCATAAGATACATATCCAGCGCCAGGCGCTAGGCTGGGAATAAGATGAATTTTATGTCGAACAAGCTGTATAATCTTGACATTCAGAGGGACTGCAGTTAAAATTATAGGTAATAGCAAGTAAACAAAGACGTTTTCTCATTTTTTGAGGAAGCGTCTGTCTATTTTGCGGCATTTTTTTGAGCTGCCCTGTTAGGTAATAAAAATATACGAGTTACATTGTCATGGGAGTGATGGGAATGGGACAAAAAAAACCTATTATTTTAATTAATGGGAGAATTAATCGACAAGTTTTGCCGTTATTGGAACAAAGCGGAGCATTTGAAATCAGAGATTGGAAAAAATCTACCGTCATGAGTGAAGAGCAAACAAAAGAAGCAATTGCCGATGCCGATGCGCTTATTGTGTCATATCGGTCGATTATTTCGCGTGAGGTCATAGCTGCCGGAAAAAATCTTAAGATTATCGTGCAGCCTTTTGTTGGTTATGAAGATGTAGATGTAGCAGCATGTACAGAATTCGGCATTCCCTTTTGCAATACAGGCAGTCAATCAACAGATACGGTTGCTGAAATGGCGATGGCATTGATTTTTGCTTCCGCGCGCAACATCACGCGCAATAATCAATATGCCCACAGCGGGGCCTGGAGTGCCGGGGAAAAGGCGCCGTTCCTGTTTGGCTGGGATCTGCATGGGGCAGTATTGGGGATACTCGGAATGGGGCATATTGGATTTTCCATTGCTAAAATGGCCCAAGGTTGCGGAATGAAAATTTTATATCATAACCGTCATCCTCGCAGGGATGCCGATAACAGCGGCATGATGTTTACGTCTGATAGAGAACTGTATGCCCAATCAGATGTTGTGGTAAATGTTCTTCCCTCGACAGCAGCCACCAAACACAGTATTGACATATCCGTATTTCGTCAGATGAAGAAAACTGCACTTTTTGTCAATGTCGGACGTGGTGATACAGTGAAAACAGAGGACTTGGTAACGGCACTGCAGCAGGGCGAAATCAATCAAGCCGCTTTTGATGTGGTCGATCCGGAGCCGCTGCCTGACAATCATCCGCTGCTGACAATGGATAATGTGATTATCACACCGCATATTGGTGGATCAACGAACAAGGCTTGGAAAGAAAAAGGATATGCAGCCGCTCAGAATATACTTGATTATTTTGCGGGCAATCCCTTGCATGACTGTATCAATCCGGAAGTATTGCAAAAGAAATAACGTGCTGCAGCACCTAGCGATATGCTGGAGTTATATAGCAGACAGAACATCGGCTAGGGATGTTCTGTCTTTTTTTATTTAAAATAAATTTCAAGATCTTCTTTGATAATGGGTTGAATATTTATTTTCAATTTGCTATACTATAAAGTAGTTGATATGGTCAACTTGTTTATGAAGGGAAGGGACGGCATATGGATTATCGTGACGCAGCACATCATTTCGGCGTATTATACAGACGCTCCCAGGCATTTATTGTCAGTGCCTGTATACCATGGAATATTGGTTTTTCTGAATTTGTTCTTCTTACTAAGTTATATGAAAATGAAGGTGCCACCTTGGATGAACTAGCCTATCTCTTAATAACGGATAAAGGGCTGATGGCCAGGACTGTAAAAAATCTGGAAGACAAAGGGTATATACGGCGTGAACAAGATATGCACGATAAACGGCAGAAACATATTTATTCTACGGAACAGGCATTATGCATCAAAGATAAATTATATGCCGTATTAGAAACGTGGGTTACCCATATTACCGCAGGATTAGAACCGATTGTTGTTGAACATACCATACAGGGATTGCGAAAAATTACGGAAAATGCAGCTACTATCGTTATTAAATCAAACAGGGGGAGTGAGGCAAAATGAGCCGTTCCTATACAGCAGCAAGCCTAGTTGTTATTTTCGCTGCTATGATCACATTATCCGGGTGCGGTCAGCAGCCGGCTGATAAAGAATTACCGCAGCTGGTCAAGGTAACAACCGTGGGTACAGGACAAAATGCCAGTGAGGCACAATACGCCGGTGAAGTTCGCGGCCGCTATGAAAGTAATTTAGCATTTCAAGCGGGGGGCAGAATATCGGCACGCAATGTACAGCTGGGCAGCCGGGTAAAAGCCGGCGATGTCCTTATGACCGTAGATCCTAAGGATGCGGCTCAATCGGTAAATCGATCTCAGGCAGCCGTAGAATCGGCAAAAGCGCAGATGGATCTGGCCGCTTCTAATCTATCCCGTTATCAGGCACTGTATCAGCAGGATGCTGTCTCGGCAGCCGTACTGGATCAATACAGTACGGCGTATAATCAAGCCGTAGCAGCGTATAATCAGTCACAAGCTACTGCGGCACAGGAAACAAACCTTTTGTCCTATACCAATTTGACCGCTGATGCAGATGGCGTTATATCTGCCTTATCCGGAGAAGTTGGTCAAGTAGTGGCTGCGGGACAGACGGTTTTGACATTGGTGCACACGGGAGATTTAGAAGTGCAAATTAATGTTCCTGAAAATAAAGTACAGAATTTTGTGATAGGCAAAGAAGTGAGTGTGTCTTTTTGGGCGCTGCAGGGACAACATGTAAGCGGTACTATCAGAGAGGTATCCCCGATGGCCAATCCCACCTCACGAACGTATAAAGTCAGCATATCTCTGCCGAATCCACCGGAAGGCATGCAGCTGGGAATGACGGCGACAGTGACCAATCTTTCACAAGAAGCGGGTGCGTCCGGTCAAACGATAATCTTGCCGTTATCGGCGATTTATCAAACAGGAACTCAGGCACAAGTATGGGTCGTCGGCAGTGATAAAACCGTTACGCTGAAAAATGTGAACGTAGAAAATTTTGGTGATAATAAAGTCAAAGTAACGGGACTGAAAAACGGTGATCGTGTAGTTACTGCCGGCGTACATAGATTAAACGAAGGGCAGACGGTCCGGACGGAGAGTGAGGATCAATGAGAAATCTTTCAGAAGTGGCTTTGAAGAATAAAACTCTTGTCTGGTATTTTATTATAGTTGTTGCCATTGCCGGTATATTTTCTTATATAAAACTGGGGCGCATGGAAGATCCGGCATTTACCGTACGGCAAATGGTAGTTACGGTTGCCTGGCCCGGTGCATCCGCACAGCAAATGGATGAACAAATCAATGATAAAATTGAAAAGAAACTGCAGGATACACCTCATCTGGACTATATAAAAAGTTATGCCAGACCGGGACAATCTGTTATTTATGTTACGTTAAATGATGAAGTTGATTCCAGTAAGATTCGCGACACGTGGAAGGAAGTCCGGAATCTGACGGAAGATATGAAGCAGGATTTGCCGCAAGGGGTTTACGGACCGTATTTTAATGATCGGTTTGATGATGTATATGGTTCTATTTATGCGGTAACCGGCGACGGATATTCCTATGAACAGCTGCGTGTCAAGGCAGAAAAAATACGTCGTATGATGCTGGATGTCAAAAATGTCAGCAAAGCGGAAATTCTCGGAGAACAATCGGAAAAGGTGTACATTGAAGTTGAAAATTCCAAATTGGCAGAATTGGGTATTTCGCCG
Source organism: Megasphaera paucivorans (assembly GCF_900103535.1). Lineage (GTDB taxonomy): Bacteria > Bacillota > Negativicutes > Veillonellales > Megasphaeraceae > Megasphaera_A > Megasphaera_A paucivorans. The sequence goes on along the minus strand of NZ_FNHQ01000004.1, from coordinate 46,536 downwards.
ACGGCGATCGCAAATGCTGTCAAAGGTCAGAATGAAATGACTCCTGCCGGCATGGTCGATACAAAATCAGATAATGTCTATCTGCGGGTAACCGGAACGTTTAAGAACATTGATGCAATCAAAGCACTGCCAATTAATGCAAATGGCAGGATTTTCCGTTTGGGTGATATTGCCAAGGTAGAACGCAAGTATACGGAACCGTCTGATCCCAAGATGTTTTATAATGGAAAACCGGCGGTAGGTATTGCCGTATCGATGACCCCCGGCGGTAATATTCTGACGCTGGGGGATCAGCTTCATGGCTTAGTCCACAGTGTGAATGCGAATGACTTGCCGGCAGGCATGGAAATTCATCAGGTTTCTGATCAGCCGCAAGTAGTTAAGGATTCTATCAGTGATTTTGTCAATACCTTGCGAGAAGCCATCATCATTGTTATGATTGTTAGTTTCCTCAGTCTTGGTTTCCGTACGGGTCTTGTTGTGGCCGGATGTATTCCGCTGGTACTGGCCGGAGTGTTTTGTGTGATGGGAATTGCCGGCATCGATTTGCATAAAGTATCACTGGGCTCTTTGATTATCGCTTTGGGCCTTATGGTGGATGATGCTATTATTGCCGTAGAAATGATGAGTGTTCAATTGGAGAAAGGAAAGAATCGTCTTGATGCGGCTTGTTATGCGTTTAATGCTACTGCCAAACCAATGCTGACAGGGACGCTCGTTACCTGTGCCGGATTCATTCCCGTCGCGTTTGCCCAAGGGGCCGCTTCCGAATTCTGCAAAGCTTTATTCCCGGTTATTTCTTCCTCATTGTTGATTTCTTGGATTGTTTCTGTTATGGTCGCACCTCTTTTCGGATATTATCTGATTAAGGTCAAGCCGGAGGGTATGGAAAAACCCTTATATCAAAATAAATTTTATCACTACTTCCGCGGCGTATTATGTTGGTGTTTAACTCATAAATTACCGGTTCTGGCAGGAACAGGCATTATATTTGTCGTTTCTCTTTTTGTATTGAAATTGGTACCTCAGGAATTTTTCCCCCCCTCTCTGCGTCCGGAGATTATAGTAGGAATGACGCTTCCGGAAGGTTCTTCTATGAAGGCAACCCAGCAGGAAAGTGATACACTTTCTAAGTATCTGTCATCTCATATGGATGAAATAGATAATTATTCCTACTATGTCGGAGAAGGAGCTCCGCGTTTTGTATTGACCACAGATCCGGTACTGCCGGCAGATAATTATGCGCAATTCGTTGTCGTTGCCAAAGATGTCAAATCACGGGAAGATTTGACGGAGGGTATCCGTAAAGAAATAGCGGAAAAACAACCGAATGTGCGCAGTAATATACAATATATACAGACGGGTCCGCCGTCAGATTATCCTATGATGCTCCGCGTATCCGGGTATGACACGGCTAAAGTGAAAGAATATGCACAGCAAATTTTGAATCGCCTGTCTAAAGATCCCAATTTAGAGAGCTTGCATTTGAATTGGAACCAAAAAAATAAAGTGATGCATCTTGAACTGGATCAAGATAAACTGCGGGCTATGGGACTTGCGGGACAGGACGTGGCGCAGACTCTATATACGGAATTATCGGGAGCTACGGTGGCAGAATATTATGCTGCCGATAAGACGATTGATATTCAAGTTCGTTTAAAAGATAGTGATCGGGATGATTTGGCCCGTATCAAAAACATACCCATTTATTTAGGTTCTGCTGGTTATGTACCGCTGGAACAGGTAGCTAAAATCAGTTATGCAGCAGAAGATGGCCTTATTTGGCGCAGGAATTTGAAGCCAACTATCACCGTTCAGGGCAATATTAAATCAGGCACGAGTAATGACGCGACACAAAAAGCCTATGATTCTATCAAAGATATTCGTGACAGCCTTCCCTTTGGGTATTCCGTGGCTGTTGACGGCACATTGGAAAACAGTGAAAAGTCATTAAATTATCTGCTGGTTCCTGTTCCTATCATGATTCTGATTATCATGACATTACTTATGCTCCAGCTGCGTCGTCCGTCTCTTATGTTCTTAACGTTGATTACAGCTCCCATGGGAATTATCGGTGTCGCTTTTGGAATGCTCATTTTCGGTAAACCATTAGGTTTTGTCGCCGATTTGGGAATTCTGGCCCTTAGTGGTATGATCATTCGTAATTCCGTCATATTAATCGATCAGATCGATAAGCATATGAAGGAAGGGGAGAGTCCCTGGAATGCCATTATTGATTCGGCTGTAATGCGTTTCCGTCCTATCATGCTGACGGCAGCTGCGGCAATACTGGGTATGGTGCCGCTTATGCGGAGTATTTTCTGGGGGCCTATGGCAGTCGCCATTGCCAGCGGACTTTTTATAGCAACTGTTTTGACCTTGCTTGTTCTGCCAACATTATATGCGGCTTGGTTTAAAGTAAAAAAAGATTCATGATGACAGGGGAATCGGTATGGTAAAATTTCATATACGATCGGACTGTATCTGGTACCGCAGCTAAAAAAACAACCACTGAGAATGTAGTGCCTCCATAAAGTTAGACCTAGAAATCTAACTTATGGGGTCATTACAGAATTTTCAGTGGTTGTTTTTTTGCGGTATGTTACTGTCAGCGGGTAAATTTCAAAGGAACTGTAGAGACAACAACATCCAAGAACTGCAGCATGCGAATGCGCAGTATCCAGCCGCTTTGATTGTGGAGCAGCCGGTGCCATAGTTTCTTTGTTTCAAATTCGGGAACGAGCACAGTGATAATATCATTCGCATGTATTGTTTTGCGAAGATTTGTAATAAAGTCGATCAACGGGTCTGTTAATTGCCGGTAAGGAGATTGAATCATGATCATTTCAATATCCGGCTCTAGTTCCTGCCACAATTTTTGGATTTTCAATCCGCGTGCGTCATCACTGTACACGTGAACAGCATAAATTTTATCCTCATCGCCGCTGATCGTTTTAGCATAACGGATTGCCCTTGCTACGGCTTGTGTAGGCGACGCTATGGGAATGACAATAATGCTGCGGCCTAAACTTGCATGCATGAACGTTTTGTATTCATTGGGAGTTAATACTAACTGTTCCCGCACATCGTTGTAATGATGGTGAATTTTAAAGAAAATTTTTACCAGAATGGGGATAAGCAAAACAATAATCCATGCACCATAAATGAATTTCGTCAGTAAAACGATTATTACGACACAGGCAGTAACTACAGCTCCCAAACCGTTTATCCCGGCATAGAGCTGCCAATTGCGTGGTTTGCTCTTATGCCAATGTACGACCATTGCGGATTGAGCAATGGTAAAAGATAAGAATACGCCGATGGCGTATAAGGAAATCAGGTGTTCTACATTTCCATCAAACGCGATAATCAATATAGCAGTAGCTAACGTAAGCAATTCAATCCCGTTAGAATAATTAAGGCGTTCACCGCGGTTTGCAAAGTAACGGGGAACATAGCCATCAACAGCCATAAACGATAATAGCGGAGGTAATCCGTTATAGGCTGTGTTGGCCGCCAAGTACAAAATCAACATCATCATGATTTGAATGAAATAAAAAATCAAACCTCTGCTGAAAATCTCTTCGATGAGCAAAGACAACAAGGTATATCCTTCTGTCGGCAAAATATGGAAGTAAATAATTAAATACCCCAGTCCGCCCAGCATGCTTGCCAAAATGGCGGCCATAATGGCGGTTGTTTTGATAGCGTTGCTTTCCTGCGGTTCTTTAAACATCGTTACCCCATTAGCGATGGCTTCTACCCCGGTCATAGAACTACAACCGTTAGCAAAGGCACGCAGAATAATCAGCATGGTAAAAGCGTTCATCGGCATCGCAGTACTTGCTGATGCTACTGTGCCGGCAGGAACCTGCAATACGAAAATCTGATAAAATCCACCTAAAATCGTCATGAACATGGAAATGATAAAAATATATGTCGGCCATACAAAAAATGTGGAAGCTTCCCGTGTTCCCCGTAAGTTAACCAACATCATGACCAATAAAACAGCAATATCCATATGCAGATGATAGGGCATCAAAAAAGGGAACGCACTTGTTAATGCTTCGGTTCCGGAAGAAATAGAAACAGCGACAGTAAGTAAATAATCAGCAAATAAGGCGGCACCGGCAATCAATGCAGGATATACGCCTAAATATTTCATGGCAATTCCGTAGGATCCGCCGCCGCCGGGATTCACTTTTACCACTTGCGCATACGATAATGCTACAACGGCCAGTAAAATAATAATAGCGATAATTATGGGGCCAAAATAAGAATACAATTCCAGTGCCGGTACGGAAGCCAATACAAGGGCAATCTGTTCCGGCCCGTATCCGACAGAAGATAGGGCATCAGAGGAAAAAATCGGCAGCGCTTTCCATTTGGGAATGCGTTCATTTTCCAGCTGCTTATTTTCTAGCGGTTTGCCGATGAGATATCGGCTGAGTGTCTTGAACATCATATATGTTCCTCCTGCTGAAATACAGCATATATATTTGTTACTATAAATAGTATTGCTATCCTATTCATTATATGTACATTTATCTTTTTGTCAACATCGGTATTTTATTTGTAAATATAATGTCAAAACCGCAGAATTTTTATGTACAATACCTTTCAGTCATACTATAATGTATATGGTATTTCTTTCATTAGTTACCTACAAGAGCATCGATTGACTTTTTAAAATAAAGGGGGGAGTAAATATGGACGACGGAGGTAGTCAAGAGACACGGCATATATATCGTTTTTTTAGTTTCGCTTATGAGGAGGTAATCGTGTGTCTATATTTACGGGGAACCCTGAAAATCAACGTATTCGAATGATAGATATCATACTTTTAGCTTGTATATTTTTTATTTTATATGGCGTAGTTCATCTAAGTGCAGGTATGATTATTCCTTTTTCTGTGGAACATGAGCCCAAAGTCGATCTGCAGCTATCCTTGCTGCCTTATTATGGCGGCAGATCGCTGCTTAGGATGTTTATTGCCTTTGGCGCTTCCCTTATTTTTTCTATTGTATATGGCTATATCGCAGCTAAAAATGAATTTGCCAGAAAGATACTGATTCCGCTTCTGGACATTTTACAATCCATTCCCGTGCTGGGCTTTTTATCGGCAACGATTCTTATGTTTATTAATTTTTTTCCAAACAGTTTATTAGGCGTAGAAATTGCATCTATTTTTGCTATTTTTACCAGCATGGCGTGGAATATGACGTTTAGTGTGTATCAGTCTATTATGACGGCTCCCAAAGATCTGCGTGAAGCGGCGGAATTGCTGCATTTAAATTGGTGGCAGCAATTTACCCGTTTGGAACTTCCCGTTTCTATTATCGGCCTTATTTGGAACAGCATGATGTCTTTTGGCGGCGCTTGGTTTTTTTTAGCTGCCAGCGAAGCTATCAGTGTATTGGGACAAGATATTCAACTTCCCGGAGTTGGGTCTTATCTGGCTGCGGCCATTGATGCCGGCAATGTATCTGCGATGATTTATGCCATGCTTACCATGTTGATAATGATTTTTTTAGTAGACCAGCTGTTTTGGCGTCCATTGGTAGTTTGGAGCCAGAAATTTAAAGTTGAATTTTCTGAAAGTGATGTACAGCCGTCTTCTTTTGTATATGATATTTTGCATGCATCCTGGCTGATGGATTTTCTGCAGCATTTACTTTTTGCACCGATTCTTTGTTTTTTGAATTCCTGCGGTAATATGCTGGCTAATATGACAACTAAAATCACAGGGACCATTAATGGTAATAAAAATCAAAAGAGCGTACATAGAGTACTCCGATTATTTATTTTTATTCTTGTTATATATGCATTATACGGGCCGGCAAAAAATTCTGCTGTCATGGTATATGACATGGGACTGCACGAAATCTTTACTGTATTTTCCTTGGGAGTATATACGTTTTGCAGAGTGATTGCCGCGCTGGCTATCGGAGCCTTGTGGACTATTCCTGTGGGTGTAAAAATTGGTCTTCACCCTAAATTATCGGCTAAACTGCAGCCGATCATCCAAATTGTAGCATCTTTCCCTGCCAATATGATTTTTCCTTTTGTGACAATTATCTTTTTAAAATATCAATTGAATTTTGAAACCGGATCCGTTTTTTTAATGATATTAGGAACACAATGGTATATTCTGTTTAATGTCATTGCCGGGGCCATGAGTATTCCCAATGATTTGTTGGAAGCTGCGGCTGTATTTAAAATTACCGGTTGGAAAAAATGGAAATCTCTCATTCTTCCCAGTATTTTCCCGAGCCTGGTTACCGGTTTGATTACTGCCTCCGGTGGAGCATGGAACGCAAGTATTGTTTCGGAATTAGTTGCATGGAAAGATGTTACACTGACAGCTACCGGGCTGGGAGCTTATGTCAGTCAGGCAACTACGGCAGGAGATTGGCCGCATATTGTGATTGGGGTTATGACTACCTGTGTTTTTGTAGTTTGCGCCAACCGCCTTGTTTGGCGCCGGCTGTATAGCTTGGCAGAATCAAAATTTCATTTAGATTAGGAGCGTGGGCAGAATGAGTGAATTACTTACATTAACAGGTATAGGCCGCACATTTAATATAAAAGGTTCCGCCAATACAGCGGTATTGGAAAATGTAAATTTTGCTGTTAAAGAAGGAGAGTTTTTGGCTATTTTAGGCCCGTCCGGTTCAGGGAAATCTACATTATTACGCATCATAGCCGGATTAATACCGGCCTCTTCAGGTACCGTCGCGTATTTGGGAAAACCGATTACCGGCGTAAATCCAGGAGTCGCTATGGTTTTTCAATCCTTTGCCTTATTTCCTTGGCTTACGGTATTGCAAAATGTAATGCTGGGACTTGAAGGAAAAGATGTAACAAAAGAAGAAAAAGAAAAAAAATCATTAAAAATATTAGATATAGTCGGACTCGATGGGTTTGAAAGCGCGTTTCCCAAAGAACTTTCAGGCGGCATGAGACAGCGTGTAGGTATCGGACGGGCTTTGGTAAGTGAACCGGATATATTGCTGATGGATGAAGCTTTTTCTGCTTTGGATGTGTTGACGGCAGAAAATCTGCGCCGTGATTTATTGGAACTCTGGCTGGAAAAGCAAATTCCTACGAAAGCAATTATACTCGTTACGCATGGAATCGAAGAAGCGGTATATATGGCTGATCGAGCCATTATACTTTCTACACGCCCGGCAACGGTAATGGAAAACATGCTGATTCCGTTACCGCGGTGGCGAGATAAGAAATCACCTGAATTTTTGTCTTATGTGGATCAGATCTATTCTTTCATGACCAAGCGGCCGACTGTGCGTGAATCAGTAACAGCGGCTGCCAGAATCAAAACATCGCCATCTCAATATACCTTACTTCCCAATGTCACGGCAGGTGCACTTACCGGTTTTTTGGAATTGCTGGAGGATTTAAACGAAAAAACAGATTTATATAAATTAGCCGATCGCTTTGTGATGGACATAGAAGATTTTTTCCCATTGGTTGAAATGTCTAATTTATTGCGGTTTACAATTGTATCTGAAGGAGATATAGAATTAACACAGGCAGGGATCGCATTTGCCAGAGCCAGTGTTCTGGAACGCAAAGAATTATTCAGAGAACATTTGCTGAATAATGTTCCCTTTGTAGGGAAAATGGTAGATAGTTTGGAAAAAGATACGGATAACAAAATGGATATTGACTTTTTTGAAGAACAATTGGCGGAAGCTTTTGGCGAAAAAAAGGCAGCGCAGCAAATGGATTTGATTATAGGCTGGATGCGGTATGCAGAACTTATCGAATATGATGATGCAACGGAAAAAGTATATTTGGAAGACGAAGAGGAAGAAGAAATCGACAAATAACTGCTTGCATCATGCACAAGGCAGATAGGTCATTGACTGTATTCAAAAATACACGTACTAAAACTATTTGCATCCCCGAAATCATAGCTGATATGCTGTGTATGATTCGGGGATATTTTAATGGGAATTATACTGACGGAATGTGTCGTTTGTGGTAAAATATAATAATGACAAAAAAGTATTAGAAAAGTATGGAAAGGGATTTTGTAATGAGCTCTATTTTTTCGCCGTTAACAAAAAATGTAGGTATAGATTTAGGAACTTGTACTACGCAAGTCTATGTAGAAGGACGAGGCGTCGTTCTTTCTGAGCCTTCTTTGATAGCGACAGATGAACGTAATAAGAAAGTAATTGCCGTAGGCAATGCTGCTGCCGGACTTCTGGCTAAATCACCGGAAACAGTGAAGGTACATAAGCCGTTGCTGAATGGAGTAATTGCCGATTATAATGTTACGAGAACCATGCTCGGCTATTTGCTCAGTAAATCCGTGCGCAGTGTACAGCGTCTGCGCATTATCGTAGGGGTTCCTTCAGCTGCGTCCAATGTGGAGAAACGAGCCGTGTTAGAAGCCGTTTTTCAGGCCGGGGCGAAAGAAGCCTATTTGATGGAAACGGCTGCGGCTGCTGCCATTGGTTCGAATCTCCCCATATTTGAACCGTTAGGAAATATGGTTATTGATATGGGCGGTGGTACGACAAGTATTGCCACTTTATCATTAGGCGGCATTGCTGTAGCAAAATCAGTTCATTTAGGCGGATTGGATTTAGATGCTGCAATAAAAGAGTATCTGCGTGAGAAATATGATGTAGTGACAGGTGATTCTACCGTAGAAGAGATTAAGGTCCGTATCGGTTCTGCCGTACTGCCGCTGGAGGATCAGCCGTATTATTTTACCGGCCGCGGACTGGACGATGGCTTGCTTAAGGAGGTCGCCGTTAAATCCAGTGAGATTTATCAGGTAATCGCCAAACCTTTGTATCGTATTCTTGAGTTAGTCAGAAACGTACTGCGGGAAACACCGCCTGAATTATCGGCAGATGTGATGGAACATGGTATTGTATTGACTGGCGGCGGGGCACTGCTTCATGGGCTGGATAAACTTTTCAGTCAGGAGCTGCGCGTACCTGTTATGATAGGAGCTAATCCGGAATTAGCCGTAGTAACCGGCATAGGAAAAGCATTAATGAGTAGAGAAAAGTTGCCGGCTTTAGTTGAGGGCGCACAGCATATCTACAGGAGGAGATTTTAAAATTGTTTTCATTCGGTAAAAAAAGCATCATTATTATGCTGATACTATTTATATTAATAGCCGCCGTTGGCTGGATTTGGAACCGACGCGAAGCATTTCCCTATATTACCAGACCGCTGGCACTTGCAGCAGAACCTTTTGAATACAGCTTCAGCCGTATTATGAACGGATTTTCCACGGGTATTCACATCGTTGATATTAGTCTTAAAAACCGGATTGAATGGGAAGCGTTGGAAAAGCAAAACGAAGAATTAAAAGAACGGAGCATTAATTATGACGAACTGCGGGCAGAAAACAAGAGACTCCGCGCGTTGCTTGATTTCCGTTCTAATAACCACCAATATAAATTATTAGCGGGATCCGTCATATCCCGTGATTATGGAACATGGAGCAATACTTTGATTATTGATCAAGGCAGCGCCGAAGGGGTTGCTAAGGATATGCCGGTAATTACGCCTAAAGGGGTAGTTGGATTTATCAGTGATGTATATCCTCATTCTGCCCGGGTACAATTGATGCTTGATCCGCGGACTAGTATCGGTGCCATTGTGCAGCGTCCCGAATCCCGGGTGTCTTCCGTTGTTCGCGGCAACGGCAATACACCAACGGAACCGCAATTTGTCAATATTGCCAAGGATTCGGATATCCTCGAAGGCGACACGCTGGTTACGTCCGGCTATGGTTCCATTTATCCGAAAGGTTTGTATGTCGGTACCATTATCTCTATTCATCAAAGTGACAATGATTTTGTCAAGTATGCCGTTATTCGTCCCAGTGTTGATTTTTCAAAACTGGAAGAAGTCTTTGTAATTTTGAAATTTTCCGATACGGGATCTTATGAAAAACCGACGGTGGATCCTAAACTGGTTCCACAAACGCAGCGTGATAAAGTCGAAGGCATAAAAGGAGCTGCAGCATTATGAAAAAGACGGCATGTTTTATGATGGCGCTTGCAGCATTTATATTGCAAAGTTCAATTTTCCCCTTTATATTTAACGGCATATATCAGCCTAATATTATTTTTGTCCTTGTTGTCCTGATTGCGCTTCATCACGGACAGCGTGCAGGTATTACTGCCGCTCTTTTAGGCGGATTCTGCCAAGATGTTATTATTGGTAATTTCTTCGGACTGCATTTGCTGCCATACTTAGTCATTGCGTTTATTTGCAGTGCGATGGGACGCAATGTAGAACGTGAACAATGGCTGTTATCTTTAGTTATCGTTTTAGTGGCAACAGAATGTTGTCTCTTGCTTACTTGCGGTGTTTTATTGATGTCCGGCCAGTTTGTAAAAGTTATGGCATATTTGTTTGAATATAGTGTACCAATGCTTGTTTACCATGGTATTCTTGCACTTCCTTTAGACCATTTTGTTTGGAAATTAAGACGGGAAGATGCCTATGGTTTTGGATATCGTTGGTAGGCAATCGAGTACAAGGAGTGTAATTCATGCTTGAAGCGTTAATGAAAAAGAAACATCAAGATGGCCGATTCAAATATCTGTATTGGATATTGATTTTTATTTTTTTCTTGTTGATCAGTCGTCTGATTTATTTGCAAATATTTGCCGGGAATTATTATCATTCGCTGGCCGAAGGAAACCGCTTGCGTACAATTCCTATTGCAGCGATGCGGGGAATCATGTATGACCGCAACGGTCAAATTCTCGTCGGTTCACGGCCAAGCTTTATACTGACGTATGTTCCTACAAAAAAGAACATGCCGGATAGTGAAGTAACAGAATTATCCCAGCTGTTGAACATTACTCCCGATACGCTGCAGAAAAAAATGAAAAAGATCAACAGTTCGTATGAACCTACGGTTCTTGCACAAGATCTTACGCAGGATGTAGTTACAAAAATAGAGGAACGCCGGAATGAACTTCCCGGAATTGCTATTGATGTACAGCCTATTCGCTATTATCCGTATAATTCTATGGCGGCTCAAATATTTGGATATGTCGGACAGATCGATGAAACGGATATGGAACGCATAAAAGGACAGGAAGGCGTTTCCAGTGTTACCAGTATCGGCAGGGCAGGACTGGAAGCATATTATGATGATTTGCTGCGAGGCAAAGATGGCGGCCGTCAGGTAGAAGTCGATGCTGCCGGCAGTCCTGTAAAGGAAATGGATCGTAAAAAGTCTATATCCGGCCATAATATTCACTTGACCATTGACTTAAATTTGCAGAAAGCAACAGAACAAGCGATGAATTCGCAAATAGCCAATGGGATAGGAACGGCAGGAATCGCCGCTGTTGCCATAGATCCTAATACAGGTGCTGTTCTGGCAATGGCCAGCCGGCCGGCATATAATCCAAACTGGTTTACCCGGGGGATTACTGAAAAAGAATGGAAACAGATTAATGATAATCCAGCTCATCCTATGGAAAATCGAGTCATTGCCGGAGAATATCCGCCTGGTTCAACTTTTAAAATTATTACCGGAACCGCGGCATTGGAATTAAAAAAAGTACGTCCCGATGAGTTGATTTTCGACAGTGGCCGTGATTGGCAGGTTAATATGAGAAATGCCGGCGGCGAAGCGTTGGGCTGGATTAATTTTGAGGAAGCGCTGGCTAAATCCGATAATGTTTACTTTTATGAAATGGGACGGCGTGTTGGAATTGATAAGTTGGCTGAATATGCCAGTATGTTCGGCATGGGTAAAAAAACAGGAATCGCACTGCGCGGAGAAGCTTCCGGATTGATAGCCAGCGAAGAATACAAGGAAAAGGTATTTCATCAAGATTGGTATCTGGGCGATACGCTTAATGCCGCTATCGGACAGGGGTTCCAACTGGTAACGCCGTTACAGGCGGCCATGATCGTTAGTGAAATTGCAAATGGCGGCATTCAATATAGGCCATTTTTAGTCAGCCGTATTGATAATCTGGATGGAACACCGTATAAGATTTTTGCACCTGAACAAGTAGGAACCTTATCGGTTTCAAAATCTACGTTAGATTATATACGTGAAGGCATGCGCAATGTGGCTGAAGAATCAGGCACGGGCGGTAGTTTATTTGCTGATTTTCCGATTCAGGTCGCTGGTAAAACGGGGACCGCTGAAAATTTCAGCGGTGCTGATCATGGTTGGTTTGTTGCCTATGCACCGTATGATCATCCGCGTATAGTTATCGCCGTTCTGACGGAACAGGGCGGGTATGGTGTTTCCTCGTCCGGACCTATTGTAAAAGCTATGCTGGAAGCATTCTTCCATATAGGTACCTATGCGAATCCCGGCACAGCTGCCGCGAATTCGACTGATAAAAAACATTAATTGCAAGAGAGGAGATTTCCCATGTCAACAATCATTTCTATTGCCTCCGGCAAGGGCGGTGTAGGCAAGACGTTAGTAACCTCAACTTTAGCCATTTCCCTGCAGCGGCATGGCTATTCCGTATTGGCGGTTGATGCTGATATGGGATTACGGAATCTGGATTTGATGTTTGGTGTGCAAGATGAAATTTTATATGATGCTGTGGATATAATAAAGCAGCGCTGTATGCCTAATAACGCGATTCTTGCAATTTCCCCCGGCTTGGATTTTTTGGCGGCTAGTCAAAAACATACATGGGAAAAAATTGATGCTTCCTCCTATCAATATGTACTGGAAGATTTGGCAGAACAGTATGATTACGTTTTGCTGGATTGCCCGCCTGGAAGAGGCCAGGCATATAAAAAAGCCGTGGCTATCGCTGATTATATATTTTTCGTTGTAGAACCGACTTGGACTTCTATGCGGGATACATCACGCGTAATGCAATTCTGTGATAAACACAAAAAATTTAATTATGCTATATTGCTCAATAATTTTTATCAGCCTTCTGATACCTTTGTTTCTGTGCGTACTATGTTGAATATGCTTGATCCAGAACATTTAGCCGGCATATTGCCTCATAGTGATGTAATACAGGGGGCTGCCCAGCAAGGTGCATTATTATCTGTTCCTGAAAGCGAACCTTTCTTTACCTCTTTACATTATACGTTGGATTACATTAAAAAAGGGACAGAACTGCCAATTTCTGAGTTGGAAGCGTTATTGCCGAAGGCTCCTGATGCACTACTTCCGCAGGAAGGAAGAGATACACCAGAAGAGGTAACTATGGTTGAAGAAGAACTCGAATTAACAAAGCAAAATGCAGAAAAAAAGCCTGCCGGACTTTCTTTGCGGCAGCGGCGCCAAGAGTCTTTGTCATGGCGCCGGTACCGTCGTTAGGAGTGTAACTATGTTTAGTTTTTTTAATAAGCGAGAATGGAAAAGTTTGGATAAAGTAATGTTAGGTGCCTGTATACTGCTTGTATGTGTGAGTTTATGCATTATCGGCAGTGCTACCCATATCAATAAAGGATCTATTAATTATGACTTTGTTATACGTCAGGGAGGATTTTTCATTGTAAATTTTCTCCTTATATTGGGCATTTGCCGATTTGACTATAAAAAGTTGAAACGATTTGCCATCCCTTTATATATTATTAATTTATTGATGCTGGTAGCGGTAATGTTTTTAGGAAAATCCGCACTGGGTGCCCAGCGTTGGATTCAGTTGGGACCGATTACCGTCCAGCCATCAGAATTTTCAAAACTGATTATGATCATATGCTTGGCCGCACTGCTTTCCGACCATGTTGATGATTTGCGTTCCTATAAAAAACTTTTTCCGATTGCCCTGTTTGTAGGTATTCCCTTTTTACTTGTCTTGAAACAGCCTGATTTAGGTACCAGTTTAGTCTTTTTGGCAATTACCTTAGGCATGTTGTTTATTGCGAATATCAATATAAAGCTCTTGCGTAATATTTTTGCTGCTTGCATCGTATTGGCACCGATTAGCTGGTTTTTTATGAAGGATTATCAAAAGTCGCGTATTTTGGTATTTTTGGATCCCAACAGCGATCCTTTCGGTGCAGGCTATCATATTATCCAGTCAAAAATTGCGATTGGATCCGGAATGTTTTTTGGAAAGGGCTTATTCCAGGGTACACAGAGCCAGTTGAATTTTTTACCTGAAAATCATACAGATTTTATATTTTCGGTCATTGGCGAAGAGTTAGGTTTTTTAGGATGTATTTTTATTTTAGCTCTATATTTTATTTTGGTATATCGAGCGCTTATAACTGCAAAAGATTGTAAAGATAGTTTCGGTATGCTGATTGCTGTGGGTATTTTGTCCATGTGGGCTTTTCAGATTTTGATTAATGTAGGAATGACCTGCGGCATTATGCCGGTTACGGGAATTCCGCTGCCCTTTATGAGCTATGGGGTAAGTGCTTTAACCACAAACATGATGTCCTTGGGATTACTTCTCAGCATATATCGAAGACAACAAACCATGATTTTTTAAAGGAGGTCGCACCGTGTCTCATACGGTACATATAGATCCCATTCTTTTGGGAAAAGTCAGCAAACCCGCCAGATATATCGGCGGAGAATGGAATAGTGTGGTTAAGGACCACCAGACAGTAAAATTAACAGTAGCTTATGCATTTCCTGATGTGTATGAAGTCAGCATGAGTCATTTAGGATTACGAATTTTATATGCATTATTAAATGAACGAATCGATGTTGCTGCGGAGAGAGTATATACTCCTTGGCCGGATATGGAAGAACTTATGTTGGATAAAGGATATCCATTATTTTCATTGGAAACAAAAACAAGGGTTTGCGATTTTGATGTAGTCGGATTTACTCTTCAATATGAACTGAGTTTTTCTAATATATTAAATATGCTTTACTTAGCCGGCATCCCCATGCTTTCGAAAGACCGGGGAGAAGATATGCCGCTCATTATAGCAGGAGGGCCTTGTGCGTTTAATGCAGAACCTTTGGCTGATTATATTGATGTGTTCTGCTTGGGAGAATCGGAAGAATCCGTACAGTTGCTGGCAGATACCATTATTGATTGGAAGGAAAATGGAAAACCGGGCGGCAAAAAAGGAGTATTGAAGATTCTTGCCGGTCAGCAGGGAAATTATATTCCGGCTTTTTACAATGTCAGCTATGATGAGAATGGGAATTTTGTATCTTTGACACCCTCCGAACCGGAGGCAAAGACATGTATTGAAAAATGTATTGTGGCTGATGAAGAACATGTTTTTTTCCCAACTAAACCGATTGTTCCCAACATTGATATTGTACATAATCGTGCAGTCCTTGAACTATTCCGCGGCTGCAGCCGCGGCTGTCGTTTTTGCCAGGCAGGCATGCTGTATCGTCCTGTCCGGGAAAAAACTCCGGAACATCTGCTCCAATTAGCAAAAGAAATAATTGCTAATTCTGGATATAATGAAATATCTCTTATGAGTCTCAGTTCTGCTGACTATTCTTGTTTAGGCGAATTAGTGGACATGCTGCTGCAGGAATTTGAAGGGAAAAAGGTCAGTGTAAGTCTACCTTCATTGCGTGTCGACAGCTTTTCGGTCGATATTGCAAAAAAAGTACAGCAGGTACGAAAAAGCGGGCTGACTTTTGCTCCAGAGGCAGGTACGCAGCGATTGCGTGATGTTATCAATAAAGGGGTAACGGAAGAAAATATGCTGGCGGCTTGTGAAAACGCGTTTAAAAACGGATGGTCTACCGTCAAATTATATTTTATGATGGGGCTTCCTACTGAAACAGATGAAGATTTAGCCGGTATTGCTGATTTGGCATATAAAGTGCTGAATTTATATCGTAAGATAACAGGGAAAAATAATGGCCGCGTTACCGTAAGCGTTTCCAGTTTTGTGCCAAAATCCCACACCGCTTTCCAGTGGTTCGGTCAGATGCCTATCGAAGAAATTCGGCGTAAACAAGAATACATCAAGACCTTGATTCGAGATAAACATATTAGCTATCATTACCATGACGCCAAAACCGGACATATAGAAGCCGCTTTTGCACGAGGTGACCGCCGGTTAGGAAGCGTACTCATGGAGGCTTGGAAATTAGGGGCTAAATTTGACGGCTGGTCTGAATTTTTCAATTATGACCGCTGGCTCCAAGCTTTTGCCAATGCGGGTGTTGATCCCGATTATTATGCGGCACGTTCACGAAATGTAAACGAAGCACTGCCCTGGGATCATTTATCAAACGGCGCAGTTAAACCCTTTTTACAACGTGAGTGGCAGCGAGCTGCTGCCGGTGAATTAACTCCGGACTGCCGACATTTATCGTGTACCGGATGCGGCGTTTGTCCTTCTTTAGGTGTTCATATTATCGATAACAAGGAGGGCCGAGATTATGAAAAGACTTCGTTTAGCTGTTAAAAAAGAAAAGGCACTCCGCTTTCTTTCTCATCTGGATTTTGCCAGAACCGTACGATACATTATTATTCGTGCCGGTATTCCTGTTTGTTATTCAGAGGGATTTAACCCTCATATGAAAATCAGTTTTGCCTCTGCTTTAGGTGTAGGTGTGGCGGCTGATATCGAATATATGGATATGGAACTTATCGAAGAGATACCCGTAGCAGAAGTAATTCGCAGCATGAATGAAAAATCTTCCCAAGGATTTGCCGTTTTAAAAGGAGCCTATGTGGACGAAAAAGCTCCTAAATTAATGGCTATGGCTAATTATGCCGTCTACGAATTATCGGGTCCGTTAGTAGGAATCATGGATCAAGGGGAATTAAATACATTGCTGGAAAAATTTAATCAAAGTGACACTATTATATATGAACGATTTTCTCCTAAAACGCATCGAAAACGTATGATCGATGTAAAAGAACATATTGTAGAGCCTGTAACAGGATCGATTGCCGGAGATACCATTTCGATCCGCATCGGCATACTTCAAAATGAAAATGGTGCGATCAAGCCAGGCCAGGTATGGGAAGTATTGTGCGAACAGTTTGCTATGGCAGCAGCAGCCGACATGATGCTGGCCAGACGCATTGGTATTTTTCATCGTGCAGAAGGTATTTGTTATTCTTTATTTGAGGTATCTGACTCATAAATCTATTTTATTATTTTTGCAAAGGTGTGTAATTCATGAAAATGCTTATAGGCAACGTTATGGCAGAAGAGACACGTATGGCTGTTGTAGAAGACGGTGTGCTGCGTGATTTTGCTATTGAACGAGATGATGAAACCCATATAGTAAACCATATATATAAAGGTGTTATCAAAAACATATTGCCGGCAATGCAGGCTGCCTTTGTAGATCTGGGACGTAAAAAAAATGCGTTTCTGTATTTAGGCGATATATTTCCCCGTGCGGCCACAAAGGAAGAAATACAGCAAACACATATTTCTGTAGGCCAAAATATTCTTGTCCAAGTAATCAAAGAAGAAACGGACACGAAAGGGCCAAAAGTTACTGCTAATATTAGTCTTGCCGGACGTTACGGTGTACTTATGCCGACAGTAGATTATATTGGCGTATCGAAAAAAATCCGCGATGAGGCGGAACGAAACCGCCTGCGTGCCATCGTAGAATCAGTAAAACCTAAAGGAATGGGACTGATCATCAGAACCGTAGCTAAAGGGGTAGAGGAAGAAGAACTGCTGCATGATATACATTACCTTCTTGGCACCTGGGCAGGTATACAGCGTCGGTATAAACTGGCAAAAAAGCCAACGTTATTATATCGTGAAGCTGATTTAGTAATGCGTATGATTCGTGATTACTTTACATTTGATATAAAAAAAGTAATTGTTGATGATAAAGATTCCTATGAACGGATATGTCAGCTTTTTACAGGCACAAAAGAGTCCTGGCGGGGACGTATAGAATATTATGAAGGACAGCAGCCTGTGTTTGAAGCATATCAAATCGAAGAAGACGTACGGCGGCTAAAATATCGTAAAGTAACACTTCCTTCAGGAGCGACGTTAGTTTTTGACCGGACAGAAGCCTTGACTGTTATTGATGTGAACTCAGGAAAATATACAGGCAATAGTACCGTTCAAGATACTATTTTTCATGTCAATAAAGAAGCCGCTGCAGAAATTTCTAGACAATTACGGCTTCGCGATATTGGCGGTATTATTATTATTGATTTTATTGATATGGCACTTCCTTCACAGCGTGAGGAAATACTGCGGATTTTGGAACGAGAAACCGCTTTGGACAGGATGAAAACACGTGTTTTAGGTATGACTGCATTGAATTTGGTAGAAATTACCCGAAAAAAATCACGCCAGGGACTTCATCAAGTCCAGTTCAGTCCTTGCGACGTATGCGGAGGAACAGGATATTTATATTCGCCGGAATCTGTTGCCATTCAAATAATTCGTCGTTTGCGTGATATGGTGCATGTTCGTCATATCAAGGGAGATTTATTAATTCAAGCACATCGTGATGTGTTATCCATTTTACAAGATAAGAAGCGCAAAGCTGCTATGGAACGGGAGTTGGCACGTTCGTTGTTTTTTGAAGAAAGCACTCATGCAAATCGTGAAGTTTTTACAATTTTATCTCATGAATAATATGCTTGTAAGTGAATCGTTATTGTAAAACAAATACAGGAGGGGACTAGTATGCGATATTTTTTGGTTTTCCTCATCAGCTTTATTTGTTTTTTCCAGACAGCACTGCTTACTTCGGCGGCAGTCCCGACTGTCCAGACTGCGGATCCACGCATAAGCAGCAAACTGGATACGGCATATAAGCAATATATCTGCGCTTGGGCAGCGTTGGCCGCATATGACGGACGTGTACAAGAAGTGGCTCGTTCCGAATTGTCACAGCATGGCTGGAAGGTTATCGGATTTCATCGCGATACGGCTAAAGCGGATGCAAAATTTTATCTTGTTGAACGTACAGCGGATCAAACCGGCGATACGATGGATATTTTAGCAATAGCCGGAACTGAAAATGATAAAGACATTGCGTCAGATATGAAATTCCGCAAAGTCCCTTTTGGCGGAACGGTACCTGCCGCATTTAAATCGATTGCTGATAACGGGCATATCACTTCACAGACGCCTATGGTTCATCAAGGGTTTAACGAATATACAAATACTGTGTTTTTTACCCCCGTGGGCAGTAAAGGAGATACGCTTGGAGAAAGCCTTGCAGCCGGACTTAAAAGTAATCCGAAAGCGCATATATTGCTGACTGGACATAGTTTAGGGGGGGCGGTAGCTACCTTAATGGCAGCGAGGCTTATTGATATCGGAGTACCGGCAAAACAGATTGAAGTTATCTCATTTGGCGCTCCCGCAGTAGGAAACCAAGCATTTTCCGATATATACGGGAAAGAGCTATTACTTGATCGTGTCGTAATAAAAAATGATCCAGTGAAGGGCGTATTGCAAACGATTACATCCGGTGAATATAAACAATTTGGTAAAAAAACGGAATGGTACAGAAATCCAAATTCCGACCAATTTTTTCATGCTGTTGCTCTTTATGCGGATGCCGCATTACGAAACTATTATGATATAAAAAATAGATTTTCGGCTGAGCGGAATACACTTGGTAATAGTTCCGCAGAACCGCCGATTGTATATGCCGGTCCTATTTCGTTTCAACTGGATGAATGCATTCAAAATGATGAAAAATATATGCGGCAAGCGGTGCAAGAGGAACTGCGCAGAAGATTTTCCGGTCATATTATTTTTTCCGCCGGCAAAGTTCGTAGTTTAGAAAGTGTGTGTGCAGAAGCGGCTCTTGCTGGTTATTCTTATATTGTATTGGATTTCATCCAAGGTGTACGAATGAAAAATCTGCCGTATCGATTTAAGCTATCATTTTTAGAGGAAGTTTTTGATACTGCAGGGAATTTAATAACAACAAGCGAATCTATTACAGATACAGCGGAGATGACGCCTATTGAATCTGTATTATATCTTCAAGCAAAAGCGCAAACATCGTTACAGCATATAACGCATATAGAAAAAACAGCCTAAAAAAACGGAATGCAGCGTACGACAGAGTGGGAAAACTCTGACCGTACGCTGCATTCCGTTTTTTTCATACTAATTTATTTATTGTAAATAGAAAGTAATGTCCACGGATTCACTGACTGTATTGGAACCGCTTTCAATCGGTGTATAGTCAGCTTGTTTCATAGATACCAGTGATGACCTCATGGTAAAATTAGAACCGTAGGATGGTGAATTTCCAGAAACGTTGATTTCTTTCACCTTCCCCAAGGTTACGCCGGCTGCCAAAGCAGCGGCTTCTGCGGCACGTCGTCCGTTTTGGACAGCTTCTTTAATTAAGCTGTCTTTTATCACATCACTATGTTCAGTCAGGAATTGCACACCGTAAATTTGGTTAGCACCTGCGGCTTCAGACGTATTGATCACTTTTGATATAAGATCGAAATCATTGATTTTTATCCGCAAAGAATTACTTACCGTATACGATATGATTTTTCTATTTTTTCCATTGTCGTAATTAGGTGATACAGTAAACCCGTTTGTGCGCATATCCATTTTATTTATTCCCATATTTGTCAAGGAATTTGTAACTTGCTGCATAATAATATTATTTTTCTGACGAGCTTCTGATGCATCCGATTCGGTGGTTTCTGCGCCTACCGTAATCATCGCCGTATCCGGAGCTACTTGCTGCTGTGCATAACCGGTTACATGAACGATGGATTCTTGCGCAGGCTGTTGTGCTTCTGCCTGGGTTGGCAAACAGCTAACTGCTGCAGAGATAAGCAGAGCAGAGACCATAAATTTTTTCAAAAGATTATATTTCATAATAGTTACCTCCTAGTATCGTTATTATATCATGGTCTATTAAATTTGACTATTTTCGAAAATAATTTGCATATACTATCCGTATATAATATAATATAATCAAATAGAATAAGAGCTAGGGGTGCCATTATTGGCTGAGATAACATATTTGTTTGTCCCTTACAACCTGATGTAGGTAATCCTACCGTAGGAAAGCATTTAAGTATTTGATAGTATTAGAAGCTCACCTGCGAAGGTGAGCTTTTTTTTAGAATTTTTTTAGGAGGAAAATACATATATGAATTACACAACACAGATGGATGCTGCACGCAAGGGAATTATAACGAATCAGATGCGTATTGTCGCAGAAAAAGAACAAATGTCCGTAGAAACATTGCGGGAGTTAATTGCTGCAGGAGAGGTAGTTATTCCGGCTAATAAAAATCATCCCCATCTCGATCCGGAGGCCGTAGGAAAAAGATGCCGTACAAAAATCAATGTAAATTTGGGCGTCTCCAAAGATCATAATGACTATGATGAAGAATTGAAGAAAGTACAAAATGCCATTGATATGAAGGCGGAAGCTATCATGGATTTAAGTTGTTTTGGCAAAACACGTGATTTTCGCCGTAAACTTATTGATATGTCTACTGCCATGATTGGTACGGTTCCGATGTATGATGCGGTTGGAATGCTTGATAAAGATTTAAAGGAAATTACAGTAGATGAATTTTTCTCTGTCGTTCAGCAGCATGCAGAAGATGGCGTTGATTTTATAACTGTCCATTGCGGCATGAATCAAAAAACGGCAGAACGCATAAAACGCAATCCACGTTTAACAAATGTTGTATCCCGCGGTGGATCACTGTTATTTGCCTGGATGGAAATGAACAAAAAAGAAAATCCTTTCTATGAATATTATGATCGGCTTCTTGATATTTGTGCAAAATATGATGTGACCATCAGTCTTGGTGATGCCTGCCGACCCGGCTGTACGCATGATGCGACAGATGCCGCACAAATTGAAGAACTAATTACCTTAGGGGAATTGACTAAGCGGGCTTGGGAAAAAAACGTCCAGGTAATGATCGAAGGCCCGGGACATATGGTATTAACTGAAATTGCAGCCAATATGAAATTGGAAAAACGGTTGTGTCACAATGCACCGTTTTATGTATTAGGACCTTTGGTCACTGATATAGCGCCTGGTTACGATCATATTACCAGTGCTATAGGCGGTGCTATTGCTGCTTCCTGCGGAGCTGATTTCCTTTGCTATGTCACCCCGGCAGAACATTTGCGTCTTCCCGATGTAAATGATGTAAAAGAAGGTATTATTGCTGTGAAAATTGCAGCGCATGCGGCTGATTTGGCCAAAGGCATTCCTGGAGCCCAGGCGTGGGATGATACAATGAGCAAAGCCCGTGTCGATGTCGACTTTGACACGATGATAAAGCTTGCAATAGATCCTGTAAAAGCCAGAACATATTATGAATCCAGTAAACCGGAATGTGAAGGTACTTGCACTATGTGCGGCAAAATGTGTCCAGCTCGTAATATGAAACGTATTCTAGCCGGAGAAGATATTACATTGAATGAGGATTAATTGTTAAATAAAAAGCGCGGCTCCCTTGCAACAATAGGGGAGCCGCGCTTTTTCAATGAGGTTATTTCCAAATAAGCAACAACGTCATTTGAAATTCTTTTTTAAATTGTTTTAAAAGCTGGTTCATCTCGTAATCGGCAGCACTAGTGACGGCTCCCGGTGTGGTCGTTAATACTAATACAATAACATTATCTGCTATTGTTAATGATACATCCAAGACGATGTGTTCATACGTGACATCTGCTGCTTCTGCCAGAGCCAGCAGCGTAGATAATTTTCGGATCATGGTCCAGTCTTCTGCTGTTGGAACATTGGAATAGCGATAAGCACGTACGGTTTTATTACTGATACCGTGATGAAATCCGGCGATGCAGGCAGTAATAATTTGTTCTTTTTGCGTTAGTCCATACAGAGAAGCATGTCCGATCATAAATGCCGAATTACGGGCATGATCATAATAATTGATAACTTTTCCTATATCATGAAGACGTGCGGCTGTAATTAACAATCGTCTTTCTGTTTCACCATATCCATGAATATCTTTTAATAAATCAAAAAGGCGCTCTGTAATTTGACATACTTTGTCTACATGCTGAAAATCTATATTATCCAAAGTTCGTAAAAAATTATTTGAACTGAAAGCCAAAATATCCGCATTCCAACCTTTTTTCAGATGGCAATAGTCACTATAATGTTCAAAAAACAGTCCTTCACGCAAGCCATACCCGCTGATTGTCAATTCATTGTCGCGGGTCAGTTCAAAAAGGCATTGAATGACGGCAGCACCCGCAACAATAATATCTGCTCGTTCACTGGATAATCCGGCAATTTTTTTTCTATTGGCATAGGATTTATTTATAACCGTAGTATACAGATTTTCAAATCGCTCACGCGGCAGCTGATAATTATGCAGTTTTGGCAGGGGATAATTTGTCGCTTTTTGATCCATCTTACCGAGATTACGCACCGTTCCGCCGATACCAATTAATGGAAGCTGTGAATTTTTTAACCAAGGAATCGCAGCCATATAATGACGAATTAGTTTGGTGCATTCTTGTAAATTATCTAACGCTATATTGTTTTGCAATTTAAATTTTTCCGTAAGCGTGACTGCTCCTATAGGTATCGATACGGCATATTTTACAATACTATTTTGAATCAAAGACAATTCCACGCTCGCTCCGCCTAAATCAAAAAGAATAAAGTCCTTCATGGCAATGGTATTGATTACACCTAGATATCCAAGATATGCTTCACGTTCTCCCGAGATAATATCTATATGAATTCCGGTTTCGTTTGTTATCCGGTTCAAAAACATTTCTCCATTTTTTGCATTACGGACAGCTGCAGTTGCCACGGCCAGGCAGGTATGAATTTTCATGACATGCATCATATGCTCATACACCTTAAGACAAATCATGGCACGCTCCATTCCATCGGCACTTAAGCATCCGGAAACAGACAGCCCTTCACCCAGACGAATACTTTCTTTTTGCTGATATAACATAGAGTATGAATTATTATCAGCTATTTGTATGACTACAAAGCGGATTGAATTTGACCCCATATCAATGATAGCTAATTTTTCCATATTTTTCCTCTCTTCAATAATCATTTCTATGATATACATTTTACATAAAATATGCAGAAAGATAAAGGATAATCTATAAATTTCATGTATAATATATAATATAGAAATTACGAAAGAAATAAGTGAGGTGTTTCCATGAGCAGTGGAATGAAGTATTTATTTGGCATTATTCATATCGGATCAGCGCGTATGACATTACGGATCATATCAGGGACTTCTATGGATGATATGGAGGTAATAGATAATGTCACGCACGAAGTCGATTATGGTGAAGAGGTATTTCAGACCCGCCGCATCAGCTTTCGATCTTTGAATTCAATGTGCCGCATACTTAGCGGTTTTCATCAGCTCCTTAAAGATTACGGCGTCGCGGATGTAAAAGTACTGGCAACGACTTCCGTGCGGGAAGCAGAAAATACGTTGAATGTAATTGATCAAATTTATATCCGGACAGGATTTCATGTGGATGTATTGGATATGACAAAAGAAATATATTATAAATTTTTTGGCTTATATTATTCGGTCCAAAAACATCATATTGATTTTGCGGGAGAAGCGGTGCTGCTGATGGATATTACTTCCGGCGGACTGGGATTAACTGGCTGGCAGAACGGCAAATTATTATTTCAGCAAAATGTACATATTGGTGCCCTTCGGATATTGGAGAACTTTGATAAAAAGCAGCGGTGTGAAATAACATTCCCCACCGCAGTTCGCGAGTATATCCACAGTACCTTGTCTCCGCTGTGGGTAAGCGTAAAAAAACACCATGTTAAATATGTCATTTTATCCGGTATAGAAGCTAATTTGATCGGTAATTTAATGGGTGAAAAAATGAGGAATGGCATATGTTTGATCAAACCACATGAATTTTTCGCATTTGTTGATTCTTTTTGCGGAGTTACGCCATTCAAATTGATGCAGCGTTTTCATCTTTCTGAAAACAGAGCCAACATCATCATGCCGACTATTTTATTATATTATGAACTGTTTCGTGTTATTGACGTAGATGTTATTCTTTTAATGGGAATTACATTTACACAAGGATATTCCATGTTTTATATTGCTGACCGGGAAAACGATCTGTATCTTCGCAAGCAACGTATGCTGCTTTTGGATTTGACGCGGACGATTGCTTCTAAATATGTATCGGATCAGACGCATTCCTCCCGAATAGAACAATTTGCGGCAATATTGTTTCATAGCTTGTATAAACAAATCGGGCTCCCCCATAATACTGGCTATTTATTGAGATTAGCCGCTATTTTACACGAAACGGGAAAGTTTATTAACATGCGGGGACATAATCGATATACATACGAACTGATTATGGCAACTGATATATTCGGCATAACAGATGAAGAAAAGGAAATCGTAGCCAATATAGACTATTATTCTTATAAAGGCACTCCCAGCAATGAAGATGTAAATTATCGGTCCCTAAATCCAAAACAAAAAATAATTCTTATAAAACTAGTAACTATTTTTCGATTAGCCGATGCATTGGATGCTGGCCATAATGGAAAAATAAACCGGATTACGGCAGAAATCCGTGAACGAAACGTAGTGGTTAAATATGTATCTGATTTTGATATTTCTTTGGAACGCTGGACTTTTAAAAAAGCGGTTCCTGGTTTTGAAGAAGTATTTGGATTGACCCCTATATTGGTGAAAGGCTAGGTGAAAATAATGAATTTTTATGATACAGCATATTATTTAAATAGAGAATGTACCTGGCTGAAGTTTAATGAACGAGTATTAAATGAAGCCATGGTAGAATCTAATCCGCTATTGGAACAACTTAATTTTATTGCCATAGCGGCTTCTAATATGGATGAATTTTTTATGATCCGGGTTGCAGGAGTAAAGCATCTTATAGAAAGCGGTGTGGATCACCATGATATTGCCAACATGACACCGCAGGAACAGTTTAATGCCATTGAGTCCATGGCTCATATATTAGTAAACGAACAATATCGATATTTGAGCATCATAAGGAATAAACTGCTTACCAAAGGGTTGCAATTTGTTACGGTTCATCAACTTACGGAAGAACAAAAGATATGGCTGAATACTTTTTTCGAAAGTGAAATATATCCTGTTGTAACTCCTATGGCTGTCGATTCCAGTCATCCGTTCCCTTTTCTTTCCAGTCTTAGTTTGAATCTTGCTGTTCTTTTGCGTACGAAAAAAGATCCTGCCGTGCGTACGGCAGTACTCCCGGTCCCATCGGCTGTTTTAAATAGAATTATTAAAGTTCCCGGTACGGAAAGTCCTGAAAAATTTTTGCTTTTAGAGGATATATTAAGCGCGTATGCCAAACATTTCTTTCATGGCTGCACTATTTTAGAGGTAACGCCTTTTCGTGTAACCCGGGATGCAGATCTGGATATTGATGATGATGTAGAGGATTTATTAACAGAAGTAGAAAAATCTTTAAAAAAAAGGCGGAAGGGAGCTGCTGTACGGCTAGAGCTTGCATATAACGCAAGTCGTACCATACGCTTGTTTTTATCTCATGAATTACAGTTAGATGATCAAGATATTTACATGATAAAGGGTCCGCTGGATTGTAAGATATTTGCTCGTATTCACGGATATGATTATTTACGATATAAGCCATTTACACCGCAGCCGTCTTATGAATTAGCGGGTACTGCAGGAGACTTCTGGGAAGCCGTTTCATCGCAGAATATCATGGTTCATCATCCCTTTGAGTCATTTACCATAGTAGAAAATTTTATTCGTTTAGCAGCCTCTGATCCTAATGTTTTGGCTATTAAGCAGACGTTATACCGTGTCAGTAATGAATCTCCTATTATTGCGGCTTTAAGTGATGCCGCAGAAAACGGCAAACAAGTAACGGTTTTGATGGAAGTGAAGGCTCGTTTTGATGAAGCAAATAATATTTTAATGGCTCGTAAACTGGAAAAATCGGGCTGTCATGTCATATACGGCATACAAGGATTAAAAACCCATTCGAAAATTACGCTGGTAGTAAGACGAGAGGAAGAAGGAATTAGACGGTATGTACACTTGGCGACCGGAAATTATAACGGATTAACGGCTAAAATATATACGGATATCGGTATTTTCACGAAAGATCCGCTTATTGGCATTGATGCTTCCGCGTTTTTCAATCTGCTGTCAGGTTATTCGGATCCTCCTGTTTGGAATAAATTTGTAGTAGCTCCTTTAAATTTAAGAGAACGTATTATATCTGAAATAGATCAGGAAATAGCTATTGCTAAGACAGGACAAAAGGCAAAAATTATAGCCAAAATGAATTCTCTTTTAGATAAACATGTTATTGCTAAACTGTATGAAGCTTCCTGTGCCGGTGTTAAAATTGAATTAATCATAAGGGGAATTTGCGTACTGCGTCCGGGTATAAAAAATGTTAGTGAGAATATCACGGTTCGCAGTATTGTCGGACGTTTTTTGGAACACAGCCGTTTATTTTATTTTTACAATAACGGCAGGGAAGATGTGTTTATTTCATCAGCAGACTGGATGCCGCGCAATCTCAATGAACGAGTAGAATTGATGATTCCTGTCGATTACGAACAGCATAAACAAAGAATCAAGAAAATTTTGCACCTGTATTTGGAGGATAATGTAAAAGCATATTGTATGGAAGCCGATGGTTCATACCACAGAGAGGAAGTTTCTGATTCAAGGAAAAAGGTATACGCCCAGCTTACACTGTTAAAAAAAGTTGAAGAACGAATCAAGCAGCTTGAATGATTTTACTGTATATATAATAGTATTATATAAGACGCTCTCCAGCCATCTTTGATTTTCAGACTCAAAAAGGAGAAAATCGATATGAACAACACACTGCTGCATTTAACTACCCATGATTATGAAAATGTCATCAATGCTATATATTGCTCTATTCTCATTGTAAATCGAGACGGACATCCCATTTATTATAATTTGGCAGCCCAGAAACTAGCAAAAGAATCAAATGTAAATTACCATGAACTGTTGGCAAAATTATCGGAGCAAATTGATATAGGAAACGGACAGGGACGTTTTTCCGTTGATAATGGAGAAAATTGGATTATTTGCAATATTTATCCTTGGGAAAATAAAGAAAAACGGAATGGGAGCATTTTGGTTCTGCATGAATCCGGTCATGCTGTATGCGCTTCACAGGAAGTGGATATTTTAACCAATACCTTGAAAGAAATTGATGCAATTATTGAATCGGTTGCAGACGGGGTCATCGTAGCAGATGGAAATGGAATTATTATTCGCATCAACAAAGCCGTAGAACGGACTTTTAATGTACATCGCAAAACGTTAATCGGACAGTCTTCCACGCTCATTGTACAAAAAGGTGTTTTTAGAGAAGGTATTGTAGAAAAGGTCTTGCAGCAGCGGGATAAAGTAATCGTAGCCTCTGAATATGCCGGTAAAAAATTAATTTATACGGGAATTCCAAGTTTTAATGAAAAGAAACTTACATGTGTTATTGTAACCATTCAAGATGTATCGGCAATGAATATGCTTAGACACAAGCTCGAGAAACAGGAGCTGGCTATGGCTGATTATGTACGGGAAATCGCCAATATGAAAAGCAAGGATATCGTCCAGGATACTATTATCGTCCACAGCAAAAAAATGACTCGCATTATGGAAATCATTAACGTAGTTTCTTCTGTTGATTCTACGGTTCTTATTACCGGTGAATCAGGAACTGGCAAGGAAAGAGTCGTTGATGCAATTTACCAGCACAGTAACCGAAATACTAAGCCTCTTATTAAAATCAACTGCGGAGCTATTCCCGATACATTGTTTGAATCTGAATTATTCGGATATGAACATGGTTCTTTTACAGGTGCCCGTAAAAATGGTAAAATCGGTTTTTTTGAACTAGCTAACACAGGCACATTATTGCTGGATGAAATTGGCGAACTAAGTTTAGCTTCCCAAGTAAAATTACTGCGTGTTATTCAGGAAAAAGAAGTATTGCGCATTGGCGGAAGCAAGCCGGTACCCATTGATGTCCGCATCATAGCTGCCACAAATCGCAATTTATGGAAAATGGTAGAGGCCGGGACCTTCAGGCAAGATTTATATTATCGCTTAAATGTGATCAATATTGAAGTCCCGCCTTTGCGGGAACGACGGGATGACATTATTCCGTTAGCAAGATATTTCGTTCAAATTTACAATGAAAAATACAAAAAAAATAAAAAATTATCATTAGAAATATGTCATTCTTTAGGAGAACGAAATTGGCCGGGCAATATACGGGAATTGGAAAATGTTATTGAAACGATGGTAGTACTTGTTCCCGGAAATTTGCTTTTGCCTGAACATTTGCCTCAAAAAGTAGCAGAAGACAGCAATCCTGGAATTGTTGTCCATGGAATACAGCCAATGAAGGAAGCGGTACAAGATGTGGAGCGGCAATTGCTGATGCAGGCTGCTAAAAAGTATAAAACCACCAGAGAAATGGCCCATGCACTGGGAATAGACCAAGCAACAGTTTCCCGAAAGATGAATAAACTTTGTCGGTGATGCATATCTACATTATTTGATGCATTTCTTCATCATTCTAGATATTGTTATCTAAGCAGATTAAAAATAATACGCGCCCCTGTTGATGTGTTTTTGCATCAACAGGGGCGCGTATTATTTTTTAGACAGTGCGTCTGCACGGTAAAATAGAGGTTTTCTGTATTTGGCATACGTATTTCACATAAATAAATGAAGAATGTATGACATGCCGGTAATTTTTTTAGGGAGGAGCGATGACAATGGATACTTGGAATAGGATATATGAAAAGAAAAAAATGCTGCCGCAGGAAATCGCGGCACAATTTAAAACAGGGAATATTTGTGTCAGTAATGGACAAGTTACGGAACCTGTAGGAATTTTATCGGCGTTGGCAGCATACGCTACAGCCAATAAAATAACAGATATATATCATTATATCTTACTACCTCTTCGCAATCAGTCGTATATGGCAGCGGGCATGGAGAAATATATACGCCATGTTTCCCATTTTGTCAGTGCGTTTGATCGTGAAGCGATTTGGCAGGGACGTGCTGATTATTTGCCTGCTAATTATAGTCAGGTGCCCTTAGTATGGAAGGAAATATTAGGTGCTCCTGATATATTTTATGCAACCGTATCCCCTATGGATAAACATGGATATTTCAGCTGCGGTACAGCGGCGGATTTAAGTGATATCCGCAAACGGGCAAAAAAGATTTTTCTGGAAGTCAATCCTACTATGCCGCGTACTTTTGGATCTTTTATCCATATTACTGAAATTGATGGGCTTATGGAAAATAATACGCCTATCACAGAAGTAGCATCGCCGCCTATTACCGATGATGATTTAAAAATCGGAGGAATGATCGCTGATATGATTCCGGATGGAGCAACACTGCAATTAGGTATAGGAGGTATCCCCAATGCGGTAGCGAAAGCTTTATCTTCAAAAAAAGATTTAGGTATCCATAGCGAGATGTTTTGTGACAGTATGGTCGATTTATATCGAACGGGTGCCATTACGAATGAACGAAAAAAAATACATCCGGGAAAATCAGTTGTAACTTTTACCTTTGCATCCCGCGGCACCTATGATTTTATCGATGACAATCCTGCCGTTGAATTTTTACCCGTTGATTATGTCAACGATCCAAGAATTATTGCACAAAATGATAATGTTATTTCTATTAACTCTTGCATGGAAGTAGATTTATTCGGACAAGTATGTTCGGAAACCATGGGGATGATGAATTACAGCGGAGTAGGCGGGCAAGTTGATTTTATTCGCGGAGCGGCCGCATCTAAGGGTGGAAAATCTTTTCTGGCATTTAAATCTTCTGCGAAAAAAGGCAGCTTGTCAAAAATAAAACCGATTCTTACGGAAGGTTCTTGTGTCAGTACCACTCGAAATGATGTCGACTATCTAGTAACAGAGTTTGGTGTGGTACGGCTAAAGGGAATGACTTGTTCACAGCGGGCAAAAGCGATTATCAGTATTGCACATCCGGCGTTTCGTGAAGAGTTGACGACAGCTGCCAAAAAAATGCATTTAATTATTTGACAGAACAGTATAAAAGGAGGTTTTATCATGTTAATGACAAAAAAACAATTTCAAGACAGTATTCGTGCTCGTAACCCAATGAATGTCTGGTTTCTAGGGAAAAAAATTGAAAATTTGACAGCATTTCCTCCATTGGCCGCGAGTTTTAATGCCATCTCCAAAGTTTATGAATTGGCACAACGCCCGGCTTGGAAAGATCTGATTACGGTAAAATCCCATTTAAATGGTGAAGATGTCAGCATTTATAATGCACCGCTTCGTTCTGCCGAAGATGCTAATAGAAAAACACGGGCTGCGCGGGCCTTGGCTGAAGTAATCGGCTGCTGTACGCACCGCTGCACCGGCTCAGAAGCCTTCGCCGGATTAGGTCCTGCTTGCTATGATATGGATCATGATTTGGGGACGCATTATTTTGAACGATTCATGACATTTCTCGATTATGTGCAAAAACATGATTTAACTTGTACAGTAACAGTGACAGATGTAAAAGGACTGCGTACCCTTCCGCCTCATGCACAGCCAGATAAGGATATGTATGTACATGTCGATGAAATACGTGACGATGGTATTGTTATCAGCGGTTTCAAATGTAATCAAACCGGCATACTTTTTGCTCATGAAATTGTGATTGTGCCAACGACTAATATGAAACCGGAAGATAAAGACTTTGCCGTTGCTTGTGCTGTTCCCGCCGATTCACCGGGAATTACTTTTGTGCTGGGGCGGACACCGCAAGATAAACGATTTTTTGAAGTGAACGATGATATTGAAGGTATCGACTTGGGTAAAAAATATGCAGATCACCAAGCATTAGTATACTTTGATAAAGTTTTTGTTCCCAATGACCGCGTATTCCTCTGTGGAGAAGTAAAGTATGTTGGAAGACTGCTTAGCTATTTTACAGCCGTTCATCGCCTTACGGCCGGCGGATGCAAAGCCGGAGGCTGTTCTGCTCTTTGCGGTGCAGCCAGTCTGATTGCCGATATGATCGGTGTGCAAAAAGCAGGACATATTCGTACTAAGTTAACAGAAATGTCTATGACGGCAGAGACCGTATATGGGTTATCGCTTGCTTCCGGAGTCGAAGGATTTCAGCATCCCAGCGGCTTTTGGATTCCTAACCCCTTGATGTCTCATACTTGTAAATATACTTGCACAAAAATCCCGTTTGATGCCGTGCGGTATGCCCGTGATATTTTGGCTGGGTTTGGTGAAACAGCACCTTCTGAAATGGATATGCGCAGTGCCGGGGTAGGGAGTATTTGTCAACGAGCTTTTAATCCAGGAAACCCTGATTACACAGCACTTGACAGACTTCGAGCCTCTCGTTTCATAGAACATATGGTGAGAGGATCTAACTGGACTGCGATGGCACTTCATGGCGGCGGCAATCAAGAAGCTTCAACTGTTATGGCACGTATGTATACTGACTGGGATTATGTAAAAGAATTGGTGAAGGTTGCTGCCGGTATAGAAAAAGATACAGCTAAGGCAGAAGAATTTCTTGATTCAATTGGGAAAAGAAAAGGACGCATATGCAACTATGGCGACTTGCCAAAAATCGATAAAAATTAATATTTCATAATTTAATTTATATATCCGGACAGTAATGATTAAAAATTATTGTCCGGATATATAATATGCACCATATATTGTATGTCTTTTTACAGGAGACACAAAAAATCAATTAAAGAACAATTATAACAACAATACAGATAATACAGTTTATTTATAATTATAAAGTGGTAGTAAAAGTAAAATTATGGTCGATAAGTGGCGAATTAATGACTGTTTTTTGGTAAATTTTACTTTCATGTGGGAAAATATGCAATGTAATCTCAATAATGCCTTCATTATAGATAGTATCTATTGTTTTTAGTTAATGATCATGGTTAACAAATAGCAAATAATATGATATCATCATGTTTTAGCTGTTAATTGTAAACCATTAAAAATTGACGTCATTGTCCTTCTTTGGTAGAATGTAAGTGCTTAGGAGGGATTTGATGAATAAATTGCAAAGAGGTCCCTTTACGCAAATGTATTTGATTCTTATTTCGCTGCTTGTTATCGTTTCCTTGACTGGTTTTGTCACAAAAGGAAAATCGGTAACGATAACTGCTGATGGTCAGACAAATACTGTTTTTACACGAGCAGTGAATACAGAAGCTCTTTTGCGTGAAGAGAATATTTCCTTAGGGCCTAACGATGAAGCCGCACTATCCACACCGACGCTTAAATCTGGCAGTACTTTAGAAGTACACCGTGCTGTCCCGGTCATGCTGATTTTTAAAGATAAGTCTCAGGTTGTAGAAACAGCCAAGCAGACAACGCAGGAAGTTGCTGAACAATACGGCTATGATCGAAAAAATTATCGTGTTTACGGTGATCCTTCAATGAAAGTCCAAAAAGGTATGTGGATTCGTGTGGGTACGTTATCTAAAAAAAAGGTTACGGAAGATGAAGTTATTCCCTATACTGTGGAGAGCGTTCCCGATGATAATCTGGCACAAGGTGAAGAACAACTTATTCAAGAAGGCATTAATGGACGCAGAACAGTAAAAACAAATATCGTAAGTTTAGACGGAGAAATAGTTGGCAAAGAAATAATTTCTTCCTCTGTCATCGCCGAAATGAAACCCATGATTCGTCACGTTGGAACACGAGCAACTGTCGAAGTTTCCCGTGGTAATATTTCACGATATCGGGCAGTATTTAGCATGGAAGCCACTGCCTATCTTCCCACTGATGGTTCGGGCGATGGTATTACAGCTACAGGAATACCTGCACATTACGGCGTAGTTGCCGTTGACCCGCATGTCATTCCTTTAGGTTCCCGAGTTTTTGTCCCCGGTTACGGTGAAGCAATTGCTGCTGATACAGGGAGTGCTATTGTAGGGAATCGAATTGATTTATGCATGGAAGATTATGGTTCCTGCATGCAGTTTGGACGTCGCAGTGTTGAAGTGTATATACTTAATTAATGAGTACGAAAACGATTGTGTTCAATTGAATGCAATCGTTTTTTTCTAATTATACGGCTGTTTCTGTTCCTTGGGTTTCCTTTTAAAAAAATACTTGTGCACAGGTTAGGGGTATGATATAATATTAAAGGTTAAAAATACACACGTCACGTCGAACTTATTGCTGTGCCGTTTATTCGGTGATAATAGGTAATGACCGGACGGAGGACAAAACAGGAGGAATTATAATTATGGCAGTAGTATCTATGAAACAATTGTTAGAAGCAGGCGTTCATTTTGGTCACCAAACAAGACGCTGGAACCCGAAAATGGCTCGTTTTATCTTTACCGAACGTAACGGTATTTACATTATTGATTTACAGAAAACCGTTAAAAAAATGGACGAAGCGTATAATTTTGTTCGCGATTTAGCAGCAGAAGGTGGTACGGTTCTTTTTGTCGGCACCAAAAAACAAGCACAGGAATCCATTAAAAGTGAAGCAGAACGCTGCAACATGTTTTATGTAAATGAACGTTGGCTCGGTGGTATGCTGACAAATTATCAGACCATTGAAAAACGTGTAAAACGTCTAAAAACATTAGAAAAACAAGAAGAAGACGGTACATTTGATGTATTACCGAAAAAAGAAGTTATCGGTTTGAAACACGAAATGGATAAATTGCAGAAGTATTTGGGCGGTATCAAAGAAATGAAAGTATTGCCAAGTGCATTGTTCATTATTGATCCTAAAAAAGAAGAAATTGCAGTTGCTGAAGCACGTAAGCTGCATATTCCTATTATCGCTACGGTTGATACTAATTGCGATCCCGATGTAATTGATTATCCTATTCCGGCTAACGATGATGCAATCCGTGCAGTTAAATTATTAACTGGCCGTATTGCAGATGCCATTCTTGAAGGTCGTCAGGGAGAACAAAACGAAGAATCCGAAACTGTTGGAGCGGAAGGCGAAGTAACAGATTCGGCAGAATAATATATGACGTTTTTTGAGAATTAAATGATTTTGATCATATAAAGGTAAGGAGTTATTTTGATTCCTTACCTTTATTAAACTGAATTATAATTATTATAATTTTAGGAGGAATATTATGATTACTGCAAGCATGGTAAAAGATTTAAGAACAAAAACCGGTGCTGGTATGATGGACTGTAAAAAAGCGCTGGCGGCTACCGATGGTGATATGGACAAAGCTGTTGATTTTTTACGTGAAAAAGGGTTAGCTGCGGCAGCTAAAAAAGCAAGTCGTATTGCTGCTGAAGGCTTAGTTTACTCTTATATTCATGGCAATGGACGTATTGGCGTCCTTGTTGAAGTAAATTGTGAAACCGACTTTGTTGCACAAACCGATAATTTTAAATCTCTTTGTAAAGACATCGCTATGCAGATTGCTGCAGCTAAACCGACATATTTAAAAAGAGAAGAAGTTCCTGAATCTGTTATTGATCATGAAAGAGAAGTTCTTCGTATTCAAGCATTGAATGAAGGTAAACCGGAAAAAATTGTTGAAAAAATGACAATTGGCCGAATTGAAAAATTTTATAAAGAAAATTGTTTAATGGAACAGCCTTTCATTAAAGATCCTGACAAAGACATTACTCATGTCATTAATGAGAATATTGCGAAGATTGGTGAAAAAATTGATATCCGCCGTTATACGCGCTACGAATTAGGCGAAGGGTTGGAAAAGCGCAATGATGACTTCGTTTCGGAAGTAATGGCACAAGCTAAATAAGATCAAATAAGAGAACACCGTCACATGTGTTCTCTTATTTTCTAATGTGGCGTATTGTCATGTATCTGAGTTTTTTCAGAAAAATTTCTTTCCCAACAGGAGGCACCATATGGATACAAGAAAGTTTAAACGAATCGTTTTAAAATTAAGCGGAGAAGCATTAGCCGGAAATGTAGGCTATGGAATTGATCCTGAGACAGTAGATAAGATTGCAGATGATGTAGTCGCTATATCAAAAATGGGTATTCAAGTTGCTATCGTAGTAGGCGGCGGTAATATATGGCGCGGCTTATCCGGCAGCGCAAAAGGAATGGATCGAGTTTCAGCCGACTATATGGGAATGCTGGCAACGGTAATGAATTCGTTGGCATTACAGGATGCTTTGGAAAAAAAAGGGATTGCAACACGTGTACAGACAGCAATCAATATGCAGCAAGTTGCTGAACCTTATATCCGCCGGAGAGCTATCCGCCATTTAGAAAAAGGCCGTGTCGTGATTTTTGGTGCTGGTACGGGAAATCCCTATTTTTCGACAGATACAACGGCAGCATTGCGCGCAGCTGAAATCGAAGCAGATGGTATCTTTATGGCTAAAAAGTGCGTGGACGGTGTATATGACAGCGATCCTAAAATAAATCCTGCTGCGAAAAAGTTCAAAAAACTTTCTTATATTGAAGTTATTAAACGTCAGCTTGCCGTCATGGATGCAACAGCAACGACATTATGCATGACCAATAATATCCCTATATTAGTATTCAGTATAGATATCCCGGGAAATATCGTAGCTGCTGCAAGCGGAAAAGATATAGGAACTTTAGTCGACAAAGAAGGGTAATAGCTGTATTATAGTTATATATCATATTTATAATTATAGAAAAGGGAAGTGATTTAAAATGGATATTCAGAGTTTATTTACACAGGAAGAAGAACGCATGAACAAAGCCATTTCCAGCTTTAAATTAGATTTAGCATCTATTCGTACAGGCAGAGCAAGTACTACTTTATTAGACCGTGTTTCTGTGGAATATTACGGTATACCTACGCCTATAAAACAGGTCGCTAATGTTTCTGCGCCGGAACCGCGCCTGATTACCATTGTTCCTTGGGAAAAAAATATGCTGGCCCCCATTGAAAAAGCGATATTAAAATCCGATCTTGGTTTAAATCCCAATAATGACGGAACGATGATCCGATTGGAAATTCCTCAGCTCACCGAAGAACGTCGCAAAGATCTCTCAAAAAAGGTTAATAAACATGCGGAAGAAGCTCGTGTAGTCATCCGCAATATACGACGTGATGCAAATGAATCTATTAAGAAATTAGAAAAGAAACGGGATATTACGGAGGATGACAGCAAGGAAGCACAGACTAATATCCAAAAATTGACAGATAAAAAAATTAAAGAAATTGATGAAATGAAGGCAAAGAAAGAAAAAGAAGTAATGGAAGTATGATGGATATACGGATTTTTATTGGCATGCCCTTACGGTATGCCAAATCTGTCTTAGAAGAGCAAGCGATTCCTTTTACTGTTGAAGAAACAAAATCCCGCAGTCATTTTTTTAAATGTAATGAGCAGGCCATCTATGTTATACGGGCCACTTATGCAAATGAGCAAATTCATCTGCTGGTTAATTATAGTTTAGAAGCCAGTGAGGATGTTCGCAACATTTTGCGAGACAGGAATGGTGACTATGAAGAACTTATTTTTTAAAAAAGAGTCAAATAATACGCATATATCTGAAGATATGCTCGATAGAAATAACATTCCCCATCATATTGCCATTATAATGGATGGCAATGGCCGTTGGGCTAAACGACGGGGAATGCCTCGCAGTTATGGTCATCATGCGGGTGCGGATACGCTCAAACAAATTGTGCGGGATGCCAGTGATTTAGGAGTAAAAGTATTAACTGTTTATGCTTTTTCAACGGAGAATTGGAAGAGACCGGAGGACGAAGTTTCTTATCTGATGAATTTAATTGAAGAGTATTTACGTAAAAATCTTCGTTCTCTTGAAGAAAATAATGTTTCGCTGCATTTCATCGGAGATATCGGTAGACTGAATAGCAAATTACAGCAAATCATTCGTGAAGCTGAAAAAGATACTGTAAATAACACAGGATTAGTATTGAATTTAGCAATTAACTACGGCGGGCGTCTTGAAATTACGGAAGCCATGCAGCATATCGCATCCGACGTACTGGATCATACAATAACAATTGACGAGATCAATGAATCACTTGTCGAAAAATACTTGTATACGGCACCCCATAATGATGTAGATCTGCTTATTCGTCCGGGTGCTGATAAAAGAATAAGCAATTTCTTGTTATGGCAAATGGCGTATGCTGAGTTTTGGTTTACAGAATTGTGCTGGCCGGATTTTACTAAAGAAACATTAATGGAAGCTATTTTATCTTTTCAAAGCCGGGATCGCCGGTTTGGCGGATTGAAGTAAGGTGGTAACGTAGTTATGTTGTTTAAAAGAATAACGACAGGTGTTATAGGTGCAGCTTTTACGATTTTTGTTATTTATGAAGGAAATTGGTTGTTTTTTGCCATGATGACGATTCTCGCTATGCTGGGCTGGCAAGAATATGTCCGGCTCATGAAAAAGATGAATGCGAATTTGACTGTGATAACGGGTCATATTTGGATTGTATGTTTGTTTTTTGCTTATTGGTTTACAAATAATAAAGTAATCATGCTGCTCAGTGTGATTATGATGTCTTGGATTTTACTGCGTACCGTCATACGGCATGAATTTGTAAAACCCGTGGATAGTGCCTACTCCTTATATGGCTTGATTTACATTGCCGGCGGTTTTTTATCTATGTTGGTTTTGCGCAACGGGATGATTGGTGATTCTCTTAATCATTACTTTCAAACGGCAATGATTGAACCCTCAAAATTTGTTGTTTTCTTATTAGTATTTTCTACTTGGGCTAGTGATACTTTTGCTTTTGCCGTTGGTAAATTAAAAGGAAAAAACAAGCTTTGTCCAGCTGTCAGTCCGGGTAAAACCGTAGAAGGTTTTTTTGGCGGTATTCTTGGGACAATTATAACCGCAGTTGTCTTTTCATTGATTTTTAAATTTTCTCTTCTTCATGGCTTAGTCATAGGTATAATTATTGCTATTATGGCTCCATTAGGAGATTTAATAGAGTCAATCCTCAAACGAGTATGCGATGTTAAAGATTCGGGAAATATTATTCCCGGTCACGGCGGGATATTAGACCGTTTCGACAGCTTATTGTTTGCGGGCCCTGCAGTATACGTGTATTTATTACTTATTGGGCGGTAGTACTATGTAAAATTACTTAGGAGTGAATCATGAAAAAAATTGCAGTATTAGGCAGTACAGGATCAATTGGCACACAAGCAGTCGATGTTATCGATGCACATCCTGATTTATTTTCTTTAACCGCTGTAGCAGCAAATACCAATTGGCACACTGCTGCCTGTCAGATAAAGAAATATAAACCTGCCTTTGCCTGTATGATTGATAAGACGGCTTCTGAACATTTGCGTTCGGAAGTAGGGGATATATGTACCATTTTTCAGGGGCAAGAAGGCCTGCTGCACCTTATTGAAGAAACAGATGCCGATATGGTTCTGACTTCTCTTGTCGGAGCTGCCGGTATTGCGCCGACCTTATCGGCAATTCAACGCGGCATAGATATTGCCTTGGCCAACAAAGAGACATTGGTTGCCGCAGGTGAATTAGTCATGGAGGAAGCTGCCCGCCGAGGAGTTCGTATTTTACCGGTTGACAGTGAACACGGTGCTATCTTTCAATGTCTCCATGGACGAAAGAGCGAAGAAGTGGAAAAACTTTTGATAACCGCCTCAGGCGGTCCTCATTTTCGACTTCCGGCAGAGGACTTTCCCCATATTACGGTAGAACAATGTTTAAATCATCCCACCTGGAACATGGGGGGGAAAATAACGATTGACTCCGCCACTATGTTTAATAAAGGGCTGGAAGTAATTGAAGCCCACTGGCTGTTTAATATGCCTTTTAATAGAATTGAAGTCGTTGTGCAGCCACAAAGTATTATTCATTCTATGATTCAATTTATTGATGGCTCGGTTATCGGACAATTTGGCATGCCGGATATGAGATTGCCTATTCAATATGCTTTTACCTATCCTGACAGATTTCCTGTCCGCAATGCAAAGAAAATCAATTGGAATACATTAGCCCATTTGGATTTCTATGCACCGGATAATGAAAAATTCCCGGCTATTCCTCTGGCTTATGAAGCTGGTATGATTGGCGGTACTATGCCCTGTGTGCTGAACGGTGCGAATGAAGTAGCCGTATATGCATTTCTGCATAAGAAAATTTCTTTTACCCGTATTTTTGAAATCGTACGTGCCGTGATGGAAAAACACACTGTATGCCACGATATCACTTTGGATTCCATCAGCAGTGCCGATTCTTGGTCTAGACGTTGCGCTGTTTCACTTATTTAGGAGGGAGGCCGCATATGTTGGTAACGATTGCCGCGACGGTTTTCGTCTTTAGTGTTATTGTTTTTGTTCATGAATTAGGTCATTTTATGACGGCCAAGGCAACCGGAATGCAAGTTGATGAATTTGCTATCGGTTTTGGTCCTAAAATATACAGTTATCAGTACGGACCTACATTATATTCTTTACGGGCTATTCCTTTAGGTGGATTTAACCGCATTTCCGGTATGTCGGAAGAAGAAGAATTAACAGCTACATCTTTTTTATCAAAAGGTGTCTCTTCTCGTCTTTTTGTCATTGCTGCCGGAGCGGCGATGAACTTTATTCTGGCAATTTTTATTATTTGGGGTTTGATGTTTACGATTGGTACCAAGGATATTTCTTCAGAACCGATCGTTGGCTCTGTCATGACTGATTCGGCTGCTTCAGCTGCTCATATTGAAAAAGGTGATCGGATTATTGCCATCAGCGGTATCTCGATTGAAAAATGGAGTGATATTTCTGCAGCTGTTGCCCAACATAGTCAGGAAGTCCTGACGGTGACCGTACAGCGTAATAATGAAAATATAGATTTAACGATGATTCCAAAATTGGAAGCTCAAACACAACGTCCGATAATTGGCGTTGTTCCTGTTATTATAACGCAAAATCATGGTTTTTTTGAATCTGCCGTATTGTCGGTAGAACGTACCGGTCAAATTTGCAAAATGATGATTGTTGGATTATATCATATGGCGGCTGGAACAGAAAAAGCTGATATTGCAGGCCCAATCGGCGTTGCTCAATTAGCCGGACAGGTAGCCTCTTTAGGTTTTGTTAATTTACTCATGTTTACGGCGTTTTTAAGCATCAATTTAGGGATTATCAATTTACTGCCTATTCCTATGCTTGATGGGGGATATATTATCCTTTTGATATTAGAAGGAGTTACTCGGCGCCGCTTACCTGCAAGGGCGTTATATTACATGCAAATGGTGGGGATGTGTATCCTAGCAGCGGTTTTTATATTTGCAATGATGCAAGATATCAGCCGGTTTTAAAGAGGTGGTATGATGATAAAACGCAGAAAATCAATTGCTGTTATGGCGGGTGACTTGATGATTGGCGGAAATGCACCTATTTCAGTGCAAACCATGTCAACTATTACGCCGTCGGATACCGAAAAAGCGTCAGCTGATGCACGGAGACTTGCTGCTTATGGTGCAGAAATTATTCGTTTTGCAGTTCCCGATATGAAAGCTGCCATGGGACTCAGAGAAGTGGTAAACGCATCTCCGGTTCCTATTGTGGCAGATATTCACTTTGATTATAAGCTGGCCCTGCAAGCTGTTGAAAGCGGGGTCGCGGCATTACGCATCAATCCCGGCAATATAGGTCCTGATAAAAATGTAGCCTGTGTCGTTGAAAAAGTCCGATCATCCAATATACCGATTCGTATCGGTATTAACTCAGGTTCTTTGCCGGAAGATATCTTAGCCGAACATGGCGGACATCCTACAGCGGATGGAATGGTAGAAGGAGCACTGCGCCACATCCGGATTTTGGAACGCTTGGATTACAGAAATATGGTTATTTCATTAAAATCATCCGATGTCCTTTTGATGATACAAGCCTATATGAATTTAGCCGAACGCATTCCGTACGCACTCCATCTAGGTGTAACGGAAGCCGGTTTGATAAGAGAAGGCAGTATTAAATCGGCAATTGGAATTGGAACGTTGTTATATCATGGAGTAGGCGATACCATTCGTGTTTCCTTAACGGGTGATCCTGCCGAAGAAATCAAAGCAGGCCAAACCATATTAAGTTCTCTGGGCCTCAGGCAGTTTGGTACAACTCTCATATCTTGTCCCACATGCGGACGTACACAGGTCAATTTAATTGGGTTAGCTGAAAAAGTACAGCAGGCTATTGCCCCTTTAAAAATACCATTGAAAGTTGCCGTTATGGGTTGTGTTGTAAATGGTCCAGGTGAAGCACGTGAAGCTGACTTTGGTATCGCAGGCGGCAAAGACAGCGGCATTATTTTTTCTCATGGGAAAATTTTAAAACGGGTACCGGAAGACAAACTTGTGGAAAGTTTACTTGAGGAAATACGAAAATATATACAGAAGGGGTCTTGAGATTTATGTTAGCATCTAAATTATATTGCCCGACATTACGGGAAATACCGGCCGAAGCCGAAGTAGTAAGTCATCAATATATGTTAAAAGCAGGTATGATTCGGAAAAATGCCGGGGGAGTGTATACTTTTTTACCTCTTGGCCGGCGTGTTGTTCGTAAAATTGAAGCCATCGTCCGCGAAGAAATGGATGCGACAGGCGCTCAGGAAATTATGATGCCAATTATGCAGCCTGCTGAAATTTGGCATGAATCCGGCCGCTGGAGTGCTTATGGCGCAGAAATGTTTAAATTACAAGATAGACATGGCAATGATTATTGTTTAGGACCAACACATGAAGAACTTATTACTACCTTAGTTCGCAATGAACTTCGTTCATATAAACAAATGCCTTTAACTTTATATCAAATGCAGAATAAGTATCGTGATGAAATTCGTCCTCGGTTTGGTTTAATGCGGAGCCGGGAATTTGTAATGAAGGATGCTTATTCCTTTGACATGGATGAAGAAGGCTTGCACCAGAGTTATCAGGTCATGTACGATGCCTACAGTAGAATTTTTGATCGCTGCGGTTTAAACTATAAGCCCGTCTTAGCCGATTCCGGTCAAATAGGCGGAAGCCGCACACATGAATTTATGGCATTAGCAGATGCAGGTGAAGCTGATGTCGTTTCCTGCTCGGCTTGTGATTTTGCCGCAAATGTTGAAAAAGCAGTTCCTTGTACACTTGATATGCCGGAAGAATCTTTAAAAGAGTTAGAAATTATTGAAACTCCTGACTGTTCAACTATTGATGATTTGACCAATTTCCTGGAAATTCCTATAGAAAAAACGATTAAAGCCGTCGCTTTTGATGTAGATGGGAAATTAGCTCTTTGCATGATTCGAGGAGATCATGAAGTTAATGATGTCGCTGTTCAAAATTTTGTAGGCGGCAATACCATTGAACCCGCCGCTCCAGAACTGCTGGCAGCTCATGGGTTAGAAGCCGGGTATATGAGCCCTATTCATGCAGCAGATCCAGACGATACTTTTATTATTATCGTAGACCCCACCGCAATGAATGTATATAATGGCGTAACGGGTGCTAATAAACATGGGTATCACTATAAAAATGTAACGCCTTCCCGCGATTTTAAAAATATTACAGTAGCAACAATACGTCTGATGATGGAGTCCGATGTTTGTCCGGTATGCGGAGCTCCTATTCATATGGTTCACGGTATTGAAGTCGGACAGGTTTTCGAATTGGGGACGAAGTATTCGACCTCCT
The DNA here is from genome assembly GCF_900103535.1 of Megasphaera paucivorans. GTDB lineage: Bacteria > Bacillota > Negativicutes > Veillonellales > Megasphaeraceae > Megasphaera_A > Megasphaera_A paucivorans. Next base: position 2,949 of record NZ_FNHQ01000004.1, on the reverse strand, counting down.
TGCAGGCAACATTTTTAGATCAGAATGGTAAAGCAAAACCATATGTTATGGGCTGTTATGGCATAGGTGTAACACGCACAATGGCAGCTGCCATAGAACAATATCATGATGAAAAGGGAATTATTTGGCCGGTAAATATAGCACCCTATGAAGTTGCTATACTGCCTGTCAGCACTAAAGATTGCGCAATGATGGATATTGCCGGCACATTATATGCTGAATTACAAGCTGCCGGCATTGAAACGCTTCTTGATGACCGAAATGAAAGAGCGGGTGTTAAATTTAATGATGCTGATTTAATCGGATATCCTATTCGCATTACCATAGGAAAAAAATCCGCTGCTGAAGAAACCGTGGAAATCAAACTTCGTCGTACGGATGAAGTGGAAGTCGTATCTATTAAACAAGCTGCAGGCCGCGTTCGAGATATAATAAATTCCTTACGGGAAAACAATAAATAAATATTAAATATTGAAAAGGCCGCATATAGTAATCATGCGGCCTTTTTTGTTCCGCATAAGAAACAAATGTTCGATGACAGGCAGCAGTGTCACGAAAAACATTTGTTCTCCTTTGCTGCAATTTGCATTATTTTATAGTATTCGTTGACTCACGATATACCGAGGTGTTGTTATGAAATTAGAAGTTATGCCAACAAAAAAAGAATTGGAACAGCATGCTGAGATTATACCGGAAATAAAACCAGCTTCCATATTAGCTATGTTAAGTATTATGCAGGCTTATGAAAAAATTAAATCCTCTATTCAGGATGTTTTAGAAAAAAAATATCAATTATCAGAAGGAAAATTACGCATTATGATTATCCTTCATCAACATCCGGAAGGTACAGCTCCTTCGTTTTTGGCCCGGCATGCCGGTGTAACAAAGGCAACTATCAGCGTCATGCTCCGCCGTATGATTCGTGACCATTTAATCAATTCGATCCATGATATTTCAGATGGTCGTTCAAAAAAAATTACACTGACACCGCAAGGAAGGCAATTAATGGATACCATTCTTCCAGAGCATTATCTGCGAATTTCAAAAGTCATGGAGAACTTAACAGAGGAGGAACAAAATGAATTAATTCGTTTATTGACAAAAATTGCAGACATTTAATTTTAATGTAATTTTAATGTATATTAGAGAAATTATAAATATCCTATAATCAAACTTTAATTGAAATACAAACTTCTGCCGTCATAATGAATAAGGAACTCAGTAAAATTTATAATGACGGGAGTAGTGAAATGATACAAAACAGAGAAAAATTTATATTAGATATGATGGATCATGGTCTGAAAATGAAAGAATGGCAATATTGTTTACAACAGCTTCAAGCAGAAAACAGTATACCTAATGAGTACAAAAATTCACCGGTATTATTAAACAAGTTAGCATTTATTTATATGCATGCTGCACGCGCGGAGGAACAGCATGCAAAATATATTAAATTAGCACATCAAACTTATACAATAGCTCTTCAAAAAACAAAAAACGAAGAAAATCACAATACTATTAAAGGAATGGCATATTTATACTATAGTGAATATATCGGCTATAATTCATTGCTTTTCTCTAATAAATCCTCTTGGCCTCTTAGTATAGATGAATGTGAACGGAATGCAGATATTTTATATGAAAAAATAAGATTGCATAAGCCCGATGTATTGGATTTATACCGCTATGCTCATCTATTATATATGGCTTCCAATAATATACATTCTGTCCAATCCTTCAGTGAAATTATGGAAAAAAGAAAAAAAGCCTATATTTTATACTTACAAGCAGTAGAAAAATATGAACATTTGCCGGAAAAAGAAAAGAAGCGTTTGCAACGAATCTACATCAAATCCTGTTATGGTGTCTGCCGCTGCGGACTGGGATTAATCGCCAAGCGATCTTCACTGCTCAATGAATTAATATTGCTTTTTGATTTTCAACCAAAAGAACAAGGAATTACCCCTTTTGAAATGAAAAAATTCTCCGAAATAAACCATTGCTTAACACGCATTTTGCAGGAGGAGGGCCTTCCGGCAGATACCGGCGATATCATAGATATACAAACTCTTGCCAACCGCGAACAAATCATTGCTAGATCTTGGGATGTTTATTATATGATAGGTAAATTTTATGACTATTCATTACAATATACACGATGTTCCGACCCGGCTCTTTTATATAAAAAAGCTGAAAAATATTATACACTTGCCTGTGAAATAGATTGTATCCGCCGGCAAAATCAAAAAATGATCTCTGGTTTTAAGCACATGTATTTTGGATTATTCAAACTATACTTGCGAAGCCATCAGGAAGACGCTTTCTGTAAATCCTGGGATAAGTATTATTATATTACCAATTTTGAAGATTCTTACCGTTTTTTATTTCAAGCCCGTTGGTTAATTTTAAAAAAAGAATATGGAGAAGCCAAAAACGTACTTGAACAATGCAGCGAAATGATAAAAGAAAAAAACAATAATGTAAGCAGAAAAATTAATCAATTATTAGATATCGTATATATTATGATTGAAAAAAACAGTTGCAACATAGAAGAAAAATATAAACCTTATCAGCGTAAATATTTCAATGAATTACTCCAAATGCAATGATATAATTAAAACAAATGGGTTTGTCAAGTTAAGTGTGTAAGTTTTTTTAGGTATCATAAAAGAAGATGCGTTACCAGTGATTGCTGGCTTTAAAATTTCTCGTATTTCAGGATACGAGCTTGCAGCTTATCATCCATAGCCAACTGGTTTCTGACCATCGCCCAGTTCTGGATATGATGCCCTTCCCACTTGGCATAGAGTTCCTTTACCCTGAGATAGAGAACCTTGAAGACAGATTCCTCGCTGGAGAACGAGCCCTTCTTGGTGACTTTTCGGAAGCTGGAATTCACGCTCTCTATCGCATTGGTGGTATACATCACCTTCCTTACGGCACTGCCAT
>NZ_FNHQ01000056.1 GCF_900103535.1 Megasphaera paucivorans | reverse complement strand
GACGGCGCTGATAGGTAACGGTGCCGAATAGTCCTTGTATCGTACGGCGATCCCGCCGTTCTATCTGATATCCTTGTTTCTTGTACTGTTCCACCAATTCTGTATCCATGATTTCTAACGCACAAACCAGTGCCTCTGTGAAAATCCGCATAAACAGCTGCAATAATTTTGTTTCGCGTATGATCGCGGTATCGGATTCCTTTATTGTTTTGATAATTTCTGCTATAATATATTCCATGAGAAGACCTTCGGTTGTGATATATTTTGCTGGCTAGGCAATATATCTATTATCTAGGTCTTTTCTTTTTTTTGCAATATCTTACCGAGAACTATTTTACACTAAGATGATAATGAGTAGCAAAAAGCGTTAACGCATGAACATGTTTAAGACAATATTCAATAACCGCTCTGGCAATAGACATCCCATCAAATGTACTCGTTCCACGGCCGATTTCATCGAGTATCAGCAAACTGCGGGGTGTCGCGTGCTTTAGAATATATGAAACTTCTTTCATTTCCACCATAAAGGTGCTTTGTCCTGTTAAAATATCATCGCTTGCGCCGATACGGGTAAAAATCCGATCAACAGGGCAAAGAACAGCTTCTCGGGCCGGGATGAACGAACCAGTCTGTGCCATAAGTGTCAAAACCGCAACTTGACGCATATAGGTCGATTTCCCTGCCATATTGGGACCTGTTATAACAAGTACCTCATGATCTTTGTGATTCAGTGTAACGTCATTCGGAACAAACATTTCATCCTTTATATATTTTTCAATAATCGGATGCCGTCCGTCACGAATAATAAACGTATCCTCCTTTGTAAACTGTGGCCGTGTATAATGATTTTCATGAGCCGCACAAGAAAAACTATATAAACAATCTACTCTGGCAATCGCTCGCGCTGTTTCCTGCATGGAAGGAATATGCTCCTGTATTTTCTGGCGTACTTCAGAAAATATTTTATACTCCAATGCCAGCGTCCGCTCTTGTGACGTCAGTACTTTCACTTCAAACTCTTTAAGTTCCGGCGTAATATAGCGTTCCGCATTGACCAATGTTTGCTTGCGGACATAGTATGCAGGTATAGGCTTGGTATTGGCATGAGAAATCTCAAAATAATACCCAAACACCTTGGTATATCCTATTTTTAATTTAATACCCGTTTTTTCTTTTTCCTGTTCCTCCAGCCCTTGCATAAAAGCCCGGCTGTTGGCAGATATTGCGCGTATTTCATCAAGTTCCGGGGAATATCCCTCACGAATCACGCCGCCATTGCGAATCACGGTTCCCGGATCCTCCTTTATCGCCTCTGACAATAACTGATATGTCTCTTCATGTCTCTGAATCCGTTCATTCAATTGCCGTAAAAGAGGAGAGGCAGTCCCATCGAGAATATTTTTTAAGTCGGGAATAACCGCCAATGATTCGCGCAAAGCGACCATATCCTTAGGACTGGCCGTACCCGTTTCAATTCGTGTAAGAATACGTTCAAAATCATATATACGATCAAGTGTATCTCCCATATCCTGACGAATGATTTCATGCTGCAGCAATTCTTCGACTGCATCTTGCCGCCGCACAATATCCGCAATTCGCACTAGCGGAAACTCCAGCCATTTTCGCAGAAGACGTCCCCCCATTGCAGTATGTGTTCTGTCAAGAACATGCAGCAATGTCCCTTTTCGCCCGCCGTCACGAACATTCTGAATAATTTCTAAATGCCGCAGACTCGCGGCATCCACAATAAGACGTCTTTCATTATCCACTCGTTCCAGAACATTAATATGAGAAATATCCGTTTGCATAACGGTAGCTACATAGGATAATAAAAGTCCCAGACATTGTATCGTTGTAAAAGTTAAAGAATCTACATATTCAGAAAAATGTGCAGTCGTTACTGCCCGATAATCTATATCTTCTTTACCATCGTACAAGGTTACCGCACATTGAGATAACCGAGTATGCACATAATCCAAAATGACCTCCGCATAGCTGCCCAGCTGCGAATAAATCAATTCACTGGGATCATATACAGAAAGCATATCAAACAACGTATCTTCTATAGAACCAGCAACACAAAGAGACCACAGGCATTCACCGGTGGTCACATCCATAAGAGCTATTGCTATTTCATCCTCTTTCCCCATCAAACAGGCAATATAATTATTTTTCTTAGATGCTACTGCATTTTCTAACGTAATGGTACCCGGTGTAACGACTTTAATAATTTTACGATCGACGAGGCCCTTTGCAAGTTTGGGGTCTTCCATCTGTTCACAAATAGCTACCTTATATCCTTTATGCACCAACCGTTCGATATACGTATCAGCAGAATGAAACGGCACTCCGCACATAGGTACTTTTTCTTTGTCACCGCCGGCACGGCCAGTCAGTGTCAAGTCCAATTCTCGGGAAGCCGTCAATGCATCATCAAAAAACATTTCATAAAAATCACCGAGACGAAAAAACAATATTTTATCCTGACATTGTTCCTTCACTTCCAAGTATTGCTTTATCATCGGTGTAATCTTCTTTTCCGCTGGCAACGTCTATCCCTCCTGTTTCCATATATGTCCCTTCAAAACCCATGTCTGTCCTTTGTCAACAACAACCGGAACCGTATCGCCAACAGCAACGGTATTATCATTTTCCCATATAATCATCTTATTTCCTGTCGTACGTCCAAACCAATGATTTTCATCATTTTTTGTCGGTCCTTCCACAATAACAGAATAGATTTTATTTTCCATTTCCTTATTATAGGAAAGGCTGATTGTATTCTGTATATCCATTAACTTGCGTAAACGAAGGCTCTTTACATCCTGCGGAATCTGATCCGGCATTTTAGCAGCCGGAGTCCCTGTGCGCGGGGAATAGATAAAGGTATACGCCATATCATATCGGGTCTTTTCCAAAAAATGCAGCGTTTCTTCAAACATTTCTTCTGTTTCTCCCGGAAACCCAACAATAATATCGGTAGTAAGAACTAAATCAGGAATTCTTCTGCGGGCGTACTCAATTAGTTCCAGATAATGCGCTGTTGTGTACCCTCTATTCATTTTCTTTAATAATTCATCGGAACCGCTTTGAATCGGCAGATGCATATGATTGACAACTTTTTTGCTTTCTGCCATGGCATCGATCATGGCAAAGGTCATATCCTTAGGATGACTTGTCATATAACGAACTCGTTCAATACCCTCTATCTCTTCGATTTGTCTGATAAGTGTTGAAAAATCGGTCCCATTTTTAAGATCCTGCCCGTATGAATTTACATTTTGTCCTAAAAGCGTGATTTCTTTAAAGCCCTGCGTTCCCAGTTTTTTTATTTCCTTCGCGATATTCTCCACAGAACGGCTTACTTCTCTCCCTCGGACATACGGAACGATACAATACGTACAAAATTTATTACAGCCGTTCATAATAGGTACCCAAGCAAAAAAATCACGAAAATGCCGTGTCGGCAAATCATGAAATGCCGGAACGGTCATATCTGCAGCAAGATAATGATCCGATTTTTTCTGACGCTCCTCGATAAGAGAGACAAGCTTATGAATATTATGCGTACCAATAACCAAATCTATATGGGGAGCTCTATGAAAAAGTTTATCCTGCCATTCTTGTGCCATACAACCAGTTACGGCAATAATCAAATCAGGATTACGTTTTTTTAAATGTTTCAGTTCGCCTATTTTCCCCAATGTTTTATCTTCCGCTGTTTCACGTACACAGCATGTATTTAATAAGATGACATCAGCCAATTCCATATTCTCCGTCATGCGGTATCCTAATTCTTCCAACTGACCGGCATAGCGTTCTGAATCGCTGATATTCGTCTGACAACCATAAGAAATAATAAAATAATATTTTTCTCCCATGTAATATAAACCTTTCCTTTGCTATATTTTACCATCATTATATTTTACCATAGAGGACACAGCGGAGCAATTTATTTATTATATTTACAGTTTGTATCTCTATAATTATTTTAATAGAACAAATTAAAATAAAAAAAGCCGCCAAATACCATGGCGGCTTAAATAAATAAAACTTATTCTTTCGTACTATGATCATCTTGTGATACAGCTTTGCGATTAGAAACTTCCATAGGACCGCTAAAAAGTCCTCCGGAAATAATACTGTGATTATAGCTATACCCAAAGTAAATAAACATCCCCAAAATAAGCCAGATAATAAAACGAATCTGTGTCACTTCCGGCAGCATCCAAATTAAGATACCACAGAAAACAATCGCCAAAATCGGAACCAGCGGAACAAACGGGCACTTGAAGGCACGCGGACGATTCGGTGCTTTTTTACGCAGTACAATGATTGCTGCGGCTACTATCATGAACGCACACAAGGTGCCAATGTTAGTCAATTCTGCCACTAAGCCGATTGGTAAAAATCCGGCTACGATTGCTGTAATGACGCCGATAATAAGTGAACTTCTGGCAGGGGTCTTATATTTTTGATGAATGTGACCAAATACTCCCGGAAGTAGTCCGTCACGAGACATAACAAAAAGAATACGGCTCTGTCCGAAAAGCATGACGAGCAGTACTGAAGTTAACCCGCAAATCGCACCGACGGATACAACGGCAGCACCCCAATGATAGCCAACCTGCTGCAATGCAAATGCAACCGGAGCGGCCTGACCTTTAAAATCAAGATACGGAACCATACCGGTCAAGATTCCCGAAACAATAATATATAATACAGTACAAATAACCAAAGATAAAATAATGCCGCGCGGCAAATCTTTCTGTGGATTTTTAACTTCTTCAGCTGCTGTAGAAACAGCATCAAACCCTATGTATGCAAAGAAAATTACAGAAGCGCCGGAGAACACACCACTCCAGCCATACGGCATAAAGGGTTCCCAGTTAGCCGGATTAACATGACCAAACCCTAACGCAATGAATAATAAAACTACGACTAATTTAATTGCAACAATTACATTATTAACCGCAGAGCTTTGGCGTACACCCATAATATTAATCCAAGTAACAAGAGCAATAATAGCCATCGCCGGTAAGTTAATAATTCCCCCTTCATACGGTGCTTTTACCAAAGCTACCGGAAGCGCAAAACCCAGATTAGTCATAATGTTGGCAAAATATCCAGACCACCCGATAGCCACTGCTCCGATAGCAAATGCATATTCCAAGATCAAATCCCAGCCGATGACCCATGCCCAAAATTCACCAAGTGCAATATATCCGTATGTATACGCACTTCCGGCAACTGGTACCATCGCTGCAAATTCAGAATAGCAAAGTGCCGCACAAGCGCAGGCAATAGCCGCAATAACAAAAGAAATAACAAGTGCAGGTCCGGAATAATCGGCTGCAGCTACCCCCGTCAATACAAAAATCCCCGTACCGATAATGCAGCCAATCCCCAGCATGGTAAGGCCAAAAGTCCCCAGAACCCTTTCCATACCGCCTTCCTTTTGAGTTTCTGAAATAAACTCATTGATACTTTTTGTCCTAAAAATTTTTTTAGTCATAATGCCCCTCCCCTATGTTTGTTACTTGAAATGTAAAAATAACAAAAAACTTGATAAATGTGTGTAACAAACATGAAAAATATTTATAAAAAAACCTCTCTTCAAAAAGCTGAAGACAGGTTGGTAAACAGGTGTGCGAAATACATCACCTCTGTCCTTTTGCCTGAGAGATAGAGAATATATAACATTCCTTACACCTTCGGCTCCCACCAGGGACTCTCCAGAGTTAATTTCGGCATACGGTATGATACAATGAATTATCATTTTTATTCATCATAGACAAATATTTTCATTGCCATAGGGATAGGGTTCATACACCGCCAAATCACTATATAAAATTGTGAATAATTTAAATATAAATTAACTGTCCTTTATTATACTCTATTTTTAATTTTTGTAAAGTATAAACAATAAAATATATTAAAATTAAGATGTTTTATCATTTTAAAATTAAAAAAATTATATAAATAACATTTTCAGTTAAACATTATTATATTTTATATGCAATATATATATTACAAACAGTCATTAAACTTTATCTTTTAAGGTCGATATTAGTTAAATTGTTTTCATAATCCTTGCTACATATATAATATAATGCAAAACATTTTAACTTATTCTAAAAAACAACTTTTACATACAAAAAAATGCATATTTCCCGTACTATTCAACTGGGATACTCAATAAAATTTTGTCATTCTTAGACACACAAAAAAGCCCTGTCAAAAGACACGGCTTTTTTTCATTCATTTGTATTACATATAATATTTTCTTGGAAAATTAAGATTATTTAGATGATTTATTTTCCCCAGATAACAGCAAGTCCCAGCATTTTTTACAATCATGCTGCAGTTCCCGCGACGGACATTTATCCAAAAAGCCATAATTAAACGGACAATCTAAATTATTAATATATTTATCTATCCATATTTCAGGAAAATTATCATGAATATATTTTATCTGTTCAAATAAACTTTCTTCATCATTATGTAACATACTGCGTATACTAATCACGTAACAACTATCTCCTTATAACAACATCCCAATCCATAATTATACTTATCATCATATAACTATAGATAATTACATATTATAAATAACAACATATACTATTATACACATATAATAGTATATGTCAAACGAATTTATAATTAAAACAAAAAAAGATCCCGAAGGACCTTTTGTTTATATACATTTAAGTTAATTATTCTTATTCATCGCTACTCCATCATTGCATTTGCCATTGATTATATATTATATAGTTTTATGTTTTAAATTTAAAAAAGCAGAGACGGAATCCGTGAATACATCCTTATTTTTTTATGACGTTCAACAACTTTGCCTTGTTCTTCTTTATCAGAATCAGTAACCATAATAACTTTATCACATATATTGATAGGGGCATCCATATAAGAACCTGTGATTTGGGTGACATTTATATTTAATTTTCTCGACTGAGAAAATAATAATGGCGTTGTATCGGACATTTTATATCTGACATCTTCACATCCTTCACAAATGCAAAACTTTTCTTCTATAAATACAGGTTTGACTATGTCTTTTATGACAGGAATAAATCCTAATCTTTCATTTGTATCTATATCAATAACATCACTTTTTTCTCCCATGACGTAAAAACGGCAGGATCGTACTACGTTGGCATCAGAACCTGCATTTATTATAAGCCTGTATTCGTCTAAAATACGCACTATTTTAAAAATATCCTTATTCATCATTTTTATCATGTACCTCCTGTGACACTTCCATATATCTGCATATTTTTATCAATAAAGGAATCCAATTCCATTTTTACTGACAGTATCCTTAGTGTAAACAACAGTCATGTATATAAATAAAACTATATATTTTCCAATTCTGTTATTTATCTCATTTAATGATATATACATTTATACTGATTATCAACAGATTCTTTTCAGAAAAACACGCCTAAATAGTGCTTGTGCTTCAATAAACGCAAAAAATCCCTGCCTTAGCAGGGATTTTATAGTCGTCTATACGTTGTAAATCATATAGAGATACATGTAATGTACGTACACTGATTATTTTACATTTACAGCTTTAAATCTGGATTTGTTCTTAGGATCTGCTTCAACATCAAAAGTAACCTTCTGATCTTCGCGAAGAGTCTTGAAACCATCAGACATAATTGCTGAAAAATGAACGAATACGTCTGCACCGCCATCATCCGGAGTGATAAAACCAAAACCTTTACTTTCATTAAACCATTTTACTGTACCTGTAGCCATTATAATTCCTCCTAAATAAAAAAACAAAAGAAAGTAAAATAACCCACATAAATTTATAAATTATTGTACATAGAATAATCTTACAAATTTATGTGAGCTATACTTTACAATTTATAGTCTTTATTATAACAAGGTATTCTATTCTTGTCAAATTATGATATCCATCTGTACAAAAAATATATAAATTATACCGATTCCATAATTTTATACTACGCTGTATATAGCTGCAGGCACATGAAATATGCGTCATTTTTTCATCATTATATACGTTTCAAATTTCTTTATTTCATCTTGACTGTTTTCATCTCTAATGTATGATTTCAGTAAATTGTAACACGGATGTCATTAAATTGTGACAATTACGGCGTATAGTACAGATAGTATTAAAGTATAGAAATAATAAAGGAGTGAATAGTATGAAAACAACGCTCGCCTTGCGGCAAAAACTTTTAACGACTGTATTGACTGGTACTGCGGTTGCCGTATTAGCCACTGCATCATTTATCCCGGTCTCGGCAAATGATGATTCGGCTTCCGGCCTCAATACCCCGATGACTGCCGCTGCTCCTGTCCACCATAACCCGATGCAGCACCGCATAGCTGTCATGATCCGGGACGGAAAAATCACCCAAGACCAGGCTGACAGTCTCCATGCCGCCATGCAGGAATTTCATCAGCAGATGAAAGCGGATCATCAAAAGTTTATGGCTCAATTACCGGATAAAACCGGAATCGCTGCCGCTGTCTTAAAAGAAA
>NZ_FNHQ01000002.1 GCF_900103535.1 Megasphaera paucivorans | reverse complement strand
TCATCGAACTTCTGCAGCGGCAGTTTGATTCCTGCTTCATGGGCGATGGCCGGCAGATGCAGCACCGTATTCGTCGACCCGCCGATCGCCATGTCTACAGCAATGGCATTTTCGAAGGATTCCTGCGTCATGATATCCCGCGGCTTGATGTCCCGTTTCACCAGATCCAGGATGACTGCGCCGGCCTTCTTGGCCAGGATCCGCCGCGCTCCGAAATAGGCGGCCGGGATCGTCCCGTTCCCCGGCAGTCCCATCCCCAATACTTCCGTCATGCAGTTCATCGTATTGGCCGTGAACAGGCCGGCACAGGACCCGCACCCGGGGCAGGCCTTATTTTCCATATCTGCCATTTCCGCTTTCGTAATCTGTCCCGATTCCAGCTTCCCCGCGGCTTCAAACATTGTGCTGACACTGATATCCTTGCCTTTATAGCGTCCCGCCTGCATCGGCCCGCCGCTGACTACCACTGCCGGGATATTTACCCGCCCTGCCGCCATCAGCATACCGGGCACGATCTTGTCACAGTTCGGGATCATGACCAATCCGTCGAAGGCGTGGCCGTTGGCCATGGCTTCGATAGAATCGCAAATCAGTTCCCGGCTGGCCAGCGGATACTTCATACCGTCATGGCCCATGGCGATCCCATCACAGATCCCGATCGCCGGAAACTCGATCGGCGTCCCGCCGGCTGCCGCAACCCCAAGCTTTACCGCCTGGGCGATTTCCCGCAGATGCATATGCCCCGGAATAATTTCATTGAATGCATTGACGATCCCGATCAACGGTTTTTCCAAGTCTTCGTCCGAATACCCCATGGCATGGAACAACGTCCGATGGGCTGTCCGGGTACTTCCTTTTTTTACTATATCACTCCGCATATCGATTTCCTCCGTTATATACACTTGAATACTAGAAAAGCGCGCGCATGTTGAACATTGCAAGCTCATTGTTCAACATCTATACTTGCATTATAAAAAAGCAATTGTAGAATGTCAATCAGTTGTTGAACAATATGAGCAAAAAATATAAGGCATTACCAAAAGAGTCTTGATAATGCCTTTTTATTATTGAATTTCCATAGAACGTATCGCATGAAGTATATGTATCCGCATAGCATCTCTTGCTCCCTCCGCATTTCGCTGGCTCAAGAAATCCGTTACCATAAAATGATCCGCAACTGTTTCTTCCGCTACACGACCATGAATATGGGAAAGAACAACCCCTTTCAAAATCGCTTCATGTAATATAGGAATCATATTATTCATGAATTTATTGTGTGTCGCCTGCGCAATAGCTGTATGAAACGCATGTTCTTCTTTAGTGCGGTCCTCATGTTTATAAATTTTTTCTTCAATGACTTTTCCTAATTTAACAATTCTTGAAATTTCCGCATCCGTACCTCTCTTTGCTGCTAAATAGGCTGCCGATGGCTCTAGGATCAATCGAATTTCATAAAGATCTTTTATATCTATTTTAGCAAATGAAACCGGATCTAATTCCGCATTCATTTTTCCTTTCAACGCAGCCGCAGTAACAAAGGTCCCTTTTCCCCTATGAATTTCTAAAATACCATACGTATTTAAAATACGTATCGCTTCACGCAGCGTATTGCGGCTAACGTTTAATTCCTTGGAAAAATCGTTCTCATTGGGCAGTTTATCTCCCACTTTAAATCGCTTTTGTATCGTAATCATTGCCATAATATCATCGGCAATGCTCTGCGCCAGTATTCTATTATCAGGCATCATAATCCCCCTGCTGCATATTTATATAATACATACTCCGTATCAGTTTCATGTCAAGTATAGCATAGAATACACACGGGGGCCAATGCAAGAACGAACCTGGACATCACGTTATCTCGAGAAACAGAATCAGCGCTGCTTATCAATGCGTAAACAGCGCTGATCCGTAACTATTTTTTGCAACTTTGCAAAAAACAAATTTATTTTTTTGTCGAATTAAAGCGATTCATGCCTTTACTTATTCCTAGCTCTAAACATCCTTCTACAGCCGCAGCCGCCGCTTTTATTCCCCTTTGATACGGCTCTTGCAGTTCTATAGGAAACGGAGTCAAAACGTGATCAATCACATCATGATGCGGAAGCGGTCTGCCAATACCTACTCGGAAGCGAATAAAATCCCGCACGCCATTGGCAAAAAGGCTCTTAATTCCATTATGCCCGCCATCACTGCCAGTGGTACGAATACGTAATTTTCCCACAGGTAAATCCATATCATCATAAATAACATAGACATCTGTTTCCGCCAATTTATACCAGCGCATAAGAGCTCCCACCGCATCTCCGCTATTATTCATATACGTCTGCGGTTTAACAAGCAGTATTTTTCTTCCATCTATCGGCACCGATGCAACCGCTGCATTCATTTTGCTTTGCCACACAGTAACATGCCATTGAGCAGCTAATTCATCTACAACGCGAAAACCCGTATTATGTTTTGATTTTTCGTATTCATGTCCGGGATTTCCCAGACCTACTATCATATTCAATGCTATATACCGCCTATACTATTTATCAAAAAGGCGGCTCACAGAAACATCATGAAAAATACGCATAATGGCTTCTCCAAGAAGAGGTGCAACTGAAAGAACCGTAATTTTGTCAATATTTTTTTCTTCTGCCAGAGGAATGGTATTGGTAATGATCAATTCCGTAATAGGAGATTTACTAATACGCTCAATAGCCGGATCTGTTAATACAGCATGAGCACAACAAGCATATACTTTATTTGCACCCATGCGCTTCAATGCATTGGCCCCTTCACATAAGGATCCTGCTGTATCAACAATATCATCAACAATAATGCAGGTCTTACCTTCTACACTACCAATAATATTCATCACTTCTGCTACACCCGGACGGGGACGGCGCTTTTCTATAATAGCAATCGGAGCACCTACACGGTCTGCTAAGTCTCTGGCACGTGTCACGCCGCCAAGATCGGGAGATACAACAACAATATCACCCATATCACTTTCTGATTTTTTCTGATTAATATATTTTGCAATAATAGATGCCGAAGCCAAATGATCAACAGGAACATTGAAAAATCCTTGAATCTGACCGGCATGAAGATCCATCGTAACCATACGAGTGACACCAGCGGTGCTCATCAAATCTGCTACCAACTTGGATGTTATAGGTTCACGACCACGAGTTTTGCGATCCTGACGTGCATAACCATAATAGGGAACAACTGCCGTAATATGTCTTGCTGAGGCACGCTTTAACGCATCCACCATAATCAGCAATTCCATAATATTATCATTTACAGGTTCACTCGTCGGCTGGACAATAAACACATCTTTACCGCGAACGCTTTCATCGATCATGACCTGAATTTCACCATTATTGAATTTACCAACAAACGCTTTTCCTAATTCTAAACCCAAATAATCAGCGATTTCCTTGGCCAATGCCGGATTGGCATTTCCTGTAAAAATTTTCAGCTTTTTCCCATCTTCATATGACATGATAGATCCTCCTCAAATTAGTTGTCTTCTATATGTATTCTATCATTTATTGTTTCATACGTACATAATAGTATTTCTATTTTTTATATGTATCGTCTTTCACCCATTGTTCTATATTGCGCTGTCTAGCCCGTCCTACCGCTAACGCTCTGGCCGGAACATCTTTTGTAATAGTAGATCCAGCTCCTACATAAGCGTACTCTCCGATGCCGACCGGCGCTATAAGATTACTGTTGCATCCCACAAATGCATGATCGGAAATCGTTGTACGATGTTTAATTTTACCATCATAATTTACAGTTATCGTACCACATCCGATATTAACACCACTGCCTACATCACTATCTCCTATATAACTCAAGTGTGGCAGTTTTGTCCCATCTCCTATAACAGAATTTTTAACTTCCATATAGTTACCAACTTTCACCTGATTGCCAATAACAGTATTAGGCCGGAAATGAACAAAAGGCCCCACCTCACAGCCGTTCTTAATCTGACAATCATGGGCATAGGTAAACTGCAGATGATCTTCATTTCCCATCTGCACATTAGTTAAACGAACATATGGACCTATCTGGCACCCTTCACCGATCACCGTATTTCCTTCCAATATAGTTCCCGGATAGAGTACTGTATCCCGGCCAACAAAAACAGACATGTCAACGTACGTATTCCCCGGGTCAATAACAGTAACCCCATCAGTCATAATTTGCTCCAGTTTTCGCTGCCGCATAACACTCTCAGCTTCCGCCATCTGCATCCGAGAGTTAACTCCCAATGTTTCCTTATAATTTGACGAAGCAAATGCACTAACGGTCTTGCCTTCGGCAACAAGCATTCCGATAATATCAGTCAAGTAGTACTCTCCCTGAGCATTTTTATTCGTTACACGGTGCAGCATATCCCACAGAAGCGGCATATCAAAGCAATAAATGCCGGCATTAACCTCCGATACTGCCAATTCTGCCGGTGATCCATCCTTTTGTTCTACTATTTTCACAACCTGTCCGCTCTGATCGCGAATAACTCTGCCATAACCCGTGGGATCCGGCATAATTGCGGTTAGGACCGTAGCTGCCGCATGTGTTTGTTCATGACAAGCCATGAGAGATGCAAATGTTTCCGACGTAACCAACGGAGTATCACCGCAAGTAACCAACAGTGTTCCCTGTTCCTCTTTCAATAGTGCTTCCGCCTGAAGAACCGCATGTCCCGTTCCTAACTGTTCTTTCTGCATAACAGTTTCCGCTGTATCTCCTAGATATTCCTGTACAGCCTCGCCGCCAAAACCAACGACGACAATTTGTCTTATTGTCCCCGCGTTCTGTACTGTACGGCGCACCTGTTCTACCATAGGCAGTCCACCCACCTTGTGCAAAACTTTTGGCAGCTTGGATTTCATTCGTGTTCCTTTTCCGGCCGCCAATATAAGTGCAATGGTTTCTTTCATTCCAAATCCTCCCCAGAAATCAAAACTACAACAATTTCTTTATCAGGATACCACAAAACCGACTTAAAATATATACTTTTTTTAAGCTGTCTGCAGAATTACCCCAACTATCTTATGATTTAACACTTTACAACCTGTTCATATATACAATATTATTTATTACTGCCGATACAATTTTTCACCTCAGCACATATAAAAGGAGAGGCTGCAGCCTCTCCTTTTATATGTGCTCTTATCCCAAGATGTGAACTACTACATCTCTTCTGCCAAAATTCATTGCTTCCGAATTGGAATTCATTCCCAAATCAATGCGCGTACCAGTAATATCACCGCCTGTATCATCTGCTACCGCATATCCATACCCTTCAATATATAACTTTGTGCCTAAAGGAATAACGCTGGGATCCACAGAAACAAGTCCATGTATCAATGCATGTCCGCCTGCGGTATACCCGCTATTCCCAGGATCATGTGCCGAATAGGCAGTTGCCTGCATGACAATTTCCTGTCCACCCGCACTAGTATTAGAAGACAACGAAGCACTATTTCCCAAAGCATACAGAGCACGTTCCGTCCGAACATCGAGAATCCCCGTTGCAGCTAGTCCTAAACTAGACTGAAAAGTACTAACAGCATTTGCCGTACCACCGCCATAGATACCATCGATTGTACCTACACTATACCCATTATTGGATAAACGCGTCTGAATATCCCGAACCGCATCACCAGAATCGCCGCGACGAAAAACAACAGACGTCGCTGAAGTGTCGGCTTGTACCAATGCAGCCAGTGTTTGATTTCCAACAATACCATCCACAGTTAAGCCATGATCGGACTGAAACTGCTGAACAGCGGCTCGCGTACCACTGCCAAACACTCCATCCGCACCATTACTTAAGTACCCTGCATCTATCAACATATATTGCATATATTGAACTTCCGGGCTATTCATTCCTTGTTCAAGTTTCGCAAATGAGACAGAGGATATCGACAAAACAAACAACATCATCAATATCGTTATCATACGTTTCTTCAAATTACCACCTCTTTGAAAAATGACGCTTTAACAACAAGCAATTACATTTTAACAAAATTTCAGCAATAAGTCAAAAAAATGTATTTTTATTCATTATTTTATTCATTTTTATTCTTCGTTCTTTCATGCTGTTTCCATCATCATCCAGACTATATCTATGTTTTATAAGTTGATTTTAGTACCTGGTACTAATTTTTATAATTATTATACATTTGCTGTTCCACCATATTTCTAACGTTTTCTGCCGCACCTATATGGTCCGTCAACAGATAAATATAATCTCCCGCTCGCAGATGCACCTCCTGATCCGGTAATATCTGCTTATCTCCGCGCTTGATATCTACTAATACCGTATGCACGGGCCATGAAATGCTGCCCACACTTTTACCATCAACAGAACTGCCGCTTTCGACTGTCAATTCTACAACATTACGCCGCTCATTATCAGGTATATTAGTTTTTTTAAATTCCGGCAGCCGATACAGCAAGGAATCATAGATAGGTTCGCCTTTACAAAGTCTTGCTGAGACTAATGCTACCATAGAAGCAATACATAATACCAATAAATGGTCATAGGAACTGGTCATTTCCATAATAAGAATAGTTCCGGTAACAGGTGCCTGCACAGAAGCCGCAAAAAAAGCAGCCATGGAGATAACGATAATATCCGATAAATATATCGCTGGAATAAGGTTTAATTCTATAAAAACAATACCTAAGACACCACCGGTAAGTGCTCCGATAACCAACATAGGTAAAAAAAATCCGCCAGGTACACCGCATCCATAACTAATTAACGTAAACAAAAATTTTCCCACAAGCAGCAGTCCGAATAAAGATATGGACAAGGGCATTTCTGATAAATGATTGATTAATTCATTTCCACCGCCCAGTACCTGCGGCAGGCAGTACCCCAGCACACCTGCCGTAACAAGGGCAAACGCAATCTTAATATACGGATGAAAAAATACGGGAAGCTCATAAAAAGAACGTACACCCAACAACCCTTTGTTAAATATATTCCCTGCCATGCCATTAATGATGGATAGTACAACAATCAGCCATAGATAATTCATGGGAAACGGCGGCAAACTGCCAAAATGAAAAATAGAGGCCGAACCAAAGGCGATACGGGACACAATGGTCGCCATAAGAGCTGCCATCATAGCCGGTACCAATACTACTCCGGAAAAATTCCGATGCAATTCCTCCAAAGCAAACATAACTCCCGCTAACGGGGCATTAAAGGCTGCCGCCAAACCGGCACTGGCTCCGGCAGTAATAAGATAACGTTCCTCCATTCGCAGACGTCCCAGCAAGCGGCTTAACCCCTGAGCCGTAACTGCTCCAATTTGAATAGAAGGTCCTTCTCGTCCCAAGGATAAACCTAACCCGATTCCCACAATTCCGCCAATAAGCTTTACCCAGAGAATCCGCAGCCACCGCATGCGAATCCGGCCTAAAATAACCCCCTTCACCTGAGGTATACCGCTTCCCGACGCCATGGGTTCGTACTGGCTGATACTATACAATAGAAATGCGGCCAGCAATAAAACAAGAAACCATATTAAGTTAGCTATTATTCCTGCATTCGGCAGCATATCATAAATCGTTTCTCTCCAATGAGTTGTATACTCTAATGCCCAACGAAAAAAGCTAATGATACTGCCGGAAATCGTTCCAACAGCAATTCCTTCAAAAAACAGCCGCAGACGAAAACGAGGCCAATGATTCAATGCCTGGATTGTTGAAATAAGCGGTCTTTGTATATGCATAACTAATTACCCCATCCTATCAAACAAAATTTATTTTATTATAACACACATTCATAAAAATCGTGTTGACAATAGTGCTTCTTGCCGCTAAAATTAAGATTGTTGTTATTTATATGAAACGGGAATGAATGTCTCCCGCGGCACTCTGTCGAAACTGCCATTTGGCTGATGACTTCTACTATTACAGTAGGAATATCAGCATTTTTTTTATACTTAATTTTCTAGGGGGATCTGAATTATGGAAAAATTATTAGCTGTTGCCATCGGCGGCGGAATCGGAGCAGCATTACGTTATGGAGTCACGCTTCTGGCAAATCAGCATGGAGGTATTTTATTTCCTTACGGTACTGTATTTGTCAATGTTGTCGGCTCATTTCTTATTGGTTTTCTTATGATGTATTTTAATTCTCACATGAATTTGCCTGCTGCTATAAAACTTTTTGTCGTTACAGGTATACTTGGTGGTTTTACCACATTTTCTACGTTTAATATGGAATTACTCACTTTTATTCGTGCCAATGAAATGGCCTTGGGCCTCTTATACGGCGGTTTGAATGTTGTCGGTGCTTTTTTATTTTGCTGGCTTGGCATCGTTGCCGGCGCATTATTATATTAAACACAGCATATATCTACCAATTATAGTACACGTTATATTTAACTAAAAACCACCTGTATCTTCAATATTAAATTATTTTTTATACTTGCAAAATTAATCTTTAAAAAAAATTACAAATATTTACAAATTATGAAGAATTTATAACCTATATAAGGTATACTATCTGTATGATAAATAGTATTTTATTATTAGGGGGATTTTTCATGTCGTTATTTCGATTACCGCACCAACTCGTAAAAAGTAAACGTAATAAATTAATTGCTTTTGGTATTATATTATTATTTTCTTTTACTGCAATCTACATGTACAGTCATTATAATGCCGCAACTAAAGTAAAAGGTGACCCCATGGAAGCCTCCGTACAAGCATATCGTGTGTCAAAAAAAGATATGTTGAAAAAGATTTCATTTTCCGGAGAAACAGTCCCTATTGCCCAAATTGATTTATCTCCAAAATATGCCGGAAAAATTGTCGAAGTCAATGTAAACCTTGGGGACACCGTCGCCGCCGGACAGGTTCTTTTGGTTCAAGATACAATGGATTCAGAATTAACGATTAATCAAGATCAAGCGGCCTATGATCAAGCTGCCGCCGATGCCAGGACAGCTGAATCACAATTTTCTTCAGAATTGCAGAAAGCACAGGTAGATTATGAAGTTGCCCAAATGAATTATAATCGTTATATTGTATTAAAGAATGAAGGGGCTGTTTCCCAAAAAGATTTGGACACGGTATATCAAGCTCTTATTGCTGCAAAATCAACGTTAGATAATTTACAAACCCAAAATGTCGGTGATACGCCGGCTGCAATTGTCAGCAAACAGGCAGCACAAGCGAAAGCGGCGTATGTTATCGATAGTATGAAGAAACAACGTGATGATTTAATTATACGCGCACCGCGTGCCGGAATTATCAGTTACCGTAATGCCGAAGTCGGCAGCATGGCCCCTGCTAACACGAAGGTTTTATCAATTACAGATAACAGCGGCATTTATATTGACTGCCCCTTATCGGAAGCTGATGTCGCTTCAATAAAACCAGGCATTCCTGTATCTGTCTCTATTGAATCGCTGGCAAACACCTATACCGGAACAATTACCTATGTCAGTCCAACAATGGATACAACAACAAAGACGTACATCATACGCATTGCATTGGATAATCCAGATGGTTCTTTGCGCGGCGGCATGTTTGCTCAATCTTCTGTAAAAGTTTTACAACGCAGAAACACGCTGTACATACCTAAAGACGCCTTGTTGGAAATTAACGGCATCAGCAAACTATATATAATTACTGCTGATAATAAAATTGAAATACGTCAAGTAAAAACCGGTTTACGCAATGATGAATATGTAGAAATTCTGGAAGGATTATCCGATGGTGATCTTATTGCGACTTCCAATACCGCCCGCTTAAAAGATGGCACAAACGTGACTATAGAAAAGGAAGTCGGGTGATAGGATCATGAATTTAACTAAATTTTCTATCAACCGCCCTATAGGCATTTGTATGATTGTCGCTTTTTTTGTCGTACTTGGACTTTTTAGTTTTTACCGCATTGGTGTCGAACTTCTGCCAGCTTTAAATACGCCCTATGTAACGGTGTCTGTCAATTATCCCGGCGCTAATGCCGAATCCATTGAACAACAAGTTGTAAAACCGATTGAAGATGCTTTATCTTCTGTATCTAACTTGAAACATATAACTTCTATGGCGTCTTATGGTCAAGCCCGGATCACATTAGAATTAGATTTTTCAGCAAATGCCGACTATGCCGCTATCGATGCCACCAAAAAAGTGAATTCCATACGCAGTAAGCTTCCCGACGATATCGATGACCCCGTTGTTATAAAACGTGATATAAATGCCACTCCTATCATGTTCATTGCGGTACAGTCCAACCACTCTTTAGATGATATATATACAAAAGCTGAAAATGACTTCCAAGATGTACTGCAGCAAGCCGATGGCGTCTCAGAAATTGAATTGAATGGCGGCCGTGATAAAGAAATCGCCGTTGAAATCGATAAGGATAAGTTAGTGCATTATGATATGACGTTAACAGAAGTCGTCAATGCCCTGCAAAATGAAAACGTTCTCATGCCGGCCGGTTCTATTTATTCCAACGATACGACAACCGATGTTCGTGTAAAAGCACAATTTATGGATGAATCAGAACTTTCCCATATTCAAATTCCAAATGTCAAAGGGACCAAAATCCCGCTAAGCTCAGTAGCCTCCATCAGGCGACAGGATCAGCGGGTAACTCGCTATGCCCGGGTCAACGGCGATGACGCAGTCGTCATGGTAGTTTATAAAAACAGTGACGCAAATGTTGTTTCTACCGTTGATAATGTCAATAAAAAAATTGAGCTGCTGCGGCAGGATAATCCGGATTACACCTTTACAGTTACCAACGAATCGGCTTCTTATGTCCGCAATTCTTTAAACAATACACTCCACACCCTGATAGAAGGTCTAATTACTACAGGCCTTGTATTATTTTTCTTCTTGCGCGGATGGCGTTCCACAGCTGCTGTTATGATCGCTATTCCAACCTCACTTGTTTCTACCTTTTTTATCATGTATATCGCAAATTTCACTTTCAACATGATGTCTCTCATGGGTATGGCTTTGTGTATCGGCATATTAGTAGACGACTCTATCGTCGTTTTGGAAAACATTCACCGCCATCTCATGAAAGGAGAAAAGCCTAAAGAAGCCGCCCTGAATGGCCGAATGGAAATCGGTATGGCCGCAATTGCAATTACCCTTTGTGATGTTGTCGTTTTCATGCCGATCGCTTTTATGACAGGTATGGTTGGGCAGTATTTCAAACAGTTTGGTCTGACCATTGTTTTTGCTACATTATTTTCTCTATTTGTTTCCTTTACATTGACACCGATGCTAGCTTCGCGTCTTTTTCGCTTAGGCTTGAAAATACCAGATAAACCTATATGGCATAAAATGGATGCGTTAGAAAAATGGGCCCGTGATAATTATACTCACCTTCTAACATGGACACTAGATAACAGCAAAAAACTTTTTATTCCTGTATTGATATGTTTTTTTGGAGCTGTTGCACTAATTCCTGCCGGGTTAGTTGGTTCAGAATTTATGCCTCAAACAGACGAATCGGGTTTTCGCATTTCTATTCAGCTGCCTACAAATGCAAATTTAGATCGCACTGACAAAGTTACGCAGCAATTGGAAAAATATTTATCTTCTATCCCTGAGGTTACCTACTATACCTCTATGGTCGGAGGCAAGAATTTAAACGAATCCAGCATCCAAGTCACACTTCAAAATCGTCAAGATCGTTCCCGCACTATTTGGCAAATTACAAATACGGTACGACAATTTGCTGCTAAGCATATTTTAGATGGAGATGTGCGAGTTCAAGAAAATCAAGCGTCTGTCTCCGGTGTATCCGGAGGATTCGGCGGCGGCAGCGGCAATCTCCGTTTAGAACTGCGGGGTAAAAACAATGAACAGCTCGCCAACACTTCTTATACCGTCATGGATATGATGAAAAATGACATTGCCGGAGTGCGCGACGTAAGCAGCAGTTACGAAGAAGGTATGCCGGAATACCGGCTTGTCGTTGACCGAGAAAAGTTAAAACATTATGGTACCTCTATTAACGACCTTACAAATACGTTTTCCAATGCCATCAGTGGTAAAAAAGCCGGCGTACTAGCCAACGATATCAAAAACGACAATAATGATACCGATATCTATGTTCGTTTAAAAGGCTCTGATGGTTTCCGTATTTCTGACTTGGAAAAAATTCCGCTTAACGCCGCTGGCCATATCATATACATCTCAGATGTAGCTAATGTCAAAGCAGAAACAGGTCCCGTTACGATTCGTCGGACCGACAAGGAACGCAGCATTACTTTAGGCGGAAGCCTTCTAGATAGGCCAATGAGCGAAGCGATGAAAGATATTCAGTCACATCTATCTTCTACAGATATGAGCGGAGTTTCTTATCGTTTTACCGGTCAAGCGGATCAAATGCATGACACGTTCAAGGATTTAACCATGGCTTTAGGTTTGTCACTGATTTTAATTTATATGATTTTAGCTATTTTGTATGAATCAGTAAAAACACCTTTTATCCGTATGTTTTCCTTACCACTGGGCCTCATCGGTTCTCTGTTTTTCTTGTTTTTGACAAATAACTCCTTGAATCTTTATTCTCTCATTGGCATACTTGTTATGGATGGTCTGGTTGCCAAAAACGGTACACTGCTGCTAGATTATACCTTAACCTTAATGGAACGGGGCATGCCGGCAAGACAGGCAATCATTGAGGCCGGCCGGGTTCGACTGCGGCCTATCTTTATGACAACGCTGACAATGGTCGTCGGGATGCTGCCAACCGCTCTTTCCATGACCGCCGGCTCGGAAACCCGCTCCAGTATGGCCGTGGTTGTCATTGGAGGACTTTTAACATCGACGGTATTTACACTGCTTATTATTCCTATTATCTTTTTATTCTTTGAAAATCATAAATTCCGTCTGCCCCTGCTAAGAAAAACAAACTCCACTAATCGTTGATTCTTTATTCCACAATAATGAAAACCACAAACTGCTTATTTATTATTTTCAGCAGGATATTCACAAAACGATATAGAATTATATAAAAACAGCGATTTACTAAGGAGGTACATTCATGGATAGTTTTAAACCAACATTCCATATTGAAGAAGCTGTACGCAAGGTTCTGCCATATATGATGGAAATGCGTGAATATTTTCATGCCAACCCGGAATTGAGTGATCAGGAATATACTACGAGTAAAATGATTTTCCAAGAGTTATCGCTCATGGGAATAGAAGATGCAAAAATTATAGCCGGCACCGGAGTTACCGGTCTTATCCGCGGAGAACTTCCCGGTCCGGTTATCCTTTTACGTGCCGATATCGACGCCTTGCCTCTTACGGAGAAGGCTGACATTGCATATGCTTCTTTAAAAAAAGGAGTCATGCATGCCTGTGGTCACGACGGCCACGCAGCAAATCTTCTCGGTGTCGCCAAGATTCTTACACAACATCGGGATTGCCTTCGCGGGACAATCCGTTTAGCTTTCCAGCCGGCTGAAGAAGGTTGCGGCGGAGCTGCCCGCATGATAGATGCCGGTATATTAAATAAACCAGCCGTGGATTATGCGATAGGTCTCCACGTAGCCGGCGGACTTTCTCAAGGAAAAGTAAGTATACGCAGCGGCGGCATTACTGCCTCCTGCGATGATTTTACAATTATGCTGCACGGAAAAGGAGGACACGGTTCCCAGCCATCTCATTGCATCAGTCCGATTCAAATGGGCGTCGATAGTCTCCAGCAAATACAGTCTTATGTATATAATTGCCGACAGGACGGTGATGGTATTGTACTTTCCTTTGGTCAATTCCAAGCAGGTTTTAATCCTAATGTTATCCCCGATACTGCTGAACTTAAAGGAACATTGCGTACCTATAATGAATCCAAACGAACTCTTATTTTAGAAAAGATGAAACATATTCTAAATGCGGTCACAACCTGTTACGGCGGCACTTATGAACTGCAAATCGTACCATTTGCACCCGTATGCGTAAACGATGCCCGCACAACAGCCAAAGTCGCTTCTATTTTAAAAGATAAATGCACTCCTTTTATACAAGTAGTTCCGCAGGACAGAAGCTCCGGATCAGAAGATTTTGCCTATTTCAGTGCTGCGGTTCCCAGTGCGTTTTATTATGTCGGTGTAAACAGCGGTACCGTTGAACTTCATCATTCATCAGATTTTCAATGGGACAGTGCTGCCTTAAAATACATGTGCACTACAATGATCAATATCATATATTATTTTACATCCTATTAACCGTACAGGTTCAAACCATACTTATATCTTCTATTATAAAAATATCCTCCCGCATGCTGGGAGGATATTTCTATATCTTACATATCTTTTTCTTTGCCGTCACTGGGTTTTGTATACACTTCTTCTATTCCTTTCAATGCCAATAAATCTAAAATAATTTTATTTTCATGTACATCGCGAAAGGTTGACACACTTACTATAAGTTCTGCACGAGGCTGTTCTTCCGCAGCAATAGATTGAAAAGATTCAACTTGAATATCTTCTTTCTTAAAAAAATCAGCAAGTCGCCGAGACTGGCCTACCGTATTCCGCATAATAATATGAAATGTATATTGTCGTTCTCTATGGCGGCGCACCAAATCATCCACTCGGATAAAAATAGTCAATACAATAAATACCAAAAAAGTCGCAGCTACCGCTGTCACGATATATCCCGCTCCGACAACCAGTCCGACAGCGGCAACTGCCCAAATACTTGCCGCCGTCGTCAGTCCCTTGACATTGCGTTCCTTTTGGTTCGCTAATATAGTCCCTGCTCCTAAAAATCCGATACCGGTAATAACTTGTGCCGCAATACGTTCAGGATCTGAATTGGTAATGCCATATTGAAAATACATATCCATGGCGATATTAATAGAAATAATCATGCACAGACACGACCCCAGGCAAACAAGAATATGGGTACGCAATCCAGCAGACTTGCTCTGTGCCTGCCGTTCATATCCAATGATGCCTCCCAGGATTACGGCTATACATAATCGAACAATACTTGCTATAGTCGTTATCATCGCCGCGACTCCTCCCCCAACTTTTTACAGCCTTATCCTACACCTTATAATTTGTATTATAGCTCAGCAGTATGATAACTGCAACTTACATAAAACGAACAATGTTTTACTTTTTTTAAGAATTGCTTATAGCGTTGTAAAATTTGTATTTTATTCTTTTTATATCATTTGATTTTCCTATAAGACATTTAAACGATTTTATGTTATAACTAAATTAATAAATTACAGAAAGGAACGGTACCATGGGAAAACGAATTTTTTATTTAGATAATTTACGTTCTGCTATGATTATATTGGCTGTATTGTATAATGCAGCATCTGGTTTTATGATTTTTTTACCAACCCATGTATATGTTATAGAAAGTGAACGCAATATAGGTTTTGATATGTTTGCACTTTGGGCAGAATCTCTTATTCTTCCCATCTTATTTTTTATCAGCGGTTATTTCGGGGCTTCTTCGTTACGTGTTCGCCTCTTTAACCCATTTTTTAAGGAAAAGTGGCACCGTATCGGTTTGCCTTGGCTTTTCGGCTGTCTTTTTCTAACGCCTGAACTAGCTTACCTGGCGGCACTGCAGACTACTCCGGATATGAATTTTATAACCTTTTATACGGAACATTTTTGGCAGGAATGCTTTCAGCAGGGTCCCTTTTGGTTTCTAAGTCTCCTACTGTTATTTTTCATATTTCTTATGGCCGCCAAAAAACTTCGTCCGCATATCCTTCAGCGAAATGCCGCTGCCGCTCTATCTCCGGCTATCGTGATATTGATTATTTCCATTGACATCGCCGCGTCCTACGGCTTACATTATTTTTTTGGAAATCACTGGATTCACATAGCCTACCTACTTAATTTTCAGCCAATCCATCTAGCCGATTGCGGATTATATTTTATATTAGGAATATATGCTTTCAAGCATCGCTGGTTTACACTACAAGGCTATGTCCCGTCTTTGCATTGGCTGATTCCTTTTACAATTGCTACCTTGTTTTATGTTTTATGTTTTTATCCCAGAACAGCTGTATTTTTACCATTTTTATTTTTTCATACGCTTCCCGCTATTGAATCAATTTTATCAATGACAGGCCTGCTGGCGTGCATCGCCGCGTTTGCTTCCTGGGGAAATCAGAATAATAAACTTACTCTTACTGCCGCTTCCCTATCGTATCCCGTCTATTTTCTCAGCCAAACATTACTGCAAAATATGGCGTGGTTTATCCGTCCGCTCACACTTCCCAGTTGTTTAAAATTTATTTTTCTTTGCAGTCTGGTATTAGTGTATGCGTATATGTTGGCAAAATATGCATTGATACATCTTCGCTGTTTTAACACAAAGCATTATTTCCAGTGATCCTCGCTTGCTATATGCGTATAATGCGCATATTGATTTTATTTTATCTAACGGCTCAAATGTGCTATGATAGTATTTGTTAAATTATTCAGTATGAATTGTTTTTTTGAACAGGAGTGAATCGAATGGATGTATTATTGGAAATGATGGAATCGTATGGCTACATTGCTATGTTCTTTTGCATGGTTGCCGAAAATGCGAATATTCCCATTCCCAGTGAAGTAGTACTTGGTTTCGCAGGTTTTCTTATTTCACAAAATATTTTTGAGTTCTGGACTACCTTTTTTATTGCCTGCCTCGCCGGGGTCACCGGCTCCGTTTTAAGCTATTGGCTCGGCGCATACGGTGGTCGTCCGCTTCTTTTAAAATATGGTAAATATATATTTTTTAATGAGCATAAATTTATTATGGCGGAAAAAATGTTCAATACCTATGGCGGAATGGCAGTATTGATTTGCCGATGCCTTCCGGGAGTACGAACATTCATTTCATTTCCCGCCGGAGTCGCCCGGTATCCTTTTATAAAATTTGTAGTATATACCATTATCGGAACCATTCCTTGGACTTTCCTGCTTGTTTGGGCCGGTTCCGTTTTGGGCAGCCATTGGCGTGATTTAATTCAATATAATCATGAATTGCTTATCGCAATGGTCGTTATATGCGCGTTGATTGCCATCGGATTACTTTGGAAACAGTATCGACATCGGAGGCAGTCCTAATGAAATATTGGATTAAAGAAAACAAATATGGCCTTTTCTTATTTTTCTTGTCAGCACTCTTACTGTTCTCTTTTCTGGGAATGTCCCCTTTAATTGATCCTGATGAACCCGTATACGGTGAAACTGCGAAAGAAATGCTGCTTGCTGGCGATTGGCTTTCCCCTCGTATTTTCGGCAATTTTTGGTATGATAAACCACCTCTTTTTTATTGGCTGGAAATGATATCTTATAGTATATTTGGAATTTCCGATTACACATCCCGGCTGCCAAGTGCACTTGTAGGAATGATTACCGTAGGCTACGTATATATTCAGGGGAAAAATATCTTTAATAAGCAAATTGCGTTTACCTCTTCTCTGGTACTGTTAACCAGTTTAGGATTTATTTATATCGGCAAGGCTTCGATTACAGATATGACACTGCTTTTTACCTTAACCGTTGCTATGGTATCTTTTTATCAGGAAAAATATTATTGGGCTTATGCTTTCTGTGGATTTGCTTTATTGGCAAAGGGCCCTATCGGTTATGGATTCCCAGCCTTAATCATGCTCTGTTATATTATCTTTTGCCGCCATTGGTCTCTCTTAAAAACCATGAAAATTCCACAGGGAATTTGTATTGCGTTTCTGATTGGATTGCCATGGTACATACTGATGTATCATGTTCACGGTGAACCTTTTCTGGACACTTTTATCGGTTATCACAACATTACACGCTTTACTGCTCCGGAACATCCCGGACAAAATAATTACTTTTTCTTTTTTCCGATTTTATTAATATCCATGATGCCTTGGAGCGGTGCTATCATACCCGCTATTGCCAGATGCATAAAAAGACAGGATCCATTTAAAGATATTTTATCTTTTTGCCTTATCTGGGCATCTTTTATTTTTATATTTTTCTCTATTTCTAAAACCCAGCTTGTTACCTATATTGCTCCGATGTTTCCACCAGCAGCATATATCATCGGCTGGTATATATACCGCACCCGAATTGAAAATCATCTACCCAAACTTTGGATAGGGACCATGATTTTTTTCTGCATCTTATTTATAGCCTGCAATGCACTTCCGCTGCATCAAGACGCTGAGTTTTTTAAACCGGCTATACTATGGGGATCCTCTTTTTTTGCCATATTAACGATCGTACCCGCCATCTTGTTATATAAAAGAAAATGGCAAGCGGCAATAGGAGCTGTAGTAGTTACTATGCTGCTATTCATCAGCAGCGCCTTTGGAATCGTATTGCCTTCTTTGGAAGAATATATTACAATACGTCCTATGGCACAAAAAACAGTAGAAGTATACGATGGATTTTCCCCTATATATATAGACAAATTCGTTCGTCCCGGAATGGCTTTTTACAGCAACATATACGGAACTGAATGGAATCATGCCAAAGCAGAAGATTTTGCTCATCCTGATAAAACATATTATTTGATGACTAAGTCCTATTATAGACGACTATGTTCACGATATCCGATTTTACAGCAGTATCCTGTACTTGCCGAGACATCAACACAAATTCTTGTAATTAACCACCCTTAGGAGGTTTCATGCAAAGACGTTATATATTTATATGCCTGGCTGTCATCAGTCTGGCATTTTTTCTCTCAGGGAATTCTGCATTGCCAGTCACTGACCCGGTTGAATCAAACTATGCATTGACAGCCAAAGAAATGGTCCTGTCGGGCAACTGGATTTCTCCGCAAATTTATGGAATTTATTGGTATGATAAGCCAATTGCTATCTATTGGCTGCTTAGCTTAGCCTATACCGTGTTTGGCTTCACAGATTTTGCTTCACGTCTGCCGGGGGCAATATTTGGAATGGCCTCCGTTGTGATTACCTCCTGGTATGCAATGCGCCGTACCAAAAATACGGTATTATCTATATTAACTGCCGCTATGACTGCTACATCTCTGGAAGTATGGGCTATCAGCCATTCTATTATTACAGATCAACTATTATTTTTCTTTACTGCTGGAACCATGTTTTTCTCTTATATCGGCTTGACCGAGGGAAAATCACGTTACATGATTGCTGCATATGCCATGGCAGCGGGTGCTGTCCTTACAAAAGGCCCCGTAGGAATTGTCCTGCCAGGACTATTTCTTCTTATTTTTGCAGCACTGTGTCGTAATGCCGTATATGGCAAAAGAATTTTTAATCCCTGGGGGATTTTTATATTTTTCATACTGGCGCTTCCTTGGTACGGAATTATGTATAACTTACATGGACAAGCCTTTATTGATGGCTTCCTTGGCCTTAATAATGTTGTTCGCGCCACCGTTTCTGAGCATCCACAAATGAATGTATGGTATTATTATCTGGTTCTCATTCCCGTGAGTCTATTACCGTGGACCGGTCCCTGCCTATACGCTCTGTGGAAAAGGCGGAGTCGTTCTGATGAATACGTTTTTATGACCGTATGGACATTGGGAACACTCCTTTTTTACTCCTGTATGGCCACTAAATATCCTACATATTCTTATATTGCAAATATACCGCTTATTTTATTGGGTACATTAGGAATTCAGGATATATATAATAAAGATTCCCGCAAATTATGGACTATTCTTACAGGTCCGGCCATTTTCTACTGGCTTCTCCTGCTTACAGCTTCTTTTTTCGTTTCTTGGGGCAATTGGTGGTGGCTTTACATATGTATTCCTTTAAGTATACTTATGGTAGTATTTTCACAATGGCAGCGGGCTTACCCTGCGATACCGGTCTTGATCACGATAAGCACTATCATTATTTATAGTATTATCATGCAGCAGGGATTGACTTCTTTTTATTCCTACCGTTCTGCCGATAATGCGCTTCCCGCTGCCGACCACATGAAAGGGAAATTGTTTTTTTATGGAGAATTTCGAACATCTTTTGTCTATTACAGTGGGATTCCTGCTACCTTTGTCGAGAATCCGGGAACAGATCAAAATGCCGCATTGCATCGCAGTAACGTGTGGTCAAAAAAACATTTATATAAACAAGAAGATCCGTATGCACTGCTGCAATCTTTACAGCGCAAAGACCCTCTATCTATTCTAGTTCCTGAAAAGTTTTATACAGAATACGAACATTCTATTTTTATTTCACAAACACGTTTTGCCGGCCAATTCGGAAATTATCGCTTATATACAAATCTTTAGGAGGTACCATGTTAATTTCTGCTTTCATAGAAGATCTAAAAAAATATAAACATGGCCAAGTTTTCAACCCCTGGTCGGCATATGATGATACATGCGACATCAGCCCCGATGCCCCACATATTCGCAGCTGCCAGCTGGAAGAATATATAATGCGCCGTATAAACCACGCTAAATATCTTTTTATTGCTGAAGCCGCCGGCTATCAAGGCTGCCGTTTCACTGGAATTGCTCTTACTTGTGAACGCATGCTCTTAAACAAACATAAGCAAATCACCAGTACGATGGTATTAGGACATACAGGACTCCGTACAAGTCATCCCAACTGCCCGTTTATGACAAGTCTTCCCCAACACCGCGATGGAATGAATGAACCAACCGATACCTATGTCTGGGGTTCTATTATTGATAATGAACTATCTCCTGAAGAAGTTCTTCTATGGAATATATTCCCTTTTCATCCCCATAAAAACTCGCCGTTTACAAACCGTACGCCAACAGAAGAAGAATTAATGGACGGTTTAGGGTATACACGTCAATTACTGCAACTGTGCCCGACAAATATCACTATTGGCACTGTCGGTAAAAAAGCGTTTACTACTCTTAACCAAGCGGGTTTTGATGTTTCTTTGATGCGTCATCCCGCAAACGGCGGTGCCGGCAAATTTCGCCAGCAATTTACTGAATGGATAGGGCAGAATAGGCATGATTAAAATGCATATATTTAATTACATTTTTAGCTTTTTGTGATTAAAATCTAAAAATCATTTATTTTGTTTATTGTTTTATTAAAAAATGAATGTATACAATATTATTTCCCTAAAAACGCTTGCATTTATAGCAATAATTGCTTATAATCAGTACTACGTTTAAATAATAAAATTATTTTTTCCAAAGAAGGGGAATACCATGGTCGGACGACCGTCAGCTGTCATGCAGCCCCGCGTCCGGCTATTTTTTTACTATCAAAAGGAGGTCCGGATACCATGTATGAAAAATTGCGCGATTTACCAGCCCCGCAAGGGCTTTATGATCCCTCCTATGAACATGATGCCTGCGGCATCGGTTTTGTCGTCAACATTAAGGGAGAAAAAACATATGATATCATTGATGACGCATTGTCCATCTTAGAAAATCTAAAACACCGCGGTGCCGAAGGTGCTGACGCAAAAAGTGGTGATGGTGCTGGTATTTTGGTTCAGATCCCGCATCAATTTTTTTGTCGTGAATGTGAAGTTCTGGGATTTTCTTTGCCTGATGAAGGCGAATATGGTGTGGGAATGATTTTCACACATCGATATGAAAATTTTCGAAAAAAACAAATTACCGCATTCGAAAAAATTGTTCGTTCCGAAGGACAATCTATTCTGGGCTGGCGTGAAGTTCCTATTGATGAAAGCTTAATCGGAAGTATTGCAAAAAATGTTCGGCCTCGCTTTTTACAAGTATTTATCAAAAAAAGTCCAGAAATACAAACACAAATGGATTTTGAACGAAAATTATACGTTATCCGCAAATTAGCAGAAAAAGAAATTATTCCGGAAAGCCAGGCAATGGGAACTGATTTTTACATTGCCAGCTTATCCTCCCGAACCATTGTGTATAAAGGAATGCTTACCTCCTTGCAATTGCGCCATTTTTATCTGGACTTATCTGATTTAGACTTTACTACAGCCATGGCTCTTGTCCATTCACGGTTCAGTACCAATACCTTTCCCAGCTGGGCCCGGGCCCATCCGAATCGTTATATTGTTCATAATGGTGAAATCAACACCATTCAAGGTAATATTAACTGGCTGAATGCCCGCGAAAGCAAGTCGCAATCCCCGCTTTTTCCAGACTTAGAAAAAGTTTTTCCTGTTGTTGACGATAGCGGCAGTGACTCTGCAATGTTTGATAATTGCCTGGAATATCTGTATATGACTGGACATTCCTTACCCCACGCTATGATGATGATGATTCCTGAACCTTGGGAAAAGGATCCTCTTATGAGTCAGGAAAAACGAGATTTTTATCGTTATCATAATTTTATGATGGAACCATGGGATGGACCTGCAGCTATCGCTTTTTGCGATGGTGTCGTTATTGGCGGTATGCTCGACCGAAATGGTCTTCGCCCTACTCGTTATTATGTAACAAAGGATGATCGAGTCATTGTCAGTTCTGAAGTAGGGACCGTCAATATTGATCAACGCAATATTCTCTATAAAGGGCGCTTGGAACCGGGAAAAATGCTGTTAGTTGATACTCGCCAAAAACGTATTATTGATGATGATGAAATCAAACATCAAATTGCCTCAGAACATCCATATGGCGAATGGTATAAGGATCATATCGTCGATTTAGATGAACTGATGGAAGGCCGTGACATGGCCGACAATGATAATTTAATCCCCTATGATATTAAGGAACAGGAAAAGGTTTTTGGATACACGCAAGAAGATATGGACAAAATTATCTTGCCCATGGCTCGTGACGGAAAACATGCTATTGATTCTATGGGGGTAGACGTCCCATTAGCCGTATTATCCGAACAACCACAGCCCTTATATGACTATTTTAAAGAAAACTTTGCTCAAGTAACCAATCCGCCGATTGATGGGGTACGTGAAAATACGGTTACATCCCCGATCGTCATGTGCGGAAATGTTGCTAATATCATGGATCCCAATGAATCCGGCACTGCTGCGCTGTTTATGAAACAACCTATTTTGACAAATGAAGAAATGTCGGTTATTAAATCTCTTCTTACCCCAAAACTTCGTTCAGCCACCATTTCTATGCTTTACCCGGTCAACGGCGGCCCCGAAGCAATGGAAACAGCCATTGAATCCTTGTGCATTGATGCACTGAAAGCCATCAAAAACGGGGCAAACATTTTAATTTTATCAGATCGCGGTGTCAATTCCCGCATGGCGGCTATTCCCGCTCTTCTAGCCTCCGCTGCACTGCACAATTACCTTATTAAAAGAACGGTCCGTTCCGACGTAGGTCTTATATTGGAATCCGGCGAACCGCGTGAAGTCCATCATTTCTGTGCTCTTATCGGATATGGCATAACCGCCATCAATCCATATTTAGCACTAGAAACAATTAAAGAATTAATGCAAAAAAAGAAATTACCAAAGACGGACTATACAACAGCTAAAAACAATTATATCAAAGCTTCTGTCAACGGCATTCTTGCCGTTATGTCCAAAATGGGTATTTCTACGATTCACAGCTACCATGGTGCACAGATATTTGAAGCTGTGGGAATCAAAAAAGATCTTATCAATAAATACTTTGTGAATACTCCTTCTCGCATCGAAGGAATCGGAATTACAGAAATCGCTAAAGAAAATGAACTCCGTCACGCTAATGCATACGAGGAAAGCACAAACAATCTTCCGACTGGTGATTTTTATATGTATCATAAAGGCGGCCAGCCTCATATCATTGATCCGGAAACCGTTCAACTTTTGCAAAAAGCATGTCAAACCAACGAGTATGGACTTTACAAAGAATATTCTCATAAAGTAAATGATGCTGCTATGTTCCGTCTGCGTGACCTTCTTGAGTTCGACTATCCCACGGGCTGCAGCATCCCAATTGAAGAAGTAGAATCAGTAGATACCATAGTAAAACGCTTCCGTACCGGTGCCATGAGTTATGGTGCGCTCAGTAAAGAAGCACATGAATGCATTGCAATTGCCATGAATCGTCTCGGCGGTATGAGTAATACGGGGGAAGGCGGTGAAGACCCCTCTCGATTTGAACGGCGGACAAATGGGGATAACGCCAATGATCAAATCAAGCAAGTTGCGTCTGCACGTTTTGGCGTCACCAGCAATTACTTGGTCCATGCCCGAGAATTACAAATCAAATGTGCGCAAGGAGCAAAACCAGGAGAAGGTGGTCATCTGCCGGGAAGTAAAGTATACCCTGATATTGCCAAAACTCGTCATGCTACAACCGGGGTATCTTTGATTTCTCCACCGCCTCATCATGATATCTACTCTATCGAAGACTTAGCAGAATTGATTTTCGACTTAAAAAACGCCAATCGTTTTGCCCGGATCAGCGTAAAGCTAACATCCGGAGCGGGTATCGGAACTATTGCTGCTGGTGTAGTCAAAGCCAAGGCAGATGCAATTCTCGTCAGCGGTTATGACGGGGGAACCGGCGCGTCTCCACGTACCAGTTTACGTCACGCCGGCCTTCCGTGGGAATTAGGTCTTTCAGAAGTACAACAAACATTGCTTCTCAATCAGCTTCGTGACCGTGTTATGTTGGAAGTAGACGGCAAATTACTTACTGGTCGTGATGTAGCTATTGCTGCTTTATTTGGTGCTGAATTATTTGGTTTTGGCACTGCTCCGCTTATTGCGATTGGCTGTCATATGCTTCGTGTCTGTCATATGAATACGTGCCCTTACGGAGTCTGCACGCAGAATGAAAAACTACGCAAAAAATTTAAAGGCAAACCCGAATATATCATTAACTTCATGCGCTTTATTGCCCAAGATCTCCGAGAAATTATGGCTCGCCTCGGTTTTCATACTATAAGTGATATGGTGGGGCGATATGATCGTCTGAAACAAAAAGAAAACATAGCAAATTGGAAGGCTGCCACCATCAGTTTAGAAAATCTTTTATTTCGTCCCTATACCGATAGCAGTGTAGGCCATCATTTTACCAAGCCACAAGATCACAACATAGATAATACCCTAGACATGAGTAAACTTGTTCGCATGTGCCGCCCCGCGCTTGCTCAGCAAAAACATATCCGTTCCCGTTTGCGTATCAAAAACACAGACCGTGTCACCGGAACCTTGTTAGGAAGTGAAATTTCCCGTCGTTACGGAGAAGCGGGGCTTGCAGAAGATACCATAAAATTATCTTTTGTTGGTTCTGCCGGTCAAAGCTTTGGGGCTTTTATTCCTAAAGGATTGACACTGGAATTAGAGGGCGATGCCAACGATTATCTGGGAAAAGGTCTTTCCGGCGGTAAAATTATTGTTTATCCTCCGCGGGAGGCTGAATTCCCTGCTGAAGACAATATCATCATCGGCAATGTGGCTTTCTATGGTGCAACAAATGGAGAGGCCTATATCAACGGGATTGCGGGGGAACGCTTCTGCGTCCGCAATAGCGGCATTTCTGCCGTTGTCGAAGGCATTGGTAATCACGGCTGTGAATACATGACAGGGGGCTGTGTTCTTATTCTCGGCAAAACCGGTCAAAATTTCGCGGCAGGGATGTCCGGCGGCGTTGCCTATGTTCTGGACTTGGAACCAGCCCTATGCAATCACGACTTAGTACTGCTCAAAGATTTAACCGATGAAATAGAGCAGGATCTTGTCCGCCGTATGCTGGAAAAACATGTAGCTTATACAGGAAGTGATCTTGGCGGGCGCCTCTTGGATAATTGGATAGAAACAGTAGGGCGTATCACAAAAGTCATTCCCGAGGCCTATGAAGAAATATTAGGACTCATTGCCCAAGCCGAAGCGGATGGTCATACTCCGGAAGAAGCCCAGATGATTGCTTTTACTCAAAAACACGCAAAATAAATATTTTACAACAGTCCCGCTGAAAAATACATTTTATTCAGCGGGACTGCTTTATAGTTATGGTACAATATAGTTATATAATAAAAATTAGAAAGGATGATTTTATGCTTATCGACGACGCAGAGGGTCTGGTATTTCGTCCTCCCAGCGAAGCTAGAAGTTTTATTTTAAGAGTAACTATCGGTTGTTCTCACAATACATGCACTTTTTGCCCTATGTACAAAAACTCCCGTTTCCGTATACGAACAATGAAGGAAATTGATGAAGTTATTACCCGGGGAGCTGCTGCCTACCCTTTTATACGCCGACTTTTTCTCGCCGATGGAGATGCCCTCATTCTGCCAACTGATCAATTATTGCAAATTATAAAAAAATGTTATACAGCTTTTCCTTCACTTACACGCATCGGCGCCTATGCCACGCCGTCTGACCTGGACCGCAAAACCCCTCTGGAGTTGCAGCGTCTGCATGAAGCAGGACTGCACATTCTGTATATGGGCATAGAAAGTGGCGACGACGAAGTATTGCAGCAAGTATGTAAAGGAACAACTGCCGCAATAACAATTCGTGCCGGCCGAAAGGCTATGGATGCAGGTATGAAACTTTCCACCATGATTCTCTTAGGACTTGGCGGACAAGCACGGACAAAACAGCATGCTCTCCATACAGCAACCGTAGTGTCTGCTATAAACCCCACTATGCTGAGCGCTTTATCACTGATCATCCCACCACAAGTTTCTTTATATCAGGAAGTAATCCGCGGTACTTTTACCCCTTTGACCGAACACGGATTTCTTCAAGAATTATATACTATCTTAGCTAACACCCACATGAAAAATCCTTGTATTTTCAGAAGCAATCATGTTTCCAACCTATATCCCGTAGGCGGTACGCTGCCAATGGATAAAGAAAAAATGCTGCTTCAAATAAAATCACTACTTACTCAAGCCGATGATACCATTCCATTGCTAAATGATACCGGAAATTTTTAATTAGGTATTATTTATAACAGCTATACTATGAGGTTCCTCCGAAAATACATGAAGCAGTAAAATAATTCATAATTTACCACTGTTTTATAATTAATATTTATGCAGATATACAAAACATTTTCCCAATCAATAGAAGATACTGTATGTAAATTTTATCTGAAGGTGAGAATCATGAAAAAACTTATACTTTGCATTCTGTACCTGTTCCTATGGACCGGTTCTGCGTTGGCTCAAGAGAGCAGTCCTCCCATGTTTGATTCTATGCGTACGGTTATACTTGTCCAAACATCACCTCAAGGAGATGTTTCCCGATACATGACCCTGCGCCTCAAAGAACTCTTCCGACTGCCTTATTATGAACAGTTAGATACGAATGTGACCTTACCGCCTGAAAATATTTCTACCACAAGTTTGCGCCAACTGGCCCAAAAATACAATGCTGACCTCCTTTTAGTCCCCATAGTGAAACATTGGTCCTGGCAACAATATTATATGTTTGCGCAAGATGAAATGATTGCGGACTATAATTATCATTTAGCAATATATGCTTATGATCTTCAAAAAGATACACTCACC
The DNA here is from genome assembly GCF_900103535.1 of Megasphaera paucivorans. Lineage (GTDB taxonomy): Bacteria > Bacillota > Negativicutes > Veillonellales > Megasphaeraceae > Megasphaera_A > Megasphaera_A paucivorans. The sequence continues at coordinate 141,465 of NZ_FNHQ01000002.1, read as the reverse complement.
ATATATAGTACCAGAAACATTAGCCGCGAGGATGCTTCCGTCCTTAACCAGCCTCCGGCAATCCTCCGCAATGCCATGGACCTGCTGCTGAAAGAACTTCCTTACAAGCGTATCCCCACTGATATAAAACACGCGGCAGCCACTTCGTAATACCCACATTCGTCATGTATATGGAAGTCAGCAGCATAATAGTAGAACGAGGCTGATACTCCGGATACAATCTAATCGGAGCATCAGCCTCATTATTATATGATTAACTAATTGCTATACTGGGAAGGAAGCAACAGTTAATGATATACAATTAAGAAATATTGAAACTTATTATAATTTTTTTAATAAAACTTGTCAAGAAACTTTTTAAAGTTAAACGTGTAACTTAACTTGACATTTTATCATACTGATCCTACATATAGAAACAAAAACATTCACTTTTTCCTATTTTCACAGTTATGAACTGCTTCCAAACACCTTTCCACAACTATTCTGCAGCACAAGAAAAGAAAATTTCAATTGTTTTAAAATTTACTGCCGCTGCAAAAATATTCAACAAAAAAATTACCGCACAATCATCCGCCATTTTAATTATCTAAATACAAAAATACGCCTTATCTCTCTATTAAGAGACAAAGCATACACACTGTGCGACCACTCTTGTTGCCGAAAATTAAGCCATCTTATTGACATCATCCCAAAATACAACTTTGTTCAATACCTGTCAAGATAACGACTGTCACTCGGACATATCTAATAACCTTTGTATTCAGCTGGCAGCTCCTGGGAGATTTTCACAGCATGTTCCATGCTTATCTCACACCATGTGACAAATTCTCTGTAATCTTCACATTTTCCTTACTTTTTCCAATCAATGCTATATAGTATTGGTGATAATTATACCATGACTTTTTCATCTGTCAAGAACCGCATATATTATTTTTATTTGAGAATATTTATTATTTTATTTTTTTATCTAAAAAGAAAATATTACGTTTATCGTTTTACCCCAAAAATAAAACTACTGCAATAAAATTTATTTTTTTATTCTTTGAAAAAGTAAATAACCCGCATAAATACGATGTTCATCATTAAACGTTAAACGTTTTTGGTTTAACGTTTAAGTTAAAATAAAATTAAAACTTTATAATATTTCTCTTGACAAAAGCTTCATATCCGTGGATAATGTACTCAATATTTTCCAACAAATTCGCATATATTCTCATTTCAAATATGCGCTATAGTTAGCCATGAAAGAGTAAAAAATAATTTTTTCTTCCTTACCAGAGAGCCGATATCTGCTGAAATTCGGCAGGAATAAAATTATTTGACTTCGCTCCGGAGCTTTTGCACCGACTTGTTATTCTAGAAAAACATGAGGTGTAAACGTGATTCAGCGTTAATGAAAGCCGATACGGCATCGAGTATAATGTCAGGGTGGTACCGCGAATAGTTATTTCGCCCCTGTTGTCTTCTCTCATCAGGAAGACAACAGGGGCATTCTTATACTTTACGGACCATTGCGGAAAGTATCGTTATTATTGTTCTGTAAGTATATCAAGGGGGATTTTATCATGGAAAACATCATGGAAAATATCACGTCAAAAACATCGACGATGACAAACTTCCGCTGGAAAATAGCATTTCTTATTTTTCTGATCAGTTTTGTCGCTTATATGGATCGCGTTAATTTATCTGTTGCCACTCCTGTTATTATGCAGGAATTTGGCTTTACAAAAATTGATATGGGATTTATCCAAACATGTTTCTTTGCCGGATATGCACTTATGCAGGTCCCGGGAGGCATGCTTGCCGAAAAACTTGGGTTTCGCCGCACAGGTGCATTGGCAATTTTGTGGTGGTCTGTTTTTACCGTTCTAACAGCACTTTCCAAAGGTAAATTCAGTTTCGCGGTTATCCGTTTCATGTTTGGAATTGGTGAAGGACCGGTATTTCCATCATTGGGTTCAGCAACCTTCAAGTGGTTTAATTCCAAAGAAAAAGGTTCCGCTAGTTCTTCTATTTTATTAGGTACATTCTTCGGTCCTGTTGTTGGGCCGGCTGTAACAGTCGCTCTCATGGCAGCCTTTGGCTGGCATATTGTCTTTGTTCTTTTTGGCTTAGTAGGAGCTCTTCTGGCTTGGGTTTGGTTTCATTTTGCAAAAGACACGCCCTCTGACAGTCCTTATGTTAACAACGAAGAAGCAATTCATATCAATGACGGGCGCCTTTCTGATACAGATAATAAAAAAACAATGGCCCCATGGGGAAAATTTCTGCGGTCTTCTCAATTTTGGGCTGTAGGCCTGCAATTTTGTGTCATCGACTATATTATGTATGTATTTTTGGCCTGGCTTCCTTTATATCTTACAGAAACACAAGGTTTCTCTTTGACAAAAATGGGGATTTGGGCATCTTTTCCTTGGATTGCATTAATGGCTGTTGTTTTTCTTGCCGGTTATATTTCCGACAAGTTTGCAAAAAGTGCCAATAGCAACCGTCAATATACTATGCGTACTATTACTGCTATTATCGGTGTAGTAATTTGCTCATTCGGTCTATATATCGCATCTCATACGGCAAATCCTATCATGAATATTATTTGGATGTCTGTTTCTCTCGGATCTTTAGGTTTAACTTTTAGTGCCGGCTGGTCTACGGTTATATCCCTCGGCGGCAAATATACAGGTTCGGTTTCAGGCTGGATGAACTTTTGGGGTAATATTGGCGGTGTTCTAGCACCCATCGTTACGGCGTTTTTAGTTACAAACTATGGATGGAATCAAGCATTTACTGCAACTTCTTTATTTGGAATTATAGCTATTGTAGCTTGGATTTTCGTCAAGCCAGGAAATCCGCTAGTCAGTGAAGACGTTACCGAATAAGTGCAGTGTTCTCTGCGGCATTCTTTATCATAAAACATCCGACGTTGTATTTTAAATACTGTCGATGCAGCGTTTTTGCTTATTATGCGATATAATATAACAACGCCATGATTAAAAGAACATTCAGGCAACCCGTATATTCTTTAAGTGTCTTTTATTCTTACGTAAATAAGAATATCCTTGTCTTTTATAGAAAAGGCTATTGCATCACAAAATCATCCCGTCCTGCATTGCTGGATACGTATTATATGTGGAATACACACCGGGACACGTTATGTAAAAAGTAATTGTTAAGTACATCCATGAATTGATTCTGCCACATTAAGCCAAAATTCATTGGCACAAATAACCAGGCCCTAATGATATCTCTGCATCATTACTTTTAAAATTATGATACATTTGTATTTCAAAGAGTAATGGTCATCATTCCCGGCAAACAAACACATACAAAAAATCAAGGGAGATCGCTATACATTTTTATATTATAGCAATCTCCCTTGATTTTTTGTTATATTATTTATAATACATATAATTTATATCTTGCACAACTGCATATCATTAGGCAGACACGACGCCAATGGCAATAGATACTGCCAGCATAATCAACGTAATCCCAAAAGCCCAGGGAAATGTTTTTTTCTGATGTTCACCAAGATCAATCCCAGCTAATGCCACAAGGAGGAAGGTTCCCCCTGTCAAAGGACTAATAGGGAAGCCCATATTCATCTGCCCTAAAAACGCAGCCCGGGCAACTTCTACAGCAGGAACGCCATAGCTTACACCTGCTTCTGCCAATACCGGCAATACACCAAAATAGAAAGATGACGGATCAAAAAGCAAACTAGCAGGCATACCGATTATACCTACAAACAATGCCATATGCTGCCCCAATGAAGTCGGAACAACGGAAACAATAGCATTGGCCATAGCCGTAATCATACCGGTATTGCTCATTACACCTACCAATGCCCCTGTTGCAAAAACGATACCCGCCATCAAAAGAGCATTTTTAGCATGTTTATTCATAATATCTTTTTGATCTTTTACCTTTGGATAATTAATCAAAAGAGCTACAGACAAAGCCAGCATAAATGCTACAACGGGCGGAATCTTATCTGAAATAAGAGAACCAATAGTTATCACAACGAGAAGCATGTTGACTGGTGCCAGTTTTGGCCGTACAAATCTTTTTTCCTCTTCTGTATCCATATCCTGAAATTCCAAACTGCCACCGGCTAAATTAATTTCGCCGATTCGTTTACGTTCACAAACGCCAAGATAATAATCAACAGCTAAGATGCATATCCCTCCTACAATAAGCGGGATAAGCAACGGAGTCCATAAATCTGCTGGTGTCAAATGCAATGATACCATCGCCCGCTGCGCAGTACCTGCCCAAGGTTCTGTATTCATCAAGCCGGCGCTCAGTGCAATGATTGTCGCCAACGTTGTGCGCCGCATGCCAAGGGCATCATAAAGAGGCATCATAGCTGGAACAGCGATTAAAAAGGTTACAGCCCCATTGCCATCCATATGAACCATCATAGCCAATATTCCTGTGCCTACACAAATCTTGACAGGGTCTCTTCCGACTAGACGGAAAATCATGCGAATAATAGGTTTAACGGTTCCTGCATCAATAATAATGCCAAAAAATAATGTAGCGAATATGAACATAGTTCCCATCGGTGCTACGGATATGAGACCTTTTACAATAAATTTAAATGTATCTAATCCAAAGCCGCCTAACAAGCCAGTGATAGTTGGAACCAAAATCAAGGATGGAACCGGTTCCATCACTTTTTTCATAATCAGGACAACGGCGGAGCAGACCGTAATAAAGCCAAGTAATGCGATCATATAGTTCACTCTCCCATAGATAATATCATAATATTTGTCTAAACAAGAATAACGCGTTGCTTAATTTGTGAAATTTATTACTTAGTATTTTAAAAAATTGCGCCTTATTTTAAGCCCAGTATATAGCCACATGCAAAACAAATGGTTACATGCAGCTATATGTTAGACTCGCACTTTTTGATAATACTATTTTACAAAATAACTTACTTCCTCATCGTTCATCCCCAACACATCTACTAATACATCTGTTGTATCTTTGCCAAGGACAGGCGCTTTTTCATAGGTGTACGCATCAGCCTCCGTCATTTTGATAGGATTGCCGGTAACACGCATTTTCCCTTCAATAGGATGATCGACTTCACAAATCATTTCCCGTGCTTTCGCAATATGTTCATCGTTTACAACATCTGCTACTGTATGGATAGGCGCACAAGGAACACTGTGTGCACGCAGAATATCAATAACCTCTTTCGCAGTGTGTTGTTTTGTCCAGTTTGTAACTAATTCATTTAATTCATCTTTACGAGCTGCCCGATCTTTATTCAACTGAAATTTTTCTTCTGCAAACCAATCAGCATGATCGGTAGCTTCACAGAAACGTTTCCAAATAGCATCATTTCCTACACCAATAACGATCCAGTTATCGGAAGCTTCAAAAGAATCATACGGATAAATAAATTCATAACGATTTCCCGCTCTTTTAGGAATACGATTTTCTACCATATATATTTCAGTTATCGTTTCCATCGCACTAACTGAACAATCCACAAGTCCTACATCAACACGTTCACCATGATGCTGTGAATTACGTCCTTGTAAGGCTGCTAAAATACCAATACAGCAATTCAATCCACCTAGCACATCACCAATGGCTGTTCCTGTACGGGTAGGAGGTGAATCGGGCCAACCGGTAACACTCATCATACCGCTCAGTGCCTGAGCAATAACATCATATCCCGGAAGCAGCCGATACGGCCCTGTTTGTCCAAAACCAGAAATAGAGGCAAAGATGATATTAGGATTTAATTTTTTAACTGCATCGTAAGAAAATCCCATTTTTTCAATGGTTCCAGGTTTGAAGTTTTCTACAAATATATCTGATTTTTTTATAAGTTCCCGTAACACATCTTTTGCTTTATCATCCCGAAGATTTAAGGCAATACTTTTTTTATTTCGATTTAAATTAGCATAATAGGCACTGATACCTTTGTCAAAAGGCGGATATGCACGACTGTCATCACCTTTACCCGGTGTTTCAATTTTAATGACTTCAGCACCCATATCTGCAAGAAGCATTGTACAATAGGGACCGGAGAGTACCCGGGTCAGATCAAGTACTCTGATTCCCTTTAACGGTTTTGTCATAATGACAACGCCCTCCTCTATTCGTCTACTTCAATTTCCATACGAAGCAATGCTGCTTCCATGCATTTTCCTAATGTATCTAATCGCAGCGAACGAGTTGCTCCCCCATCGAGTGCATGATGCATAACAAAATTAAATCCATCGAGCTGAGGCAGTTCATACCGGATAACGTCACCGAAAACAAGTCCTTCAAAATGGCGGCGTACTGCAGCCGCTGTCAGCTGTTTTTCCATAGCAGCATAATATTCAGGCTTTCTTGCATAGATACAAATATTGGATGTATCACTTTTATCTCCACAACGACCATGTGCAATATCTTTTAATTGGACTTTCATTATTTTAGACCTCCTCAACATAGCTTGTTAATTTAACGGCATCTCTCGGAATCAATGTAGGCCAGAGAGCAAATACTTCACTTGGTTTCGTGCGGCCGCCGAAGAAACAACCTTGAGCTGGACCATTCAAATTGCTTACAGGTGCAATTTCCGGTGTCAGTTTCAACGCTTCCGCTTTGGTTTCCGTCATAATAGCATAGCGAAGAACCACTTCATTTAAATCAGCTTCTATTTCCGGTGCAAGCGGTCCATGCAGCGCATTCAATCCTAAATAATCAACATGTGTACGAATAGCTTTAAGCCCTTTCATCGCCATGCGTTTGTCAAGAATTTCAGCTGCCATTTTAGCTTTTTCCAACGCATTCGGCCAGCTATAGGGAAGATATGCAATATTCCGATACCCTTCAAGGTATCCTACACAAAGTTTCAATGTATCTGGTGCAGGGTGACCGGTAACACCGTTAACGGCAACGTGATCACGTTCAATTTCAGCTACAGTAATGTTACTGAAATCAGCTATTACATCAGGTGTAATATATTTTGATGGATCGTGGATTTCATACATAAGTTGTTCTTTGACAGACTGTGGCGTAACTAAGCCACCGGTATTGCGTGTCTTCGTCAAAACCAATTTTCCCGGTTCACTGATTTCAGCAATCGGATACCCGAGAAATTCCGGCCGTGGAACATTGCGCCAATCATAATCATAGTTGCCGCCAGTTGCCTGCGCCCCGCATTCACATAAGTGACCCGCTAAAATGCCTGTTGCTTTAGCTGTCCAATCATCTTTTTTCCAGCCAAATTCATGAATAAGGGGAGCTTCAAACATAGCGGTATCCGTGGACCGTCCCAAAATAATAATATCTGCGCCGCCTTCCAAGCATTCCAGAATAGGTTCCACTCCATAGTATACATTGGCATTTACCATATTGGGAAGAATCCGATCAATATTTTCACCCGTATCCATATGAGCCATGGAAATTCCCTGTGCCCGCAGTTTAGGAATGATATCCTTGACATCATCGCCAAGAACATACCCCACTTTCATGTGCAGGCCACTTTCTTTAATGGCTTCTTTTACTTTTTCTACACATGACTTTACATTCATACCGCCGGCATTCGTAATAACTTTTGTCCCTTTTTCTTTTAAATCAGGAAGCATGCTCTTTAACGCTGTAATAAAATCACGCGCATATCCTGCTTCCGGACGTCTTTCCTGCTGCCGGCGCATAATGGATAATGTAAGTTCCGCCAAATAATCACAGGCAATATAATCGACATTGTCCTGTTTTGCCATGGTAATCGGCGCATCGTTCAAATCGCCCCAGAACCCTTGGCCGCCACCAATTCTGATTGTTTTCATGCTGATAACCTCTTTTCTCAAATTAAGTCTACACCATTTTTATATGAAATTATCGTGCCAACTAATACATGCATTAATGTAATATTTCATAGACTTAGTATTCATCCTATTTTTACTTAAAAAATGATAAAAAATATCTCTTGACCGATTGTTTACACTGTATATACGGCCAAGAGATATGTATACTTTTTATACATAATATTGTTTACTTTGTATATATTTCATTGTCAAATCCATATAACTTCCATTTTTTATAAAAAGTGCGTCGACTGATTCCCAACAAGTCCATCGCTTTAGTTTTATTGCCGTCTGCTTCTAAAAGTGCCTGCCGCATTTGTTCCCGTTCCATATTTTGTATATCATTCTTTAACCTTTGAGCCGGTCGCAAGGGTATAGATATCTGAGATGTTTTCGGTAAAGTTTCCATTGCTTCAGAAATTCCATTTTGTATATCTTCCGGTAAATCTTGTATCTGCAATTGACGTGTTTTACAAACAATAACAGCATATTCAATACAACTTTCCAATTGACGTACATTACCCAGCCAAGGAACTTTTTGCAAATGACCGGCTGCTTCCTTTCCTAAATACACTTGTTTCCCATATTTATCATTAAATTTACGAATAAAGTATTCTGCCAAAAGTAAAATATCACCGCGTCTTTCCCGCAGTGGAGGTATCACGATTTTAAAGGTATTAAGGCGAAAATATAAGTCTTCCCGAAATTTTCCTTCTTGTACCATTTGTTTTAAATCACGGTTGGTCGCAGCTATCACTCTTACGTCTACAACATCCGCATAATCCGAACCAATTTTTTGAATCTCACCCGATTGCAGTACTCGTAAAAGTTTAGACTGCATAAACAGCGGCATTTCCCCTATTTCATCGAGAAAAATCGTTCCCTTGTGGGCAAGTTCAAATTTACCTATTTTGCCGTTTTTTGATGCTCCTGTAAATGATCCTGAAGTATACCCAAATAATTCACTCTCAAAAAGACTTTCAGGAATCGCCGAACAATTCAAATTCACAAAAGGCTGACGGCGGGGCCCACTAATACTTAATATTGCATTAACAATAACTTCTTTACCTGTACCGCTTTCTCCTTCAATCAGTACTGTCGCATCTGTAGGCGCTACTGTTTTAGCTAATTGCAGACAATGAAGAAATTTTTCATCCCGTCCAATGACATGTGAAAATTCCGGAGGTATCGTCATATTTTCCACAGATACGGCATTAAATATGGACTTGCTGAGACGCTGCGTATTTTTGAGTTCACGGCTGATCATATATACCTCGGTCATATCTTTGAAAACAGAAATAGCACCAATAAGTATATTATCACTAATAATAGGCGTAATATTAGCAAGTATCCGCTTACTGCGAGATTTTACCTGCACAAGTGCATTAACGCGCGGTTTTTTATCCCGCAGCGAGTCCAATATAATCGCATCCGGTTCAATCTCGCTCATCAGTTTATTCAAGGCTTTTTCCCGTCGAACCTGTAAAATTCTCAAATAAGCATCATTCAAATATATAATTCGCGAGTTGCTGTCAACAATAACAACTCCATCGCGAACACTGTCCAATGCCTCCATCATCAGCTGTTGCGTAATACTTTTCAGTTTTTGACTTTCTGTCATTTTTTTCACCCATCTTTATTGTCAAGCCGGATTGATGATTCCTTGTTCGATTTCAAAAAGATGAACCGTATCTGTTTCTCCAGATAGCTCCTGTTGCACTTGCTGCGCAATTTCGCGTGTTTCGTTTGAACAAGTAAACAAAAATATCTGTTCCTTTTTTCCCAAATCCGCAAGAAAATGCATCGCTTCTTTTTGCCTTTGTTCATCAAATCGGACAAGAATATCATCCAGAATCAACGGCATCGGTTCTATTTGCTGTGCAAACGCCATCGCCAAACCAATGCGAATCGCTAAATAAATTTGGTCCCCCAAACCACTGCTCCATTGTTTTTCTGGAATGCGCCGTTGATTTTCATCAATAGCAAAAAGCTGTCTGCCGTCAAAAGTAGCCTGCAATGTATACCGCCCCTGCGTCATAAGTCGGAGATAGTCCCCTGCATTGCGAATAACCAATGGCTGGCGAACTTTTTCATAATACGTTTGTGCCTCGCCTAATATATACTGTGCATACATCATTGTCAGCCAAACATCAATTTTCCCATCAAGAATCGTTTTCCTGTTTTCTTTTTCCTGGAGCATTTTGCTGTAAGTATCACTTTTAGCCATTTGGCTAAGCCGTTCAACAATGCTGCCACGACGTTCAGCAACAGCTGCCATCTGTTTTTCAGCTTCAGCAATCAAACTTTCGCATTGGGATATTTGCTGCTTCCAATATTTCATATCATGCACCTTAAGTTCTCGTCGTAAATCGCTGAGGTTCTTATCGTTTTTTGCAATAAGGCGAATATGTGCTTCGGATTGCTCATACACTTCCTTATATTGATGAAATTGTCGAAATTTTAATATCTTACTGCGAAAATCTCCTTCCGAACGAGCTCCGGCAGCTTGCATTAATTCCCGCTGTTGATGAACTCGGATTTCCTTGTCTTTTATCCAACGAGCAATTTGTTCTTCTCTATCCTGCTGCTGTTTATCTTGTTCCTTGGCAACTTCTGCCTGAATCCGAATATCCTGCCAGCGGCGATACATAGTCTCTATACTTTGCGGTGTAACTGTTTCAGATACATGAATTTCTCGGAATACCTGCTCAGCATCATCCCTTAATTGAGAAATTATTTTTTTCCAATTTTCCTTCTGTTCCATCCAATCCTGATACTCTTTAGTGATGGTACTCCATTTTTCCCAACAATCCTTTGCTGCGGGAACCTGGGCTGCTTCTAAATTCATTAGCCCACTTATTTGTCGCCATTTAGACCAGCGTTGTTCACTATCCTCCAAATTTCTACGGCATACTTTTCCATCATCCTGCCATTTTTTTACCATCGAATCATATATCACTTGCTGTTGTTTTTCCCATTCTCCTTTTGTTTCTCGCGTTTTCCACTCCATGTACTGCTTACGAACTTCATCCAAGCGAGTATCCCATGCAATTTTATCACTATCCTCCGAAACGGTAATTCCTGCTTTTTCCGCCAGTGCTGAAATATGTCCATGCAAATACTCCAGTCTGCCTTTTAATTCTCCTATCTTTTCAGGTGCTCTGTTCGTGCGCGTATTTTGTTTCCAGAAAGCTCCGACAGCCAATACACCACAAACTCCGGATCCTATGTATCCTGCAGTCTGGTCAAGTCCATATAAAATGACGCCAACAGCCAGTACAGCCGCCGCCAATATTAATAAACCACCGAACCACAAGAAGGCACGCGACGTTTCTGCCGGTTCCTCCTGCAACCATGTTAATTGTTCCTTAACCTTGTCTTGTTCTATCAAATCCTGCTGAATGTGATTCACTGCCGAACCAATTTCCTGCCACTCTTCTTTTGTCCGTTCCGGAGTCCCTTTATCATCGGCAGGTAATTCCACACCAACATTTTTCGGTCTTGAAGCTTCCCATTTTTCCTGTTCCTGACGATATAATGCTACATCTGTAGCTACGGCTTGTCCCGTTTCCCAATCAACGACACGGGAGATTTCACTGCCACCGGTCCAGCCATTCATAGATTTTTTCAGTTGTTCTATTTCCAACTTCCAAGAGGCTTCTTTTTGTTGAGAATTGGCAATTTCTTCTTCCCCTTGTTTCCATTGCGGAATCTGACGGAAAAGGTTCTCCAACTGACTCCCACAAGCAATCCATCGATTCCATTCTTCTTTATACGCAGAATTTTTCTGTGAAGCTTCTTCAAGCTGTTTTATTTGATCATCAATTTCACCAATTTTAGTTTCCAATTCGTTCCAGCGTTGTGCTCCGTTTTCCGGAAACTGCGAAACTTCTGACAACGCCTGCATCTGCACCAATGCATCCTGCCCCCGTTTATAAACTTCCCACGCTGCAATCGGCATAGAAATCTTTTCTATTTGATGTTTTGTTTCAGTGATACTGATACGTATACGATTTTCTTCTTCATGTGTTTCCTGTTCCTTAGCTTGTAAATCGGCAAATTCAGATTCCTCATAAGCCAAAGAGTAAATATGCTGATCATACTCTTTCTGCTCATTCAGAAGAACATTGACCGTCTTTTTCCCTTGTGGTGATGCCACAAGAAGCTCTCCCATGAGACGAATCAAATCGCGCCGAGTCACACCCATGCGTACACCGCCCTCAACACTAAAAAAATGGCTTCGAACTTCATCATTAGATAATATTTTAAATCCCTGCAAATCTTCTAATCCCATCGCAAATATTTTGTCATAGGTCTGGCGATCCAAGCCATGCCACCACAAAGTAGAAGGTTCTTCATGCATGGTATCATCGCCAGTAGAAATATACGACTCTTTCTCATTGCGATAAATTCGATATTCCCGGCCATTCATGCGACGGATGTCCATATGACCGTATAACCCCTGCCAATCGCCGCGTAAATATCCAAAAAACATAGACCGGACATATTTCATAAGAGTCGTTTTGCCACTTTCATTATGTCCATGCATAACAATAAGCCCGTTTTCCGGCGGATTCCAAGTAATATTATGATAAATTCCAAAATCTTCTAAATCCATTTGTATAATTTTCATGTATATTATCCTCTTCTATCTTCCAACAACCGCTGCATTCCCAACCATTTTGCCTTTTCAAAAGCTTCTAGGAGACGATCATCTGAAATATGCCGGCCATAAGTTCCCAGTCGTTCAAATTCCGGACGTTTTTCGAGTATTTCCCGCAGCATCTGCAACTTTTCTTCCTGTGGCAATCCATCTATTTTGTCAGATACATTCAAATAATCACCAACCATATCCGGCAATTTGCTGCGTTCTTCTTGATTAATTTTAGGACGAGCCATATTACGAACCCGTTCTACCATGACAAATGCATATTTTCCCTGTTCTTCTTCCCGCCAACTATCAATCCAATACTGAACTGCTTCATCATTATTTATAACTTTGTACATACTGCCTGATCCGGTAAAATTAACCGTCAGAAAAGTCGGTCTGCCAATTTCCTTTCGTATTTTTTCTTTAGCCAGACGGACTGCTTCTCTAATTTCAGATACAGACTCAATCGTATCGATCGGTACGCTGATACTCTCCCAGCGAACAATACTGGTATCTATAAACTGCAGTGACGTTGTTCCATAGGGACCCACTTCAGCATAGTAGCATCCATGGACACCCGTTTCTGTACAATCCAATCCTTGTGGACTGCCGCAGTATACAATCCATGGTTTTTCCTGCAAGACCTGCGGAGTATGAACATGCCCCAATGCCCAATAATCCATTCCGCTGTCTTTCAAACCATTTAGCGTACAAGGCGCATATGTTGAGTTTTCTCCGCCGACCTGTGTATGCATCAGTCCAATAGCATAATGATCATCTTCGCGGCGTATATACTCTCTAGCAAGGTTGTCTCTTTCTTCACTATGCGCATAACTGCGGCCATAAATTTCTGCCCGTTCCTCACCATCTATCAGTAAAGGGATTCGTTCAACTTGTTCAGCACTAAATACATGTACATTCGGCGGCAGCGGAATTTTAGCTTTCCACGCATCCAGTGGATCATGATTTCCATGAACAGCAAACACTTGTATGCCGTGTTGTCCCAATTTATGCAGCAAGCGAACATAATCCAGCTGCGCCGTCAAATTATGTGTTGCGCTGGTATATACATCACCCGCAATAAGCACCGCATGTACTTGCTTGTCAATAGCTGCCTGAACGATTTTTTGAAATGCTCGTACCGGAGCTTTTCCAATAATGCGTTTCCACCTTTCATCGGTAATCATTATATCTTCAAATGGACTTCCCAAATGTAAGTCTCCGCAGTGAATAAACCGTAAACTTGTCGACATTAGTCTCCCTCTTTCTTTGTCCATGCATCATGAAGTACGGTGATGGCTTGTTTTAAACTATGACTAGGTATCTTTGAAAAGGAAAGAAGAAATTCTTTGCGTTCCTCTTGTTCCTGTGTTTCATAAAAAGCCTGGATCGGTAAAACTCGACAGCCTTTTTTTTCAGCTCTGTACTGCAATTCTGCCGCAGTATACGTGCTGTTCAAAGTAACCCGGCAATATACGCCGGATACCAGACTACTGACCTCTATATCTTTACCGAATGCACTAAGCAGAAGCTCCTTCATCAAATTTCCCTTTTCCTGATAATCTTTACGTAATCTTCGTACCTGACGAGCCATTTCTCCACTTCGAATGTAAGCCGCCAGTACACATTGTTCCGGAACAGATGCTCCTTGACGGAATAACCCGCGTTTTTCATTATAAAGTGCTAATAATCGTGGCGGCAGCACCATATAACTAAGTCGTACAAAAGACGGAAGTACTTTAGATAAAGAGCCCATATATATGACTCTTCCATGGGTATCCAAACCTTGCAGCGCCGGAACAGGTCTGCCATAATAACGAAGTTCGCTATCATAATCATCTTCTATAATTAACCCATCCATCTGTTCCGCCCATTGCAGCAAACGATGCCGCATCCCTGCCGGCATAATGGTACCTGTAGGGAATTGATGAGACGGGCTGACATAAACTAACCGAATCCCATTCTTTTCCAAAATATCCATATCCATCATACCGTTTTGTACGGAAAAAGGGAATATGTCATAACCACTATTGCGAAATATTTCACGCCCCAGTTTAAACCCAGGATTTTCTACTCCAATACAAGAATAGGAGCGAAGTATGTTTGTTAAAATTCCGAGCAAGGAAGGTGTTCCGGCTCCCACAATAATACTTTCCGCACTTGCATAAACACCACGGACTTGATAGATATACTGGCTTAAAATTTCTCGTAATTCCGGAACTCCCTGCTCATCATTGCATTGCATCAAATATTCTGGCTGAGAAAGAACATGATTCATATAGCGGCGCCAGACTTCTAATGGAAATCGTTCCATATCCATATCGCCACTGCCAAAATCATACCGAAAAAAGGAACGCCGTACGGTACCGGGATGGTAAATCGGTTTTTTCTGTCCATCCTCTTTTTCGCTGCCTAAAAAAGCTACCTCATAACGTGCCTTATTGCGCCTCATAATATACCCTTCACTCGCCAGTTGATAATAGGCTTTTTCAATGGTCATTTTACTGACATCCACGGTCTGTGCTAATTCACGCACGGAAGGAAGCCGATCTCCTGCTTGCATACGTCGTGCTTCAATCTCATCCCGATAATATTCATATATCTGTACATAATATGGTTTTTTAATTGTTTTCTCTATCTGCAGCATATTATATCTCCAATTTCCACATACTATCACTTTTCTTTATTATTGATATACTATATATTGTACTCAAAAACTGGCATAGTGAAAAGAGGTAAAACATAAAAAATCTGTACTATTTAATTGTAAACCAATTTTATTTTTTAAAAGTTGACTTATGGCTTTTTTTACCGTATACTTATCTACAAAAAAAGGAGATATTCATACTTATGATTATCGAATACGCAAAAAAAGTAATGTCTGGGCAAGATATCACCCCGCAAGAAGGAAATGAACTTATTTCTGTTACTGATGAGGATACTCCGTTATTGCTGGCTATGGCCGACAAAATCCGCCAGCATTTTGCAAATAATGAAGTAGATTGTTGTGCCATCATTAATGGACGTTCGGGAAAATGTTCTGAAAATTGCCGTTTTTGTGCTCAATCTATTCATTACGATACGGGTGCCACAACCCACAAATTACTTGATTCCGATACAATTATCAACGCTGCAAGAAAAGCAAAAGCCTTGGGAGCTGCTCGTTTCTCTATAGTTACCAGCGGACGTTCTGTTTCAGAAGGAGAAGAATTCAACCAAATTCTTACAACACTGCAGCATATCAAAAACGATATAAAAATAGAAACCTGCTGCTCTTTGGGTCTTATCAATCTTACACAAGCCAAAGCACTAAAAACAGTCGGCATTTCCCGGTATCATGCTAATATTGAAACCGCACCTTCATATTTTCCCCAAATTTGTACCACTCACACATTTACAGATAAAGTGTCCGTCATTCATATTGCACAAAAGGCTGGTCTTCGACTCTGTTCAGGCGGAATATTCGGATTAGGTGAAACACGCAGTCAGCGTATAGAAATGGCTTTTACATTGAAGTCTCTTGGCATTGATTCTATCCCTTTAAATATTTTGAACCCCATCATAGGAACCCCTTTTGAAAACAACAGCCCTCTTGATCCCTGGGAAATTCTCCGAGCCTTTGCTGTATTCCGATTCATTCTGCCTTATGCCCTCATCCGCACCGCCGGCGGACGCGAAATAAACCTCCGGTCCATGCAGGCTTATGCCTTAACCGGGGGTTTAAACGGATTGATGATTGGCGATTATCTGACAACAAAGGGACGCACTATTAGTGAAGACCAACAAATGCTTCGTGATTTAAACCGCCGGACTGCAGCCCCGCATTTATGAAGAAACACACATAGCCGCAGCAACCGCCGCGCCAATAACAGGTCCCTCTTTAACAATAAGAGGCTTAACTGGTACCGGGCGAGTCCAGCCTGAATCATCGACGGCTAAACAGGCACGCATTGCATCTTGGACCATTACAATACTGC
Source organism: Megasphaera paucivorans (assembly GCF_900103535.1). GTDB lineage: Bacteria > Bacillota > Negativicutes > Veillonellales > Megasphaeraceae > Megasphaera_A > Megasphaera_A paucivorans. The sequence continues at coordinate 125,020 of NZ_FNHQ01000002.1, read as the reverse complement.
CTGTAACATTTGCTATTACACTGCCTTCAATAGCAAGCGTCTGTTCTGGAACCTCTCCACTCGGATAAAGATATCGCAAAACACCGCTGCATGCAGCGCCCGTTAACTGAGCTGACCGAATAAAAATACTAACGGCCATATCCTTCAGCCGTTCTATATCTTGCTGAATAATAATACGATGCCATAGCCGCCCCATCATAAACCGCAGTTGCTGTACATCTGTGATATGCAGTAACGCATTCATTTCCTCTGTTGTACACGCCGGAATGTCTGCGATGTCAAAATAAGTCATCGCTGTACGTCGGAAAATCTCACAAAGATAGCGACCCGCTACCATTTTTTCCAAACAATGATCTCCTGGTTTTTCCGATTCTTTGTCTACTTCCTTATCCCATTTTAATTGTCTTCCGCCATTATAATTTCCTGCTTCGATATTATAAATACGGGCTGCTGCCGCATCATAAAAACAAATATTAAAACCAGTTCCACAGATAACCGCTACCTTGGATGCTCCGCCGCGATAAGAAGATGCCAAAAGAGCCGCCGTCGTATCATTAATCAAAGCGGTCGGAATGATATGCGTCAATCCTCTCCGCCTCAATGCCTGCTGCAATAATTCGTTAATATAACGCCCTTTCATATGAGGTACTTTGATTTCTTTAGACCATGCCAGAAGCCGGGCATCTCGGATGTGATCCTGGCAAACAGCAAAAGAAAAACTGTGGCCCAGTACATACGTGCAATTTGGCAAAGCCACTGCCGCTACACAATCAGCAATAAAATCAAATAATGTCTCCATATCTGTATCAGGGCTGGTAAAATCATATTGTCCTATACTTTTCAAAGGCCGTGCTACTTGCCTTTCTATAATATAACACCGTTTTCCTATTAATCGCACACGAGAAGCTCGAATATTTGTGCCGCCCCAATCCAGTGCCAAGTAGACTCCCTTTTCATATCCCGACGGTAATCCGATGCACGCATCCAATTTGGAAAGAGAAGAAGGCCGTCCATTCATCGCATCATGCAGAGAATGACAAAATTGATCCGAAAACATTTTCAATTGTTCATCATGCCAATAAAATTGTTTTGAAATATGCGTATATTCTTCACTCATGACGGATACCTCCCATATGTATATCATACCATATTCAGAAAATGTACGAAATAAATTTTTCCACTATTAATAGTTGACTTTTCAGCAAAAAAGGCTATACTTTTTCTTAGAGTGCTAACTATAAAAGCCGCACGAAGGGGTACACCACCTAGGGTGTAATTCTTCGTGCGGCTTTTATTTTTTTTAGAAAGGAGGTTCATATTATGCTTACCATCAATGGAAAAAAAGTTGTTGCTGACGGTATCACGTTAAACAACTATCTGACACAAGCGGGCTATCAAAAGGAACGAGTCGCAGTTGAACTTAACGGTTCCATCATACCGCACAGTGCCTATGAGCAAACGCGCCTTACCGATAACGACAAAATAGAAATAGTGCAATTTGTCGGCGGCGGCTGACCCGTCATCTAAAAGACAGTTGTACCCTATAAAAAAACAAGGAGTGGTCATAATGGAAACAAACGATACATTCGTATTAGGCGGTCATGAATTTTCATCTCGTTTTATTTTAGGTTCAGGTAAGTATAATGTAGATTTAATTAAAGCGGCGGTCGAACAAGCTGGTGCAGAAATCATTACGATGGCTTTGCGGCGTGTCGAAGCTGGTCAAAAAGATAACATTCTTGATTACATTCCCAAAGGAATAACACTGCTGCCAAATACGTCTAGTGCCCGTACTGCCGAAGAAGCAATTCGCATTGCTCATCTTTCCCGAGAACTTGGCTGCGGAGATTTTATTAAAATCGAGGTTATGCGTGACACAAAATACCTGCTCCCCGATAATGCCGAAACCATCAAGGCAACAGAACAACTTGCCAAAGAAGGGTTCATCGTATTGCCTTACATGTACCCGGATTTATATGCGGCCCGTTCTCTCCGTGATGCCGGTGCTGCCGCAATTATGCCCCTTGCTTCGCCAATTGGCACGAATAAGGGACTTTCTACTCGTGATTTCATTCAAATTCTCATTGATGAAATAGATTTGCCAGTCATTATCGATGCAGGTATCGGCCGTCCTTCCCAAGCCTGTGAAGCCATGGAAATGGGTGCTTCCGCAATTATGGCTAATACCGCACTTGCCACATCTGGTAATATACCGCTTATGGCAAAAGCATTCCGACAAGCTATCGAAGCAGGCCGAGCCGCTTATCTATCTGGACTTGGCAGAGTTCGTGAAACGGCTTCTGCATCAGATCCGCTTACAGGCTTTTTAGGAGATTAGGGGGTGTTATAATGGAAGAAAAACGTATCGATCACATGAAATATTTACCGGATATGGAAATTATCGACTCTACTATGCTGGAGGATGTACTGCAATATCACGATGCTTTTCGCAATGAAGACTTTACCGCAAAAAATGTAAAAAGCGCTCTTGCCAAAACCCATTTGGAACCTCAGGATTTTATGGCTCTTCTTTCTACGGCAGCTTTGCCTTTTCTGGAAGAAATGGCTCAAAAGGCACACACGATAACGCGTCGTCATTTTGGTAACTCCATTAACTTATTTACACCTATCTATTTTGCAAATTATTGTGAAAATTACTGTATTTACTGCGGTTTCAATTCTCACAACAAAATACATCGTGCCAAGTTGTCTGATGCTGAACTTCGTCAAGAATGCACAAATATTGCTAAAACCGGATTAGAAGAAGTTCTTATGTTAACCGGGGAAAGCCGTCATATGTCCGATGTCGCGTATATCGGTAATGCCATTAAAATTGCCAGGGAATATTTCCGTATTGTAGGTGTAGAAATTTATCCGGTAAATGTAGATGAATACAAATATTTACACGAATGCGGCGCAGACTATGTCACCGTATTTCAAGAAACGTATAATTCTGACAAATACGAAACGCTTCATCTCGCCGGTCACAAACGTATTTTCCCTTATCGTTTTTATTCTCAGGAAAGAGCTATTTTAGGCGGCATGAGAGGGGTTGGTTTTGCAGCACTCTTAGGACTTGATGATTATCAAAAAGATGCTGTTGCTACCGGTATGCATGCCTGGCTTATGCAAAAAAAATATCCTCATGCAGAAATCTCGCTGTCATGTCCACGCCTTCGTCCTATTATTAATAATGATAAAATAAATCCAAAAGACGTACATGAAAAGCAGTTGGTCCAGATAATTTGTGCCTATCGTTTATTTATGCCATACGCCAGCATCGTTGTTTCCAGCAGAGAAAGTCCTTATTTCCGCAACAATATTATCAAAATCGCTGCTACAAAAATATCTGCCGGTGTATGTACTGGTATAGGCGGCCATATAATAGAAGATGAACAAAAAGGCGATGAACAGTTTGAAATCAGCGACACCCGCTCTTTCGACGAAATTTATGCTGCTGTTAAATCAGAACATCTCCAGCCTGTGACCAGTGAATACATTTATTTATAAGCAGGGTATGCCATGACAAAAAAAATAAACATAAACGGACAGGCACAAACAACAGAATTTCTGTTTCTCCAAGACTTGCACCATCATTGCTTTCCTTCGGCAGATCTATCAATTTTAAACGGATATGCCACTACTGAAAACTTACCGTTGCAAACAGGTGATGACATTTATTTTATCGAAAAGAACAAATTGCCATCCCGTACATCATTAGAAGCAATGATGTGTTCCCGTCATACTCCTCATGTTCACGAGAAAGTAAAGCAAGGAAAAGTTGCTATTGCCGGACTTGGCGGCCTCGGTTCTCATGCTGCTATTTTTTTAGCACGTACCGGGGTAGGTTCACTGCATCTTGTCGACTTTGATACTGTCGATGTCAGCAATTTAAATCGACAAGCTTATAGAATCAATGATTTAGGTAAACAAAAAACGGCTGCCCTAGCTGCTCAGATTGCAGAAATAAACCCATTTATTCATGTACATACAGACTTTGTCAAAGTGACTAGCGAAAATGCTGCTTCTCTTTTTGCAGATGATTGCATCATCTGTGAAGCTTTTGATAATCCGGCTGCCAAAGCGATGCTTATTAATACAATATTAACACAGTGTCCCAAAAAATATATTGTATCTGCCTCTGGCATGGCAGGTTACGGAAACAGTAACGATATTCAAACACGAAAAATTACAGACCACTTTTATCTTTGTGGTGACGGCACACAAGGTGCCATACCCGGGCGGGGTCTTATGGCCCCCCGGGTCGCTATTTGTTCCGCCCACGAAGCTAACCTGATTGTAAAACTTCTGGTAGATATTTTACCAGATGCTGCAAGTTAGTCTATGCATTGACTCACCTATGATATTAAGGTATAGTATTATATATAAAATAAACTTGCAATGAACAGGTGATATAACGTGCAAAATATACTTGCCATAACGAACCGCACATTAGCTCCCAACAGTTATTGGGAACAATTAGAAAAAATAGCCGCATCGGATGTAAGCACCTTGATTCTGAGAGAAAAAACACTAAATGAAGAGGATTACATGACATATGCCCGGCAAGCATTGCAAATCTGCAATGCTCACGGAAAGACGTGCATTCTCCATCACTTTGGGAAAACAGCTATTCAGCTTCATGTTCCACGATTTCAATGTTCCTTGTCCTATCTACGGATTCATTCTTCTATTCGTTATTTTATGACTACCTTAGGAGTTTCTGTGCATACGGCAGGAGAAGCAAAAGAAGCAGAAGAACTTGGGGCTACCTACATCATGGCCAGCCACATCTTTGAGACAAATTGCAAGCCGGATTCCCCTCCCATCGGAATCAGCGAACTAAAAAATATTTGTAATGCTGTTTCCATTCCGGTATATGCCTTAGGCGGAATTACTGAAAAAAATATTGCTGCGCTGAACGCTCTTCCTATTTCAGGTATAGCGCTTATGTCCAGCTTAATGACTTGCTCCGATATACCTGCATATTTAAGACAGCTGGACAATAACTAACTACTTGTATAGCCATTCTAAAAAGGAGCCTTCGTATGAAGCAAGCTTACATTATAATAGACATGCAGAATGATTTTATTACAGGTACGCTGGGATCGGCATCGGCACAACGTATTGTTCCCCGCATTGAAGAGGAAATTATCAAAGTAAAGAAAAATGCAGCCGATACGACAAAACTCATTTTCACACAAGATACACACGATGAGCGGTATTTGGACACACAAGAAGGAAAAAATCTCCCCATACAACACTGTCAAAAGGATAGTCATGGCTGGAATATTTGTCGCGATCTTCTGCCGTATACACTGGATGCTGTTGTTTTAGAAAAATCCACATTTGGATGCACTGCACTCATAGAAGAAGCCGTGCCTTATGATACACTGATCCTTATGGGACTTTGTACCGATATTTGCATCATTTCCAATGCACTGCTGCTTAAGGCTTTTTATCCTGAAAAAAACATTGCAGTATACAGCAACTGCTGTGCCGGAAGTACTGAAGACGCACATCAAACGGCCCTAACTGCTATGCAGGCTTGTCAAATCCATATACGATAACCGAATCACACTCTGTACCAACATATACCCGGAATAGATTGTACCCCCTATGTTATTTTTCGATTAACTATATAGGGGGTACTTCCATATTATTTTTTTGTATTATATAATAAAAAATATTTTTGCTGCATCCTTCCTTATGTAATCCTATTCCAAATAAAAATCCGTCGACATAAACCAACCCGGCATCACGTCAACACTATGTTTATTCCTATGCATATGACCAATATTTTAATTACATTTTGCAAAATAATATTGTATTTTATTTCACAAAATGATATGATAATCTATGTTTATAAAAGTTCTTATACCGAGAAAGGGATGTAAAAACATGAAAAATAAATCTTTAGTATTAGCAGCTATGTTAGCAACATGTATTACTTCTTTTGCCTTTGCAGCCCCACAGACACAATGGAACAAAGGAGAAACTCAAATTGATTTAGGTCTTTGGAATGCGAAAGCCGAATCCGGCGGTTCTACGGGCAGTAAATGGAATGTAAACGGCGGTGCAACCTACGGCTTAACCGACCAATGGGCCGTACAATATGAATATTCCGGTTTAAAGACAAAGCATGACGATACTACCGGAAATTCGCAGGAAATAAATGCTGTATATTCTCTTAATAAAAATGTTGCCGTGTATGGCGGCTGGAACCGCATTAAAAATTCGTTCAATAATGTCGGAAGCGATGAAAGTGCCCGCAATTATAACTGTACAAATAACGTACTGCAATTAGGTGTTATTGCAAAAAAATCTATTGGAAATAATTTTGATGTGTACGCTAAAGGCGCTTTGGGAACAAAAAAGACTTCCTTGTGGGAAGCCGGCATCAATTATGCTGTATCTAAAAATCTGGACGTCAATGCAGGATATCGGTATGTCAATACGGAAATTAATGATGATATCAATCTTACCTATAAAGGTGCTATCATCGGCGCCTCCTATCGCTTAGGAAGCGGCAAATAAAGTTTAATAGTAATACGAAAAAGATTTTTATGCGTTACAAAAAAGACGATGGCTGAATCGCTTTTTTGTAACGCATTTTTATAATAAATTAGCTTTAAAAAATAATCTATATGCCATAAAGATAAATTGTATCTATTACGCTATTTCTTTGTTTTATTTAAATACAAAATATATTCATCTCCCCATATTTTAAGCACCGACAAAACACTTTTAAATTTCTCGCCTACTTCACTTAACCGATATTCTACTCGGGGAGGTATCTGCTGATATTCTGTCCGAATAATCAATCCTTCCTTTTCCAGCGTTTTTAATTGACGTGATAATGTTGTGTGTGTCATTTCTTCAGGCATTCGTCTCTGAAGTTCATTAAAACGAATCGCCCCCTCAGATAAAAGATATAAAATATACATAGACCACTTTCCAGTTAATACCTTTTGCGCAGTTACATAAGGGCAACGTCCAAACAATTCCTTCTTTTCCATACACGTTCCTTTCTGATACCGGTATCAATAAATATCGTACTTGCTTTATTTATCCTGTACGTTATAATTATACTTGCAAATAACAACAAATACAACTGTATCTATGGAAGGAGATTTTAAAATGAATGAAATAATGGAATATCTAAAATCTTGCGGAACATTTTATCTTGCCACCAGTGATGCCGGACAAGCTCATGTTAGACCATTTGGAGCGGTATGTTCCTTTGAAGGGAAATTGTACATTGTTACCAATAATCAAAAAAAAGTTTATCATCAAATGAAAAAAAATGAAAAAATCGAAATATGCGGCATGTACAAAGGAACATGGATTCGAGTCGAAGGCAATGTCAAAGAAGACTTACGCCGAGAAGCCAGAGCAGCTATGATGAATGCCAACCAGTCAGTATTAAGCAGTATGTACACCGTTGATGATAATTTAATGACTGTGTTTTATTTTGAACATGGCACAGCTACTATTTATTCTTTCACAACAAATCCTAAAATAATTGAATTCTAATGTATGCTTGCAAATAAAAAAAAGCCGCCGCATATGCAGTGCTCGTATAAAGGGGACACCTCGACTGACTTCTTAGAACCTGATACGCTCTTACAAGGTACTGTTACAAAACGATAGACAGTCAATATTGCCTCTAAAACAGAGTGATACGCATGAACGATATAATAAAATATAATCTTGTTATATTTAATCGCACTTCGTTGCACTTTTGCAACAAAAAAAGTAAACCGCCCCACCCTAGACAAATAGACGGTTTACTTAAAATTTAACTTATTGGGGACTGACGGTTTATCGGTCAGTCCCTTTTACATGTTCCTTATACAGAACCGGCAAACAGCTATGATCAAAACCGCAGGAGGAGAGAGTGGAGACGATAGTAAATTGCTGCACAATAGGGCGAAGATGGCTAAACATTATACTAGTCAAATGAAAACAAAAAAAGAAACCTTACCTTATGCAGTGGCAAAGTTTCAAAATAAAAGTAAAAACAACTCTTTGGTGGGATTAGGGAGACTCGAACTCTCGACCTCCACGATGTGAGCGTGGCGCTCTAACCTGCTGAGCTATAATCCCAAGTGTACTTCTCCATTATAACAAGCTGAAAAAAAATTGCAAGCTTCATTTGGCAACGTATACCAAATGATTTTAAATAACAGTGTATATATGTTATTTATATGGTTTTAATTATTGACATATGTCACAAATAATCATATAATAATGCCATACCTTAAAAGGGAGGTTTTTTCCTATGCCACGTCCTCAACGTTGCCGCCGTGTTTGTTCTATGCCAAGATCAGGAGAATTTGCTCCTGCTGGAATAGCTTGTCCAAATACTATAGATACTGTAATTATGAGTATTGATGAATATGAGGTAATCCGTTTGATTGACTTGGTCGGATTAACGCAGGAACAATGTGCTTTGCAAATTAATGTTGCGCGAACAACTGTTACCGGTATTTATGATGTTGCCCGCCGTAAAATTGCCGATGCCCTCGTCCATGGAAAACGCCTGCTTATCGAAGGCGGTAATATTGAACTATGTAAACAATCCGGCAAATGCTGTAATTCCTGCCATTGCCGTTCTACACAACACATAAAAAAAGGAGATTGATAAAATGAGTGAAGAATGTAATCATGAATGTTCCAGCTGCGGCAGCTCTTGTGACAGTCGTACAAAACCAGAAAGCATGCAAGTCGCTCCACATATGGGCACTCACGTAAAACATGTTATTGGTATCGTTAGCGGTAAAGGCGGGGTTGGTAAATCCTTGGTAACCTCTTTATTAGCTGTACAAATGCAGCGAAAAGGATATAAAACAGCGATTTTAGATGCTGATATTACAGGTCCTTCAATTCCAAAAATTTTCGGTATGACCGAAAAAGCTACCGGTGATGAACACGGAATCTTCCCAGTAAATACAAAAAAAGGCATTGAAGTCATGTCCATTAACCTTTTATTAGAAGATACTTCTTCGCCCGTTGTATGGCGTGGTCCCGTCATTGCCGGCGCCGTAAAACAATTTTGGACAGATATCGTTTGGGGCGACATCGACTACATGTTTGTAGACATGCCCCCGGGAACAGGTGATGTTCCGTTAACCGTTTTCCAATCACTTCCTGTCGATGGTATCTTTGTAGTCACCTCTCCCCAGGAACTTGTTTCCATGATAGTGGAAAAAGCACTTAAAATGTCAGAAATGATGCATATTCCCGTATTAGGTCTCATTGAAAACATGAGCTATTTTGAATGTCCTGATTGTCATGAACAGCATGAAATTTTTGGGGCCAGCCATGTTGCAGAAACCGCCGAAAAGTATCAAATTCCTCATTCCATGAAGTTACCAATCGATCCGGAATTTGCAGCTCATTGTGATGCCGGTGACATAGAAAGCTTTAACAAAAATTATTTAGAAGAAACGGCTGCATATTTAGAATCTGTTTTTTGATAGTTTGGGAGGTATTATATGAAAATAGCTGTTACTTATGAAAATGGCTCTGTATTCCAACATTTCGGTCATACGGAACAATTTAAGATTTATACGATAGAAAATAATATCATTACTGCCAGCCAAATACTGGGAACCGATGGTGCCGGTCACGAATCATTAGCTGTTTGGTTAAAACAAGCCGGTGTAAACAAACTTATTTGCGGCGGCATTGGCGGCGGTGCTCAGCAAGCCCTCACCGCTGCCGATATTACTTGGTATGGCGGCGTTACGGGTTCTGCCGATGACGCAGTAAACGCACTATTAAAAGATTCGTTATCGTATGATCCGGATGCTCGCTGCAGTCATCACGATCACGACCAGCAGGGTGACCACCCTCATCACTGCGGTCATCATCAATAAGACTCAGCACATAAAGAAAGCTATATCCCAAATGGGATATAGCTTTCTTTATGTGCTTCTATTTTTTTTGTATCGCAAAAACGTGAGCAATCAAATAATTAATTTTTTCAGGATCATGGAATAACACTGCTACCAATGAACCATCAATTTTACCATGCTGCGCCATTCCCTGCATTATTTGGCGCACTGCATCCCGCTCCATCGTGGCATGATACGGACGTTTTTCCGTAAGTGCTGTGAAAATATCCGCCACCGCAACAATACGGGATCCTAAAGACAGTGACTCCCCTTTGATTCTGAATGGATAGCCCTTTCCATCTAATGTTTCATGATGATATGCCGCCCATACTGCAACATCCTGAAGGCCTTCAATGTTATGAAGAATGTGATACGTATAATACGGATGTTGTTTAATAATATAAAATTCTGAACTATTCAACTTGTCGGGCTTTTCCAAAATAGTGCGGGAAACCGCTAACTTTCCTATATCATGGAGCAATCCCGCAATGCGCATCAACTTCACTTCATCCGAACAAAATCCTTTTTGGCTTGCCAAATATTCGGAAATAACTGCAACCCTGCGGGAATGACCACCGGTAAATGGGTCATTCCAATCGACAACAGTTGCCAATATTTCCGCTATATCCATGACATCCTCTAAGGAATAACAAATATCTCCATATCGGCCAACACGCTTAAAAAATTCAGGAAATGCATAGGCATTGATCAAATCAAGCCAAAATCCTTCTGATTGAGCTATCCGGAGAAATACATCAACTAACTCAGGCTGAAAATATGTTCCGCTCCCTTCACGTATGTTTTCCAAAATACCCGGAACCTGATCAAAAATAAATCGTTGTGCATCAATTTGTATGGCCACATTATCGGAAAGACAAATGATCCGACTCAACAACGGAATTTGTTTTCCCGACAATCCAGATATATTATTCCCATCCCAGCGGTCATGATGATATCGGATATACGGAGCCATATCATGAAATGCTGCAGAATCCTTCAACAACGTATATCCAGCATACGCATGCGCATATAAATCCGCACTTTTCCCCACTCGAAGTCCTGCAACTTTTTCCCAGCTGGCAGCTGCTCCAATATCATGAATAAGTGAAACATGTACCAGCGTTTGCCTCTCTTCGCGTGTTAAATCCAGTTTATCGGCTACATGATCCGCTATCATAGCAACTCTCCATTGATGACTGGATAATCCACCTGCTGATAATTCTAAGGCTAATGATATACTTTGCAGTAATTGAATAGGGCTAATAAAGAAATCCATAATACCCTCCTTTACGAACCAGCGCTGCTTATTTTCTATATCCAGGACACCGACATGCCGCCGCATGATATTAGTTTATATAATGATAGTCTGCATTTTTTCTGTAAGTGCCTGCAGCCTCCACGAACGGGAAACAGGAGAAGTCAATTCTCGCTGCACCAGTTTCCGCATGCCGCTTTTATCTGATTCTTCATACGGTACATGATATATAACCACATTAGGCACATGAAGATAAGACAGCCATTCTTTTCCACGGGCGTCCATATAAGATAATGGATTGACAAACGCAGCTTTTAACGTTGTATCTTTCAATAATTGTACCACATTTTTGACCGCATATGTCCAATCCGTATCTGCCATAAAAAGATAACTATACCCTGATGATATAATAATAATTCCATAATGCCGTGCATTATACTGCGATCCTCCCATATGGATTGTTTTAAAAAATATAATCCAGCTGTCGTCAGAAATCCTATCATAGTATATTTCTTCATCACGTTCTCCTATAGAAAAAATTCTGGCCCCCGATCTGCCGGGCACTACAACGCCCACATCTTCATATTGATTGGGTGGCTCCGTTATCTTAGGAATATATACATTTTGCACGGTATTATGCATAAGATAGGTATTAACATAAGCAGCATTAAAATGATCTTCATGTCGATGAGTAAATGCCAATGTTCGAATATGCCGGAACATAGATGCAGTTCCTTCTGCTGCTGCATCCATCTCATGCAGCGGGTCACTGAAAAATTCATTTTTCCCGTATAACCCGTCAATTACTATAGATAATCCCGTATCCCTCAGCCATACCCCGGCATTGCCTATAAGTGTAACCTTCATTATTTTTCCCGCCTTTTGTTATTATATATAATTAATTTAATTTATTTGCCATTATACGCTAATTTCATTTCTACAATCCGTAATACCTTCTTATCTATTTTATCCCGGGACAATTCTCCGCTGCGATAAGCCTTCAGCAATCCCTTATATACTTCCTGTTCATGCTCATAATCATGACAAACTAAAATAATATCTGCACCGGCTTTAACCGCCATGACTCCCATTTGAGAAAAAGTATAGTGTTTAGACATCGCTCCCATTTCCATATCATCCGTTAAAATAAGACCTTTATATCCGTACTGATTACGTAATATATCCGTCATTATTTTTTCTGACACACATGCCGGATAGTGCGTATCCAATGCCGGAAAAGTCACATTGGAAACCATGACAAACATATTTTTATTATCTATACGCTGTATCAAATCCCGAAAAGGTTTTAAATCTTCCTGTTCCAATTGCTCTCGTCCAACAGCTACACTTGCCCCATCCATATGAGGATCTATTTCTGCCTTGCCGATACCGGGAAAATGTTTAAGAACGCACAAAATACCTGCATCTTTGTACCCGGTACAAGCTTGTTCTGCATAAGTTGAGACCACACCCGGATCATCACTATAAGACCGTCCATGAGATAATCCTAAATCCACAACAGGAGAAAAATTGATATTTATACCCATTTCTTTCAATTCTTTACCCGTAGTTTCTGCCCATATTTTTGTTTCTGAAGGTTTTTTTCGACCTAATTCTTGCTCACTAGGAACTTCCGGAAAATGACTGCGCATCCGCAGTACAGCCCCACCCTCTTGATCAAGCGCAATAAATGGAAAAATCCCACTATTTATGCTGATTTTTTCTTGCAAATCTGCCGTAAGTTTTTTTACCTGATTTTGATTTTGCATATTTCGATCAAATAAAATAACATTGCCAAATTTATATTTAGCTAGTGCACGATCTGTTTTTATATCTACCACCGGGCCAGTAATACCGATCATCATTAACTGCCCTATTTTTTGAGTGTCGCTCATACGTGCTACTATCTGTTTTGCTTGTTCATTTATCGTGTGATGCTGCACCGCTGGCTGCGCCTCATTTTTTACTTCTTGTTTACAGCCGCTGAAGCAGACCGTCATGCTTATCATTACTATACTTGCAATAACTTTATTCATTTTCATATATAAATCCCCTCCCGCCAGATACAATTATATACTTTACATTCATTATACTAAATTTTTTCTTTTCGGCAAAAAAGGGCCGCGCGGAAATGCGACCCTTTACGGGGAAACATATTTATTTATTTTCTTTCCCTACTTTAACATTCATTTTTTCTTCAAAATACTTGACCATCGCTGCCTGATCTTCATTGATATATCCATTATCATTCATCCAATCCATCACCATAAGCACAACATCCGTCATTGGCAAATCAATATCCAGATGATGAGCATAATGCTTTGCATTAATGATATCTTTGCGATGAACTGCAATCCGCGCACCTGGTTCATAATCACGGGCAAGCATTTTAGGAACTTTATTTTCATAGGCGGGTCCACCGGCAAATCCATACCTTGTTGCTTCAAACGTTGTCTGTAAGTCAATACCCGCTTTAGCCGCAAATGCATAGCCTTCAGCAACAGCAACCATATAGGCTCCGGCAATCGTATTATTGACCAGTTTGGTAACATCTCCGCTACCTGTACCTCCCGTATACACAGGAATTCCCATACATTGCAAAAGAGGTTCTACCCGATCATAAATATCTTTATCTCCGCCTGTCATAATTGCCAGCGTACCATCAATCGCCTTCGGATTTCCCCCGCTTACAGGAGAATCCAGCAGTGACATTCCCGCAGCTTTAACCTTTTGGTACATATCAATAATAATATTCGGTGCTGTCGAAGATAAATCAATAATAATGTTGCCCGGCTTGCCATATGCAATCGCTTTTTCAATAGAATTGATAATAATAGGATGTGTTGGCAGCATCTGCATGATTACATCGCAATTTTTGTAAATCTCTGTCTGATCGCTAATAGCATGTCCGCCCGCTGCCTCTAATTCATCCAGTTTTTCTTGGACAACATCAAATCCATACAATTCACAACCTGATTTTTTAATCACATTTTTTGCCATGGGAAGACCCATAACACCTAATCCTAAAAAGCCAATTTTCATTTTGAACAACTCCTTTTATAATAATATAAACAAACAACTATAATCTTAATTTGACTGCTCTGTCACATCAATTTCTCATGTTATTGAGTGAATTTTTGATGTATTAGCAGCATCTGCATAATAAAAAACTTTCTTGTTATAAGACATACATGCGCAAATCTCTCCAGCAGATTCTTCATATGAAAACCGTACTCTTGAATTATAGTTCCAATCATAGGAACTCCCTTGCAATCATTTATAAAAATCTAACGGTTGTAAATCCCCCTCCTTCAACACCCTTTACAATCAGTTACCCTCCGCAAATAATTCATCGGTAATTATTATGATAAATTTTCATCTCTATTATACTATTTTGTAAAAAATACTTCTGTATAATCTATTACAATGTCATTATTTTATGTTATAATTTCATCAAGAACACCCGTATACTATTATCTAAGGAGAGAAGGTACCAACATGACTACCAATGATTTATTCCAGCCAAACCTGCTGTGTATTCCCGAAATATTCAAAGAATACGGTCAAAAAAAGACTTTTCAATCTGGGGAAATTTTATTTATGAAAAATGACCCTGCTGATTATTTATATTATATTATTGACGGCCGCCTGCGCGCATTCCTTCCCTATCCGGATGGCAGTGAACGTACATTATGCTATTTCTCCAATAATAACTTAGCCGGCGAAGAAATATTTGCAACACCGCCTATCCGTATCGTTTGTGCAGGGGCCATGACAAAACTACATACTTATCGGTTAGATGCCAAAACATTACTTCGAGCATGTATGAATGATGATGAAAGCATGCACGAATTACTATCTTTTTTTATGAAAAAAATAACATTGCTGCACAGCTGGATCTTTTATGCTCAATTCATAAAAAATGAAGAAAAAATAGCATGTCTTTTGTATTCTATAACCGATGAAAATGATGATAAAGTAAATTTAACACATGAACAAATCGCTGCTGTTACCGGCATGAGCAGGGTAACGGCAACCCGGGTCATGAACAATTTAGTGGAAAAAGATATGATCATTCAAGAATATAAACATATTCGAGTATTAGACCGTCAAAAATTACGAGAGATATTTGAAGGAAAAGAATTTTACTAACCTCCTTAGGTTATCATTAAATTTTTAATGACAACATCTCCTTTAGATACAGCGAACGCCTCCATATAAAATAGGAGGCGTTCGTTGTATCTCATTACTATCTGTATCGGACTATATTTCACAGTTACTGCATGCTGCTAAATAGTGTATTTCCGCTAATAACAGTATATTGTATGTTACCATTTTCATCAAAAATTGTAACATCAGCATTCTTACCTGCTTCCAGCGATCCCATATGATCATAGACCCCTAGATCTTTCGCTGGATTAATGGTGACCATTGCAATCGTATCTGGTAAAGAAGCACCTGTGTTACTTAAAAAATTCATCACAGCTTTATCCATAGTCAACACACTGCCAGCCAATGCTCCATCTGCCAAACGTGCCTGTCCCTTTTCAACAAATACATCCTGTCCCCCGAGCTCCGACTTCCCATCACCTAAAAGACAAGCTCTCATGGAATCTGTAATAAGAATAATTCCATCACGTCCCTTCACTTTGTATACAAGTTTCTGCATTGCCGGGTGTACATGGAGATTATCGCAAATGAGTTCACAACGAATTTTATCTTCTGTAAAAGCCGCTCCGATAATTCCAGGCGCACGGTGATGCATTGTCGGCATAGCATTGAATAGATGCGTTATATGACAAGCAGCAGTATGTCTCATAACAGACAGAACGTCCTCATAAGAAGCGGCACTGTGCCCGATAGATATCAAGATATTATTTTTTTCACATTTGTCTAAAAATTGATGATTGGAACACATTTCCGGTGCCAAGGTAATAATTTTAATACATTCTCTATACCCTTCCAGCCATGAAAAATCAGGTGCTGCGATATTTTTTCCATCCTGCGCACCTTTATACTCAGCATTAATAAACGGCCCTTCCATATGCGCTCCTAAAATATGTGCTCCTTGGATTTTCCCTTGTGAATGTTTAATACGCGTTAAAATCCGTTCGACCCGCGGCCGATCATAGGTCATTGTAGTAGGAACAAATGCCGTAACACCTGTCCGCGGTAATAATTCGCTTATCGTTTCCAAGGCTTCATCTGTATCATCCATTACATCATAACCACCGCAGCCATGCAAATGTTCATTAATAAATCCCGCCGATACAAATCCCCCCTGTGCATTTATAATATCTGTACAATGACCGGCATGCCATTCATTCCTCGGTATGATTCCTTTTATTTTTTCATCATACAAGAGTACCTGACCTGTTGCCAGTTCATGCGGCAAAATAATAATTCCATTAATAATCGCCTTCATATTCTTTCATCTCCACTGCTATGTATATTTCTTTTAGTATATCATAGAATATCAATATTTTTCCTTGGATGCAGTCTCCTTATAAAATTTATCACTATTTATATTTTGCTTTCCCCGTAGTTTTAGCATTATAATAAAGTATATTATAGTATTCAGAAAGGGTCTTCGTATGATCGAATTAGAAAAACTCTATACAGAAAAATCAAACCCTGCTAGTGAACAAATTGATACTGTCTCAACACTAGAAATGACACGTATCATAAATAATGAAGATAAAAAAGTTGCTCAGGCAATTGAATGCATTCTTCCTCAGATAGCCGCGGCTATTGATCTTACTGCTCCTGCACTTCGCGCAGGAGGCCGTCTGTTCTACATAGGCGCCGGGACTTCCGGACGCTTGGGGATCTTGGATGCCGTAGAATGCCCGCCTACTTATGGAACAGACCCACAAACAATACAAGGTTTGATCGCCGGCGGATACAATGCCATGTTTCGAGCTAAAGAAGGTTCCGAAGATGCAAAAGAGTTGGGCGAATTTGATTTAAAAGCCAACAATCTAACGAACAGTGATGTTGTCATCGGCCTATCCGCCTCCGGCAGAACCCCGTATGTATTAGGGGGATTAGCCTATGCCTCTTCTATCGGCGCTGTTACAATTTCTATTGATTGTTCCCCGAACTCAAGTATCTCTCATTATGCACAAATTGATTTATGCGCACTCGTCGGGCCTGAAGTAATAACTGGATCCACCCGCATGAAGGCCGGCACGGCGCAAAAAATGATCCTCAATATGCTCTCAACCGGAATCATGATCAAATTAGGAAAGGTATATGGCAACCTGATGGTAGATGTCAAATCTTCTAATGAAAAATTAAAAGAACGAGCCCTGCGTATTGTCATGAAAGCTGCCGGCTGCAACCGTGAAACAGCGATTGCAGCACTATCGAAAACCAACAATAATACGAAAGAAGCAATTATTGCGGCCGCGCTGGATATCTCTAAACAAGAGGCTTCCTCTTTATTAACAGCTTGCAACGGGTATGTTTATCTGGCTTTACAAAAGAAAAAGAGGTTGCATCATGACTAATAAAGAATTAGCACAAGCCATTTTTTCTATTACCGGCCCTGCAAATAATATTATCCGTGTTCAAAACTGTATGACACGGCTGCGGTTACATGTACAAGAAGAACATTTTGTCAAAGAAGATTTTCTTAATCTCCCCGGCGTTATCGGCGTCAACAAAATAAATGATGAATGGCAAATCATTTTAGGTCCGGGAAAAGCCACAAATGTTACCACCGAATTCAAAAATTTATTAGAACCAGTCGATACCACGGGAGAGCAAGAAAACACATTTTTCCAGCTGGCACAAAATGCCCAAATCGGCGACGGTAAAGCTCTCCATGATACAATTCGACAGAAAAATGCAACTCCCGGAAAGTTAATACTAAAAAAAATATCTAATATTTTTATTCCTATTATTCCCGCTTTTATCGCTTGCGGCTTAATTACAGGACTGTTAAATATCTGTATAAAATTAAATCCTTTATTAGCTGCACTGCCAATAATACAAATTTTAGGAATTGCCGGCAATGCCGCCTTTTGGGGCCTAAACTTGTTCGTCGGCATTAGTGCTGCCAAAGAATTTGGCGGTTCTCCCATGCTAGGCGGTGTTATGGCCGCCATTATCACCCATCCAGGTTTAACCCATATCAGTGTGTTCGGCAGCTTTCTTGTGCCGGGAAGAGGCGGTATTATCGCCGTCTTACTCGTCGTACTTTTTGCTTCTGTTTTAGAAAAGCACCTTCATAAAATTATCCCCGAAATGTTCGACCTCTTTCTAACCCCCCTTATCGTCGTACTTATTTCCACTTTCATCGCTTTATTTATCTGTCAGCCTATCGGGGGGTATCTTTCAGAAATAATTGGCTTTGCCGCTACAGAATCCATCGGCAGAGGGGGTGCCCTAACTGGTTTTATTTTAGGCGGAACTTTTTTACCAATGGTTATGCTTGGTATTCATCAAGGATTAACTCCTATTCATGCAGAATTGTTATCTCGCTATGGGGTAACTATTCTCTTGCCCATCTTGGCCATGTCTGGCGGCGGTCAGGTAGGTGCCGCTATTGCCGTATATATCAAAACAAAAAATCATCGTTTAAAAAAGACGATTATTTCTTCCCTTCCAGTGGGTCTCATGGGTATTGGTGAACCGCTCATTTATGGAGTAACACTACCTTTAGGAAAACCTTTTATTGGTGCTTGTATCGGCGGTGCTTGCGGCGGTGCTATTCAGGCTGCCTATATGGTAGGTTCGGCAACATTGGGAATTTCCGGCTTGCCCCTAGCTGCCGCTGCAGATAATATCCCTATCTATTTATTAGGCTTAGTCACAGCTTATATTACCGGTTTCATCGCCACATGGATCATTGGCTTTGATGATCTTCAAAATAAATAGGAGGTTCGTATGCAAACAGGCATTTCATTATATCCGGGGTTAGACAACACACTGGAACAAAATATGGAGTTATTAAAAAAAGCAAAAAACTATGGAATCAATCGTATCTTTACATCATTGCACATTCCTGAAACAAATCAAACATTGTTCAAAAAAGAATTGCGGGACCTATTACTGCAAGCTCACATACTTCAATTAGATGTGGTATGTGATGTTTCCCCCCAGGCTTGTACGCTTCTCGGCCTGAAAAAATTAGACCCCATTGAATTACAAAAAATAGGTATTACGACTATTCGCTGTGATTACGGCTTTAGTATTGATAAAATTGCATTATTCAGTACTATCATGCAGGTTCAGCTTAATGCTTCTACACTTACTCATGATACTCTTACCGCTCTTCAAGCCGCGAACGCTGATTTTTCCCATATGGATGCCCTGCATAATTTTTATCCCAGGCCCTATACAGGACTAAGTGAGCGCTATTTCTGCAGTCAAAACAACTATCTCCGGGAAAAAGGAATTTCTGTAGGTGCTTTTATTCCCAGCTGCAGCAGCGGACGCCGTGGTCCTCTTTATGAAGGGCTGCCCACACTGGAAGCACATCGGAACATAAGCGTCAGCTTAGCAGCTCGTCATTTAACAGCATTAGACACAGACTCTATTTTTATTGGTGATTCTTATCCTACGGACGAAGAACTATCTGCTCTTACACAAACACAAAAAAATGTAGTGGTTCTAAAAGCCCGTTTATTAAGTCATGATCCCTTTGTTCGTGATTTTCTCTCCCACTCCTTTACCGCTCGCCAAGATCCCTCTCGCGACGCTGTACGTGCACAAGAAAGCCGTAATTTATTACATGGTCATACTATCCAGCCAGATGCTACAACCATTCTCGACAAACGTTTGGGAGACATTACCATAGACAATAAAGACTATAAGCGCTACATGGGAGAAGTACAAATTATTACAACGGAACAACCTTCCAATGAACGAACCAATATTGCCGCCCGAATCATACCGAATGAACTCTTTCTCATCAAATACATCACACCGGGACGACAATTCCGTTTCGAATTTATACGATAACCAAATATGTCAATATAAATTCACCGGAACCTGTCATTGGCATAGCTCATTTATGTAATTTTTTTAGAAAATTTTACAAGACTTATCGTAAATACCCCAATAATAAATACTCCCAGCGCGGCTGCCTGTGTCCATAAATATTGTATGCCTATTCCTTTAAGAATAATGCCCCGCATGATTTCCATATAAAAAGTAGCGGGCAGTATATCCCCTAAATAATAAAAGAGAGTCGGCATCGCTTCACGCGGAAACATAAATCCTGATAAAAGCACGCTAGGCAGTAAAACAAAGAAGGACATTTGCATCGCTTGCATTTGTGTTTTAGCTATTGTTGATATCAAAATTCCTAAGGCCAAAGAGGCTACTATAAAAGGCGTTGTTAATAAAAACAATAAACTTAAGCTTCCCCGCACCGGTAAATCGAAGACGAGGATGCCGGCGGATAGTGCCACCGCAGCTTGAATATATCCAACAAAAATATATGGAATAATTTTCCCCAGCATAAGTTCATATGACTTCATCGGTGTTACCAAAAGCTGTTCCAACGTTCCCGTTTCCCGTTCCCGTACAATTGCCATAGATGTTATCATAACCATTGTCATGGTTAGGACAATTCCCAAAATACCGGGAACCATATAATATGCAGTTACAAAATCTGAATTATACCAAGGCCTGATACGTATATCATACGGTGTAATATATTTTTCTCCAGTTAATTGCCGATATTTTTTTCCCATAAGTTCCTGCGATTTTAGCTGACCAATAATTTGTGCCGCATTAATGGCCGAAGAGGCAGTCATAGAGTCCGATGCATCTACAATAACCTGCACTTCAGCGCTCCGTCCATGCTTTATATTACTGGCAAAGTCAGGGGGAATAATGATACCGACTTTTTCTCGTCCGGCATCAACAGCCTCATCCACTTCTTCAAAATTACCCGCAATATCTTTGATATCAAAATAGCCGCTGGCAGTAAAAGAATCCAGTAGGTCACGGCTATCCTGCTGCAGACATTGATCATACACAATGGTTGGCAAATGCTTAACATCGGTATTAATAGCAAATCCAAACAACAGCAGTTGTACCACTGGCAAAAAAAGCATCATGGCAATAACTGCTTTATCGCGTTTCATTTGCAAAAATTCTTTGACCAGCAATGCTTTTAAGCGAATCATCCGGATACCTCCCCACGAAATTTCCGTAGATAATATACAAATACATCTTCCAATGTTGGACGGATAATTTGTGGAGAAAAAACGGTAAATTCTTCTAATTGATTTCTATCTGCTAGTATATGCAATGCTACTCCGAACGGGTACATATCTATATATGGCTTTCTATCTTTTTCTATGATTTTTTTCAATTTCAAGGGTTCATCTGATTTTATTTCCAGCAGGATTCCTGGCAATGTACTTTTTAAATTTGCAATCGTATCATCCACGATTAATTTACCATCAAAAAGAAATCCTACTTTATCACAGCGTTCTGCTTCATCCATCAAGTGTGTCGTTACCATGATAGTTGTACCGGCAGCCGCCAATTCACAAACAATATCCCAAAATAAGCGCCGAGCCATGGGATCCACACCGCCTGTAGGTTCATCTAGAAAAAGAACCTTGGGGCGATGAAGAATCGCACACCCTAATGCCAGTCTTTGACGCCATCCGCCTGACAGATTCCCTGCTAATTCTCGCTTTCGCTTAGATAGGTCCGCCATATCCAGCATAGCTTCTATCCGCTCCTTTTTTTCATTTCCTTTTAAGCTGTACATTCCCGCATAAAAAGATAAATTTTCATACACAGTTAAATCCGGATACAGGCTGAATTTTTGTGACATATATCCCATTTGAGCCCTTATTTTATCTTGTTCCATCACAATATCGTGACCCAAGATAGATCCTTTCCCTTCATCAGGAGTTAAAACCCCGCATAACATACGTATCATTGTTGATTTTCCTGAACCGTTAGAACCAAGAAATCCATAGATAGTACCTGGTTTTATTGCAAGATCAACATGATCAACAGCTGTTAGTGATCCAAAACGCCGTGTCAATCCAACCGCCTCTACAGCATACATTTTATCATCTCCCCCGATTCACCCAATAACAACATCCGCAGGCATTCCCGGTTTAAAAATGTTTTCTGAATTATCCAACTTTACTTTAACCGCAAACACCATATTTGCCCGTTCCCGCTGCGTAATGCTTTGGCGGGGTGTATATTCTGCATTTTGACTGATTTCTTTAATTTTTCCTTGAAAAACACGGTTGGGAAATGAATCGACACGGACAGCAACAATTTGTCCGGTCTTAATACGTCCCAGCTGTTCTGAAGCTACATATACCTTTACCCAGCAATCTCCCATTTCCCCGATAGTGGCAATAGGAGAGCCCACTCCGACATATTCTCCATTTTCAAAATTTTTTGTTAGTACCAACCCATCTGCCGGACAATATATGGTTGTATCAGCCTCCTGCGTCCGGGTTGCTTCAAGAATTGCGCCCGTTCTTTCTACTTCGCGCCGTTGTGCCGCTATTACTTCTGTTCGATTTCCCTCTTGCAGCAGGCTTAGCTTAGCCTGTGCGGATTGCAGTGTGCGATACGCAACATCAGCCGCTGATTTAGAAGCATCCAGCTGCTGCACGGAAATAGCCTCCTGCTGATATAAAACCATATATCTTTGATAATCACTTTGCGTTTTTTCATATACAGCTTGTGCGGATTGAACGTTAGCGGACGCATCTGCCAATTCCTGCGGACGAGGACCATTTTCCAAATCCTGTAATTGTGCTTTAGCTTTATCCAATGCCGCCTCATCTCTCAACAATTGTGCTTTTATATCTGGCCGATCAATCTGCACTACAACTTGACCTTGTTTCAAAGAACTGCCTACATCAAAAGATATGCCTCTGATATACCCGCTGACTTTTGGCATGATATCAGCCTTCGTAACCTCAATTGTTCCCGTAGCTGTAATTTCCTGTCGTGAAGGATTATACAACTTATACATGGCAGTTCCAATCAATACCAATACAAGAAAGATTCCGATAACTATTTTTTTAGGTATGTTTTTTTTCATCACAATTCCTCCTAATTCCATTTAAAAAAATAGAAATAGCTTGCTGTACATACTCTTTTTCATTATCAGCATAATTTTTTAATACAATTTTTCTAACCGGTGTCATGAAAAAATAAAAATTAATAATTCCTGCTAATGACATAACTGCATGTTCAATATTTATATCTTTCTTAAAAATGCCGGCCGAAATACCTTTAGATATCGCTATATATATCGTGTTAAAAGCTTTGCGAATATGTTTTTGAATAATTTGTTCCAAATAAGGAGACGGATGGCTTAATTCCTGATATAAATAAAGCATGATATAAGGATTATGCATATGAATATTTAACACCATCATTGCAAAGCGCTGAATAAATTCCTGCGGCTCCTCCTGTAAAACATCAACCGTGTGAATAGCATCGTCAATTTGTGAAAACAAAACATCTAATACTGCCTCATAAAGCCCTTCTTTTCCGCCAAAGTAATATGAAATTGCGGCACTATTTACATGTGCAGCCTCCGCAATTTCCCGTATAGATACACCCGCATAGCCTTTCGCTGGAAATAAAGGCATAGCCGCTTCAATAAGACGATTCTTTGCATCCTTATCCATTGTTTAACTTCCTCCATTACTTTTATTTTAAATCAATCGTTTGATTTTATTGTAAAATGTTTTTAAATGTTTGTCAATAAAATACAAAAATCCACCCAAATTGGACAGACATCGTCCCCTTTGAGTGGATCCTGTATTATATGCTATCGTTATTTTTTTAAATTTTCTGCTCGTTCCAAAAAGCCACGTAAAATATCACAAGAAGCATTAAAGTTTTGTTGCTCCTGTCCGTCAATTGGTATCTCTAATATCTCTTCAATACCATTTTTGCCAATAACGCAAGGAACACCCGCCGCCACATTCTGTTGTCCGTATTCACCATTCAAAACAGTCGAACAAGGCCATACCAATTTTTGATCATGAAAAATAGCGCTTATAATCATATGTGCCGCATTGGCGATACCAAATTCTGTACATCCTTTACCATCAATTTCAATATCACCCGCTCGTTTAACCTGCACCTGTAAATCATCCAAGCAAATATGCGCCAACTCTTTCTTTTCTTTAAGCAAATCCAAAAAACATTTACCGTTAATAAAAATTCGGGACCACACAATAAAACTGGAATTGCCATGTTCTCCCATGCAGAATCCCTGAATGGAACGACGACTGTATCCCGTAGCATGAGAAATTACCCGCAATAAACGGTATGTTTCCAAACTCGTTCCCGTACAAAAACAACGATGACTTTCCCATTTCATTTGACGACGAATATATTCACAGATAATATCGGCCGGATTGGAAATGCTGACCATAATACCTTTAAAATCAACTTGTTTAAGATGTGAAATAACTTCATCTGCCATTTTAATGGAATCATCAAACATATCCAGCCGAGTTTCACCCGGCCGGCGGCTGCGGCCAAACGCCATTACCAAAATATCAGCATCATTGAGCTCTTCGTATTCTCCCGCACGAATATCCGCATATTTACCACACAACGCACCACTGATTCCATCATCAAGATCCAAAGCCTGAGCTGCTGCTTTTTGCTTATCAATATCAATCAAAACAATATCGTCTGCTTCTCCCGACTGAATTAAAGCCAATGCGACATGAGATCCGACATGCCCTGCCCCAACAATAACAACTTTACGCGTCTGTAACATGGAAAATTCCTCCTCTGATATACACACTAGTTCATTTACACTTATTACTATACCTGTCACTTAAAAAAATAGCAAGAAACAAAATAATATCTGACACTTAGCACATTTTATTTTTAATCAATAATAAAAATGTTATCAATTCTATTCAAAAAATATTATTGTTGAAAATGATTGTATAGGGTACAATGAAATAGTAATTATGTTTCGTTATTTTAGTATGTGAATTATTGAACATAATATAGTGTCCCAACGGAGTGGCATATATCAGAGGAGGAATTACCATGAGATCAGTAAATCAAAGTTCTATATCCAACCCACAAAAGCGGACTAAAAAACGATGGTTTATGCTGATGCTTTTGTTTATTCTTACCGCTATCAATTATCTGGATAGGACAAACATGGCTGTCGCCGCACCAAGCATGAGTGCCGAACTAGGCTTCAGTGCTACCACAATGGGCTTATTATTTTCAGCATTTGCCTGGGCATATGGATTTATGCAAATCCCCGGAGGATTATTTATAGAGCGTTTCGGCTCCCATATCGCCTATACGATATCACTTTTTCTATGGTCGTTATTTACTATAACCATGGGCTTTGGCCGCAGCTTTGCCTCCTTGTTTGGAATTCGTCTAGCAATCGGGGCTGCTGAGGCTCCCGCCTTTCCAACCAATAGCCGTGTTGTGGCCAGTTGGTTCCCCAATCAGGAACGTGCTATGGCAACTGCAATATATACAGCAGGAGAATTTATTGGGCTGGCATTTTTAACACCGGTGTTATTTTGGATTTTAAATACGTATACCTGGCATTACATTTTTTATGTTACTGGTATTATCGGCATTATTGCCAGTGTCTTCTGGTATCTATTATATCGCGAACCCAATGAATGTACTGATGTAAATGAAGCTGAATTAACGTATATTCGTGAAGGCGGCGGTTTGGCAGACGCTGCACCAAAAACATCAAAAATCACGTGGGCACAGCTCATTGATTTATTTAAGCATCGCCAGCTTCTCGGCGTATATTTAGGACAGTTTGCTAATACCAGTACTATGTATTTCTTTTTAACATGGTTTCCGACCTATTTGGTTGTCGCGAAACAAATGCCTATGTTAAAAGCTGGTTTTTATGCTGTCATCCCTTATATAGGTGCTCTTTTCGGAGTGCTTCTTGGCGGCTTTTGGTCAGACTCCATGCTCAAACACGGAGCGAGTCTTTCTAAGGCACGAAAAACTCCTATTATCTGCGGTCTTATTTGTTCTATGACTATTATGGCGGCCAATTACGCAGATTCCTTGGATACCGTTATTGTTATTATGGCTATTGCCTTTTTTGGACAAGGCATGGCCGCTATTGTATGGAGTACTGTCGGTGATATTGCTCCTGCTGATTCAGTAGGAGTTGCAGGCGGCGTCTTTAACTTTATCGGCAATATGGCCGGTATTATTACCCCTATTGTTATCGGCATTATCGTTCAATCAACCGGATCCTTTGTAGGTGCTATGATTTTTATCAGCTGTGTTGCTGCTATCGGCGTATTTTCTTTTATTTTTATTGTAGGAGATATTCACCGCATCAAATCAATAGCTGCTATATCTGAAAAAGAGGCAGACTAAACTATCAATTGTTTGAAAAACAATATACTTGTATGCAGTTTACTGCAAATATAAACGGCACTATCCTACTCATTGGAAAGGATAGTGCCGTATTCGTATTGTAATATAAAAAATATTTTGCATACAAGAAATCCATAGCAAATTTACTGTCCTAACGCATGTACCAGATTATACATATCATTATTAATAGCGAATTTATACTGCTGTGCTGCTTCATAAGGAGTAGCGACTACTTCACAGTGCACAAGTCCAATAATAGCGTTTTCGACTCCATGAATAAGGGAATCTATTGCCTTTTCTGAAAAAACACTTGCCATCATCACATCGCGTGCTGTCGGGGCTCCTCCGCGCTGAATATATCCTAGTACTGTAAGACTGGGATTCATATTCGCAGTATTTTCTTTAATGTATTGGTATACTTCCTCTCCCGTCATAGCCCCCTCGGCTACAATAATAATACTGCTTGTTTTTCCTTGCTGATGCGATGCGACTAATCGTTTTTTTATTTCCGGCAATGTAATATTTTTTTCAGGAACAAGTACAATTTCAGCCCCACAGGCAATGCCTGCGTGCAATGCAATAAATCCAGCTTGTCGTCCCATTACTTCAACAATAGCTACCCGATCATGGGAAAATGCTGTATCCCGAATGCGATTAACTGCATCAAGAACAGTATTCACGGCTGTATCAAACCCAATTGTATATTCGGTTCCAGCCATATCATTATCAATTGTCCCCGGAATGGTAATGGTAGGCATCCCAAGCTTCCCCAAACATTCGGCTCCTTTCATAGAGCCATCTCCACCGATAACGACTAATCCATCTACCCCTTTAGAACGCAAATATTGTATTCCCCGATGCTGTGCACTAACCTGTTTAAATTCTTCTGAACGTGCTGTTTTTAGCATAGTCCCGCCGCGATGAATAATTTCACCGACAGAACGTCGGTCCAACGGTATACTTTCTTCACGAAGTAATCCCTCATACCCACGCAATATACCTTCTACCGCAATACCTTTGTAAAGTGCATATCGAGTAACCCCGCGAATTACCGCATTCATGCCGGGAGAATCACCACCGCTGGTCAATACCCCGATTTTATGTATCATAACATATAACTTCCTTTCTTTTATATCCTATGAGAACAGTTCAGCATATTTCTCATTTTATGTGCCACCATAGTCCGTATCGCATCACGTCCAGCTCCCAGATAACTACGTGGATCAAAAGCAGCGGGATTTTCAGCCAATGTTTCTCGAATAGAAGCGGTCATGGCTAACCGCAAATCCGTATCAACGTTAATCTTACACACTCCCATTTTACCTGCTTTTAACAACATTTCCTCCGGTACGCCCTGCGCCCCGGGAATTTTTCCTCCATATAAATTGCATTTCTCTACAAATTCAGGAATAACCGTCGATGCTCCGTGAAGAACAAGCGGAAATCCCGATAAAAGCTGCGATATTTTTTCCAACCGCTGGAAATCAAGTTGCGGGGTGCCTTTGAATTTATAAGCTCCATGACTGGTTCCTATGGCAATAGCTAATGAATCTATCCCTGTACGTTCCACAAATTCCACTGCCTGTGCCGGATCGGTAAAGGACGCATTTTCAGCAGCTACATTGACATCATCCTCTATACCAGCCAACGTCCCTAGTTCTGCTTCAACAACCGCCCCCTTCGCATGAGCATATGCTGCCACTTTTTGAGTTAATGCAATATTTTCTTCAAAAGTATATTGGGAACCATCAATCATAACAGATGTAAATCCTCCGTCTACACACGCCTTACAAAGTTCAAAGCTATCCCCATGGTCCAAGTGCAAAGCAATGGGTACATCCGGTGCATCGGCAACGGCCCCCTCCACCAATTTAGTAAGATAAATATGTTTGGCATAATTACGAGCTCCGGCAGATACCTGTAAAATAACCGGAGCTTGCTCTTCCCGAGCTGCCTCAATAATACCTTGTATTATTTCCATATTATTAACGTTAAAAGCCCCCACCGCATATTTACCTTCATACGCTTTCGTAAACATTTCCGTTGTCGTGACTAATGGCATATTGTATTCCTCCTATAGGATACTATCTTTTACCCATTTATTTTAAAATTCCAATATAACTTTGACCTGGGGTTCCAGTCTTTTATCTGCATACTCCATCGCTTCTTTCATTTTCTCAATAGGAAAACGCTTAGAGACAAAGCCATCCAGTTTAATCTTGCCATTGGAAATACCATTGATAACCGCTTTAAAATCTTTTCGGGTGTACATATTGGAACCGGCAACATGCAGTTCTTTTACTTGAATAAGGCCAAAAGGTGCCTGCACTTCATTATCCATAACTGCAATTTCAGAAATAATCCCGCCATTTTTTGTTATTTCAGCTGCCTGTCTCATACAAGCTTTATTGCCGAAAGCAAGGAATGTAATATCAACGCCTTTTCCTTTTGTTAATTTCATTACTTCTTCAGTTACAGCATCATGCATACTGTTAAGTGTTATATCCGCACCCATTTCCTTCGCTTTTTCAAGATTAAAATCAACTACATCGATACCTATAATTTTTTCAGGAGCATAACACCCTGCGCTTAAAATGACCCCCAAGCCAATCGTGCCGCAGCCAATGACAGCAATGGTACTATCTCTTCCGACCTCATGAGTTCGTACTGCATGCATTCCTACGGCTAACGGTTCTATCAAAGCCCCTTGTTCAAAACTCACATTAGAAGCCAGCGGTATAACACACTGTTCCGGAACAACAACATATTCTCCAAAAGATCCGCTCCAATACGTAGCTCCGAGAATTTTTTTATCTGCACATAAATTATAATTTCCCGATTCGCACAAATCACAATGACCACAGCCATATTGCGGTTCTGCCGTCACTCGATCCCCTACTTTATATGTCGTTACATCATTCCCTACCTCACAAATAATACCGGCAAATTCATGACCTGACACAAGAGGCGGTACTCGCCAGGCATGTCGGCCATGATATGCATGGACTTCCGATCCACAAATTCCCGTTGCTTTTACTTGAATCTTTACCATATTTCCTGTAGTAATCTGCGGTTCCGGCATATCATTTCTAAACATTGCGGTTAACGGTTTTTCTATATATCCTGCTCGCATACTGTATCCCTCGTTTTCTAATAAAATTTCTACAAAAAAAAATGTCATCAGGAACTGCCCAAGAGCAAATTCCTTAAGAGCAATTCCTGATAACAGCTTACATTACACCCTGCCGTAATTAATCCATATGCTGCCCACCGTTAATATCAATTTCTTCGCCGGTGATATAGGAAGCTTCTTTGGACGCTAAAAATACAATTGTATCGGCAACTTCCTGTGTTTCCCCAGGACGGCCTACCGGGATGCCATCAATAATCTTCTGCGCTTGTTCTTGTGGCAGAGATTTCCAAATCTCAGTATTAATAAGACCGGGGCAAACACTATTTATAGTAACTCCATGTTGGCAAATTTCACGGGACAGGTTTTTAGAGAAAGCCAACACAGCCGCTTTAGATGCTGAATAATGTGCTCCGCCAAAAATGCCGCCGCCGCGCTTGGCCGAAACAGAAGAAAGATTTACGATACGTCCATATCCTGCTTTTACCATTGGTTTCATACAAGCCTGTGTACATAAGAAAAGACCAAACATATTAACATTGAAAACACGTTTAATGTCATCCAGCGTCATATCCTCCACTGTAACCTTTTGAGATATGCCGGCATTATTAATAAGTACATCTAATCGTCCATATGTATCTATAACATGCTTAACCATATTATCTATCGATTCTTTGCTCGTTACATCCAACAAAATTCCTTCTGCTTTTCCGCCTTCATCCTTAATAATTTTAACAGTTTCATCAACACCTGCTTTATTAATGTCGGCAATAATTACCATGCCTCCTTGTTTCGCAAATGTCTTAGCGATAACGCGGCCGATTCCCTTGGGCGAACCTGCCCCTGTAACAATAATAACTTGATCATCAAAATCCAACATTGTAAAGACCTCCTAATACTATATATAATCAGCTAAATTTATTCACCTTACATGCTTTTCCATTAACTAATTTTTAATGAGAAACCGTTGACGTTTGCTGCCCATTTTTTATTTCGTCATGACTTAAGGCTTTACCGGTCTGTTTTACACAAACTGTAACAATAAAAGCACTTGCTATCATACATGCTGCTAAAAATAAGATACCGGCATTAAAAGAACCTGTAGTCGTACTAATATATCCCATTACATACGGGCCTACAAACCCGCCCAAATTGCCCACACTGTTAATAAGCGCTATTCCCGCAGCTGCTGCTGTTCCTGATAAATATGCCGGTGGAATTGCCCAGAAAGGGGAATACGCTCCATAGGCACCCGCTAAAGCAATCGCATACACGATCAATCCTAAAACGACATCAGACTGTGCTGCATATACACTTCCCACCATGCCGATTGCTGAAACTACCAAGCAGACAGCAACATGATACCGACGTTCATTTGTTTTATCTGAATGCAATCCATTAAGATACATAACAATTGCCGCAAATAAATACATTGCTCCAATAATCCAACCAATCGCAGTCGTACTCAAAGAACCGGACATTCCTTTAACCAAAGTCGGCAAGAACATGACAATACCATAATATCCACAAATCCAGGCAAAATACCCGCCTGCTAAAATCAATACATCCCGTTCTTTCAAAGCAGACAAGAAAGATACATGTTTCTTGGCAGCTTTTACTTTTTGTTCTTCCATGACAACATTCAAGAGCCATTCTTTTTCATCTGAATCGAGCCAATGCGCTTCTTCAATCGTATCTGTCAAATAGAAGTAAACGATAATACCTAAAATGAAGGAAGGAATCGCTTCTAAAATAAACAGAGACTGCCAGCCGTGAAGTCCAAATAAATTAATTTGCAGCAAATATGTGGAAATAGGAGATCCAAAAGCACTGGCACTGGGAATCGCAATCATGAAACCAGCAATTGCCTTAGCGTGATGTTTAGTCTGATACCAATTGCTTAAATACCAAGCCATACAGGGAAAGAAACTAGCTTCACAAACCCCCAAAGCAAAACGGACACAATAGAATTGAATATCGGTAGTGACAAACGCCGTCAAGCAAGATACAATCCCCCAAGAAACCATAATGCGGGAAATCCAGCGCCGAGCTCCAAATTTTGTCATAAGAGCTCCGCCTGGCACTTCCAACAGAAAATATCCAAAGAAAAAGATACCGGCACCAAATCCAAAAACAGCACTGGAAAAACCTAAATCCGAATTCATCTGTAATGCCGCAAAACCAATATTTACACGGTCAAGTATAGAAATAGCAAAACATAAAAACAGAAAAGGAATGAGTCGTTTTGTTACCTTTTGTACGGTACGGCTTTCGATAGCAGTAGTATCCATAATTTTCTCCTTTTAAAATCAACACAGATTATAATTTCTTGGCAGTCGCCACAATATCTTCAACCGTTATTCCATTTTTAGCCAAAAGCCGTTCATAGGGTGCAGATTCTCCAAATTGATCGCGAATACCGATTCTTTTCACCTTTCCCTTACCCATTTCGGCCACAACTTCACAAACTGCACTGCCTAATCCATTCAAAATATTATGATCTTCCACAGTAATAATTTTCCCGATATGTTCGATACAATCTTTTACAGCATCCACATCAAGAGGTTTTATCGTATGCATGTCAAGGACTTTTGCCGTTATGCCTTCTTTTGCAAGTTCTTCTGCTGCAGTAATTGCCAATCGTACCGTATCCCCATTTGCAATAATTGCCACATCTTGTCCATCTTTGACTAAATGGGCTTTGCCGATTTCAAATACGGTATCTTCTTCATAAATAACCGGAATCGCATCACGGGTAAAGCGAATATAACATGGACCATGCTTTTCAGCAACTGCTGCCGTTAATTTTTTAGCTGAAATATAATCAGCCGGCATCACAATCGTCATATTAGGA
Organism: Megasphaera paucivorans; assembly: GCF_900103535.1. Classification (GTDB taxonomy): domain Bacteria; phylum Bacillota; class Negativicutes; order Veillonellales; family Megasphaeraceae; genus Megasphaera_A; species Megasphaera_A paucivorans. The sequence goes on along the minus strand of NZ_FNHQ01000002.1, from coordinate 92,513 downwards.
ATAGTCCGCAGTACGCCCATATCTTCAATGGCCTGATGGCTGGCCCCATCATTTGCCGGCGTCACCCCGCCATGCGAACAAGCAATTTTAACATTTAAGTTCGGATAACAGATTTCCTGCCGTATCATTTCACACATTCGTAAAGAACCGAATACAGCATATGTTACAACAAACGGAATTTTACCGGTCGTTGCAAGTCCGGCAGCGATACCCGCCGCATTCTGTTCCGCTATTCCAACGTTAACGTGCTGTTTGGGATATGCATTGCCAAATGCCGTAGATTTGCAAGATTTTGCAATATCTACATCTACGATATAAATATTTTTATTTTTTTCACCCAATGCAACTATTTCTTCTCCAAAACCTTCCCTAGTTGCTTTTTTTATTATATCAGCCATTACTGCACGCCTCCTTCTAGTTCTGCTATTGCTTGTTTATATTCCTTATCATTCGGTGCTATTCCATGCCAGCTGCAGCTGTTTTCCATGAATGAAACACCCTTCCCTTTAACGGTATGCGCAAATATGCAATGCGGCTTTTTATTTTTACGCATGCGAATCATGTCTAGCGTATGCACAATTTGTTCCATATCATTGCCATCGATTTCATATACATCAAAACCAAAAGCTCCAAATTTTTTGCCAAGATCAATATTAGGCATAACTTCGTCCGTCGTTCCATCAATCTGAAGATTATTATTATCAACAAACACAATCAAATTATCTAATTCATATTTATGTGCCGTCTGGCAGGCTTCCCAAATTTCACCTTCCTGGCATTCTCCATCCCCTACTGCTACAAAAACCCGATAGTCCTTGTCTTCATTTTTGGCAGCAATAGCCATTCCTACAGCACAAGCCAAGCCTTGTCCCAATGATCCTGTAGAAATATCGATGCCGGGACATTTTTTCATATCCGGATGCCCTTGCAGTTTAGAACCTTCCTGCCGAAGAGTATGTAAATCTGCTTCCGGGAAATAGCCCAGCGTACCTAATGCAGCATACTGAATAGGACAGACATGTCCTTTGGATAATACAAAACGATCACGATCCACCCACTGCGGATTTTGGGGATCAATGTTCATTTCCCTAAAATAACAAGCTGCAACATAATCTGCTACAGATAATGAGCCGCCAGGATGGCCTGACTGTGCTTCATAAATCATCGTAACAGCTTTTTTGCGTAACTCATTAGCAATTTGCTGCAACTCTTTGACACTTGTGTTTTTCATGAATAATCACCTCATATTAAATTAATTGCCGATAAAAGCATCCTCTATATGTTCAATGCTCAACGTAGGATGTTTAATACACTGCAATCATATCATCCAGAAATGCGCCTGTCAATGAGTTTTTATAAATTCATTTATGATAAATAAGCATCTATATTGACTGTTTATATGCAAAAAAAAAGCGCGAAAAAACTTCCGCACTTTAGTAGTTAAGCTATTTAAACGGCTTATCCGTCTAATGCTCCTTCGTCATAGAAATAACTCTGTCTGATAATATGTTCCGCATTCTGGATATCCTTATTCTTAATGACGTTAAGTACCTCGACATGCGTTTTATATAATTCTTCTGCACTTTTCTCAGAACGCAGCATATGCGTAATCGTTTTATACCGTAATGACGTTGTTAATAATCTGGTTATATGACATATTTTCCCGAATAATGAGTTATGCGTAATAAGAGCTAATGTTTCATGAAATTCATCATCCGCTAAAAATATACCTTCAAAATTATTGTCTTCAAATTGTTTTTTTAAATTTACTAAACATTTTTCCAGTAGTTCAATATCAGAGGGTGTCGCTTTATCTATTGCTAATCGCAGCATACCAAAATCATTCCATTCCCGCAATTCCATTAAAGAATCCATAGACCCTACATCATCCAGAATAATCCCATATAATAATGGATTAATCATCGCATCCGTAAATCCGTTCGTCACAAAAGTTCCCTCTGGTCTGCGAATTTCCAACACACCAAAGGAGACAAGAATTTTAATCGCCTCCCGTACAGAATTTCTGGCTGCACCAAAAGTCGCGGCTAATTCCTGCTCCGTCGGGATCTTATCTCCTGGTCGTAATTCTTTATTGATTAATGCCTGCGTCAAACGATCAACCACCTGCTGTACGACCGATTTAGTTTTTATAGGCTTCAAATATTTCTGTGTTAGTTCCCCCATAATGATAATCTCCTTAGGCAATGCCGCTTTAATTTTACAGTGTATTGTATACATAAAAACAATACCATATGATACACTTTTCGCTTAACATATGTACCTGATATTATTTCATATATAATTCCAGAACTTCTCCAATATACATACGATGCCAGCCTTCTGCTGCATACGACTTAAAAACTCGTTCATCTATGACAGATTCAGGTTTTAAATCTTGAGCATATAATTTTTTGCATACAATTCCCCATTCTGCTTCAGCAATGAATGGTGCATTTTCGATTCCATATTGAAGTGTTAATCCGCATTGTTGAAACTTATCCACGTCGCGTCCGCTATGAATACCACAGTACGTCACCTTATCATGCAGTTCTCTGGGTAATACACTAATTGTAAAATACTGATATTTTTCTATAAAGTTAAAGGTATAACGAGACTGTCGCACATAAACATTGCATGATGGCAAGTTCCACATGCGTCCTAATCCGCACCAGCCAATGGTCATCGTATTGCTGTTACTCTTGTCCCCTGCCGTAAGAAGTGCATTTTGTGTACCAAATACAGAAAATACTTCTGGTGTAAGCACATTCAAATCCACTTTTTGTAAGGCCATGAAAAATCTCTCCTCCCTATGTATCTTCAATTATTCGTTTATATTATTATACTATATTTTTCCCTGTTTAGACAATGTGTGAATTTTCACAAATAAAATTTTATGAAAAGTATAGTAATAATTTGTATGATATTGTCAAAACCGCTTATATCTTAACCAAATATCAACATAGTACCCCCAAATATGGGAACTGCGACCATCGCTATTTTAAGCAGCATAGGATTGGCCCGTCTGGTAAATTTTGCTCCAATATAGGCGCCAGCCATAAGACCGATTACTACTTTAACAAATAAATTAAAATCCAATAATCCAGAAGTCATATATCCAAATCCTCCCATAACCGCAATAGGCAAAATGACCAACATAGTCGTTCCCACCGCTTCAATCATAGATAGTCCAAAAAAAATCATCAATGTCAATTGAATAAAAGGAGTTGCTCCAATACCAAATGTTCCTGACAAAACACCGTTAAAAATCCCGGCAATACCTGCCATCAACCAAAACTTTTTCCCCCGGGTCAGTGTATGCGGACTAATAAGGGAAAAAATACCACTATGGGGATAAAATACTTTTAAATATACTAAAACAGCAGTAATGTATAATATTGCTCCTGTTAGAAAATGCATCTGCGCCCCTGGAATTGCCGCTGATATTTTAGCTCCGGCAAAAGCACCAAATGCTCCAAAAAAACCGACGGCTATTCCACTTTTTAATACCACATTGCCTTCTCTGTAATGACTATAGGCACCAGACAATGTAGTAAATGCCATGGCACTGAGAGAGGTGCCTAAAGACACATGAATAGGTATACCAAAAACTACAGTAAGAATCGCAATAACCACCCCGGCTCCTCCGGCGCCGACAAATCCCAAAAAACATCCCATAATAAATAAGATCAATAATATTTCCATGACAAAACTTCCTTTCATACAGTAATGGTAAATTATCAGCCAAGCATCCACGTATTTCCTTCTGCTGCCATCTGCCTCTGTAAATTACATAGAATTTCATACGTATCTCGAATTAATAAACAAAATAAGGACGTATCCGTATTTTGTTTATTTCCTGTTTTTTTTTGCATGCGCATCCACTTACTCATCATACTATCTGCCTCCTCTCTGATTCCCTATATATGTTTAAGTTACACAAGAGTCTTTCTTTTAAAATTCTTCTTTTCTTTTATTATAGACTTCTTGCTTATCATTGAAAAACTAAATTTTTTTATTTTTAGCCATAGAGGATACCTATATGCTTTAAATTTAAGTGTTAGAACTATTTATATGTTATAATAAAAGTAATTATCTCGCACAGAAGGGTATTATTTTATGAACGAAAAAGATTGGGAATTACTCAACATGCTTCACGAAGAACGAAGCATTACAAAAACAGCCAAACGATTATTTTTTACTCAACCTACAATAAGTGCAAAAATCAAACAAATAGAAAAAGAAATGGGCTGTAACATTGTCATTCGCAGTGTACGCGGCATTAGTTTTACACCGGAAGGAGAGCTTTTATGCCAATTTTCCAGGCGTTATTTACAGGACTTTCGTCAAATAAAACATGCTATTCAGCCAAAAACAACGGATATTATGGGAACATTAAATATCGGTTGTGCTAGTATTTATGCAAAGTATAAACTAGGTGATATACTAAACGATTTTTGTCACGATCACTCTGTTGTCAATGTCCGTCTGCACACCGATCTAAGCCAAAATATTTATGATAAACTTTGCGGCGGTACCATTCAAATGGGAATTATCCGCGGAGACTATCCTTGGTCTGGACCTAAATTTTTATTGCGCAGAGATCCCTACTGTATCATTAATGCTACTCCTATTGATTTGAAAAAACTCCCGCAAATTCCTATGATTTACCGCCAGGCAGACCGACCGCTGCAATCGTCGCTTCATGATTGGTGGACCAGCAACTTTAATCAATTGCCCCATACTCGTATCGAGGTCAATAGCCTTGATTTATGTATGCAAATGGTCTGCAGTGGATTAGGCTATACTCTGCTAGCTCCTTCCGGAGCAATCCCAACGCTTTGGAGCAAAAATCTATGTGATAGAAATAACCAGCCGCTCATACGGCATACTTGGCTGTATCTCAATGAACAATGTAAAGATAACAACGTTGTAAAAACATTTTGCAGCTATCTGCTTGATAGAGAAAAAAAAGAAAACATATAACTGTTTTCTTTGTATTTTTATATATTTGATTACGTATAATCAGCATTTTTTGCTTTATCCTATAGGTAATGATAAAATAAAGATATTCGGGAGGATTTTTAATATGGATAATGAAATGAAACTAGCCGTACTAATTGATGCAGAAAACATATCTGGAGCTTACATTGATATAATTTTATCAGAAGCTAACGGTATTGGCGACGTAATTTACAAACGAATCTACGGCAATTGGACCACATCACAGATGGCTTCATGGAAAAATACAATTTTGGATAATGCCATTCAACCTATCCAGCAATACAGTAATACGACAAAGAAAAACTCTTCCGATTCGGCATTAATTATTGATGCCATGGATTTATTGTATCAAAACAACTTGGATGGATTTTGCATCGTCTCCTCAGACAGTGATTTTACCCGTCTGGCATCTCGGTTAAGGGAATCGCAAAAATACGTAATCGGCATGGGAGAAAGCAAAACTCCTCGTTCTTTTATTTCTGCATGCAATAAATTTCTTTATCTGGATGTATTGCTTACACAAACCCAAGAAACGACGGTGGAGGAAGAAGAACACACCGCACTTGCCCCTAAAACTTGTATATCCCATATGGATAAAAGCGTTCCCTCCCATACTGACGATATTATAAACGAGTTTTCCCCAGACACGACCTCCGGAAAAGATATCAAAACCATAAAACAAGCATTAATTAAATTAACAGAAGAAAACTCTGATGATAATGGGTGGATTTTTTCCGGAACTTTAGGAAATTTGCTGAATAAACAGTTTTCCGATTTTGATGTCCGTAATTTTGGTTATAAAAAATTTGTTCCTTTTATCGAATCGTTAAAAATGTTTGAAGTCAATACAATTACTGACACTAAAAACGAAACTGTCAAACACAATTATTTTAGATTAAAGCCCTTGCCGCGACAGCGCTCTCACATGATACACCGCCGCAATAACCGAAATAAATAACACTATAGTTACATACCGGATAGGCTTTTCCCTATCCGGTTTTGCATATCTGTCATTCTTATTGTAAAATATAATTAAATATTAATCTCACGAAAGGAAATATACCATTATGGTCAATAATGCGGTCAGAGAAACCTTAGACACCTTGAATAATTTAAAACCCAATACAACCATCGCTTTGTCGGTTGACTTAGCTAACGAAAATCTCAACAGCATTTGCTGTATCGCTGTTGCATGGATCAGCGGCGGTAATGTCCGAGGCATTTATTATTATGCTAAGCCTCCCACAGACGATTTCAGCGCTTCCCGCAAAGTAACGGCAGTAATGGTTCAGGACAGTGATACCTTTGATGTCGTATGGGATCGTGATATTCGCCCTTTACTTAGACATCCTACCTTATCGGCATATAAATCAGAACCTTTATTCCTGTCCATAAAAGCCAGTTATGAACAATCCGGAAAAACTTTTGCCGACAATGACTTCTTCGTTCGTGACTTATCCATTTTAGCACGTACTTATTTGCCAAATCTGGGAAATGATTCTTTATTATCAATTACACATAAAATGGATATTAATGTAGATTTAGACAGCTGCCTAAGCCGGGCCATGGCCTGTGTATGTGCAGTGGACTGGATTCAGTCAGCATATCCTGTCAATGATTACGGCATCCCCTTAGCCATCATACTGGGTTTAGTATCAGATATGCCTGCCAAGAAACCCCATCGTGGCTTTTATCTGGAAAAAAATTCAGCTCAAACACCCCGCAATCCGTATATTTTCCGTAATCCGTATATAGGTCTTGGTGTTTTTCTAATCGTTTCTGCTATCAGCATGGGATATTATATGTTCATGCAAAATGAATTAATCAATGCGCCTGCATCAAGTATCGTTGAACAAGCTGCGCCCCCTGTATATGACACCAACCAAACATACTATATGGAAAGCGGGACATATATCATTCTTGATGCAAAAGACTTAAACAGCATACATATTACATCAAAAGAAAAAATGCAGGATACACTGCGCACAATGGTAAAAGAAGGAAAAGTTATCATCTTTTCGTCCCGGACTGCCGTTAAGGTTACCGGGAAACCATTAGACAACGGATTTGTCCCTGTTACCATTGCCGACGGGAGCAGTACAACAGCCAGCGGTTATGCCCCATTCCAAATGATCGAAAAAAAATAAAATGAGTATTAAAATAAGAGGAGGCACCATGACCCCCTCTTATTTTAATACTCATTTATTCTTTCCAATATACATCATACTTTTTAAGCAGTAATGCCGGCTTATATGAAAGTTTTGCTTTACGCAAATTTTCCAGCCCCAAATCTTCTTCTCTGTTGATATATACCAAATCCTTGTATTTTTCTAACAAAAATCGTACAAATTCCCGGTTAATCATCGTGTAGCTGCCATCATATGCTGTTTCTGCTTTTTCAAAACGCACATCAAATCCCTGTCGTCCTACTTTTTCGCCCATGGTAAAAGCTACCGGCTGATTCCCAACAAATAAAATACCTCCGTCCAGATTTAATTCATCATAAGCTGCAAAAGATTTCTTAATAGCTTCCGGTTCAGCAGTCTGTTCGCTCGTCGTTACTGTCTGCCGAGTTGTTTCCCACTGTTCCAGCAAGGATAAACAATCCTGAACATGGTCGGCCGTCAATATTTCAAATCTCCAATCCGGATATCGCTTCATAAATTGATTACAATGATTGCGTTTGCCGTGAAGTTTATTACCTGCTAATTGAGCCAGCGCTTGTGCTTCATAAATATAATCTGCTGTATCTCTTGTCTCGGCAATAGAAAACCGGTCGGGAAATATCTGCTTCAATTGTTCAACTTGTTGTTCTGTAACCCCCCGCATGACAAAAGAAATTTCTGTTTTTTTTGCAGATTGCCACATCGCTAAAATGGCTCCCTGCAAATTGCCGCTTCCCATCGGATAGCCAAATGTAATTTCCTTTTCTGACGTATATCTGGAAATGAGACGACTGCCCATTTTAGCAATTTCTAATCCATAAAAATTCCCCCATAAATACAACGTTCCAAAACAACCAACAGAACTCAGACTGTCTTCTGCCTTTAATAAAGTATCTATCCATTCTTTATCAAATAATTGAAGCTTACGAAAATGCAATTGCAATTTCGGATCACACGTAAACGCTGTATCGTAGTCTGCTGTACGCTGCTGACGCAAAGCATTTGAAAACATAATAACTCCTCCTATCAATCTCTTGACTTTCCTTATTTTGTACATTATTATTGTATCTAGAATAATAAATAATTCAAGTACGCACATTTAAGTATGATACTTACCAGGAGGAAAGTGTAAAATGAATAAAAATTGCATATCCCAAGAAAATTGGGGCAATACAGGATTTAGTTATACTTTATCATTAATCAGCGGCAAGTATAAAATGTCTATTTTATATACATTAGCGGAATTTGGCGTTGTCCGCTTCAATGAAATGAAAAAGTATATTGGCGTCATTTCTTATAAAACTCTCAGTTCTACGCTCAAAGATTTAGAAGCTGACAAACTAGTAAACCGCAAAGAATATCCTCAAATCCCGCCAAAAGTTGAATATTCACTTACTGAACGAGGTAAAACATTGATTCCTATTTTAGAAACACTTTGTGAATGGGGCACAAAAAATAAATTACCCAAATAATAAAAAGCTGTTCAAAAGAACGTATCTCTTTACCTTTTGAACAGCTTTTTATTATTTTTCTGCAGCCGGCAGCAACATGATACTATACCAGTAATTATGTGCCGCTTCCGATCGATTTTTCTATATCATTTAAATTCCCGATTATACATATCACTTTTTTCTAAAAAATCTTCAATTGTATCAAACCCTAACCGTTTTAATAATTCAATAACATAAGGATTTTCCATAGGCGTATCATACTTGGCAGCTGCACCATATGATTGTACATGACTTTTCCCTTTTTCTTTATCGATAATTGCCCGGGGTCCGCCAACACAACCACCAACGCACCCCATCCCTTCAAAAAAATTCCCTTCGCGGTGCCCTTCCAATATATCATTTATTAACGCTTTACATCCAGGAACCCCATCTGCTTTTCGCGTATGAATCGAAATAGGCCGATTGGGATTCAATTTTTCCACCGTTTTTTGCACTGCCTCACTAACACCACCGGCATATGCATAACTAATGCCCGCACGAGAAGCATGCTGGCGATCATCTTCTGCCAAAGATGCAAGATCAATATCAGAAGCTTCCAGCAAATCCCTTAACTCTTGATATGTCAGAACATAATCAATTGCATCAGCAATATCCGGCTCACGCCGTTCAGCCTTTTTTGCCAGACAAGGTCCGATAAAAACAGTCTTAGCCTGAGGATGAAGCGCCTTTATGGTTCGTCCGCCGGCAATCATCGGCGATACGGCTCCGGGAACATTAGGAAGTAATTGATGATAGAGTTTTTTTATCATAGCAATCCACATAGGACAGCAGCAACTTGTAAGCTGAAAGTCTGCTTCACTATTAATATTTTTATCAAACTCCAACGCCTCTTTTAACGTCAATATATCTGCAAAGATGGCCACTTCAATCATGCCTGCAAATCCCAACTGTTTCAAGGCGGTACGCAGTTTCCCTGAAGTAATATCATCACCAAACTGTCCTGAAAACGCCGGTGCTATCAATGCATACACCGGACCTTGATATGTATGCAGCGTTTCCACTACCGGCATAATATCCTTGCTGGGAGTAAGATTATGAAGCTTACATTCATCAATACACGCCTGGCAGCCTACGCATTGTTTATCATCAATAGAAATTCCCTTTTCGGGATCAGATGTAATAGCTCCAAACTCACAAACTGACATGCATGAACTTTTTCCATTTTTGGCACAGTCACAAGATTCCGTCCTCCATACTAAAGGATGGGCCTCCGGATGAAGAAGGCAATCTAACTGATCCTCATCAGCATCTTCTGGAACAGTATAGTCTTCACCAGTTACAGCATTTTGCAGCATTTTTTTGTATAACTCATCTAGCGAACTCATATAATCCCTTCCTTTCCATTGTACACGATCCGCGAACTCCAGACCTTCAAAACATTATCCACCTATCATGATAATGCTGCATAAATAGAGTAAAAACAGGCAATATACAATAAAACAAATACCAGTCTGCGAAAAATAACAACGGGAACATGCGGAAAAATAATATGCCCCAATCCCAGTCCCATAAATAACCCCGGCAAAAGATACAATACATGTTGTCCCGCATAAAAAAAATCAGTTCCACTCAAATAAAAAGCTAAAAATGAAAATATATTCCCAAAGAAAAAATATAATATAGATGTTCCCCTCATCATTTTAGGAGTCATATTCATATGTGTCGTATACAATATGAGAGGTATTCCCCCCATCCCTGTCGTTGTATAAAAAAATCCGGATAATACACCTGTCATAAGTGATTTTTTTTTCGTTTTCTGAAAATGCAATCGTAAAAAATGAGAAATAACCAGAAATGCCAAGATAGCTAAACTGATCAAGATTTTCAGCATAGCGTTGGAAACCCCATGATAAAAAAACAACCCTACCGGTAATCCTGCCACAGCCCCCATGACCAGATGTCGTACAAGTCTAACATCCGCATCTTTGTATACTAATCCCGTTTGCAGTGTATTAGAACATATAGCAACAAGAAGCGTAATAAGTATAGTTTCTTTGGCTGCAAAAAAAAGCATCAGCATCGGCGCCGCCAGTATAACCAATCCAAAGCCGGTAATAGCCTGCACAAAAGCTGCAAAAAAAACGACAAATAACGGCTGTAGATTTTCCGGCTGCAGTAAAGCAGATACATATTCCATTCAAATTCCATCCTTATGTCATTCTAATATATTATGTTTTCAGTATATAATAACATAACAACTATGTCTATTAAGTAATATAGGAAAATTCAGAACAAATAGCAACTTTATCTTCTTTGATTGCCGCTGATAGTTTCATCAGACCATTACGTGATATAACAAAATCAACATGGCGACAAGACAAATTATTAATCCATATATTCCCATAGTAAAGCGTTTTTTACGTTTTTGAAATTCACTATATTCCATATTATTAACACTGGCAAAACAATGTTGACACATAATCTTTTGTTCTCCCGTTTTTTTATTTTTTTGATATAACGGTTTTTGATTTTTAGGAATTTTTTTACCGCAAAATTCACATACTTGTTTTTCATCCATTATAGTGCCTCCCACGATATTTTTGTATTTTTCTATATTTTAACACACATTATAATAAAATTTAAAATTAACCTTTGCTCAGATTCCAAGCAAAGGTTAAAAAATTTTATATTCTATATAGAATTAATACTATGTATTAGATCGACGCCAAATTTTTTGCTGTTCCGCTGCTTTGATCAAGTCTTCACGAAAATCAGGATGCGCTATATTAATAATCGCTTCTGCGCGCTGCCATGTTGTTAATCCTGAAAGGTTGGCCGCGCCATATTCAGTAACCATATAGGGTGCCTGCGTTCTGGGCGTTGTAATGATATCACCTTGCGTAAATTTAGGCAAAATACGAGAATGTTTAATTCCTTTTTTATCTGTAAAAGTAGATGCCATCGCTAAAAAAGCCATTCCGTGTTCTGCTCGATATGCTCCTGTAACAAAATCCAGCTGTCCGCCAGTGCCACTAATTTGCCGTGTACCTGCTGATTCCGAACAAACCTGGCCGTATAAGTCCATTGCTATACAGCTATTAATCGACACAAAATCAGAAAACTGTGAAATAGTATAGGGGTTATTGACATAACTCATAGGTGCAGAAATAATATCTTGATTATGATCCAGAAAGTCATACAATTCCCGCGAGCCATTGCAAATAGAAAATACCCCCTTTCTTCTCTGCAGTTCTTTTTTCCTATTAGTAATTTTTCCAGACTTATATAAAGTAAGATATCCATCGCTCATCAATTCCGTATGCATTCCTATATCTTTTAAATCTGATGCGGCAATGAGCGTTCCCAAAGCATTGGGCATCCCGCCAATTCCCAATTGCAGCGTGATTCCGTCATGTAAATATGGAAAAATCAGATTGGCAATTTGTTTATCTATAACCGTTGCACTGGGACTGCTGACCGTAGGAATTTCTGCATGGCCTTCCACTACTGCGTCCACATCAGAAATATGGATATGATCTGCCTCCATGCCACAGATATACGGCATCTGGGAATTCACTTCAAGAATAATCCGATCTGCCGCTTCCAAAATAGCTTGCTGGCAGCAATTCGTTAATCCAAAATTAAAATTTCCCTGCCTATCCATAGGAGTTACAGATATCATTGCCACATTGACCGGAGCAAATCCTTTTTGATAATATGATCCGCAATCCCGGAAAAGCATCGGAATATGGTATGCCCGTCCTTCGTCAATATATTTTCTATCAATTCCCGAACAATGCCATGCATTGTAAGTAAACGCTGCCCCCTGAGGATCCTGTTCAACGGTCTGTACCGGCCGCATACTGATGGCATTACGAATTTTCACGTCTCTTAATTCAGTATGACGGGCAGCGAGCGCTGCATCTAGGGCCGTCGGAAAAGAACAAGTTTGGCTATAATCAACCCAATCGCCATTTTTTACGATTTTCACTGCGTCTTCTGGTGTCTGAAGTTTTTGTTGATATTCCTTCAAAACATTCACGTTGATTCCTCCTAACAAATGAATCCCGTTATTCCACTGACACCTGAGGCGCATACTAAATAATTACAAAAACATTCATAAAAGCCCCATTTACATTCATCAGTGTTGAATACGAACCGATGTCAATTAACACACTCTATTTCACATTTTACTTTAATGCCGGATCCGGTATCCCATTCTCAGCAAAAGCCTTTGCTCGGTCAATACAAGTACCACATACACCGCAAGGACGAGTACCTCCTTCATAACAGCTCCATGTCAATTCGTAGGGTGCATGAAGACGCAGCCCCATCCGGACAACTTCTGTTTTTGTAAAATTAAGCAGCGGTGCCTCTAAACAACAAGTATGCCCCGATCCTTCATAAATAGCAGTATTCATCGCTGTTTCAAACGCAGGAGTACAATCCGGATACGCTCGTCCTGCCGCATCATCCGCATGTGCGCCATAATAAATAACATTCGCACCAACACTAATAGCTGCCGCTGCCGCATAAGATAAAAATAATCCGTTGCGAAAAGGAACATATGTATCTACCGTACCAGTCCCACCCAATTCTTCAAGCTGTTCTGCATACGATTCATGTTTAATTTTCTTATGACTTTGCTGCAACAACGGACAATCACTTAAAGAAAACGCTTGTGACAAATCGCTCTCCTGAAGTTGTACATCGTAATAATATGCCACTTTATGGGATGCTTCTATTTCCTTAACATGTTTTTGATTATAATGCATAGTCAAGGCCAACACTTCATTCTTCGTATACTTTTCTACCGCCAGCGCTAAACACGTCGTCGAATCAATTCCTCCGCTTAACAGTACAACTGCTTTCATTTTTGTCCCTCCTAGTAAAAAATATCCTATTAAGAATTATACTTCATTTTTTATTATGCAGCTACCAGCAATGAACAATTTCTCCCTGCACTCCGACAGAAACGGGATGCAGGCTAATATGCCCGCATCCCGTTTCTGTTGGAGTGTTTTAAAGGTATGAAAGGTTATTTCTACAATATACTTTCGTTAATTTTAGATAATAAATTCATTATTTATCTGAATCGTTATTATTTCTATGAGGTTCGGCATGGAAGATATCATGAATTAAACGTTTCCATACAGATTGTTTAGGATACTCTTGTTTCATCCTATCTTGCTTCTTAGATGATTCCGTTACATTGCATTGCTTTTGTGTCGTTATCATAACTCAGTCCACCTTTCTCATAAAATATACATACTTATTTTCTAATTATAATCACGTCGACATTGTATTTATAGGTATTTTATATATATAAAATATGTCAATAAACATCAGTAATATTCTTATATTATAATATATTTTTAAATGTATTTGGTATACCAAGAAATCGTATAATAGCCTTTTGTTTAATAGAATTTTATCACATATTAATACAAATGTCAACAAAAAAAGAAGCATGTAAAATTTCGTATACACAAAATTTTACATGCTTCTTTTTAATATGCCATTCTTACAAAGGTTTTCCCTGATTTTTCAATATGATTTTTCGCCGCATCATGTGCACCTTGTTCATCATGAAGTCTAAGTTTTTGAATAATATCCGCATGTTCTTCAAAAACTTCTTGAATACGTCCTTCTTTCGTATAAGATAATTTAGTAAACGGGCTGATATAATCCCTCAACGTACTAACAAAATAATATAGATGAGGACTTCTGGCGGACTTATAAATACTTTCATGAAATTTTTTATTCAGAAGAACTGCCTTAGTAAGGTTGCCTTGTAAATGTTCTTCCAACATCTTTTGATTAATATTTTCTAAATTCACTAATTCTTTTTCTGTTATTTTAGAAGCAGCAATACTGCAGCATAATGACTCTAGTGCAATACGAATAACACCAATCTCTTCTGCATCTGCTTTCGTAAATCCAGCCACAAAAACACCCTTGCGTTGAACATGGGTAACTAACTTTTCGTTTTCCAGTTTTTGAATGGCTTCGCGCACAGGTGTTCTGCTTACTTTCAACTGCCCTGCTATATCACGTTCTACTAAATGCTGTCCCGCCTTTAGCCTGCCATCTAAAATTGCCCCACGCAATATGGAATATACGGAGTCTCTGATATTGTAGGTATTGTCAAACTTAATAGGGGAAAATTCAAAATCCAATTCATATCCCTCCTTTGCAAACATTAAAATATTTCATCATTTTTTACCGTCAAAAAGCCATAAATCAGTAATAGGAATAAATTTTCTCAAGCCATAGGAAATACTGCGTCCATTAAATAAAATATCTTCACCTAGTGATCCTGTAAACGTTTTCAAGGACTCATCATCCTCACGAATAGTAAGCTGCCACTTTCTTTCTCCTTGCGTATGACAAATCACCGATTCTTCTTCAAAGTACAAATCCAAATAAACCAATGCCATCGTTATGGCATGCTGATCCATGTGTACCATAAAATGCCGGCATGGTTCTTTTTTATTATCTGCTGTATAAGAATCAAAAGATACTTCGCCTTTATGCGTAATAATTAAATGCTGCTCTACTTCATCTTCCGGCATTTGATCCACAGTTATTGGAATTTTCGATACCAGTTCAATACTTAAAATCGCCATGCCCATATCCTCCTAAAATAATATATTATATAAACTCGAACTTAAATTATAATCATACTCTTTAATTACAATCATACCTAAATTTCGTAAAAAATGCAATGAAACCTGTCACTCTTGCATAATACAGTGAAACAAGGTACACTAATATTAGTTTAGTATTCGACAGTATAAGCAATACGTATCGCCGAATCAATAACTAGGAGGGCGTATTATGAAAAAATCAATTATATTATGTAGTATGTTTACTATGTTTATCGCAGTCACAGCATTTGCCGCGCCAGTAACAACATTATCTTCTGACCGAGGAATTGCGGTCAGTGTCGGAACAAAGGAAACCTATATAGAAGGAAAAATCAATCCTAAGACAACTATCGGCTATGAATATTTAGATCGCGATACCAATGGTCATCAAAATGACTTTTATGCTAAATATAATCTCGCCGGATCTAATATTCAAGCCATAGGCGGTTATCGCAATCACATGCATAATCAATCCGATTCCTTGTACGGCGGATTAGCCGTATCTGCACCTAGTATTCTGGGATTTCAGCCCTATGCCTCTTATGTGAAAGGCTCTAACTTTGGTGAAGCTCAGATCGGCGTTAATTTCAGTATTGCCATGGGGGTCGGCGTTAACGTAAATTACCACAATTATGTTCCTGATAACGGCAGTACCGAACATGGCCTGGGAGCCGGAGTAACTTTTAAATTCTAAATATACTATTACTATTCACTCGTATACAATTGACCGGGATATATACTTAAGAAACAATTTCTTAAGTATATATCCCGGTCCGTTTAATGTATAATCACTTATGCGTTCATCCGCATGTCATTTCAATCATTTTTTAGTTTCACTCTGTTTCCGCAAAATGAAATTGCGGATTTAAATCAGAAAAATTATTTTTAAACCCTTTTGTTGTATAAATAGAACCATCCTTTCCTGTAATTTCACAATCAGCCCCTTTAATACTATTAATAAACGCTATGCCATCTTTAGGTCCTAATACAAAAATAGCCGTAGATAGTATATCCGTTATCATTCCACAATGCTCAACAGAACCATCAATAACAATGGTATCACTCATAATACCCGTTTCTGCAGGCACTCCGGTTTGAGGATCAAAGATAAGATGATAGCGTTTGCCATCTTGTATGAAATATCTTTCATAATCTCCTGCAGTTGATAACGCCTTATCTGTAATTTTCTCAATCCCCAAATATTCCCCCTCTGTATCAGACCGAGGATGTTTTATGCCAATAGACCATGGATTTCCTTTGCTATTCATTCCAATGGCATACATAGAACTGGACCCCATATTAATTAATCCACTTTTTATATGATGCTTTTGATAAATTTTTACAATCTGATCTACACAATACCCTTTAGCAACGCTGCCCAAATCAATTGCCATTCCTGGCTGCATCAACATAACACTATGATCTTCAGGGCGCAATTTTATATTTTTATAATTCACTTTAGGCAATGTATTCTTGATATCCTCCGGCGAAGGAATATGCTGATTGGGCGTTCCAATCTGCCAAAGATTACTAATCGGTCCAACAGAAATATCAAATTTACCATTTGTTTTTTGAGAATATAAAACAGAATATTTTATCATTTCATAAACTTGGGGATCGACTTGCACAAAACTTTTACCGGCGGCATTATTAATTTTCGAAACATCACTGTCAGGATTCATCATATTTGCCAGCAAATCTATCTCGTGAATTTTTTGAAATCCTTCCTCTACAGCCGCTTTAGCCTCTGATCCAGAAGCGTACAAAGAAACCGTGGTATCCATAGCTATGCCGCTTTTTTTTTCCTCCTGCTGCGGTAACACACTGCATCCTGTTAAAAGCAATGCGCCGCATATACACATAATAATGGGTAATATTACTATTTTTCGATTCATTACAGTACCTTCTTTTCTTTGATTATGATAGGCAAAATATAATTTTATCTTTTTATAAAAACTATATTCATTGCTGTTACATTTAGAAAATATCTTGGTTTATGGTACCATTAGTATAATATTAAAGTCAACTTACAGTCTATATAAAAACTATCAAATTCCGATAAAATTTTTATAGTGTTTTTTATAAACAGATCCTATATAAAAAAACAATAATTGAATCTTAATTACATTGTCTTTTTATTAATAACAATTATAATGGTATTATGATATAATTGATTTTATTTTTGCATCAATAATCAAAAAGGTGATTTTCATGAAATTTGCAAATAATTTAACAATCAGTTCATACACATTAGGAACTACGGTTTCATTATATGACCGTATTCATATTGCTGCCGAATCCGGCTTTACAGGAATCGGCCTGCGGGTCGAAAACTATATGGAAGCCTTGGCCGCTGGCTTCACCGATGCTCACATACTTGCTTTGTTAAAAAAATATCATCTCAAAGTCACTGAAATTGAACTACTGACTGACTGGGGAGCCAATTCTGATCGCACACCGGACCAGCAAAAAAAAGAGCAACTCTTATTTCATATGGCTCGTCTTTTTAAAGTAAAACATATTAATGCCACTTTATTTCAATCTTTTTCTGAAAAACAAATGATTTCTGCTTTAAAAAATTTATGTATACGTGCAGAAGAATTGGATATTGCTATCGAATTCATGCCTTACAGCAGTTTCCCAACACTTCAAACAGTTTGGCGTGTTATTCAGCAATCGGAGTGTCAAAATGCAAAAATTATTTGCGATGCCTGGCATTGGACCCGAGCTCATCAGTCACCAGAAAACTTAGAAAACATTCCTGCAGATCGCATTGTTGCTATCCAAGTTGATGATGCTCATCGTCTTCCCTATAAAAATCTTCGTCAAGAATCCCGCCATGACCGTCTGCCTGCAGGAAGCGGCAGCAACGAAACAATAGTTATGCTGCATGCCTTAAAAACGCTAGGAGTACAACCCCGCGTCATTTCTACTGAAATGCTTTCTGACCGCATAATGTCAAAAGGTTTGTTATATACAGCAAAAACAAGTTATACTGCTGCTCAAAAAATAATTAAACAACATTGGGACACATAAACAAATCTCAGCCTCTATTGAATGCCGCACTCTCTATCTGTCATTCTATAGTTCTAACACATACAAACAAGGCGCTGTTATTCTCATAACAGCGCCTTGTCTTTTATAGTAACGATTAAGGTTTAGCAATAATAATTTTGTCATGACGAGCAAGATCATCTTGTATATCCGTCAAGTTCGGCGCTACTGCTACACGCAAACCAGCACGATTTTCAACCAATTCCATGCCGCAGCAAATATCTTCTAACGCTACAACATGTGTCAATACTTGATCCACATTGATTTTTCCACTGCGTATCATCTCAATGGCCAACGCATTATGCCGTGGTGCTGAAGAAAAAGTACCATACAAAGCAATCTGGCGATAATGAATAAAATTCACATCAAAATTTAACATAGGATTGTCTTTAGGCAATCCGGCGAACAGGCAAACTTTGCCCTCTTTGCTAGCCATTGGGATTCCCATATTTTGTGCTGCGGCACTACCTGCAGTAACGATAACGACATTAGCGCCCATACCTTCCGTTAAGTCCTTTACAACCTGTACTGCATCGTCTTTGCTGGAATCTATATAGGCATCATAAAGAAGTTCTCTTGCCGCTTCCAGTCGCTTGCTGCTGCGGTTAATAAGAAAAATTTTTCCCGCTCCTTGTGCCTTTGCTAATTCTGCATGCATAATTCCAATCGGGCCGGCACCGATAACCGCTACGGTATCCCCTAGCTGTATATGTATTGCCTCTTGCCCATTAATGACACATGCCAAAGGTTCCGCTAACGATGCACTAAGATAATCGACTTCGCTGGGAATAAAATTAACATTCCCTGCCGCTACAGCATTAGCCGGAACTAAAACATACTCAGCAAAGCCGCCATTATAATGATGAGCAATTGTTTTTCTCGTATAACAAAGATGCTGGCGGCCGGAAAGACAAAATGCACAATGGCCGCAGCCAATTCCCGGTGCAACAATGACCCGATCTCCCACTTTATAACGATCTACATCTTCCCCGGCTTCTACAACAACGCCTGCAATTTCATGTCCCAGCACAATAGGCGGCTTAATTGCATTATGTCCATGACGGAATGTTCGGATATCGCCCCCGCAAATAGCACACGCCTTAACTTGTACGAGTAATTCGCCTTTACCGGCAGATGGTTTAGCTATCTCTTCAACTACCATGTTGCCTATTCCTTTATATACTGCTGCTTTCATCCCAACATCCTCCTTTTACACGTTGAATAAACTTTTATTGCAATGTATTTAATTCCACTGATACGTCTTTAGCATTCACAATCCAGCGTGGCTTACCTTCTTGAGCCGTCCGCTTAATTTCTTCTAACAGCAGATAGGGTGTTCGATTAAATGCATCTTTAGTTGAACCCGCCAAATGCGGTGTAATCGTCACATTATCCAGTGTCATGAACGGATGGTTTTTAGCCGGTGGTTCTACCCACCATACATCAATAGCGGCACCCCCAATTTTTTTATCTTGCAGCGCGGCAATCAATGCTTGTTCGTCAATCAATCCTGCCCGAGCTGTATTGATAATATACGCCGTAGGTTTCATCAACTCAAATTGTGCCGTCCCAATAAGACCACGGGTTTCATCAGAAAGACGAGCGTGCATGCTAATAAAATCCGATTTTTCACAAAGTTCTTCCAAAGATACAAGTTTACAGCCTTGTGCTTCAATTTCTTCTGCCTTTACAAAAGGATCATAAACAAGAATATTTACATCGAATCCTTTAAGTTTTTTCGCTACACAATGCCCAATGTATCCAAAACCGACTAGTCCAACAGTTTTTCCGTACATATCTCCAACAAATTCATAATTGGAATACTGCTTTTTCCACTCGCCCTGTTTTAAAGCGGCATGACCGCGTCCTATATTGCGCATTTCCGTAATCATAAGAGCCACGGTGTAATCAGATACAGCATTCGCATTACGTCCCATTGTACGGCAAACGGGAATGCCATGTTTTGTTGCCGCGGTCACGTCAATGTTTTCTACGCCCGCGCGGCATACTCCAATGACTTTACATTTTTTTGCCGCTTCAATAATTTGTTCATTGATAGGCGTATGTTGTGTAATAATCATATCAACTTCTCCGACATAATCAAAAATTTCCTGCGGCGGCTTTCCCACAGACGGACCATTTTTTTCAACAATACTGCGTAAATACCAAAATTCTTCATCATTTGCCGGTTTCCAGTCAACACAGCAGACCTCGACTTCTTCACCCATAATTTCATGAACAGCAATTTTTAATTTTTCTGAAGATAATAAAGGATCCCCAATTACTAACGTTTTCATTTATATTCCTCCTTTTATTGTAAATACTTACTGCAGTCTTTTATTCTTCATCATCCCACTCTATAAGAGAAGACTGCATTTCAGTAACTGTATCATTAAAATATTTTAATGCCGGATACATTTGTTGATTCAATCTTTCATAAATATCCATATATTTTTTATGCCGTTTTTTATTCGGCTCATATACTTTTTCAGGAAATGAAACTTTTTCTACAGCATCTTCGGGACTGTCGTAGACTCCAGCGCCAATACCAGCTAACATAGCTGCTCCCAATGCCGCTGCCTCGGGAACACTTTTACTTTTAACTCGAATCCCTGTAATATCTGCTTTTAATTGCATCCAAAAATCACTTTTGGCTGCTCCTCCAATTGCATATATAGATTGAATTTCCTTATCAGAAATACGTTGCACATTGCGAACAATGCTATACATTTCAAAGCATAGTCCTTCCAAAATCGCACGTACGAAATCCCCGCGCGTCGTCGCCGTTGTAATACCCAAAAAAGCACCTCGCGCTGCAGCATCGCTGCCCAACGTGTATCTCCCAGAAAAATACGGCAGCATCATACACCCATTAGCACCTATAGGTCGCAGAGAAGCTTCTGCAACAAGTTCATCAAAAGATGCCCCTTCAAATTCCCGCTTAAACCATTCAAGAATTCCACCGGAAGAAATAATTTGTCCCATCATATAATATTTATCATTAACAACATACGACACAGATGTAAAATTTTTATTGATATATTTGGGACTGCTTTGCGGTTCATCAGAAATAAACACCAATTGCTCACTAGTTCCGGTAGAGTCCAGCATCTGTCCGGATTTTATAATACCTGTAGCAAAGGTTCCGCAAGCATAATCAATGCCTCCGGCATATACCGGAGTACCTGCCGGAAGCCCAATCATAGCAGCAACATCCTCCGTAGTCATCCCAACTAATTCGCCAGGACGTATAGGTTCTGCCAGAATATCTTCCGGAATGCCGGCTTCCTCCAAAATTTCCTTAGACCAATTACGTGTACGCAAATCAAAAGCCATCGTCCGGCATGCATTATTCCAGCTTGTCCGGGCTATACCGGTTAATTTTAAACTAACAAATCCTTGTGTCTGTATCCAGCAGTGGATTTTAGCAAATAACTCAGGATGATGTTTTTTTATCCACTGTATACGAGTAATACCGGCCACCGGATTAGGATTAATTCCGGTAATTTTATATACTTGTTCTACACCAAAATTTTTCCAGGCCTTCGCAATTTTATCCGTCCTTGTATCAAACCAGCGGATCGTCGGATGTACAGCTTCTCCGCTAGCATCCAGGAACATATCCTCCCCATTAGTTGCTATGCCGATTCCGTCACAAATCTCTCCCGGAAGCGCTTGGCTGACTTCTTTTATACATGCCGCTACACCTTCCCACATTTTTTGTGGATCTAGTTGAGCCCAGCCATGTTCCAAATAAGTCGTATCCGCTGGACGTTTAGCTGTTGCCAAAAAATGTCCGTTATAATCGCAGGCTACTGCCTTATAATTTGTAGAACCTACATCTATACCTAATAAATATCCCATAAACATGTATTCCTCCTTTCTCATTTCAGATATAAAATTAAATTTCACTATAAGTTTCTCTTGTGAAATCAATCATGAAACACAAAAAAATAATAGTGATTTATTTTCCGGTGCAGTGCATTCTAAAAAATGCGCTGCACCGGGCATCATAAATACACTATATAAACATAGATATAATAAGAACTCCGGCTAAACCCATAACGGAAATAATCGTTTCCAATACACACCAAGTACGTACCGTATTTTTAACAGTAAGCCCAAAGAATTCTTTAAAAAGCCAAAATCCCGGATCATTCGGTGGACTGATAATAAGACTACCTGCTCCTGTAGCTAAAACCATCAATTCCGGACTAACCCCGGTAACCGCAACGACCGGAGCCGCAATCCCGCCTGCTGTAAGTGCCGCAACAGTTGCAGAACCACAAGCAACACGAATAACAGCAGCAACAGTCCATGCCAACAATAACGGAGAAAGATTGGATCCTGCTGCCAATGTCCCAATATAGCTGCCAACACCGCTATCAATCAAAATTTGCTTCAAGGCACCGCCGCCGCCGACAATCAGTAGAATCATAGCAATAGCCACAATGCCATCCTGTGCAACTTTCATGATGTCAACAACTGATTTTCCGCGTCCGATACCAAATGTATAGAATGCAATAAGAATAGAAATCGTCAGTGCAATGTCCGGCGTTCCCAAAAAGGTAAGTACATCAAAAACAGGCGTTCCTTTTGCAAGTTCCATTTTTGCAATAGCGGCTGCTGCCATTAAAAATACAGGCACCAATGCGGTAAATACACTAATACCGAAACCAGGCATTTCTTCATCTGTAAATACCTTAGGTTCAAATAACCCTTCCGGAATTTCCGTTTTAATATGTTTAACAGTACCATAGAACAACGGGCCAGCTACAATCGCCGTCGGAATAGCAATAATTGCACCATACACAAGCGTCAATCCAATATCCGCATTATAGATAATAGAAATAGCTGTCGGGCCCGGATGGGGCGGAAGAAATCCGTGTGTAACAGAAAGAGCTGCTGCCATTGGAATACCTGCTTCCAACAAGGGGATTTTTGCAGCTGCGGCAATAGTAAAAACAAGGGGGATCAAAAGAACAAAACCAATTTCATAGAACAAAGCAATCCCAACAATAAATCCAGTCAGGCAAACGGCCCACTTAATATTTTTGCGGCCAAATACCTTGATAAGCGTCGTCGCAATACGTTGTGCTCCACCGCTTTCAGCCATAAGCTTACCCAGTATTGCTCCAAAAGAAACAACAATTGCCAGACCGCCAAGTGTGCCGCCTAAGCCTTTTTCAATGACCGGAACAATTTGTCCAATCGGCAAGCCTTCAGCAAATCCAACAAGACCGGCTACGAGAAGCAAAGACAAAAAACTGTTCAATTTTACTTTAACTATGAGGAAAAATAAAACCAGAATACCTACCGCTAAGATGACTAGTGGCATAATAAAAACCTCCTTTTAAATAAAAATTAAATAAATAATAAGGAAACCCTTAATTATATGTTATTTTGATATGCTGTAATATCAGAAAATTCCTGCTGAAGATTCTTATATAATCGTCCAAAAATTGCATACAATTCCTCATACGTTTTCCGATTTTCCGGATTGGGCACATATAGTTTTTTTGTATGAACAAGATCTTTGGTATCTCGAATACTCTTCATCCTGCCGCTGGAAATAAAACCTAAAACAGCTGCACCGAATGCCGCTCCCTCACTGTTATCCGGCAAAATAAGCTGTTCATTTAAAATATCAGAAAGGATTTGAAGCCATAAATCTGACTTTGTAAAACTTCCGCTGACACGGATATCTCTAACATCTCCAAAATCTTTTAAGGCATCCATCACACTGTTCAGGCTATAACAAATACCTTCCATCGTGGCACGAATAATATGTGAACGGCCATGGTTTAAAGATAGCCCAAAAAGCATCCCCCGCAATTCGGAATTCCAATATGGTGCACGCTCTCCGGTAAAAGCAGGCATCATAATAAGTCCATCTGAACCAGGAGCTACATGGGAAGCCTTCATTGTCATCAAATCATACGGATCCACGTCAAGATTTTCCATTTGTGCGCCGCTGTAATGACAAATTTTGTCACGGACCCAGCGCAGAATCATTCCGCCATTGTTAATGGCACCTCCGGAAACCCAGACATCATCCACCAAATTATAACACCACGTACGCATTCCCTTACTGTCTATCATCGGCTTACCCGTAAGCATACGCAGCGCACCGCTGGTACCAATAGTGGCACTGAGCTGTCCTGGTTCCACAGCCCCGATGCCAACGTTTACAAGAACTCCGTCAGTTGCACCAATAACAATGGGCAGTCCTTGGGGAAGATGCATTCGTTTTGCTGCCGCATTGGTTACTGCATATGAATACGTCGTAGAAACAACCGGCGGCATTGCGTCTCTTGAAACGCCGGCAAATTGCAGTATTTCATCATCCCAATCCATTTCTTTCTCATTATACATGCCGCTGGTACTGGCAGCAGAATGATCGATAACCCATTGCCCCGTCAGTTTTTCAAAAATATAATCTTTCAAGGAACCTACGTATTTCATTCGCTTAAATATTTCCGGTTGGTTACGCTTCAGCCACACTATTTTTGCCAAAGGATAGCAGGCATGAATCGGACAGCCGGTTCGTTCATAAAATTTTCGGCAACGTACAGCATCTTTTTTTAATTCCCGTACAATATCTGCACTGCGGCTATCAGCCCAAGTCTGCATATCCATAAGTGGTTCATGATTCTTATCCAAGCCAGCGAAACTATGCATAACGGTACTTAATGCCACACCAATAAGCTTGCAGTTTTTATAATGAAGTGCGTCCACTGTTTTACGTATAACAGCTTCTATGGCTTCATAAATTTGCAAAGGACTTTCTTCTGCCCAATTGGGATGCGGCGTCAACAGCGGATAGAACGCTTCTGAAGAAGCTACGTTTATTCCCTCTGCAGTATACGCGATAGCACGTACTCCCGTCGTTCCCACATCGACACCAATCCAGACTTCTTGCAATAAGGCGTCTTGTACCATTCTAATCCTCTCTTTCTCCGGATTGTATCCGAAATCCATAATTTATTTCTCCCAACATTATATACATCATCATCTTTTACCCAGATTCACCCAGCCGACGAATCTTCTATCCGTTTCGCAGTAAAAAAATGATATCTACTTATCATTTATTCGTATTATACATTCATTTTTTTGATATGTAAATAACATTTAAAAATAATGCCTATTCTTTTTGTACATAGTAAATTCAAAAACCAGCCATTTATTGCATCTTTCGCAAATAGCTAGTTAAAGCCATTTTTAATGTGTTTACTACACAAATAAAGTATACATATATGGACATTCTTAGTTAAAATATCTATTTTATATAAATGATAGTTTTACATCAAAAAAATATATACAGCTCTTGAAAAAGATAGTTTTGTATCATATAATAGCAATAAATCATCGTAATGTATCCAGCCCATGCAAAAATGAATCATTCTGTTTACTCATTTCAGATACGCAAACGGTAATTGCCGTATCTATTATTTTTTTAACATAAACAGGAGGTTTCTTTATGTCAAATCGTTTCAGTACATTTCCAACCTATCAAAAAGCTATTGCTAAAGTTCATTTAGGTTCTTGCG
The DNA here is from genome assembly GCF_900103535.1 of Megasphaera paucivorans. Taxonomy (GTDB): domain Bacteria; phylum Bacillota; class Negativicutes; order Veillonellales; family Megasphaeraceae; genus Megasphaera_A; species Megasphaera_A paucivorans. The sequence continues at coordinate 66,642 of NZ_FNHQ01000002.1, read as the reverse complement.
GTGTCGATCAAAAAAAACTCGACAAACCGATCATTGCCGTCGTCAACTCTTGGAATGAAATTGTTACAGGGCATGTACATCTGCGTGTTCTCGCTGACCAAGTCAAACAATCCATCACCGACGCCGGCGCCGTACCATTAGAATTCAATACGATTGCCATTTGTGATGGCATCGCTCAAGGTCATGCCGGAATGAAGTATTCGCTGGCTAGTCGCGAACTTATTGCAGATTCAGTTGAAGCCATGGTAAAAGGACATGGCATCTTCGATGGGATGGTCATGTTAGGCTCTTGTGACAAAATTGTCCCCGGCATGCTTATGGCTGCCGCCCGGATAAACATTCCAACTATCATGATTACCGGCGGCCCCATGAAACATCACATTACACCGAAAGAAAACAAAGCCGCTCGTCAGGAGTTTATTCACGGTAAAATTGATGAGCAAAAACTGTTGGACGTGAGTGCTGAATATTATACAGGGGCCGGTGTCTGCCCATTTTTTGGAACAGCGAATACCATGTGTGAAATAGCTGAGACATTAGGTCTTACACTCCCTAATGTCTCCACCGTACTTGCCTTAAGTGACGAACAAAAGAAATTAACAACAGAGGCTGGCCGCACTATTGTAAATCTTGTAAAAAAAGATATAAAACCACTCGACATTCTTACCAAAGAAGCATTTGAAAACGCTATTACCGTCACATTAGCTATGGGCGGCTCTCTAAATAGCACGCTTCATATCCCGGCCATTGCCGCCGAATGCGGTATCCCTATTTCTCTTGACGATTTTGATCGCATCAGCCGTAATACACCTTTAAATACACGAATTTGTCCAAACAGCAAGATATATGCAACCGGTGATTTAGACACTGTCGGCGGTTTAAAAACGGTCATGAATGAGCTGCGGTCCATTCTTCATACAGATTGCTTGACCGTAAATGGCCATACAATCGGAGAAAATATTGCCGATGCAAAACCAGCAGATGGTGAAATCATACGGCCTATAACCAATCCTTTTGAAAGAGAAGGCGGTATTGCCGTGCTGTATGGTAACTTGGCACCAAAGGGCAGTGTTGTAAAATGTTCTGCAATCCCAGAAGATCAATGGATATTTGAAGGACCCGCCATGGTATTTGATTCTGAAGAAGATTGTACTGATGCCGCTTATGCACATAAAATTCCAGATGGAACTGCTGTTATTATTCGATATGAAGGACCTTCCGGCGGCCCTGGAATGAGAGAAATGCACCGCGCCACAGAAATCTTAGCTGGTATTCCCGGCGTTGCTATTATTACAGATGGCCGCTTTTCCGGAGCTTCTGCCGGAATATCTGTAGGATATCTATCTCCGGAAGCGTATGCAGGCGGTCCCATTGGGCTTGTTCAAAATGGCGATATCATTAAAATCAATATTCCCAAACGAAAATTAGAATGGTGCGTTTCTGAAGACACCGCAGCAAAACGCCGTACGACATTTCAACCGGTAGTCAAAGATGTAAATAGTAATTTCCTGCATTTGTACAGAGAAATATCAGAAGACGCTTCAAAAGGCGCTGTACGTAAAAAATTCTAAGAAAGGACGTAATCATATGGCAAATTCCAAGCAGCCACCAGCAAACTGCTTACTTCTCCTGTTGTCCAACTATCCTTATTTCACAAAATCTCAGCAAAAAATAGCGGATTATATTTCTGAAAATCCCCATGAAGCTATCCGTCAAAGCATTTCAGAAATTGCTGAAAGTACCGCCAGTTCAGAAATCACAGTTTCTCGTTTTTGTCATAAAGCCGGCTTCAATGGCCTGCAGGATTTAAAAATTGCTTTAGCTTCAGAAATTTTTACACCTTTGGAATCAGTTTGCCAAGATATCAACACCTATGATACAGTGCAGGAAATTGCCTCTAAAGTATTTTATAATACGATCAACAGCTTGCAAGACACCTTGAAAGATCTCGATTCTGAAGCGGTCAATAAAGCTATTGATTTGATTTATAACGCACATAAGATTGACGTATATGGATATGGCGTATCTTCAGGTGTCGCCAAGGATATCGAAAATCATCTCCTGCGTTATTCTAAACCGGTCCATGCTTTTTCCGATCTTCATATGCAAGTAACTTCAGCTACGTTGTTAACCCCTGAAGATGTGGTAATTATCGTATCCCATTCCGGTTCTAATCTCGATCTCATTACCGCCGCAAAGTTAGCAAAAGCTAATCATGCTAAAATTATTGTTCTGACAAGTTATAAGACAAGCCCGCTTTGCAAATTGGCCGACATTATTCTCTGCGGTGCCGGCAGAGAGGTTACTTATCGTTCTGAAGCTACAGCTTCCCGGTTGGTTCATTTAGCCCTGATGGATATTATTTATACCGGCTTAATGATGAAGGATCCCGATAAATTCACGAAAAACATGAACAAAATGCGTCTGGAAATAGCAAAGCGGCGCGTATAATAAGAATCTCCTTATTCACTTATATAAAAAACAGCAGCGGCACTTCATTCGTGCCGCTGCTGTTTTATTTTATTTTTTATAATGCTCTTTCCATTCATGATGAAACGAGCCTTCTTTATCTACCCGCTGATATGTATGTGCCCCAAAATAATCTCTTTGAGCTTGTATAAGATTAGCACCTATCGTTCCCCCGCAATATCCATCAACATATTGTAATGCACTGGAAAAAGCAGGTACAGCTACCCCATTTTGTACTGCTAAACAGATAATATCACGCAAACTTGCTTGATTTTCGTTTATTTTTCCATAAAAGAACTCATCAAACAAAAGATTGCTCAACTCGGGATGTCTTTCATATGCCGTCATGATTCTATTTAGAAATTGTGCTCGAATAATACACCCGCCACGAAAAATAGCGGCAATTTTGCAAAAATCCAAATGCCATCCATAATGAATGGATGCCGAACGATACAATGAGAACCCTTGTGCATAAGCCACAATCTTTGCAGTATATAAACTTCTCCGGACTTGTTCCACAAAATTCGTATCTGCACAATGTTCCCGGATTGGATGCCCAATCAGTTCAGCCGCTTTGCTGCGATCTATCATCAGATTTGATAAGACGCGTACATTGCAAGCGGTAGTAATAATTGAAACATCGACGCCTTGCTTTAATGCTTCGATGCTCGTCCAACGGCCGGTTCCCTTTTGCCCTGCGCAATCAACTATTCGTTCTACCAAAGGAGTCCCATCAGCATCACACTCGGCCAGAATATCTGCAGTAATTCCCACTAAATAACTATTTAGTTCTCCTTGATTCCACTGGCAAAAAATTTTTGAAATTTCCAGGTCTGTATATCCGCCTATATATTTCAACAAGCGATACGCTTCTGATATCAATTGCATATCCGCATATTCAATACCGTTATGAACCATTTTTACGTAATGGCCGGCTCCATCGCTTCCAATAAAAAAACAGCACGGCTGTCCCTCTATTTTAGCGGCAATTGCTTCAAAAACAGGTCGAATATTTTCATAGATATCTATGTTACCGCCAGGCATCAGTGCCGGTCCACTGCGTGCTCCTTTTTCACCGCCGGAAACACCAATGCCAAAATAATGGATTCCCTTTTCAGATAAATACGTGAACCGCCGCTGTGTATCTTTAAAAAACGAATTGCCGCCATCCATAATAATATCGCCGTCACTCAAAAAAGGAAGGATTTGTTCAATGACTGTATCCACCGGTTTTCCTGCTTTGATCATCAGAAACACACGGCGCGGTTTCGTTAACGAATGTAAAAACTCCTGCAAATCATAAAATCCCTGCACTCCTGAATGCGGCTTGTCCGTAATAAATTGCGTCGTAAATGACGATTCAAAATCATACCCTGCGACAGAAAATCCATGATCTGCCATATTCAGCGCTAAATTGCTTCCCATAACTGATAATCCAATAATGCCGATATCTATGCTTTCCATATATACGCTCCCTACGTTATAAAATACTAACTTTACTCTTTTATCATACCATATTCATTTCTATTTGACAGCAAAACAAGCAGAATATATATTTTTCTCTTATTCACTTTTCTGTAAGCAAGTATATATCTACTTATCACTCATGGATACATAGTATCATTTATTAAACAGTTTTGTTTTTATAAATTCAGAAGTCATCCGGTAGCATACAAACAAGAACGCGTCTTATATTTTTTACCCTGATATTTAATTTTTATTGAATATAATAATATATACATATTTTTTTTAATATTTATATTAAAAATTTAATTCACACCCATATTGCAAATTATCTGTTGTCTTAGTATAATGAAATTAATAAATTACCCAAAGTAATTCATGAGATTACATTTTAGAATTTATTTATTAATTATGTAATTATGATAATTTTTAATGCACTAATGTATACATTATTCAGTATTCTCAGTTATTTTAAGGAGGTATGTATTATGATTATCGGAACCGTAAAAGAAATCAAAGATCATGAATTTCGAGTAGGTTTGACACCAGCAGGCTGTCATGCTTTAAAAGAAGCAGGACACACCGTGTTAGTAGAAAGCGGTGCGGGTAAAGGAAGTAATTTCAGTGATGAGGAATACAATGCGGTAGGTGCTCAAATACTAACTAAAAAAGAAGTTTTCGACAACGCTGATATGATCATTAAAGTAAAAGAACCGTTATTCCCCGAATATGATATGTTTCATAAAGGACAAATTCTCTTTACATATCTGCACTTAGCTCCGGAACCAGAATTAACGGCTGCACTGCTTCGCAATCAAGTTATAGGAATCGCATTTGAAACGGTACGGGATGCAAATAACTCTTTGCCGCTTTTATCTCCTATGAGCCGCGTAGCCGGCCGCATGAGTGTACAAATCGGTGCACAATATTTAGAAAAACAATATGGCGGGAAAGGAATGGTTTTAGGCGGAGTTCCCGGTGTAGAACCTGCTCAAGTAGTTATTATCGGTGGCGGTACTGTCGGCTTAAATGCCGCAAAAATGGCAGTAGGACTCGGAGCCAAGGTCGCGGTCCTCGACATGAACCCTGAACGGCTGTCTTATATTGACGATCTGTTTAACGGTCGTGTAGAAACTATTGTTTCTAATTCCTTTGAAGCCGCCGTATGGGCAAAAAAAGCAGATTTGCTCATCAGTTGTGTACTAATTCCGGGAGCAATGGCTCCTAAAGTGATAAAAGAATATATGGTCAAGGAAATGAAAAAAGGTTCCGTTATTGTTGATGTTGCCATTGATCAAGGCGGCGGCGTAGAAACCATTGATCACGTAACAACCCATACAGATCCTGTTTATATAAAATATGGCGTAATTCACTATGCAGTAGCAAATATCCCAGGTGCTGTTCCCATGACTTCGACTATCGCTTTAGCGAACTCTACACTTCCTTATGCTTTGAAAATTGCCAACAAAGGCTGGAAACAAGCACTGCAGGAGGATTCAGGACTTGCTCAGGGCTTAAATACCGTCGATGGAAAAATCACATGCAAAGCAGTCGCCCAAGCTCGAAATTTACCATACACCTCTTTATCTGAAATACTCGATTAATTGTAATTAATCGAGCAGGATGGCATCTATTAGTTGAGGTGGCCGGCCTCTCACAACACCATATACACCGTTCGGTATACGGCGTTTCAATTATTTAAGTGCTGTTTTCGTAATCGCTCGTATTGGCTCGAGAAGTCATACTATCCGGCCAATGCGAGCGTTTCCTTTGTAATGGAACGTGCTTGCTGTGACCCGGTCTATGATCATGGGAATACCCAGTTGTCGTACGCCGCCTTCTGGTTTAGGGATTTTCTTGCGTCGTACCGGACTGGGTTCATCCTTTCCGCAACTGTTGCAGGAGTTCCTCTTTATGTTCCTTCCGCTATGGCTGAGCCGCTTCGACTGTCATTCCGTTTATGCCCAGCGCGCCATAGTTTCGTTTGACCTGTTTGTTCGCGTGGTTTAGGTTGTCCTTGTCCCGTATGCGTTCCATCAAAATCGCCAGCACCGTTTCTTTCTCTGTCATCCGGAGAGCCGGTACTCGGCACTCCCGCATATCTTTCCCGTTCCACGCTATCCGTTTGTGGGCAGCCCATTCGGTTTTCTGTGCTCCTCGTACTGGCTTCCTTCAGATTCCACCTCACAATGGCCCCCTTGCCTTAGGTTATGTGCGTGGCACTATTAAACCGGCACTCGCGACTCTCACCCATTATACTGCGCCTATGCCGGGCGTACAACCGAAACCAAAAGGCCCTCGGAAATTCGAGAGCCTTTTGTGTTATGTACAGTCACCCATTGTATTTTTTATATGTGAGTAAAAAATACGGCACAATCATTGTTAGCGAGGATGCTCAAAGATTGCGCCGTATCATATAGTAAAAGCAGATGCAACAAAAAAAAAAGTAAAAATGCAGTCCGCCGAACTACCTAAAATTTATACGTATCTTTCATTTTTTCAAGAAAAGCAATAAGGCATTGAAGCTGTTCATCTGTCTGTCCTGCATTCATCATAATGCGGATCAGTGCATGTCCCGGTTTAACAGCCGGATACCGAAACATACCGACCATAATATTATTTTCCAGACAAGCCTCATATACCTTAACTGCTTTTTTGTCATTTCCTATAATGACAGAAATAATGTAAGATGGTGTATCGTTGAGACGAAAATGCTTTTCTTCCAAAACTTGACGTAGTTTCAACGAACGTTCCAAATATTGATCCATAATTTCCGGATGTTTCTCCAGTTTATGCAAAATATAGGTAATGGTACTGGCAGTCGGTGGCTGAATAGCTGCGGTAAACAGAGAAGTTCCCGATAATAGTTCAAACATGGTAATCATATCTTTAGGACCGGAAATTGCCCCACCTTCCATACCTACTGCTTTAGAAAATGACACCATGACAAAGGTAGCTCTGTTCATTTGTTTGAATTCTTCTGAAAATAACCGCTGCTCCGGACCATAAAACATAAAGCCATTTGCATTATCCACATAGCTGATCGCTCCATACTTTTCACAAGCATCTAAAAGTTCTTTCATCGGTGCAATGGATCCATCAGCAGAATAAATGCTTTCAAAGACAACGACAATCTTTTTATGTGTTTTAGACAAACGTTTTAATAAAATTTCCAAATGTTTGGGATCATTATGCCGAAAAGGAAACAACTGTTTGCCAAACTCCAAATGTGATGCTGCTTTCCATAGACTCCAGTGACAATCTCTATCAAGAACGAATACAGCATCACTGTTGTTAATGCCGCAAGTAGAACTAAAATCAAATTTGCAAGTCATTGCATTAATAAAGCCAATATTAGCCAATAACCCGCTGGCAAAGGATATAGAACGTTCTTTTCCCGTAATACGAGTTAATTCTTCTTCCATCTCTTTATGCGCACTGCTGACTCCTTGAGTAACCCGTGAACCGCCAGTAACCAATCCATATTGTTTCGCTGCTTGTAAAAAATGTTTCATTACATCAGGTTCTTGATGCGTATTTAACACATTAATACTAGCAAAATTAATGTATTCTTTATCATGATATGTAACTGTAGGACCTACTGGCTTTGTTGTTGTGGTTACTTCATGATAAAAACCATCTTTACAAAGCGTCTCCAAAAAACAAGAAAATCCCCATATATCCTGTAAACTACTTGATTGATCCGGTTGCTGCTTCATTACCATTGATTCCTCCACCCATGACAAAGTCGTTTATTTGCTTTAATTACATCAGTAAAAACGGCAATCTTAAAATATACATTTATGTAATGTGTAACTAGTATACTATAGAGGCCGTAACTTTTCCGTAACTTTTTACTTCCAGACAAATATTTTCAAAAAAATATATTCTTTTTTCAACATACCTAACAAAAATGACTGGCACCACATTACTTATGCCAGTCATTCCTATTTATTTCAAGCTGTTAATATATGATTGTATGCGTGCATTCGTTTCTTCTGCCCAATAATAATGTGCCATATATCGCCCATCATAGATAGCGATCACTTCTTCGTCCCCCGTTAACAAACGTTTATAATCACTTTCATAAAATTCAGAATGAACAAAGCGCTGCGCAGTACCTGAAGCCAAAATAAAGCCAATCCCGGCTATATTCAATATTTCTCTCAATCGTTTGTATGTCACACGGCAGAGTGCCTGTGCTCCCGCATCATATGGACGATCAGCCCAAAGATGCCCTATAATTTGCTCTGTCGTTACACTGCCGCCAGCCGCATCAACAAGCACTGCCAAAAGTTCTTTCGCTTTTTCACTGTTAAAATAGAGAAGTTTATGATTCACATATACATCAAAAAAAGGCAATGTTCGTATAAATACCTGTTTCGTCGGTGTATATATAATTTGTTCCGCTTTTTCTATCGCTTGGCAGATGCATTCTTTATTATATGGCTTGAGTATATAGCTAACCGCTTCCGCATCAAATGCGTCTAATGCAAATGTATCATATGCCGTCAAAAATACAATTTTTGTGTTGCTGTTGATTTTCCGCAATATTTTCGCCAATTCCAGTCCCCGTATTCCCGGCATCTCAATATCAAGAAAAGCAATATCTATCGTATGCTGTTCTGCATATTCTTGTGCCGGAGCCGCCTCTGTAAACGTTTTCAAGGTGGTAACATGATCCAGTGTATGAATGATATATTCAAATTTTTCAACAGCAGCAACTTCATCATCTACATATATAATGTTCATACCCGACTATCCCCCTTCTTCGGTATTTGTATCATAACCTTTGTCCCTTTTCCAATTACGCTTATAATCGTCATTTTAGCTTTTAACATGTATTCCAAGCGGCTGCGGACATTCATAATCCCAATAGATGCATGACTATCCTTCTGCAGCGACTCCCAATCAAAACCCACTCCGTCATCTTCAATTATGATGCATATTTCTTTCATATTTTCTGCTGTTTTCAGCGTAACTGTGCCACCTTGAGATTTAATCCGCAGTCCATGCTTAACAGCATTTTCAACAAGTGGTTCCAGTGTAAGTGCCGGCAACGAAAAATTTGCAGCGCCAATATCATAAACCATGTGTATCTTATTCCCAAAACGCAGCTGTTCCAAGGCTACGTAGCACCGAATATGCTTCAGCTCTTCTTCAAAATTGACTAGTCCTTGACTTTGCAAGGAATTGATATTCGCTCTAAGGTAATTAGAAAATTGTATAATAGCATCATCGGCCTTTTCTGGATGAATCAAACAAAGTCCGCTAATAGCATTCAGTACATTAAAAACAAAGTGAGGTTGGATTTGACTTAACATAACACGAATGCGGCTTTGCGCCAATTCCCCTTGCATTTCCTGCACTAAAGAAGCTTGCTGCATTTTTTCCCTTACAAAATCACCCGCAATAATGCATTGCACTATCGTAAAAAACAACAATCCTGCCTGAAATACATAAATCCAATAGAAATGAACAAATGAATAGTGTACAATTTCTATAATTGTGCATCCTGTAAGCACACTCACAGATACAACCACATATTTAATACGTTTTTCCATATGCATTTTATATTCTCGTATAAGGAACACCATTTCTAATACCAGCATGCTCCATGCCGGAGATAAAAAGGCATCTGATCCCCGGCCTTTTTGAAACAGACAATATCCGACAATACATAGTGTCCATAAAAATATCATTACGTTGGCCGTTTTAATATGTGATTTTTTATTAAGAAACGTTGATAAATAAATAAGAAGAAACTCACAAATCAACATTTGCGACAAATAATCAATAATGTTTATTAACCCTGGATAAGGAAACAATAACGTGATGTATTCATAATCAATAAAGGTGCATACAGCCCCGGATATTAGCAGCATAGCGCAAGAAAAGAACTGTTCATAAATATCGATCTTAAACAGCCGTAGAACACCCATGCTGAACAAGAGTGCTAGTCCAATAATCAAAAGCATGCTGCTGATAATAATTTTTGCAGCATTACGCTGCAGTTGATAAAGTAGCAATGCATAGGTTTCTCCACTGCTGAATTTTCGTAACCACAACGCTAAGGCTTCGGGATAATTGCTGTCGGTTGCCCGCTGTAAATGTATCACTAATTCATCTTTTGGAGTAATGCCAGGACTATCAAAAGAATCCCACCAAGTATAATCATCCCCCTCTTCATGATAAATATCCTTCCCATTCAGTTGAATATGTACTTGCAACCGGGTGATATACATCATAATTTTTTTATCTTTAGGAATATCTTGTTTTACATGTCCGCGAAGAATGAGCTCATTATCATCCGGCCCAATAGAAATATCTTTTAATTGCTGAAACGGGATAGGCACATCTGAAGACATCCGCTGATAAACCCCTTGCATGGCAATAGCTTTTACAGTATGACTGGTATCATCCGTATCTATAGGCCGCAAAAACATAAAGAGAGTCACAATAGTAACACCCAGTACAATATACATATAAAGTAAAAACCTATCTGGTTTATAATTTTCCAAGCTGGATTCCCTCCTATCCTTTCTTTTTTATTATACAATATTTATTTCAGAGAGCAAAAAAACATCTCTTCCAATATAATAATTTTTACACAGATGAGATGTTTTTCTTATACATTTTCTTTTGTAATACCGCTTACAGCCAACATTCCAATCTCTATTTCAAAAACAAGCCCTGCATATCTACTGTATCGTCATAGATGAAATAGAATGCGTAAACAATGGCTTATATTGATTTTCCACCGCAGCGGGCACTGTAAAAACAAGGCTGTACATAGTATTATTTCCCAGCACGATGTACTGTTCTTGATAATAATCAGTCCCTGCTCTGTTAATCGTATAATAAAAATAAATAGCTTTATGACTTGCTATTGTTGCAATCCCGGAATTTTCCATCGTCGCTCCCTGCGATTTTAAACGCTGTTCCAATGTCGGAAGCGCTGCCTGCAGTTGTTCTTCCTGCTCTGCCACCGTCGTCCCGTTACGAATTTGATTGACTCTAACAGTCATAAGCACTCCTGTTTTCTGGTCTCCTGCTGTTAATTGCGTCATACCTGATTCTGTCTGTAAATATTGAAATTCCGCCGGAACATCGATGTTAAAACCACTGCTTTCACTATGGTAAGATTGGTATTCCGTTGCAAAAGCCGTCGAAAAAGCTAAACAAAAAAAACTAGCCGCCATTATAAAAATTTGCTTCATCCGATCAAACTCCCCTTCAAATTTTTACTTCATTATAAAATATCAGAATATTAGAAAACAAAGTAATATTAAGTAAATAGTAGCATAAAATATACGGGTTTAGCAAATTTTTACATGCGATAATTAAACTAAGGAAGAGCAAAAAAGAAGCAGAATTTTGACGAATTTTTGACGACAAAAAAAAAGGTTCCACAACAAGAACCTTTTTTTATGCAGTCTATATTCTCTTCTTAGCAATATTATGGTATATTTCAGTCTTTTCAAATCCGATGTATTGCCGGTTATGCTTCTTGGCTGCTACACACGTCGTGCCGCTACCGGCAAATGGATCTAAAATTATGGACCCTTCCGGAACAATTTGTACCAGTTCTTCCATGAGTGGCGTCGGCTTTCCGGTCAAGTGAAATTTATCCTTCTGTTTTACCGGGAAATCAAAACAACCGGGATACGGTCCTGCATGATGAGCTTTGGGACACTTCCCATTCGTGCCCCACACGATATATTCACATTGATGCCTAAAATAGCCCTTATGTGGTGCTCTCGCTCCCAATCCTTTATTCCATGCTACAACACCACGCCATATCAATCCCCCCATTTGCAACGCATCTGAAGCCGTCGGCATCTGTCGCCAATCAGTAAACATAAGAAAATACCCACCCGGTTTAAGAATTCGCTGACAATCAGTAATCCACATCGTGCACCAATGCAACCATGCTCTTTGATCCATAGTATCTCCTGCAAAATCCGGCCGATGGACAATTTTATTATCTGATTGCTCATACTTGCTGGATGGAGTTTGTGCTCGTGCATTTGCTGTTTGGCCACCGCTGCAATACGGTGGATCTGTAATAACCGCATCTACGGAATTATCTTCAAGCTGCTGCAGTAATTCGATAGAATCACCGCACGTAATTTGATTTAAAAACTTTTCGTTCGTTTACAACACCTCGTAATAATAGATTTTGACTAGTCTACTGGTATTGTAGCACGACGGTAGCAGGAAGGCAAACATTTGTTCTGCTCTTGAATTTTTTAATATTTCGATTAAACCTAACTCCCCTATAAAAACGATATTTTTTTTACAACGCTTTTTCATAATTCATAACTAAAAATATAGTAAATTAAGATATAGAGAGCTAACAAACTATACATAGTATCATTCTGCAATAACTTCTTGTATAATCTGTTTAACTTTTTTATTTTCCAGCTGTGTATGAAATGATACTTTGTACCCATCAAGGGTAAGTTGATTGAAGAATTTTTCAGCACATTTTATTTTTACCTTTTCTGTATCTCTAAGGGTTGCGTTGTTTTTAACTAGTTTTGTTTCTACAACGATATTTAATTCTTTAGTACCATCTGTTTTTTTTACAACATACATAAAATCCGGACTGTAATTTTCACCTACTATAGTAGGAATAGCAATACTGGAACGAGGAATTTTCCCATATACAACCACCTCCGAAATATCAGTCATAATATTGTCTTTTTCTAGCGGAGAATCAAATGCTATTTTATCATATAAATATTTATCAGAAGGTGTGCCTTCTACAAACATTGTTCCTACATTTCCCTGTTTGATTATCTCTCTAGGAGTTCCATTCTTATAGGTTAATGCGGTTTCCGTAACTGGTTGATTTGAACGAGAATATTTAAATCGTGTCTGCAGCTGTTCAATTCTCCAATCAGAAAAAGCCGATACAATATTTGCCACAGAATATTCATTAATAAACTCTTCAGGGATACCATTCTCTTTTTCTTTTGCAAGTTCACACATAGCCGCATGAATCTCAAGAATTGGTATACTAGTCTGTTGACTAATACGTTTAAGAAATTCGTTATATGGTATAGGACGCTTTATCGAATAGGAAACACCTGAGTTTTTTCTAATCATCATAGCTTTCCCATCATTCACCACTTCATCTCTGTGGCTATACAATGTTACATTACCGAAAATATCATTTTTCCTTAAAATATCGTGTAATAACTGTGGTATTGCATTTGTCAAATCTCTATCAAAAAATAAATAGTATTTATGATTGATGTTTTCCCACAATGTTTTTAATTCTGTGTATACTGCTTTTCTAACATGAATTTCTCCTTTTTTATTCTTGTTTACATCTGTGACTTTATTGCTACTAACTCCACTTGCAAATTCTGGATAATCAGCATAAAAAGCGTCTCTCTTGTCCGGAATAATTTCCTTGTTCATATTGATATAACCCTTGGCACCCAACTCAAAAAACAACGTATTATAGTCAATTTTCCGTTGCTCCGCTACTTCCTTAAGCCGCTCTTCAGAAATAGTCAATTTTTCAGGCAATTCACCATTTATTTCATCAACTAATTTTTGAGCAAAGTCCGCCTCAGTAAAATCAACAATATAATTCAACTTAAACTCTTCGTTGGAAATTCTATTACCATTCTCATCAACAGGAAGACGCAACCCACGACCAACTTCTTGTAACTTGCTATTCTCACTACCACTTGAACGCAGTTTTGCTATTGTAAACACATTAGGATTGTCCCAACCTTCTTTAAGAGTCCATTTTGAAAAAAGAAATCGTCTGGTATTAAATGAACCATCTTCTCTACGAAGGGAAATAAGTTCTTTCTTATTGTGAAGAATATCAGCCACTTCAGAAGCAATTGCTTCATCTGAATCACTGTTATCCTGTGCAAAGTAGCCCGCATGACAAGCTGCAATATCAGCCTTACTTGCTTCAAGATAATCACGATATTCTTGCTCATTGTTTGTCAATTTAGATATTAAATCATTAATCTTCTCAAGAAGTAATCTTTCGAACATCTCTTTTAAATAAGGTTTTTTTTCATCATCAGAGTCTCGGTATGATGAGATATCGTCAATAAAGAATAATGCCAATGTTTTTATTTTGAACTGTCTGCCAGAAAAATTCTGGCGTTCTGTTTTAAAGTGCCTTTCGATAGCCAATTTTAGCATCTGTTCTTGATAAGAAGATGAATATATATCTGTATTAAATTCCTCACTTTTATACTTAATTTGCCCATTAGTAAGTTCAATAAAATTTTTACCAATAGCAGATATTGTAATTCCTTCAAAAGCAGCATCAATTATAGACAACGAATCTCCTGATGTGAGTATATATGTTTTTGTATCTTCACCACGTCTCTTGAACTGAAAAGTTGCAGAAGTCTTTGATTCTACAGATAGAAGTTTTACCTTTTCTTCCTTTTGGGATAGTGGTTCAAAATGTTCCTTTGCCACCCCCTTAATCAGATTATGATTAAAAGAATCACAAGCATTTAATTCGTACACAAGGTTATTGAAATCCTTAAAAGTAGCCTTGTTTCTGCCTTTCCCTACAGTAGTATCCGGGAACGTTGCTCCATAGCGAATAATCAGCTGTGGACATAATTCTTCGACAATTGCTTTATAGGCTCTTTGATCTCGTGCAAAGCGGTGTGGTTCATCAATTATGACAATAGGTTTAGTGGCTTTTAGAGCATTAAATGGTCTATAGAAGCCTTCAACTAAATAATCGTAGTCTGATCGAGTAAGGATATTACTATTAGTTAGTAATTGCATATTCACTAGCAAGACATAAATCTTATTAGAATTTTGGCATGAGCCTGTTACATAATCACATACGGCAGGTGGCATAGCTAAAAATCCTTTTTTCTTTTTCTTTGGACTCTCCAAAACACCCAATTCAATATCACAATTGTATCCACAAGTATCAGAAAAATGATGTTTTACATAGCTATCACCAATAAACTGTGCCGTTCCTTCTTTTATAGGGAGAGATGGAACAGCAATAATAAATTTGTTAAAGCCAAACTTCTTATGCATCTCATAGATAGTCTGTGTATAAACATAGGTTTTACCTGTTCCAGTTTCCATTTTGATATCAAGGTTAAGATAATTTCCCTCATCACGGCAGCCACAGTAATCAGTGCGTATATTTTTCTGAACCTCTTCTAAATTATGAATAAGACATTGTTCTTCTCTATCAAATAAAGGATTCTCGTATGCAAAATGTGGTTTAATCATTGTAATCCCATCAAGTGCAGATGTAATAGCATCAACAGCTTTTTGCTGATGTTCTAATTGTCGTTCAAGTATTAGTTCCAAAATCTGCATCCCCTTAGTATCTAGTATCGATATTTATTTTCAAGTTCTTCTCAGAATCCCGTAAAATTTTCACATTTGTCTTCAAGTTTTCCATTTCAACATAATTAAAACTATATCCAAATAACACCATATTTTGTGGGTTGAAACTACCATCAGTATTGTATTTTTCAATAACCGACTTAATTGCTTCTTCAGTAAGACCCGGCTTGATAAAATATAGGTGGTTTTCACACCAATATGCTGTATATCCTGCAAAGTCAATCATTTTACAGTTGTTTACAAACCCATAATTATCGTGTACTAGCCATGTTGTGAGAACCGTAGCAGTGCCAAATTCATCATATATAGATGTATCAGTGATAAAACCACTATTATCAAACTTCTCAATTTTATCAAGAGTCGTTTGACTTACTTCGTGTAATGTGTAATGTTTGAAACCAAGGTCAGCAGTTGTGTCCGGATTTTCTTCATGAATTTTCTTTGATGCACGAATAAGCCTTTCAATGCCTAGATAGTCTAATGTATGTGGACGATTATTCTTCTCTAAAAATTTTATAAGTTTTTTTGCGTTTGTTTTATCGTCTCCAGTTGATGTTTCATACTTGATATCCAAGTTTTCTGGTAATTGAATAGAAATTGTTCTAACTTTTTTACCTAAGGTATTTAATCTCATTGTGGCTTCAGCAGTTGTTGCGGAGCCAGAGAAGAAATCTACAACTGTCAATTCGTCTTTTTGTAAACAAGATAAAAGTTTCATTATCAGCAATACAGGTTTTGGGTAACTCATTAATGACTGTTCTCCAAACAAAAGCCGCTGCTCTTCATCGGCATCTTCATTAGAACCCCATCCATTTTTTTGTAGATTTGTATTATCTACTGCGTAAGAATACCCTGATGTATCATTATCGCCAACACGTAATAACAAATCCTTTAGACCTTTATATCTTGGTTCTTTTACAATTCTTCTCAAATATAAATCCCGAGTAATGTATAATTCTTTATTTTTTGCATACTCAGTCATTGCATCTTGCCCGTATCGCCAGTTTCCTTCAATTTTTAGTTCTTGTGCTAATACACCGTTTTTAATTATCAAATCAGACTTAAGTAGAAGACTCATTGTCGTATCAGATATAATATTGCCAGCATTCATTTTATAATTTGGCTCTCGATATCTGCTTTCTATCCCTGCCCGAATAATCCGAACATCTCTGCCATTTGAAGCATTAACACAAGGATATGTTTCTTCCTTACTATTAATCTCACCAATTAAACCATCAAATTTTTCTTTTCGCTTGGCATAAACCAAAACATATTCTTTAATATTTGTAACACTATTAGCTAAGTAACTACCTTTCTTTTTCTTCTCCCAAACCAACTGTGCTACAAAGTTTGTTTCACTAAAAATATCATCACCTAAAAGCTTTAAATTACCTTGTTCATTATCATCTATCGAAATAAATATCACACCGTCTATATCCAACAAATCTTTAGCCAATTGTAATCGAGGATACATAAACA
The DNA here is from genome assembly GCF_900103535.1 of Megasphaera paucivorans. Lineage (GTDB taxonomy): Bacteria > Bacillota > Negativicutes > Veillonellales > Megasphaeraceae > Megasphaera_A > Megasphaera_A paucivorans. Next base: position 49,857 of record NZ_FNHQ01000002.1, on the reverse strand, counting down.
TAAGCCAAGCAGAATGAGATGCACTTCCTCTGTTGGTTAAGTCAAGAATACGCTGGGCCTGTTCTTTGTCAATGCTCAATTTTTCAACCAAGTCATCAATTGTGAAATTGAACTTATCATTATAAACAAACCCATCAGAACCTGTGTTGTATGGAGGGTCTATGTAGATGCATTTAATATGTCCAGCATAGGATTTTAATAAATGTTTTAAACCATCAAGGTTATCTCCACTAATATACACATTCTCGCTGTCTATATTTTCAGGAAGTGAGTTGTGTGCTTCGTCTGGAATAATGACAGTTTCGGTATCAAGAGAAGCAAGCATTTTAGCATAGTTTTTTCCCAAAAACTTCAATTCATAACCTTCATGTGAAATATCAATTTTATCTTTTAAAAATTCAGAAAAACGATACATATCAAAAGAACCATCTGCTTTAAAGCATGATGGAAAATATTCTTTTAATACCGTCATTTCTTTACTGTTTGGGAGTACAGCTTCATTTGCTTCAATAATATCTTTTATCATTTTAAATCCTCCGATTTGCGTTTTAACAAACAGGCCCCTACAGCAAACACAAATACCGATAACGAACCCTTAACCATAAAAGAAACGATTTTCATTACTTTATCAATACGCACTAATTTTTACATTTACATTACTTTTTATATTGTTTATTACAGTTTAACACATTGATTCAAATTAATGCAAAAAAACGCCGAACTACTCATCTACTGAGCAGTCCGGCAGTTTACTATCTCACATTTTATTTCTTTACCAAGTCCACTAATCCACTCTGAATACTTGCCACAATGGAAGTTACAGCATTATTAATAGCTGTAATATACAACCGGTTACGGATCTTCACCCATACACTAGAAGTTGTATTGATTTCCGCTTCCAACGGATCCGTGATAGTTTTAATCTGCGCCTGTACCAACGGTGTCAATTCGTCCACACTCAAACTACCCAATAAAGATGTTGCCTGGTCTTTAGCTAAAGATGTTACTTCTGTTACTACGGTGTTTAAAATTTCTTCTTTTGTCATAATTAATTTCTCCTTTTATATACACTAAAATTCATAAAATAGTTACAAAACATGTTTGGCCAAACTCATTTCTGATACTTTTATACACTAGGTTGCATTACAGCGTACCTTCGTAATCCGTAATGCCACGGGCAATAGCACGGGCAAAGTCGTCTTCACTGTCAATCAACAGCTGTGCATCGGCCTTATTGTCGATAAAGGCCATTTCAACAAGGCAGGACGGCATATTGGTATGTTTTAAAACGATAAGCCCTGGCATTTCCTTCACGCCGCGATCAACGGTACCAATGCTGTTGATGATCTGAGACTGAATGCATTGTGCCAATTGCCCTCCAGAGTCATTACTGTCATAGCATTCGACTTCCGTTCCCCGTGCCTGTGTATTAGCAGCATTACAATGAATACTGATAAATATGTCTGCCGGCCAATCATTTGCCGCTACACATACAGCCACAGGACGATCATTATATTGACTATCAAAATATAAATTATCGCTCTGCAGCAATTGCACTTCACAGCCAGCTGCTTCCAAATAATTTTTTACGCGATTCCCCACTCTAGCAACAACATCACATTCTTTCAAGCCGGAATTCGGATTTACGGCCCCGCTGTCATAATTTTGGTCATGCCCTGGATTAATAAACACCTTCATTATTTTTGTTCCTCCTTCTTTTGACTAGCGGTCGATTTAACACTGCCGCCGATATATCCCAAGAGCCCACTAGCAATAGACATAGCAAGCTCATTTAGGCCATAAAAAATAGCCATAATCAACGCAATAGCAAGCGCCGCTATGACCATACAGTCTGCAATATTAATTTTTTCAATCAATCATGATGCACCTCCTGCGCCAAATCATTCAAACGAAGATGTGCTTGTTTTGCTGACTCCTCCACCCTAGTTAACCTCGTTTCCATGCCCTGCCGCTTCTCTTCTGTTTTTTCGACATATTTACGGGTATCCGCAATAAGGTTACGTAAATCATCAATAGACGCTTGCAACGGCTTAATAACCCCATAATTAAATGCTACCCCGCAAACCGTCAGCAGGGCCGTCACGGGACCAATGATTGCTGTCCATTCCATTTTTAAGCCTCCTTAGTATGTGTTGTGGTTTCAGTTGCAGTAGTTTCTTCTTGTGCTGCAGCTTGCATAATTTTTGCCCGAATTGATTCCGGGCATTTTTCATTGGTACAATATCCGGCATCATCCAATTTTTTACCGCAAAATTTACATCTAGCCATTATTTATCGCCTCCAGTTCTGCCGTATAGGCCGCCATTAACGCTGTGTATTCCGTTTGTAATTCCGTTACGGTTGCTGTATCCCCGGCCAATGTGGCCGTAGCCAACGCATCTTTTAGTTCTGTAATCTGCGGCTCATACTTAGCAGCCACCACGTCCGCCTGTGATGCCTTTTTTTCTGCTGCTGTGGGCTCCGGTGCCACGTACTCAATTGGTTTCCCAGTTGTCATATCCCGCACATATCCGGCAAGATATTGATTGTAAATATTCGCTGTCACAATCTCAACGATTGCGGCACTTGGAAACTTACTTTTGACATTAGTCACTATATCTGCCGCTTTTCCGTCATCCGAGCCGAAAGAAGATATATCGCATCCTATGCGCTTCCCGGTGCTGTCAAACGCACATACATAATAGTTAACGTTACTTGCAAAACTCATATCGTCATCTCCTGTATAATTAAAATAAAAAAGGTATGTGAATATAGTATTTTGTTACCTACATTCCGAATGCAATATAATAAAATACATACCCATTACTGTTTGTGTTTATTGTAAATCCAGTTTCATTCGGCTTTACGATAGTGGCGGTTTTAAAATCTGATAATGTATCTGCTTTATGACTTTCTACAATTGACAGAAGAACATTAAAAACTATTGGGAAAGTAACTGCTAGATTATTTCCAGAACAATAGTGAAATCCCCACTGTATAATTAGTCCTCCAAATAAATCGCCAAATTTGATATACCCATTTTGCGCAATATTGTACTGCACTCCGGTAGCATCAAAAATAAGTTTCACCAACTTGGCCATTAAACTATCAGTGGTAAGACTGCTAATCGTACTAGACAGCACATTACTAGCCAAATGCGTCAATACCCCTTGTCCAAAGTCTGTTACTTGAGCATGTTCTGTTTCCGGATGCAACGTATCGTAAGCCGAAGTCGTTTTATTCCAACGATGGAAAATTGCTTTTAATACTGACATAATATTTTCTCCTTCCATATAAAAAACAGACCGTATATGGTCTGCTATGATGTTATTTCTATGACATTAATATCGGTACCGTTTGGAGGAGACTCAGTAATATAAACATTTTCCCATGGCACCTCAATCCATACAGTTGCTGACCCTCCTGTAGATTGTACGGAGCAAGTAACATCTGCCTGAAAACTGATATACTTTAAATCATTCCATGCAGCACTTCCATCTCCATATTTTATGGAATTGGTATCCGTTTCTATTCCTAATTCCCCTGCAAGCAAAATAGGATTTTTCACTTTCCAATTGGCAGCTGTATCGCTACGTATTTGAATTCTGCCATTTATGACCTTTTCCATGCAGTCACTCCCTATGCATTACCACAGTTAATAATCAGCGTATCGGTATTATGTAAAATAGTTGCTCCATCAGACAATTCCGTACTCGCCATGGCTTGAAACGCAGCAGTAAACCGTGCCTGTGTCCAATACAGATGATTGCTGCCTTCTGCAATATCATTGGTTGTTATTATTACAACGCCAGTCTTCCCGTTGACACTTTGCACCAAGTCCGTCGGAGTTTTGAGTTGCACCCAATTTGCCAGCGTACTGTATGGTGCTACTTTTAACATATATGTAGTATTGGTATCACTACGAACGCATATATCACCTTGCTGGGCACTCGAAAGTTTAATCATTTCCGCATCAGAAGCTGCAGGAAAAACATCTCCGATGGCCAATGAAGGAATCATACTATCTGCCAGCTTACCGTTACTATCTAATACAGGCACATTTCCTGCAGCAGTCCCTATATTTTTTGCTGCAGCAGTTCCGGCATCACTAATTTTAGATAAAGGTAACGATGGGATATCTCCAGCCATCAAGCTGCTACCACTAGTAATGCGACCTTTGGCGTCCACCGTAACCTTGGGGTATGTTCCTGCCGTAACACCTGTAGCAACCAGAGCTACTGTGATTGCAGCATTAACGGATCCATCAAAAGTGGTCGATCCAGATATATCGCCCCCAAGCGAAATGGTCCGTCCTGTTGATAATTTTCCCGCCGCTGCAACACTTGCAACGCTGGCATTGCCATTACTATCAACTGCTACCGCCCCTATCCCTGATCCAGATTTAATTCCACCCAAAGCACTCGACGTTGCCGGATTTAATGTATATACCAACGTATCTACGCCATCAATCGTAATATATCCGTTCTTGGCATTTGCCTTAATCATAATGCCGCCGTACTGAGTATTATCATTCCACGCTGTCGCTCCATCTCCAAATTTAAAACGACCCGTATCAATTTCAAGTCCAAGTTCACCTTTACCCAGAACAGGATTCTTAGAATTCCAATTGGCTGCCGTATCATTACGTAATAATATTTGTACATTATTTAAAGTTTGTGTCGCCATTTATGCTTTCCCTCCATTAATAACACCAATATCAGAATAATCACTTCCAACGCAAAAGTATTTTCTATTTTCACTATCCCACCGATATGTTTTATTTGAGCCGGTATCTATATAGATAACACCGAATTTTCCGATGTTAGGAAATTCATATAAACTGTCATAACTAAAAAAAGAATCCGCATGTAAACTTGCCAACCATTCGGATTCTGTTCCAATAAAGCCATTTTTTTTAGCTATTGCATAAGCATTGGCACCGGCAGGCCCAATGTCTCCCTTGTCACCTTTATCTCCTTTAGTAATCGCTCCAAGGCTTGAATCAAAACTAGTATTCTCTTCGATATTTCCTGTAATGCTGGCGGTATCATCAGTTAAATTTCCTACCAATTCATTCATTGATATCACCTCGTCACATCTGCAATTAAATTATAATCAAAAGGCCCTTCTGTTCTGATCATTTTATTCCCATCATTATCTGTCCACGATACTTGAACATCATACACATACTTACCTGGTAACAAATTGTTTGTATCTGCAGCATCAATAAATATAGTCCCATTAGAAAATGTTTTCTGATATATATACGTATCATCGTCAACAGACTTCTTTACAGATAATGTTGCAATATAATTAGTAAGCAAAACACCATTTAACTTAGGTGCATATGCCAAAGGCCCCGAATCACCCCGTGTATGATAAATACAATTATTTATAATTTTTAACATATACTTTTTTTACCTCAACTAATAATTTCACACCATAATCCGTTATCAGCCATGGATTCCGGTTTATTGACAGTCGATGTAACTTTTACTGTATCGGAAACAAGCTGTCGGATATCCGCATGTGCTGCAGCGTCTTTGTTATGAGTGCCTATATCCGTGCCGATTTTAGTACGAATGTCTGAATGAGCCTCACCATTCTTATTATGTATACCAATATCCATGCCAATCTTAGTGCGAATATCAGCATGGGCATTTACGTCCTTATTATGACTTTCTATTGCGGTATCAAGGTTAGCATCTGCTTCTTTTTTATATTTATCTACCTCTTCTTTCAACCGTTCATCGTTACTAAGAAGCTGACTTGCCACGGCATTTTCTAAATCATATCGGACAGGATCATTGGCCATACGCTGAGGGAATCCGTCCGTATTGTAATCCAGCGTATTATCAATCCCATCATCCGATCGTGTTTGATTGCCGATGACCTTAGGAAAAAGATTTAACCATTTGCTAAGATAGCTCATTATCCATCACTCCATTCTGTATTACTGGAACCATATGTGTACGTACCATCGAAATTAATATGTCCATTCCAACTATATCCGGTATAAATATTTATACCTAAATGAGCGGGTCTGGACATCAAAATTTGCTTCCGCATTTCCTGCAGCATTCCCACATCTTTACAGGTTGTATATACATTAAAATAATAACGATCATTATGTTCTTCAACATACCCGGAACCATACGTTTGTACAATTTTATTTATGATATCTACAGTACTAGTACGTGCGCCCCGCATTTTTTCAAATAATTTATTGCGCCTGTAATCATAGGTATCATTCATTCCATGCGATAAATCATAGTTCCGTTCCCAATCATCCAGTCCCCACGTTGCACTGCTGACAAACAATTGCTTGGCAATATCAATAATTTCTAACCTACCCTTTTCATGTTCCCATGAAAGCGTTTCCTGAGACAATTTAAATATAGGATCCTTAGCCAGAAAATCTGGCAAATACCGCAAAACGTTAACGGGTGTAGTTCTTAACAATTCAAACGTCATGAGAGTGTCACCGTCCCAAGGGTTGCAATTTCCTCCGATGTCAATGCTATATTATTTGATTCACCATTTATTTTTAAGTTTGAATAGTCGTTAACACCGTTGTCGCTTAGTATGATAGCACCAATTTTAGCAATGGATACATAGCCTGTATCTGACGAATTGATAATATTCTTTTCAATCGTAATAAAATAGTTCTTGATATTTTCTTTAAACGTTGATTCATTTAACGTCCCGTCAATCGTAGCTGATATATTAATCATTTTTGGGGCTGCACTTGTGACTGTGACGGTTGCTCCAATGGGCCGTACTGTTTCAATATAATCAGCAACGCTTTTCACTAACGTATCGCTCGCCTGTTCATAATTATTATTGACAATGACAACCTTGACGGTTCCCGCCCCATTCCATAAAGGAATAACTTTAGCAGAACTCACTCCTGAGACGCTTGTCGCCCATTCTAAATAATGATACTTATTGCCGGACGTTCCCGGCGTCCGTACATGCACTAAGTAACGACTAAGTAAACTACTATCGTTTTCTTCATCATACCCATCGTGCATAGCTTCCTCATTTATAACGCTGTTGATGCCAGGTATAGACATCGGAATAAGTGTAATTTCACCTGCAGAAACATTCCCAGCTTCTCCGGCAATGACTGCCTGTACCGCTATGGTTGCGCTTTCTACAATGGACACTGTTGACAAGGATTTAAATTGAGTACCTGCTTTTGTCGCAAAAATACTACCTGTAGGCAGTGTTCCCGTTCCTTTTACTATAACGTTTCCGATGGAATGTACTGCATCTTTCCGGATAATACCTGATTCAGCTGCTCGCATAGTAAGATAGTCACCCCAGCTCGTATCAGCAAACGCCGCCTTGTATAATTGTTCCAATTCAACTTCTGTTTTCGCAAATTCGATACTATTTGAAGAAAATATATCATACTCAAAGGTTCCTTCAAATTTACTGGCAGCTATCGTACTTTTATTCTGTAATTCTTCCAATATATCTGCCTGTTCTCTAGCACTATACATTGACGTTCACCTCTCCATATACCGTTGTAATATCCACTTCACAAGAAACTTTATCCCCTGTTGTTGTAAATTCAACAGAATCAACACTGGTAATATATGGATTCACCATCAAGCACTCAATAATAATACGTTTGAGCTCACTATATCGCTCCTGTACGCTCATAACTTTTCCAATAAATGGCTTTACTTCAATTCCATATTGCCAACTATATGCAAGGTATTGATACCGTTCCGTCTGCAACGCTTTATAGATCCAGACCTTTACCGCTTCAGCACTATCGACTAAAACATGCTGTCCGTTCCCATCATATAAAAAACAATTTTTTTCAAAATCCCATGCATACTCCTTGCATATTGGTAAATTATTTTCTGTCGCGGCTGTTTCTGTCATACCGGAACTGCTGCCAACGAAAGGGAATTCCTCACTCATAGTTTCACCACCTTATCCTCAATAATATATAATTGAGCGTCTTGCCCATATACCGGAATAACACTCACTCTATCGCCAACCTTTAACGTGTCAGTATAGACGATGGTATCGGTATACTCATTATTTATATCGTGATTATGGCTTTCATATGCCGCATCACCACTACCACCACTCCGGTCCTGCGTTGCACTTACAAGATGACCTTTTGCAGTACGTTCATAACCAATAAGCAAATATTCCGAAATATAAATATCGTCCTTAGTAAGTTCGATATTGTTTACCATCACTTTAATATCAGGCGGCGGAGCTGTTATAATGCCAACCATAATCCCCTGCAGTTGTTCTTCTTGTGCTATGCCATGAATGGAATGTACTATTTTAGCCATAGATTGTGCTGCAGTTGGTATGTTCTTAGAAATCATTCGCTCACCCCCTGCTGGTCTTAATAATTTTAGTTGGTGTCATACCTACATCTGTGTAATCATGGCTATGAACAACGTGGTCTGCACTACTGCTATTGCCGTAATACCCGCCAGAGCCATCATAAATCACAATATGTTCGTCATCCCCATAGACAATACAGTCTCCTTTTTGTAAATTGCTGGTATCAAATGATTCTACAGCAATCCCGCTATCTTGGGCATCACCTACCATTGTCGGTACTTTGACGACACCGGCATTCGCTTCCTGCGCTAAGAATGGGCTGTAATAGCTGCCTACTTTTCCGACTGCTTCCGCACATCCATTACGTCCATTATCCATCGTGACACCACCCCACGCCTTATATCCGGCAGTAAGTCCTTTGCTAACAGACAGCTTTCCCTTCCCGATGCCGTTACTGTCGCTCCATTCTACTTTGTTCATCAGATTTTCAAACTCAATTTCCAGCCGCATAAAGTGCATGCCATTCTCAAAGGTATGCGAATCCGATTTCACCCAAAATTGCCCGGTAAGCTCTGTCTGAATATCTTTGATAGGAATGGAATACGACGATTTTACACGATAATCACCTAACAGATCTAAAGTACCGGTTCTATCCGGCCCCTTCATCATAGCTTTTACTTTTTCTTGAGTATTGGCTTTGGGACTGGACTTATAAACATCCTGTATCATACTGTATTTCTTTATCCAGTCTTCATTTGACTGATACCCGGTTAAATTGCCCTGTTCATCGGTAATCATAACAACATCGACAAGATTTTCGATACTTTCTTTATACTGACTATTTTCAATATTACTGTACTGATCTGCCGTGAAATTTTCGATTAACGTTCCTTTTTGTATTACATCGAGCGTATCACCATTCATGACCAAATGATAAAGTACATCTGGATCATTCGCATTGGCTTTCGCATTATTGATCTGTTTTGCCACATCCGTATAAGCCCGCATAATAATCTGATATCCAGTCTTTTCAGCAGCAATAAAACTAACCTGTTTTCCCGTTTCAATGATGTTTCCTGTTTTTATGCCCATTTCATCACAAATAGCTCGGGTAATCGCTTCCGGCGTCATATTCGTAAATTTACGAGTAGTCTTCGATCGGCAAAGAATAAACAAGTTATCATAGGCCATAACAGTGATATTAGATTCCTGGGTATTCTTTTCAAGACTATACACATTGCCCTGAAATTGCAGATTTTCATCTTCATCATAGCCATACACAGTTTCTCCATTATTAATTACATAATTCGGTAAATTAGGATCCCGTGCATCCTGCACATAGTCAAATATAAGCTTCCGTGCAACCAGCAGCCGCGCACCAGACCACGTAATTTTCTTTACCAGTTTAGAGATATCCGTGCCATTGTGTTTGATAATCAATTTTTAATCACCAACTTGCGGAGCTTACTGATATTATTAATAGCTAAGTCTTTCAAATCATTAGATTGCACAATACGTCTCCAATGTGAATATTGTCCATACGATTTTTTGGCCGCATCCAGTATGTCCGCACCTTTTTGAACCAACGTGGCCGACGTAGCTGCCTGTGTATTATCGGCTCGTTCTTTTAGACCTGTTGTACTATCAACCGCTTTATCATTATTGGCTGCTGGCGTATTTAGATCTTTATATTCGGTAAGGCCTAATGTATAGTAAATATCTTGACTACCATCCTGCTCCCGAAAGTCAAATGTCTGTACGGCCATTGCCATATTTACCGGTGTACCGGTAATAATAACTCGTATAGGAGTCCTAGCTTCTTTCCATTTAATAATCTGCTGCACACAAGCAGAAGGCGCCTTGGTATCTCCTACAACAAAAGGATAATCATGTACTAGTGCCGGGAAAAAGCATTCCATCGTTAACGTCTGCAGCTTTGGCATTCCAAAAATCAGTGCTTCACCAACTTGGGTAATACTTACAATCTTATTCCCTTGTGCCGTCGATACTTTATATGTAGGCGGGGTAACGGGTAATATAAGTTTTTCTGTAGCACTGTTTAAAATAACCTGTCGATAAGCACCACTAGTTCCCCCACTTAAAGCTGCAGATAATATTTCTATGACATTGCTTAATGCTCCTAGCCCCATTAATACCCACCTCCATAGTTCAAATTTGCTTGGTCCATCAATTGAAACAACTGATGTGCCACTTTATCAATATCATCTTCTTCGCGAATTATAAAAGTATTTCCCGTTACAAGTACCCCACCAGTATTACTATTTCTGTATTTCGATACTCGTTTTGCAATAATGCGCTGCGTCGTCGCTGCAGGATAAATACGACTGCCCTGCGGCAGATCCACAATTTCGCCGCCATGTTCGTTGATATGTGTCAGACCGCCCTCAAAATAAGAGGAACCTGTAGCATTCCACTTCATGCCTGGCAAATGAACACCGAATGAAGGAAGTGAAATACCGGATATACCGCTTTTAATGGAATCCCATGCATTGGAAGCCTTTTCCTTCAACGGTCCCCATACATTGGTATCAAACCAACCAACAACATTACTCCAAGAGCTTTCTGCATTTGCGGAAGCGTCCGAAAATGCGCTTCTAATACTATCCATGGCAGATTGTGCCCCAGTTGAAATATCATTCCATGTCGTTTGTATCTGTGTGCTAAATTCTTCTTGTTTAGCGCGTAAATACGCGGTGTTATTATCCCAACCAGCTCGAATATTTTCCGTAATTTCAGCCCAACCGGATTGGAACCGTGGACCGGCATTCACAAAATCCCGTTCCATTTCTCCTATCGCTGTAGACCACTTTTCTTTTATTCCAGAAAAATCAATGTTATCCGCAAAATTTTTCCCTACATTACTACCGCCAATATATCCGGCAGTACCACCAACAAGCCCACCAACAGCACCCCCTACTGCTGTACCAACACCAGGAACGATGGATCCTATAGAAGCACCTGCAGCGGTTCCTAGTTTAGCACCAACTAACATACCACCAACACCACCAATAGCTCCACCAGCAGCCGCTCCTCTTTGGCCTTCTTGAGCAGTGACAATATCATATATGCCGCCAGCAATTGCTAATGGAACAGCAAGCCGTCCCATCCATTTGGTAAAACGAGATAATTTAGACAGTCCGCCATTATTAGGAGTGGTTGTATCTGTTGGAATCGGGCTATTAGGTACCGTCGAAGAATTATTTCCATTTACAATTACCGTCCGAGCATTGATAACCATATCTTTTGTGATACCGGTTGTATCTCCCATGCCACCTGGTATCTTTGTTCCTTGTCCAATTGATGTTACTGCATCTTTCGCTTTTAAAACAAGTTTTGTAATCTTATATAGTCCAAAAGCCAACACGCCGCCAGATAACATCGATCCGATACCATCAAATTGAAGAAATTTATTTTTCAAGTCATTAATACCTTTTCCCGCAAGTTTGAATATATCCGAAAAATCGAAACCATCTTTAATTAATGCTCCTGCATATTGCACAACATCGGTCAATTCTGTAATAAATCCACGTAATCCAAAGCTATTATGACTATCCATCAGAGTATCTTGAAAATTTTCCCAAGCACCAGATAACTGTTCAATATCACCCTTGAGATTATCCATCCGAGTAATGGCAACATCTTTTGCCGTTACCTTCCCCATTTCTTTAAACATTTGTGTAACGCCGCCTGCACCTTCGCGTAGTAGAATCATACCGCCACGAATTGCATCGGATCCAAACATGTCATATAACGTACTCAGTTGTTCTTCCTTGGTCATATCTTTCATACGATTATTTAGAAGACCCGCAATATCGGCCAAAGACTTCATATTTCCTGCTTCATCAAAAAAAGCAGAGGAACCGCTTTCTGTAAGTAAATTTAATTTTTCAAATGCTGCAATTGCTGTTTTTCCTTTCGGTACAAGGTTAGACAGCATAGTTTTTAAAGATGTGCCGGCATCAGATCCTTTGAGTCCATTTTGTGCAAATACGGCAAGGGCAGTGTTTGTATCATCAAAACTCATACCCGCACCAGCGGCTACAGCAGAACATGCCGCCAAAGAATATTTTAATTCTCCTACACTCGTTGCACTGGCATTGGCAGCTCCGGCAAGAGTATCTGCAGCATGTGTTGCGTCATCTACTTTAAATGCATTCATGGCCGTACTCATAATTTCAGCCGCGTCCGGTAATGCAATATCTCCGGCAACGGCCAAGTTTAATGCCGCTTCTGAAGCATCCCCCAATACATCTTTGACATCTACGCCAGCCTTCAGTAATTCAGCCATACCTTTGGCTACTTCTGTATTGCCGAACACGGTAGCCTGACCTAATTCCATGGCCTTTTCTTTTACTTGATCCATGGCAGTCGCATCTAACCCGGTAAGAGCTTTAATTTCGGATAACTGTGCCTCAAAATCCATATAGGTCTTAATCGTATCATAAATTCCATACCCAATGCCGGCTGCTCCCGCCATCTGCAGACTGGTACCCATTAACATACCACCTGCCATATTAGACATGCCATTTGACAACTTGCCACCCACACCACCGTCTTTAGATAGGTTATTTTTAACATTAACCATAGCTGTATAGGTTTTACCTTTGAATTGATTTAATTCTTCCTGCACTAGCTTGATTTTAGAGGTAGCCTCGTCCTTAGCTTCCAATCGAGTAGTATAGGTTCCTTTGATACCAGATAAAGATTTTTTAGCCGCGTCTATACCAGATGTTAGTACTTTTGCAGACGCACCCGCTTTTTCAAAAGATGTAGCGGCAGACTGCAGACTGGAAGGTACCCCCTGTGCTGATTCTTTTAAATTCTTTAATCCTTTTCGTGCCTCGTTTACCGTACCGGTTAACTTATCTTTCAGTTCCAAGGTGGCACTAAGTACATATCCGTTCATGACTGCCTCCTTCCTGTCGCAATCCACGCCGCCATATCATATTGTCGTTTAAGTTCCAATTCCATTGCTGCATGACAGAATAGTTTTTCTGTCTCAGATAAGGAAAAAAAATAATGTAATGGATGCCCGCGGAGAACCAAAAAAGCGGCCGTAGCCGCTTCCCAGTTCTCGTTAATTAGTTTTTTACTTCTTCATGTACTGCAGTTTTAATATCTTTGCCATAGCCGGCACATTCCATGATTTTCTTAGAAATACCCACAACTTCACCTGGATCAAACAACGCGTCCACGATATCTGTCGGTTCCGTACATCCATAAGTCTGCTGCAAAGACGTATCCTTAAGATTTGGTGCGGTTACTAAATTTAAAATCATATATTTATCACTTTCACCGGATTCTTCTAACTTAGACGCTTCCAACACAAAAGACCGTGTTGGCTTTTTAACAGTAATCGTTCCAATAGAAGTGTCTAAATCATACGTTTCTTGTTTCTGTGCTTGAATCTGATCTTTCTTATTAATTAAATCTTGAATACTTACTGCTGCCATATTCTCATTCCTCCTAAATAACTATTACGAAATTGTTTCCATAAACGACGCATCTTCCGGTGTAAACCCGAACGGAAATTCTTTTTCAACCACTTTCCCTTTTTCAAAATTCATAATCGCCAGCTCGTTAAACCAAACATTATCAATACTGCACCGTTCTTTCTGTTTATCCACTGCATCGGGATCATCAATCAATCCCACAAATGTTGCCCGTGGATCCTGTCCAGACTTCCAAGCTTCAAGATAGGCGCTAATATTACGATTGACAACACTTTTAATAGTAATCGTGCCTTCCCCTTTGAGGGATACGATCTTACTGTCAACGCTGTTGCCAATAATAACATCTTCACGGTTAGCCGTTACCTTGCATTCAAATTTTTCAATTTCAAAAAGCAGTTCATTATCCCACCATACTTTGCCGTGGCTTCCATTCCACCGCCGGCGACCACGATAGGTCAAATCTTCTGCAGCTCTTGTCATAGTACCTTACCTCCTTCCTTACATCGAAAAATCAATATTTAAGTTTTCCATTGCATTTACAAATTTCACGGAACCCGCCAAATAAACAGTATCGCCAGTGTTATATTCTCTGATCTGCTGAGCAGTCATGTCATCTACGTTGGCTCCTTTAAGGATGGCATAATTCCGTTGATATGTTTCATTAATATCTACCGAATTGCCTGCATCTTTATCAAGTACATTCCCTTCAATTTCAGAAAAATAAACAAGAATAGCGGCAATAAACAACATTTTATGGTCATAGTCATTAATAACCTTGCCAACGTAGTATTTTTTGAAGGTATCCCGGATATCATCCGTAACTAAGTCAATTCCTTCGATAATTTTAATGTACCGGAAGTCTTCGCCTTTGTCGGTTGTAAAGGTCGTTAAGCTGTTACAAGCTCTAGCAATCTTTACGCCGTCTCCATCCTGTTCATCAAACAATAAAAGCTGCCCTTCATTAATCAAACTGTCTATATCTTCATACACTTCAACGCTTTCAATTTCTGTTAACTTGAAGTAGGTAGCCGATCGATCAAGAGCTAGCCCTGCCAAAATGCCAGCAATTCGGGCGGTATATTGCAAGGCCGTATAAATCTTATACACAGCATTACCACTAGTATCGGTACCTGTCTGCACCTTAATATTATTGGTACAAAAATTGACGACACCTTCATTATCAGCTTCTTGAGCAGCCAAAACTGCCTTAAAGGTCTTTTTCTTGTTCGTTCGCATGGATTTAATCCAGCTAGTAAGTTCTATCTGATCTGCACTCGTCGCCGTAGGGGCACATAACCAATTCCATTTAATACTTACCAACATTTTCAATACATCTGCCTGTGTCTTGGTTGCCGATTCGACAGATGATGCAGGAAGCGTATATAAAAGGATTTTCAGCGGTGTTCCATCCAAACACTTTTCAATTAAGTCTTTTGCATCATCATTGAATGTACCCGGAATATCCGACACATCTGAAATTTTATAGTTATTGATAACATCTGTAGTCTCACACCGCAAAATCATCGCTACAATACCTCTTGCAGAGCGTTTTATTGCAGTGGTACCTTTTGTTCGAAAATTAATCAGGACTTGAGGCAAGCCAAAAATATCTGCTTCATTTGCCATTTACATTCCCTCCTCTTTCAAATCTTTTCCATTAAGTTCAAAACCAAACTGCTGCATGAGTTCATATTGAATACCACCAATTTCTTCTTTGGTGAATGCATCAGCAAAATCAAGATTAAAAATATAATGTAGTATTTCATCAAAAAACGTGATTTCTGCTTCTAAGACGGTAATACACCGGTCTTCTATTTGAAATACTGGTCGGAACAACTCTTCCATACTATCAGCCACATCGTACAGTAAACTACGATCTGCACGGCCATAGGTGTCAAGAGGCGGAATAAACTGTATGTCAATCTGAACAGACCGATCGCTAATCACGGTATCCCACGTTTTAGCCGTAGGCCGCATTTCGACATAAAAATAAGGTGTATCTGATTTTTCTACATTATCAAAATACACCTTATAAGTGGGATATTTAGTTTTCAAAGCTATCGTAATTGCTTTTTTTATAGAACGCAGCATAATCATTTTAACAATCCTTCTAAAATACTTTCAGCATCCTCTGGATAATTCTTTTTCAAAGTATCCATTCCAATATGCAACATTTTTTTACCTTTCACTACTTTTCCCGTCCATTCTCCTTTATGATTTTTGATACGATGCCCATATTCAACATGATTCACATATTCCGTATTATTGTATATCTCAATTTGTCCGGCATGTGCCCTAGTACGATGCCATCCTTCTCGTAACGCACCCGTATCTACCGGTGTATTTTCCTTTGCCTGACCTATCAATAGTTCCGCTTCCTGCGCAAGGAATTGATTCCGTTTAATAGGAAATTCTTTAGCCATATTCGCTAACTTTTTATCTAACTCATCCAACCCATCAAACTCAGCCATTATGCATCCTCCTTCCGCCGTACAGAAATCTCTTGATGATCTGCATAGCAGAATGGTTGTGCTGCATATAACACAAACGTTTGCCCTTGGTGATGTATCGTCATAATATCGTTTGGCAATATTACATAAACTGGATCTATGCAAATTCGTAAATCAGTCCGCAGTTTAAAAGCTCTGTCTTCCTGATTAGATTCTAATTCTTTACCATACTGAGATAATTTACAGGGAATATTGACATACACATCGGTTGGCTTGTATCCATCAGCACCTTCCTCATCAATAGTAGGCATCTGCCTGGTTACCGTAACAGTATCCGTATACATGATGCTGGACAATAAGCTTTTTAAGTATGTATTTTGTATCATGACCATACAACCTTTCGCCATCGATTCAGTTTAGGTTTAATACTATCAAAATCAGCATCACTTAAAAGCCCTGCAGCATTGGCCGCATTTACTGCCCATTCATAGGTAGTATCATTCTGCTGCAACCGTTTGAGCGGCCCCGGCGCTCCTGCTACCGCTTTCACTTCATCATCAATACGCTTGCAAATAAGATCGGCAACGGTATATACCAAACTAGGGGGGAAATCATCACGATGACAATAGTCCAAAATATCTACAACCAACTTTTCAGCAAAAAAGGTAAGATTGGCTGTATCTGTAATTTGCTGGGCCTTCCTGAGCTGTACTTTTTCAGTAATAGCTTGTATGGCTTCATCTCGTGTCATTGTATCATTCCCCTTTTTGCCACTGTTTAAGCGTCATTGTCTGATCTACATAGATAGCATGCCAATCATCATATGCCATATTAGCCGGCACATGAATGTTCTTACCATTTTTATCTCGACCGATACGAGTGCCTTTACTGGTTCCCATTTCATCATTAAAGCTTCCTGATATAGTAGACCGGCAGTTCGGGTGCAACGGCGGCATATTAGTGCCTGACTGTGCATCTTGCACCGGATATACATGTCGATCATGCGCTCGGCATATTTGCGAAGTACGGCGGTCCAAAGTCGCTATGAACGTATAGTATTTCATGCCGGATTCGGCGATACTGTCTATAGCAGCCTTATTTTGTACATAGTTCAATTCCGTTCGGACCAACCGCGTCGCATTATTCTTTCCTACATCCATCCGCTGCATTACTAGTCTTGATATTTTCTGTACACTTTCCCCACGATGAATAGCAGCAACCATTTCGTCTTGCAGCAAACCACCCAGCTTACTTGTATTTTTCCAAACTCTCTCGCTATAATTTTTGCCGCTCCATGGAGTACGTAGTACTTGTTCCACATCATTTGAATCTGCTTTGACCACAGGCTGAATAAGTCTCCACTTTTGACCAATATCATACAATCCATGATAATAATTATCTGTATATGCATCCGTCAAAAAATGATCCATCTGTCCAATTGTAATTCTTCCCAACGCATCTAATTCCACGAGTGTATCACTATACAACTTATCCAATCGAGAAATACGGCTACGCATGGCCAACGTATTTAATTCCTGCAACAGTCCCTTGTCGTTAGTCTTCTTAATCATAGCAATGTACTGTTTCAAACTCATTCGCCATGTACGATATTCCGAACCCTGCAACAGTTTTCTAGCATCAATCATAGTAAGTTTATTATCCTTGGCATACCGGCCATACAGGGCCACTATCTCAGTCTGAATCTTACCCAATGCATCACGGTAGGTCTTGGATAATTCCATTTCAACAGTATTTTGACTCTTTTTGTGCCATGCCAGCTCCCGCTCTTCTGCACGTTGAGCCCAGTATTCTTCACTGTTCATGGTCTACTCCTTACGCGATTTTATGCTTAATAGCAACCATGCGAATTTGCTTAGGCTCGTATACGCGTTTCCAGTTAGTAGCATCTGCCAATTCCGCCCGCGTAGGTGATTCCACATTTTCACGCTTAGCATTCTGCCATGCGATTCCACGAGGATGCATAATAAAACAATGGCGATTATAAAGCATATTTACACCGGCACCTACATCCGGATCACGCCGAGTTTCAGTCTGTACAAAATCAACCGGAGATCCTTCACCAAATGCAACGGCTCCCTGCCCGAAAATATACGTCGTATATACCCCAGAAGTCACAGGACAACCATCATCGACAATAACGCGTCTCCCCTGATATGCCGAAAATTCCACATCCGAAGAATCACGTTCTGTAGTAATAAGGTTTTGCTGTTTGAGGTAGGTTTTAGTTGCCGAATGCATCGCTACGGCCGTCAGCTGATCTTGTGCATCACCTAACAGCTGCAAGGCATTCATGAACGCCAAGGCAGAAATATTAGCAGCTTTCCCTGTACCAGAAGAAATATCAAGTACATGATCTTCCATTGTCGCCGCTGCAAAGACACCAGTTAACAGATTAATAAGTTCTTTCTGGTATTGCCGAGCCCAGTATCTTGATACTAAATCACCAATAGCACGCATCGGATCAGATCCGGCAAGTGCACCAGAAAGGTCTGTTGCCGACCACTTCTGCTGACGCATAATGGTTGTCGATACGTCTTTATTCGATGTAATTTTCTGAAAATCAATTGTTTTCCCTTCGACGATATTTTGTGCCTCACCGGTAAGATCTTCAAAGAAAGGCATATTGTGAGTACGTGCAGCCTCACTCGCAAGTTTTGTAAATTCGGGACTTGTTGTGATAATCCCGGAATTAAAGAGAGCCGAAAGCTCCATGGTACGATTGACTACATACGGATTAAAAAGTTCGGGGACAATAACGTCCACTAGTGTAGTTCCTGGCATATTTCATCACTCCTTTAGATAGTTACTCCCGCTGCCGCGGCCAACGAACGTGCCTGTTCGGGGTTTTCTTTTAATAATTTTCCTTGTTCTGTCAAATTGAATGAATCTTTTGCAAATGGATTTTTTCCTGCACCGCCAGAACCACCTGCTGGATCATACTTAGGCGGCTTACCATCATTTTTGAATAAGAACGGCTTACTTTCTACCAGTGCTTTTAATTGTTCATCTAACCCGGTCACTTTTCCATCTTGGCCAAGGATGAGTTTTTCTTTATCAAACAGTCCAGATACGATATCCACATCCTGCGCTTTATCTGCTATGGCTAATTTAATAGCATTGGTAAACTGCAGTTCCTTCATTTTATTTTCTGCCTCGGTTTTCTGCGCTGCATTGGTCTCCTGAAGCTGTTTAATCTGTTTTTTCAGGGATTCCATATCCCCTTTACTGTTTTTCAGCGTATCCAACTGTTTATCCCGGTCGGCAATTTGTCCGGTAAGCGTTTTCTTTTCTTCATTGACTTCATTAAAACGCGACTTGGTGACATACTCACCGTCCAAATACCCTTTAAGGGCCGTAACGGCTGCCGGCCTCTGATCTTCGACAATTCCTAACTTTTGTGCCACAAATTCTTCAATTGTCATACTATATTCCTCCTAATTTTCCGGTTTTTACCGAGGTTACCTGCCTCGAATAGAAATTTATGTACCTGATGGTGTCGATGTACCGGTACTATATGCGGTATTAGTCAAACAGCATGTTTGGATGATACGAACAATCTCATATTCCGTATGATCGGCAACGGCAGTAATGGGAAAATCCTTATCAAACTGCTTAACATATGCAATCAACCATTTATGCATTCCCCTCACCCCCTTTGTTACCAACTGGTTCATGTAAATCGCCATCATCATAAGAATCCAATTGTGCTTCTTTTTCTTTCTGCTCCTTCTGCAGCTGTTTTTCCTCATCTTCCACATTTTCTACAAAGGGGTGATGTTTTAAGATGGTCTTTTGCGATACAATTCCATCTGATTGAGCACACATTGCCACTAATTCAGCATCATTACGGATACTGGTACGTGTCCACGTTTGAATGATCGTTCCACAGTCCCGTTTATTTACCTTACAAATAGCCCGTATCAGTTCATTGAAGCCAAGGCGGAATTCCGTTTCCATTAATCCTGCTTTGAGTTCTAACAAAGCATATAAAAATTTCATTGCCTCGCCGCTTGTAGCATCCAATCCCTGTTGTTGTGGATCAATGCCCTGTCCCATGTCAAAAATCGCCTTACGTGTAATTTCAAGCATTTTATCTCGAGCTTCCACTGGGATATCAATCGTAAGTGTCGACACGCCACTTTTATCGCCGGCTCCATCACTGTCTGTACAGATAGCTTTATAATATTTGAGATCTTTCAAAAACTTATTCAGCTCACCATTTTCACCGGCACCGCCATAATTTGTCAAAACAAAAATGACCTCCTGTATATCTTCGAGGTCATCCATAAAACCGCTATAAGTTTTGTCGTAGGCATCAATAAGTGCTTTGACACGATCTAAATCACTACTAGGTATAGAATTGTTAAAAAACGGAATAAACGGTACCGTGCCAAAATCATGGTGCATAACGTTATCCGAATCAGACAACCCTGCTTCGTAAAAATCAGTAAAGCAAGGGTAATCCATTAGGCCTGTTATAATTTCATCTGCAGCTCGTTTACGGAAGGCCTGACACTCTGTATCTGTCCAATATTCATATACATCGTAGGTATCACCTGTATCTGCATCAATATCCTTATACACACGAAGTACAGCAAGTAATTTTTGATCTAGTTTTTTTGACCATACCGGGATAATTTGCATGGAAGGTACAACACCGTACTGAAACCCACTTTCCGGATCCATCCAATAATGCAGCCATGCAATTCTTGCGTTACTGGCATTCACACATAATAATTTTGCTTTTTTCGCCCAGCCATCCCCTAACACATTGGCAATAACTTGATTCGTTTCATCGTTTTTCACATCAAAAAGCGGCGGTGTTGTAAACATGTAGGCAGCCTTTTGATCTACAAGCAATTCATAAAAGCTATGAGGGATACGGTTGTCTGCATTCCGTAATGGGTTAGCAACTTCAGAATCTTCACTTCCTGGCTTCTTCTTTGGTTTTCGGAACAAAATATCATTCCGTACCCGATAATACCGTTCTGCAATTTCAGCACTGGAAATAAACTCGGCATGCCCTTCTATATATTGAGTTATTAACTTCTTTGCTGCGTCTAAATTCAACTATATACACCTCATTTCATAATACGGAGACGGCTGCGAGCCATTTCTTTTTCCATGGCATACCGGATATCATCAATAGCATGATTATTTTTGTCCGGATAGGCACTAATAAACTGCCCGTCCTTATTGCGTTCATACTCATAATTGACAAACTCCTTATAGGTATTAGGACAACGCTTCTTATCAATATAAATATGTGCCCGTTCCTGCAGCCATTTCATACCATGCTCCACACTGTCCGGTCCTTTTCTAGCTCCCGTGATATTTAAGCCAAAGCCCCGCATTTCTACGATGCTTTTAGGTTCAGCAGAATCAGCAATGATGCGGCAGGTATTATGTTTCTGTTTGATAATTTCAGCTGCTCGCTTATTTGTTAATTTTTGTTGATATAATTCATCAAATATATACAGATCTTCGTGTTTTGCGTCGTAATGCATCGCATTAAATGCCAACGGATCCACAGCAAAACCAAAATCAAGACCGTAATGCCGTCGGTCAAACTGAGCAATCATTTCATCACTCATACACATGTTTGATACATTTTCAAAGACAGCCCCGCCGGTACCGGTAACCTCACCTAAATATTCATGCTGATATAATGTTTCATTCTTAGCTTTAAGCTTTTCTGCTTCCAGAATAAATTGATCACCAAGCCATGACTTAGGTACATCTAAATAAGTTGAATGGTGTATTAGTCGATCTGGGTCGTCGAAGAGTATTTCTTCATTCACCCAGTTATTTTGACTTTTAGGAGGGTTGTATGTGCAAAACACCCAGTACTCTTCACCACCACGCAATAAAGATTGAAACAGGTTTCGTATTTCTTCCATGCCGCTGAATTGGTCTAATTCTTCCAGCCATACAATACCTACATACCCAAACGGCAGCTTAATGGACTTGACCTTTGTCGGATCATCCACCCCAAAGAAAAGAATTTTTTGGCCGGTTGTTTTATAGGTTATTTCATGCGGTGACGTTTTGAAACGGAAGCGGGCAGCAACACCCAATTGATCGATACCCCACTGTACTTGCGGATATACGCTGTTTTTGATGGTATTGCCTACCTTACGCAATACGACGGCATGACATTGTGGATGCTGCATCAGTAACGTGGGTACTTCTATACCACCGATAAACGAAGATTTTGTACTACCACGGCCACCGGCCAACCAATAAAACGTATGTTTATGCTGTTGTATATCCCAGAACACCGGATCAAAAGCCGGTGAAATAATATCGGCGATATTTACTTCCACAATCAATCACTCTTTCTATCAAATGTAAATGTAACAGCATCTTTATCTGGTGCATCATTTTTAATAGAATCAACTTCTGCCTTTAATTTTTCAATCCGTAATTGCTGTTCTTCATCTGCCTGTCCAGACCGACACAGTTCCTCGTACTGCTTAATCATATTGTTAAGGGTGCCCATAGCACGGGACTGGGCAGTCAAAAAAGCAGCCTGCTTATCCCAAGCAAACTGCAGCTCATATTCTTTTTCCCAGGATTTAATTTTACCGGAACTTTCTTTTTCCCGTTTCAATACCTTCGTCAAATCAGCCTGATCTTTAACGTACATAAGTTTTTGCGCCCGGATGATGGCCGCATATTTGATGCAGATATTCTCCCACAGTACGTCAATAGGTGGTGTATCCTCGATAGCCTGTACTAATTTAGCCGTTTCCGGTGGCAGGTACTTAGCAAACAGCCCGTGCTTTACAGCGTTACTGTTTTGCTTAGGGACGCTGCTTGCATGCCCTACTGAATTCGTATTACGAAAGGGTGCACCCTTTTTCTTTTTGTGTGCACCCTTTTTACGCTGCCAGTTATGCCGTTGTTTCCACGACTTTACGGTATTGATGGATACGCCGTACTTTTCAGCAATTTCTTTGTACTTCATACCGTCCAAATAATCGTTATATGCTTTATCCCGTAGTTCCATTTCACATTGTCACCACCATCCCTTGTTTTGTTTTGAAAATAGCCCGGGAAAAAATCATTTCAATATTCTATTTCGAGTAGACCGCACCACGGGCGCATGATTGATTTCTGTTTCCCGGGTTTTCTTCTGCCGATGCATCTTAATTTCAGACGATATACATCGACCGTTCCGTACGGACATCCGCATGTTAACACACACCTCGCGCCGATTAAACCGGCATCGTACATTGTCACAATCTATCATGGTATCACCTGCTTCTGCGCATAAAAAAGACGCCTACAAAATATAGGCGCCCTGTATATAAATTTTCATGCTACTAGTATACCACATTTTTCTGCTCAAAATCTGCTCAACTTTTACTTAACAAAAATAATTTTTGAATTTGTGTCATCCGCATTTTTTCCGAATATCATAATTGCTAACTTTTCCAACAGTACATTGCTGCGCCGACGGCAACTAGCATAACTAAGATTAACTTCACGGGCTACCTCCTCCCATGAATCCCCTGATACCCATTTTTGCATTAATAAACTTCTGTCCTCCAGGTCCAATGTATTAAGTGAATTCTTTAGTTTATTAAAGGTGGGTTCTATTTCCTCTAACTTTTTATGCAGTTCTGCAATTCGTGCCGGCGCCGATTCTTTGCTAAAGTATAATACTTCCTGCGGACTGATACCCTTACCACTCCCACCACATCCTCCTGCTTCAGATAATACAGAAACTTTCGGGGCTCCTTCCAGTTTCATCGTGTCTTGGATATCCTCTATGGCCACATGGATATTATTGATGTACACCCCAAATTCCTTATATCGCCGCAGATACTGCTTAACGACAATCACATAATCATTATGATACATACTTTTCATCGTCCCTTCATGTTGCGAAAGGGCATAACAAGCCCATATAAAACTTTTGTTACATCGTAAAAAAACAAAGGACCATCTTTTTTAGGATTATTAATTCGCACAATATCTTCCCTTGGATCATATGGAATACGTTTTAGTAATTTATTGGAAACTAACACTTCGCGCCCCGCAATTGAAAAAACAGCAAGTACATTATCCTCTATGTGTTTCACTGTATTCTCATCCTGTAGCACATTGCCTTCCCCCCTATCAGGCTCCGCAAATACTCTTCGGTACATTTCCTCACTCATTTCTGAAAATTCCATACCCCTTAAATTAAAGGGGTTCGGATGTTGGATCCATACCGCCATATATGCGTTTGCCAATACCATTGTACCTTCCCTTTTATATAAATAATGCACTCCGCCAGAAAATTCATCGGGCCTAATAATTATATTCAATGCCGCTTTCCATAGCTTTTCTGTTCGTTTCGTTATCATGTTCTTCACTCTCCTCGTAAATGCGACTTAATTGCTTCCATCAAGGCATCCTGTCCGGTCCGTTTTCGCTGCAGTGCCGCGATGACCTGTTCATCTATGGTGCCGGCAGTAACCAGGTGGTGTATGATGACCGGCTTATCTTGCCCCTGCCGGTACAATCGGGCGTTGGCCTGCTGATATTGTTCCAAGCTCCAAGTCAGGCCATACCACACAATGATGTTGCCCCCTGCCTGCAGGTTCAGGCCATATCCGCAACTAGCCGGATGGGCCACCAGCATTTCTATTTTCCCGGCGTTCCAATCTCGTACGCTGTCTGCCCCGGACAGTTCTACCGCGTTTGGAAACCTAGACTTGATCGTCCACAAGTCGTGCTTGAATGCATAAAACACAAGCACCGGTTTGCCTGGGTTGTCCTCCACAATTTCATACAGTTTATTCAATTTCGCTTTATGGATCTGCACTGTTCCTCCGAAATAACCTCCTACGTATTCCACATTCGGATCTGGATCCTCATACACGCTGCCATTAGCCATCTGTAGTAATTTATTGGACAGCGCGGCGGCATTTAAGGCAGTTATCTCCGCACCATGCAGCTCCAGTGTCATTTCTTTTTTCATACTCTTATAACACTGCTTGGCGGTTTCATCCATCTGCACGCGGATGATGTTATCGATCCGTTCGGGCAGTTTTAAATAATCCTTCGTTTTTAGGCTCATACAGATATCCGACACCCTGTTATATATTTCCTTTTTTGATTTCTCATCCCGGACCAGCCATTCATATACAGCGTATCCATTGCTGCGTCCTGGTTTAAAATAATTTTTCCGGAACTCGCTTAACGTTACGCCCAACCGTTTGCCGGCATCCAGCAGGTACACTTGTGCCCATATATCATGTAAGTTGTTTGGCGCCGGCGTTCCGGTCAATATAACAATCCGTTTAAAGAAAGGCCTTGCCTTGCGAAGTGCTCTAAACCGTTTGGCCTGTGGATTCTTAAAGCTGCTGCTTTCGTCTACTACCAGCATATCGAAGGACGGCCGGAAACGGCATAGCTCCATCAGCCACACAACGGAATCCCGGCTAATTACATAAATATCGGCTTCCTTCCGCAGGGCTTTTTTACGCTGGTCTTCCGTTCCCAATACCGTAGAAAAAGTAAGGCCTCGCAGATTGTCCCATTTCACCGCTTCGTCCTGCCATGTGGCTTCTGCTACTTTTTTCGGCGCCACGATAAGGACCTTACGAATGGAACAGCAGTCATACATTAAGGCATCTATGGCATCTAATACAGTAGACGTTTTGCCAAGTCCCATCTCCCAGAACAGGCCGCAGTCCGGATGCCCTATAATATATTCGATACCTTCTTTTTGATACGCATGTGGTGTAAATATCATAACATCGCCCTTCTATCTATTTTGCATTGGTCATCCAACATATACTGCAACAGTTTGGCCAGCTCTTCCTCGCTATCCACGGTAAAAACTTTCTGATGCAGACGCCGCATACGCCGGATCACAACCTGCTGCAGGGGCCTTGGCTTTTCACCGGGTGCCTTCATTTCTACAAAATACGTTTTGCCCGGCATCATTACAATCCGATCTGGTACACCGTCCTGCCCGGGGCTGGTAAACTTTAATGCCCAGCCACCCAGTCGTTTCACTCCTTGCACTAATTTCTGTTCTAGTTCCTTTTCTAAAATTTTCATACTATCTCCTAATTTTTTATACATATGCGGGTGTTACCAGTGTTACCCATTCAAAGGCCTTCTTATAAGTACGTGTATTAGACACTTTAGAGAATTTCCTCACGCGCGTACACGTGTCTAAAGTTTCATTTTCATATATCTCTATATAGAATTGGTTACATTGGTAACAACAGTTACTAAATTCAGTCCCTATCTAGCTCAAAGGTGTTACCAATTGGTGTTACCAAAAAAAATAATTGGTAACACCTTACTTTCTAATTCTCTACTTTTTGTATAATACTAAATAATTGGTAACATCGTTTTTCCTAATAATTGGTAACACTTGAAAATAATTGGTAACACCAAAAATAATAATTTTATACATTAATTCTAACGTTTTATTCGAATGTAGGCCCTTTGCAGGCCGTAGATATTCCCAAAACGTAATTTCCCACTTCGTTCTTTATATGGCATCCATCCTCGCATTCCCTGCATGATACTGTTGAGTTCTCGGGCAACGGCGTTTGTTAACTGCGGTCGGCTGCCGTTCATGGCTTCGCACCATATCTCCAGGATGCATACCCGTTTTCGTACGACGACGGCATCGGGTGCCCTCTCGTCGTAGTCCTCTAAATAGGCCTTACGGTCATACAAGTCTAAGCTATCCCAGTTTTCCGGCAGTTTCTTATCCAGATAATCCTGTATCAACCCTGCCTTTTCACTGCCTTCTGTATGCGCCTCCTGTAGTTCTGCGGCCGTCTTGGCCACGTCTGCCGGCAGCAGTAAGCTGTCATTTTGTCGATAGGCCTCATACACCTCTGCCCATATCTGGTCTATATCTATCTCCCCGATATCCCGGTCACTTCCCTGCACAAACAGCGGCCAAAACCTTCGGCCACCTGTGCGGTCCTTCAGAAAAATATAATCATTGGTTGTTGCCGCAAATACGCACTGGCGGGGAAATTCTTCCGTACGCCTGCCGTAGGGTGCCCGGAACTTATCCACCTGCCTAGAAATAAACGCTTTAATCTGGTCATTTTCCGCTTTGTTGGCCGCCTGCATTTCAGAGAGCTCAATCATCCAGCTGCCCTGCAGCTGTTCCATGGGATCCTTTCCCTGCAGGCTGACGATAGAATCATTGAACCACTGCCGGCCCAGCTTAGCCAGTACTGTAGACTTGCCAATACCCTGTGGACCGGAGAGAACGATGCAGGGATCAAACTTGATACCCGGATGCAGCACGCGTGCGACAGCGGCCTTTAAGTGTATCAGCGTGACCGTGCGCACGTACGTGTTGTCTTCGGCGCCCAGATAGTCAATATAAAGCGTTTCTGCCCGCTTGACGCCATCCCAGTGCAAGCCTTTTAAATACTCCCGGACCGGATGAAACCGGTTCTGCGCCATGACCTCTGTCAATGCGTCATCGATGACGCCCCGGCCGGTCAGTTTGTAATACTTGGACAGATAGTTCCGGAGACTCGCGTCATCGGCATCACGCCAGATAACTCCTTCCTGGCTGCGGTGCCAGGGCAAATCTTTCTTCAGCAGGATGCGGTGAGAAAAGTCGTCTAAACCGAAACTGTCTTTTAATAGGGGATCGTGCGATAAAATCAAAATGAAGTTTTCGGCCGTCGGCTTAATGGCCGCGTTCTTGCCACGTTCTAAGTGTTTGAGCCAGGACTGGTCCTGCTCTGCGTCCGGAAGGTCCAAGCCGTCATCCGTCATGAGCCCTCTAATCTCGGCCATATCATGTTCTGCCAGTTCTTGTTTCGTGGCTTCGTCATTTCCTGCCAGTTTCATCATGGCCACGTAGGAAGGCCGTTTGTTGATAGGCGTCCGGTCGTCGGTATCGTCATCCAGATGACTGAACGTATGGATCCGCACCAGATCAAACGCATTGCATAATTTTCCGGATGCCGGATCCGTTCCGTGATGGGAATACGCAAATTTATCATCATAGAGCACCAACCCGGCAGACGTGCTGCCCTCGGCATATGTGTATCTGTCTTCATGCCCCGTCGGGAGATATACCTCATTTAAAAATGTTTCAATAGCCTGCGTGATCGTGTACTGTCGGCAGAAAGCCCCGATAAGTCCCGGTTTTTCCGCCGGTTCCCCTTGATGTTTGGCCTCCGTCTGTCGTGCTTTTACTTCCGTAGGACCTACAGGCCACTCTGCCGTGTCATGCCAGTCTTCATACGTAGCCAGTACGTCCGCAGGCGGTATAGGCGGTGCGTCATTATAGGTAAAGATGTACGTGCCATCCTGCGGTGCTGACGGCCAGTACATGAGTCGGTGGACGTCATAGGTAGTAACATCAAACTGACCGATGCCGATAGTATCGGCAATACGCCGGGCAACAGCCGGATACGCTTCCGCCGGTATGGGTTCTGAAAGCGGTATCACAAGCCGCAGCCGTGGAGATTCCGATGTATGGCTGTGGGTAGAATATAAAGCCCAGGCATAATGCCCGACGGCCAAATCTACCAGCAGCAGAAATGTATCCATGTCATCCACATGGTCCGCATCCAGGCAAACCAGCTGGCGGTGTATCACATTCTGCTGCAGCCGGCGGCCGCCTTTCAGTTTGCCGCCGACAAAGCCGCCGACGTCCTTTGCCTTGTCCTTATCCGACTTTTTAAAAGTCCTGTACTCGGCTGCGGTTTCGCCTGTCCGGGCCGGAGTCTCCAGCTTATGCAGAAACTCCGACCACAAAATAGGCTTTGTACGCCAGACCTCCGCAAACCGGTTGGCCCCTGTTGCTATATCAAACTGTAAATCGTACTTCATAGGTTACACCGCTTTCTGCTCCTGTTCCGGCATCTGCAGATCGGAGCAGGGTGTCAAATGATGTTTTTGCACCCATCCGCAGATGATGCTGTTCATCCGTGCGTCGCTGGACGCCAATTTATTCTGCAGCAGCTTGGCCTGTATCAAGGTTCCTTGTCGTACTTCGATGCAGGCCAGTATCGTGTCACCGGTACGTACTCCTACGATGATGCATTGATGCTTCACGGCCCGGTCACCATAGGACTTCACACAATTATGGAGTGCTGCGCTGATGGCATTCAATTGATGTGTACCTTCCGGCGTGTAAAACTCCAGTCCGCTGATTCTGTCCCGCAGTGCCTTCATTTCCCGCGTCTGCGGGATGACCCGGTTCGCATACTTCTGCTTGTCGTGCAGCGCCATAACCGCATCGTGTAAATCCCGGGCGCCAACATGAGGCTGCCGCCAGAACACTTTTTTATTTTTAGGAGTCAGCTGTACATACATGCGTGCTGTATCTTGAAGAGTTTCGCAGTACTTCGTTAAAAGGCGCATTACCGTTTCATCGTTATAGAAGCGGGCAATTCGTCGCAGAAATTTCATGACCTCTTCATTACGCCAAAATCCAGCACCTTCGCACCCATACTCACTATAGTAACGGCCTGCCCCCCTAACAGGTCCAATAGATTGCCCGATACGCAGCAGCATATCAAAATTGGAAGTGATGTGCTGCGCTCTTTGGAATAATATTTCTGAAAAGAGGCCTTTGTCTTTCAGCGCCTTACGCATTGCCTTCTTCTGCGGCAGTGCAAAGGCATCACATACGGCAGAGTAATATTCCTGCCCTTTACTCGTACGTGCTAACACTTCTTTTTCATAGTCCAGCACCTCTGAATCATAATTTTTGAGGACCTCCCATGAATCTCGATCATACTTAGGGGCTGTCGGAGCGGCCAACCGCCAGGCAATGTTTTGTAAAGCATTAAAGAACATACCATACCGGCCCTGCAGCGACGTTCCTACATACATAGAAGGAACATGATATCCCAGCTTTTTACATATTTTTTGTTCGATTGTTTGCCGCCATAACTTAAAAATATCGGTTATCCCTTTGCGTTCGCGAGAAGCTTTTGATTTATATGTCAAATATCGCAACGGTGTTGTTTCCGGCCAATCGGGGTGCGCCACCATATCTACCGTAGTCGTCCCTGCCGATGTTTTGATATACAGGCACTGGTTCTTGATATCCGCCTGCAGGGTACACCGTTGTCTACGCTGCTGCCGGATAAGTCCCAGCGGTTCTTCTCGTGGTGTGCTCTGGACTGCCTGATATTTTATTTCCAGGTTTACCGTGGTCGCCGTCTCCGTTACCCGAAACCACATCTGGAGTGGTATACATTCTTCGCGGTCCGTCTCGTAGAAATACCCCATATAAGCTATTAGCTGAGCTCCGCATTTAGGGCAGTAAAAGTGCTGCCCCTCATCATATGTATGACAGTAGTGATCCTCAAGATGCCACCTACAGCTAAACATATGCCCGCAGTCTACGTGCATCTGTATTGCTGGGTAACTCTCCGTTCCGTCATAATAACTACCCCCTCTATACTGCTGCACCACATCCCACAAAAGGCCTGTTTCCGCGTATCCTAGTATTTTCATACCGACACCCCCTAAAACAGGTCATCCAGATCAGCGGTAATGTCTTCCTCTACTGCCGGTTCTTCCACTGGGGGCTTAGCGGTTCTGTGGTGAGACCGTTTTTTTGGTTTATCTTCGGTTGCAGGTTTCGCTTCATCTGCAGTAGTTTTTTCATCCACAGGTGGTGTAGTCGGTTCTGCTGTTGCCTCTTCTGCTTTTTTTGCTTCCTTCTGCTGCTTCAGAATCTCTGCGGCCAACCGGCAGGAAACAATCGCGCCATTGCAGTAATCTACTCCCGTCTTGATATCCGACAGCCGAATTTCATCTGTTGTATTTACAATTTCTTGTTCCAATAAATTCTTGATTGATTGTGCCATTTCTCGTTGTTTGTTGAGCGTATATTCTGTTAATTCCATAGTAATCAACTCCTAATCTTTCATAAAATATTTAATTAAACGATTCTTACAGCTGTTTGAACGCTTATTTTCCCCCGACCCTTTGAGAGGGCAACCGTCGCAATTATGTTGTGTTGCGTAATCGATAATACAAGCAATCGCGCTATTCAGTGCCCACGAATACTTTAATTTAGAATATTTGTAAAAGTTGCTTTCTGAGCGCATAGTTTTTTCTCCCTTAATCTTTCATATAATAGTTAGTTTCAAATCCGTCGGCATTCAGTACGAGTCCTTCATTCCAGGAAACATTCTGTGTCATGATAGCAATGGCTTCTTTCAGACTTCCCTGCCCTTCCGGCATTTCACAAATCACTTCATCGTGCACATGCGCCACTATTTTATAACCCGCCTTATCCAGGCGTATCATAGCAATTGCCAAACAATCTCTGGCCACGGCCTGCACAATGTTTTCCACTAACTTACCGCCATAGGTTTCAAGGCGCCCCCATTTACGGCTTGTCTGTTCCATCCCCATATACTCAATGGATTCTCCACCGAATCGATTCGTACCGATCCGCGGATGGATGTACACCAGATGCCGACCGCTGGGCAATTCAATAAATAAGGCGCCTTTTGCAACCCGGAATATAAGGCCGCCCTGCTTAATGCGCTGTGGTTTACGGGTACGAATAGCATTTTTAGCGGCTCTGTCGGCAGCGCCCCAAAACTGAATAATTTTAGGCGATGCCGCACGCCATTTTTCTACGATATCCGGCAGTTCTTCTTCGGACAGTCCCTTTTCCAGTGCCCCCATGATAACAAGAGCATGCGGTCCACCGCCGTAACCTAAGGCCAGTTCGGCGACCTTTCCTTTCTGTCGCAAATCTCCGTTGATGCCGTGCTTCACGACAGGAACGTGAAACATGGAAGAAGCAGATGCACAATAAATGTCACCGCCTTCGGCAAATACGTTCATGCGCCATGTTTCTCCGGCAAGCCACGCAATGACACGGGCTTCGATCGCCGAGAAGTCGGCAATGATAAACCGTTTTCCTTCCGGTGCTACGAGTGCGGTACGTACGAGCTGGGATAATACATCGGGTACGTTATCATACAGCATTTCCATGACGTCGAGATCACCATCTTTTACGAGATTCCGCGCCGTATCCAAGTCCGGCATGCTGTTTCGTGGCAGGTTCTGCAGCTGGATGATGCGCCCAGCCCAGCGTCCGGAACGCGCTGCCCCATAAAACTGGAGCATGCCCCGGCACCGGCCGTCTTTGGCCATGGATCCTGCCATGGCTTCATATTTCTTGATACTGGTCTTTCCTAATAACTGCCGAATTTCCAGGATACGCCGCACATTCACCGGTAAGTCTGTTTCTGCCAAAAGTTCCTGCACGGCTTTCTTATCCATGCATTCCAACGGACGTCCTACTTGCTCTTCCATCCATTCTTTTAGCTGCATGACACTGTTCGGATTGGAAAGCCCCGTAATCTCCGTAGCTTCCTCCATCAGCGTGTCATGATGTATCACGTTCATAATGACTGCATTATTTACCAACGTTTGATCCACGGCAATACCTGCAGCGTTTATTTTCTGATCCAGGCACCACACCTGATGTTCGGTATCCGGCGGCCGCAAGGCTAACAGCTTTCTCCGGATTGCCTTTTCCACCACGACGTCCTGCCGGTTATACTCTATGTACTCGACCCATTTGTCCGGGGCATCTGCCGGCATATTTCGCGTTCTCCCTCCATTAGCCTTAGTTGGTTTACAGGGCATTGAAAAATATCGGATCAGGGCTTTGCCCCGCGCATCTTTCTGCTTGTCCTCCCCGAAGTGTAATACCTTGGCCACGTTGGCCAAACCCGTAGGCAGGGAATTGTAGCAGGCAAGTACGCTGGAGCATTCCCACTGCGCTGTCTGCAGGGGCGGTAAATTTCTGCGCTGCAAGTACTTGCTTAAACATGTTATTTCAAAGTTGGCATTAAAGGCCGTTTTGATGATATCGATATCGTACAGGCACGTAATTAGGTCATCCGGTAATTCCTGTCGCGTCATATCAATGACCGTGACCGGATCTTCATCAAAACTGTAACCGAACAGCAGGATGGTAAAAGCATCGGAGTCTACATATTTGTAGACTCCGTATTTGATTAGGTTGACGTCGCTGTAGGTTTCTATATCTATTGCGAGCGTTCTCATATTTCTCAGCTCCTAAAATAAATCATCCACGCTGCTGTTTCCGCCGAACGCATCGTCTTCGATATCCTCATCACTGAAATCACTGTCGGTCACCACAGAACCGCTAAGCGGTTCGCCGTCCTTAATTTTTCGCAGGCCCTGCAATCCGCATCCGATGCCTTTATTGCCAGAGGCTGCATACGGATAAAATGTAATAACCGCTTGGCAGTAGCATCCGCTATATACCTCCGACTTATCGAGAATTTCGTTTCTGTCACGGTCTACAATTTTAGGGGCCCTGTCTTCGTTGGCATTCGCATTGATAAAATAGCAGTCTTCGTAATTCGGATCACCTGGGCGATCCGTATCGCCGTCCCGGATCGGCATATGCAGTTCTTTTACAACTTTTCCCCATTTTTCTTTAGAGGCAGAATCGTTTTTAACCTGCTTCAGCGCTTCGCTGATTTTAGCCAGTGTCTTCTTATCATCTTTACGGATAAGAAGCGAACAACTATATTTCATGGTTCCGGACGGCGTTTCTTTTGGCGCCCAAATATTTGCATAACTGATTCGTACTACTCCTGTAGAAATCTTAACTGTCATAATGTTTTATCTCCTTTTTGAATAAAATCTTCTAATAACGTATCATCAAAATCGTCGGCAACATCCTGTAACGGCATCGGTTCCCGCCGATCCGTTTCTGAAACCAGCGTTGGCTTGCCTTCCGGTTTTTCAATGAATTCCTTTAATAGTTCGCTGAAATGCTTCTTCCCGCATAATTTTTCTAATTCCGTAATGGTTTTGAGCTCGCGGGGTTTATATACGGTATCGTGTTCATACCCATTCAGCTGCAGGATCGATGCCGCTTTGTCTTCATCGGTAATCTTGCGCCGACTGATACCTTCTACCACTTTCAGCCCCGGCCAGGTGGTACCGGAAAGAGCCTCGGAGAGTGCATAATCCTCGATATCCTTCAACCAAGATTTTATTTCCTTGGCCTTTAAGATAATATCTGAAATTTCCCAGTCTTCCAGCTCCGCACCGGGTGCAAAGTCTTTTTTAACAGAAGACAGCATATAATCTGCCAACGCCCGGCACGTAGTGCGGCACCGGCAAAACCGGCAATGCACTCCCGCTACCGGGGCGCCCTTACCATCCCACGCCTGTTGCGCAATGGGGCGGATCTGTGTACCCCAGGCAAGCAGTTCCGCAATAGATATTTCATCCGTAGAAACGCTGTCCAGCCGCGGCTGCACGATCGTCATTTTAACATTGTCGTAACCGTAGCAGATACCGAACGCATTATGCGCCCCGAGTGCGTAGAACCGCATCTGCGTATTTCCTACGGCAGAAACAGGTACCCCTTTTCCATATTTCAGATCCACAATTTCTATATAGTGGTCTGATACGATCACCGTATCGCCCGTCCCAAATCCTTCAGGAGCCCAGGGTGAATAGTCCAGGTGGTATTCGATATGTACTTCGGCATCCGGTGAAACAGTCCGCGCTTCATTGATTTTTTCGATGACAATATCTACATAGCGCCTTACGGCTTCCATCATTTCACCGTCTGTATCATGGGCGTCCATTGCTAACGTACCCTCATCCAAATATCCAGTAGCAACATACTCCTTCAGCCATTGCTCCGCCAAGGCATGCGCCCGGGTACCTTCTTCCGCATATGGGCTTGTCGTATCAGTGAGCTTTTCCTCCATCCGAGCCGAGGGCGTACATACCAGCCATCGACTCGAGCTGGAAGCGGACAACAATGCATGTTCTCCCATTATTCTGCCCCGATTGCTTTCAGGAAATCAGGCATTTGGGACTGCATCATGTGAGATAAGCGATCCAGCTTATTTGCTTTCAGCCACGCATTGGCCGCATCCATCGTTTTGGTTTTATCCTTTTTGAGCAGCGGTGTCATTTTTTTGCGGAGCTCCTGATTTTGTTCGTCCGTAATAACGGCATCCGTTGGTTCTTCTACGGGTACTTCTACCGGTACTGCCTGCGGGGTTTCCGGAGCTTTTGTTTCGACAGGTTTAGTAACTATTTTTTCAGGAACGGCTTTCGTAATCTGTGGTGCTATGGTAATAACATTTGTGTTTTTTTTCTGTAAAAATTCCTTCAGTACTTCGCTAAAAGTGTTCAGCGTGGTAAGCAGTGCCGGTGATTCATCTAGTATTACATGTACATTAATATCCATAATTTATAATCTCCCTTCGAATGTGAAACATTTACAAATTACTTCCTTTTGTGCTATAGTTACCTTGAACTAATAATTTTTTTTGCAGAGCCGTTGACATTGCTGTGTCAACGGCTTTTCCATTGTCTAATATTTTTAAATCTTTGCAGTTAAGTGGTCTTCCTAGAACAACATTAATTTTTAATTGATTGGTATCATCCAATCCGATTTGCATAACACCATCCTTTAAAATTGCTACTAATTCACCTTCTGAAGGGTCATATTTTTCGCCCTCAATTTTCTTATACCGTTCAAGTACCTCTCTTGCAATTAAAATAATATCCATTTACTCACTTTTCACCTCCTCACACAACTTCCCATAAGCCGTATGCCAGCAGGCATCCCATTCCGGCATACACCCCAAACCAAAAAACAATTTCCAGGGCGTCCTTAATTGTTGCGGGTTCGCCATAGTCGGTGGCTTTGCTATAACAAATGGCATTTAGTTCCTGCCTCTTTTCATAATTGGTGTTGACAAACCACCACGGGGAACCAATAGTGTCTTTTGTGGCATTCATCCCTCATTCACCTCTCGATCAGCCTGCTTCAACATTTCGCCATTGATGACGACTGCCACCTGGGCCATTTTAGACCGCAGTTCCTTAACTTTCTGCTCGGCATTTTCAGCCCGCACAATGGCTTGATGATACTCAAACGGGCTAATCGTATGACGGTCTTTTTCGTCAAGTCCCTCAAGCTCGTAGACTTCTCTCATACGGTACATCACATTAGGTAATCCGTGACGGCGTTTAATCAGCCCCACATGTTCCCTCTCTTCGATAGCTTTTGTTGAGCAGCCCCAACGTTTGGCAAGTTCCTGTTTTGAAATTACTGTTTTTTCTTCCATTTTGTCACCTCACTTTCTAGTATTAAACTTAGTTGTCTGCGGAATAAAAAAGGTATTCCATATCAAAGGCGGGAAAAAAAACTTTTTTAATCTTCATCGCCTCATCAAAATAAAATCTAGATTTTCCCTGTATTTTGTCACTAACAGTGGCAGGGCGAATTTCCAATAGATCAGATATTTGACTTTGGACAATATGCTTATTTGCCATTTCTTTTATTAAATTTTGATACATGTTCACACCCCCTTTCTATACGCTCAAAAATACGATGTATCGTATTACGTGTTTAGTATAACATGATATGCTGTATTGTCAATACGATATACCGTATATATTGTTGTGTTTTATCAAATACTTTTACAATTTACATAAAAATATACGGTATATCGTTGACTTGATACGATATACCGTATATAATAACAGGCAAGAGGTGACTAACAAATGAG
Source organism: Megasphaera paucivorans (assembly GCF_900103535.1). Classification (GTDB taxonomy): domain Bacteria; phylum Bacillota; class Negativicutes; order Veillonellales; family Megasphaeraceae; genus Megasphaera_A; species Megasphaera_A paucivorans. Next base: position 13,026 of record NZ_FNHQ01000002.1, on the reverse strand, counting down.
TATTAATTTAAGAGACCTGATAGAATCTCAAGGATACACTATAAAATCTTTTGCAAAAGAAATTAACATACCATATACAACATTAATATCCATGTTAAATAAGGGAATAGCCAAATCAAGTGTTGACAATGTAATTAAGGTGGCCACTAAACTAAATATTCGGGTTGAAGATTTAGCAGACGATGCTCAGAATGACTCCCAAGGCTGGTACCACGATCCAGAAATAGCGCAGATAGCTGAGGAATTGCGTACCAATCCTAAAATGCGTATTCTTTTTGACGCTTCTAAGGACTTGAATAAAAAAGATATTGATTTTGCTATCAACATGATCAACGAATTAAAAAAGAAAGAGGGCATTGATGATTGAATATTATTCTTATTTATAAAGCAATGCCTTTGCACATGAAAGCCTTGGTACACCCTAATGTGGACGGTACATATACCATTTTTGTAAACTCTTTGATTGATCATAACAACCAAGTTAAAGCCGTTTTACACGAGGTAAGCCATATTCAATGTGGTGATTTTGACGCCAATGCTCATGCGGATGTATTAGAGCATTTACTACATGGACAAGAGGTTTCAAAATCAGATCTACCAGATATACAATTTTTTGTTGTCGCTTAATGCAAAAGAGATTCGCTACTATAAGTTTCCATTTTTAACGTTTCGGAAAAATATTACTAGGCATGTAAATTAATTTCGGAAAAAGCTAAACTACAAATATTAGGTAGAGTTATCATTTGTTCTATGTATTTGTAATTTATATTAATACTCTTATTTTTAGATAGGGGGGAAAATTAATTATGATTATTTTATTTACTATTTTATTTTTTCTTGCTATTATTTCTTTAATTTTAGGGTTAATGAAACCTTGCTTAATTATTCGATGGGGGACAGATGAAAAGAAAACTAGAGGAAAAGCAGCTTTAATTAGTACTATCGCCATCATTATCTTTGCTATTGGTGCAATTTTCTCTACCAGTTCCACGCAAAAGCTATCCTCATCTGATCCTATGGCCAAAACAGCACAGGAAGAAACAGTACAATGGAATAAGTCCGATCCTGATGCACTAAAAAATGGCAACATAAAACTAGCTATTGGGGAAATAAAAAAGCATAGAGCCCTGGCGCCCATTGCCGAGTCTCAAGATGCAACTGTTGTCTATAAGTCACCATGGAACTACTATGGCAAGGTAATTTCTTTCACAGGCAGGGTAGCTATCGCCGAAAATAACCCACCTGACAATGATCTATCTAAGGCGCTAGGGGGCGAAGCCTGCGAAATTGTCATCGAATCCAGTAAAAATGTAATTATAGACGCTCTGATTGCCGGAAACGTTAATAATACCCAAGTTGGACAACAAATAACTCTATATGGGTATCCTGTGGGTCGAACCGATGTAAAAAACAAAATAGGCGGATCATTCACACATTTGGTAGTTATTGGAAAATTGCAATAGAATACTTTAAAAACAAAAAATCCCGTCACCGGGTGCAACCGGCAACGGGAGAACGCAATCGCACCACCAATCAAAATGGGCTGATTACCTTATTATTATAACATATCAGCCCCTGTTTTTACACATGAAAGGGGTTAATAGAATGCAATTAGAATACACTTTCACATTTCGTGAGAAGGACAACGGAATCCAAGTTATCCTGTCATACAAAGACGCATACGGAAAATGGCATCAAAGGTCTAAGCAGGGGTTCAAAGGGAAAAACCGGAGAGCCTTGGCCAAACTTGCTGGAGATAAATTATTGGAGCAGGTAAAAGAAACGGTGAACGTAGAATCAGAGAACTGCGGTATGCAGCATCTCACGCTCCGTCAACTAAAAGAACTGTTTTTACGTGATCAAAAGAGTAATCTCGAATATAATACACGCTCTACTTATGACCAGGCCATAGATGCTTTTAATACTATCTCCGACAGGGAAATAGTAAAAATCACGTATGCTGATATTGTCGACTGTCTTAATAATCTATCTTGCCGGGCAAGCACAAAACAGTTATATATGATAAAAATAAAAAGATTATTTCGGTATGCTATATCCCCATACAAAATCCTCATGCATAACCCCGCTACCGACATCATTGTTCCTAAGGACAAGGAAAATAAAAAGCTTCACGCTCTTAGCCAAAGTGAATTTATGGATTTACTAAACAGTCTTCGTAATTCCGACTATGCCGCTTATGTTGTAGTGGCCATTGCAGGATACGCAGGATTGCGCTATGGCGAAATAGCTGGCCTCACGTGGGATGCAGTGGATGTAAAAAGAAAGACAATAACAGTTTGTCAGCAATATGGAGCCATAGATAAAAATATCTATGGCCTTAAACCGACAAAAAATACAAATGGAAATCGAGAAATACCTATCCCCGATGCACTTGTAACACTATTAAAAGAATATCGCTGTACGGTTCCTTTGAACATTGATAAACGAATATTTAAGGGGGTAAATCCGGTCCGAATAAATAGACAGATACATATCTCGCGCCCGGATATCAGTATTCACAACTTACGGCATACTTACGCCACGCTCCTACTGGCAAACGGCGTCGACATACGCACCGTGGCTGCCCTTTTAGGAGATAAGACTGAAACAGTGTTAAAAACATACGTCCACTATACAGACGAGATGCGAGAAAAAGCCAAAGAAGATATAAACAAAATTTTTTGCATCTAATTTTTGACGTATTTTTGACGAATTTACAAAAAACGCCGTGTTTAAGCATCCATTCATGAAAATTATATTTCATTATAAAATGAATCCACTGATTTGTCTAACACTCTTTTTCAACACAAGCTTTCCGTTAAAATGCGAATCACATCTTCCCGTGTCAATACGTGATATCCCCCTTTTAAAATAAAAACGGAATCGCATATGTCTTCCATCATATCTGCAGTAACCCCAAAATCCTTTATACTCATAACACAGCCAATTTCTTTTAAATACGCTTCCATTCGATCCAATCCCTCACCAGCTATTTCTTCATCACTCTTGTTTTCTGTACGGACATCCCAAACATGCTGAGCATATCGTTTAAATTTTTTTAATCCGTAAGGTAAAATAAACCGATAATACGGCATAGACACTGAGGACAACGTCATTCCATGTGTACCATCCGTATAGGCAGCAACTGCCTGTCCTAACATATGTACCATCCAATCTGTCGATTTACCTTTAGCAATCAAAGTATTTAACGCCCAAGAAGCAATCCACATAATATTGCTTCTTGCTTCATAATCACAAGGATGTTCTACTGCAATCCGGGAACTGTAAATCAGCGATTTCAACAAACCCTCACTAATATAATCGGACGTATTGTCATCTTGACCGGAAAAATATTGTTCAAGAATATGTGACATAATGTCATAAATACCAGCCACCATTTGATATCGCGGCACAGTAAAAGTGAAAACAGGATTTAGAATAGAAAATTTTGGAAATACCGCGGGTCCAAAAACGCGTCCTATTTTTAACTTTTGTTCATGGTTAGTAATAACAGCTCCCCCGTTCATTTCTGAGCCAGTCCCCACCATAGTCAATACACAACCTACTGGAATAACTGCATTATCCACTTTCTTCATTTGTAAAAAATATGTATCCCACGGATCTTTTTCACAATAGGCAGAAACAGATACCGCTTTAGCATAATCGCAAACAGAACCCCCACCAACTGCTAAGATCAAATCAACCTGGTTCTGGCAGGCTAATTTACTTCCTTCATATACTTTCTCTATCGTTGGATTCGGCATTACTCCCCCATCTTCAATGATAGTTTTACCAGCTTCCTGCAGTATTGAAATGATTTGGTCATAAATACCATTTTTTTTAATAGAACCGCCGCCGTATACCAATTGTATCTTTTCTCCATAATGGACAAGTTCTTTTTTTAGATTATCTAATGCTTTATCACCAAAATACAACGTAGTCGGATTAGAATAACAAAAGTTTCCTAACATGCCATATCGCTCCTTTTACCGTATCTGTCTTCATGAAAATAGATGTCTTACAATTCTCTTTATATTTTTCCTTCTATAAAAAAAAATATATAATTACGTTTTTTCGTGCAATAACAAAATCATATCATACCAAACGGCACCTCCATGCAAAGAACCTGACCGCCCTTCACACGTATATCCAAATTGTTTGTAAAAAGGAATTAAATGTTTTTTACACGTCAATATAACGGCCTTCTTATTTCGTTCATGAGCTGCTGCAATATATGCTTTCATCAACATTTTAGCAATGCCCTGATGCTGTTCTGATGGCAGTACATCTAATCCAAAAACCATTTGATAATCCGCTTTATCATCATGAAACATCGTGGATTCATATAAATCATCTGTCAGTTTTCGTTGTTTAGTCACACAGCCATTAATAAACCCTATTACTTCTCCTTTTTTTTCAGCTACGAAAAAAGAATGAACAAAAACATGTATCCGCTCACTAAGACGTTCATACGTTGCCGCTTCCGCTTTTGGAAAACATTGCTGTTCTATATATACAACACGGTTTAAGTCTGCCCTTCTGGCTGCTCGAATAGTAATTTCCATAAAAAGAACTCCTCATATATTACCCAATTCAATTTGTCTAACCTATATATTTTGCTCCCATAGTCCTTTCACACGGAACAAAGGCGATGACCCGACCGGCCATCGCCTTTATGAAAAGCGGCATGTATGTGGATATGGACATATCCCCTATTCCGTTGTAAGAATCACCGTCATGCAATCTCTTTTCCTACTCAGACTATTTGCTATTTAAGTGCCTTTTGGACTCACATCCTTTGACCTTACAAACAGTCTCTCATTGATGCATTAACATAATGTTTCATACACAATCCCAATAACTAATAGTTTGCTTTTCAACATGCTACCGGTCATCTGGGCAAGAAGTAAACTGCGTGATTCTTTTCCAATGCTTTTAACGGGTAACATTCCACATCCTTTCCGCTTTTTACACTTTTATTATATCATCAGTATATTTTTAAGTAAATACCTTTTTGTTATTTTAATTATACATATTAATCATCATTGTATATGGGTCTTCTCTGCTTACCTGTATTCTGTAAGCATTTTCTTGTTGTTCTTATTTTTCCCCAATTATACGTAGCAACTCTTCATTAATAAATCCATTCGCAGCACAAATATCCGCATTGCAATCAACCTGTATCTCTTTACCGGTATAATCGCTTACACGTCCGCCCGCTTCCTGCACTAATATAATTCCCGCCGCCATATCCCAAGGCTTTAAATTTCGTTCAAAATAACCATCATATCGTCCCGCTGCTACGTATGCCAAATCTAAAGCGGCACTGCCTGAACGACGAACATCTAAACAACGGCAATATACCTTTTGGAATACATCCCAATTTTTTGGAATAAACTGCCGATCATATGGAGATGTCCCGATTGCCATAAGAGATTTTTCTAAAACTTTATTTTCTGTAACATGAATCGCTCGTCCATTTAGAAAAGCCCCTTGTCCGCGAACAGCATAAAAAGTTTCCTCCGTAAATGGATTATAAATAACTCCAAATTGCAAATCCTTTTTATTATAATAAGCTAACGACACCGCACTTAGCCCCACATGACGAATAAAATTTTGTGTACCGTCAATCGGATCCAGTATCCAATAGCTGGTATCCGGCTTAATGTAAATACGTTTCTGTTCCTCAGCAATCAAAATAGTCTGGGGATCCAGCCGATATAATTCCTGACGCAAATACTCCTGAACAGCCACATCAATCTGTGTCACAAAATCAGATCTTCCTTTAACAGTTACTTTAATTTCTCTTGTATCATCTACAAAAAACGGTCGAGTTGTCTGAACAACCCGAATGATTTTTTCATAATCCATAATATTCTCCTGTAATGTGTATTTTATACGGCATAGTATTTATACAAAATAGTAACATATAAAAAAACTCATGACAACATGCCATGAGTCCAAGCCGTTATGTATCTATGGTGGAGACGAGGGGGATCGAACCCCTGACCTCTTGCATGCCATGCAAGCGCTCTCCCAGCTGAGCTACGCCCCCATATAATAAGTAAGTCCAAAATTGAACTTGCTTAGATATTTTATCATAGATATATTGATAAATCAAGTTCTATTTCCAGTTCTCATATACAGAGAAGCTTTATTACATGGATATCCATTATATTTCTTCATTTTTCTATACAGCAGTTCTTATATAGTTTCCACCGCATTCAACTTCTGTGTTCTTATTATTTTCCTTTTCCAAGTAAGTCTTCTGCCTTTGCTATATTCCCGCGAATCTTAGCACAACAGGTTTTGAATTCGGCCATTTCATCAGCCGGCAAAGGATATTCCACAATATGCTGAACTCCATTGGCTCCAATAACAGCCGGACAGCCACAATAAATATCCTGTTCTCCATACTCTCCTTGGAAAGGCACACTGGCCGCCATCACTTTTCCCTGGTTATGCAAAATAGATTTTACAATATTTGCTGCCGTCGAACAAATTCCGTATTCTGTACAATGCTTGCCTTTGTAAGTAATCCAGCCGCCACGGATCGCCAAATTTTTAGTATCTTCACGATTCAATGTAAACTTCGGATCTCGTTCCATTTCGTTTAATGATTTTCCCGAAAAAGACACAAAAGACCATGGAACCATTTGAGAATCGCCGTGTTCTCCCATCATAAAGGCAGTAAAGGAGCTTTGTTCTATTCCTGTCTGCTGAGAAATCGCACTGACTAAACGGGAGGTATCAAGTCCGGTACCGGTGCCAAGAACCTGATTTTTCGGCAGACCGCTCAATTTTTGAATAAGATACGTGATAACATCACAGGGATTAGTAATATTAACAAAAATTCCGTTAAAGCCGCCTTTCATTACCTTCGGGATATAATCAGCCACCTGTGCCGCAGTAAACTTCATTTCATCATCACGGCTTCCCGTAGCAACCAGTGTAATATCGCCGACGCAGTTAACGATAACATCACAATTGCCCAATTCTTCATACCCGGCAATACTATATGTAACGCGATGCGGCATAAATTGAACGGCATCCATTAAATCCTGTCTTTCACTGCAAAGTTTATCTTCATTTTTATCACAAATAAGAATATCATCAGCAATTCCCATCATTCCTAACGTAAATGCTACATGAGCTCCTACATGTCCCATTCCAATGACACCGACTGTTCTTTTCTTTACTATCATATTCATCTCTCCTATCTATTTGCAAGTGATACGCATTAAGGGATTATAATTTTTCATTATACCACTATTATATAAATGCGTAAACTTAGAATTACTGTTTAATTTTTTTATAATAATTTATTTTTAATATTAAATGCATAACATTCTTTTTTATCTGAAAAAATATGTATATTATTTTTCTTCAAAACAAACCTTTATTTTTCCTAAAAAACGGCTCTCCCATACATTAGATTTTTATCTGTTATATGAGAAAGCCGTCCACCATTTAGGTATGAAATATTTTACTTTATTCTTTAAGCTGCAATATACGCTGGTTGCTGGAACCTCTGAATTGCAGAGATATATCTTTCAGTTCTTCCTTGAATTCTCCATCGACAATCGTATCAATATACGACAACATTTTCTTTGTAACCTCACTATACGCCTTGCCTCCGTCTTTAAAATCCTCCGGATACGTATAGCCTGTATAACACCAAATCGTTTTATCAGGATACGCTTCTTTTACTTTATCAAGAAATTTTACCAATGCTTTTTGATGACAAGGTTCCATCGGTTCACCTCCCAACAAAGTAAGTCCACTGATATATTCCGGTGCAATAGCCGTTATAATCTTTTGTTGTACAGCCTCTGTAAAAGGTTCCCCATACTCAAAACTCCAAGCTTCCGGGTTAAAACATCCTTTACAATGATGTGTGCATCCAGAAACAAAAAGGCTTACCCGAACGCCCGGACCATCGGCAATGTCATAAAACTTGATATTCGCATAATTCATTTTTTTCTCCTACAAATGCATGACTCTATCCTTAATTTCTTCGGTTCTTCCTTGATTCCAGAATTGAGTCCCAATATACCCACACGTCCGCCGTGCCACATTTAATTTATTCTGATCCCGATTTCCGCATTTTGGACATTCCCATACAAGTTTTCCATCACTTTCAACAATTTGGATTTCTCCATCAAACCCACATTCTTGGCAATAATCGGATTTTGTATTCAGTTCAGCATACATAATATTTTCATATATAAACTGCTGCAGCGCTTCAACGGCTTCCAGATTATGCTGCATATCCGGTACTTCAACATAACTGATAGCACCCCCTGGTGAAAGTCGTTGAAATTGGCTTTCAAATTTAAGTTTTGTAAAAGCATCCACCGGTTCCATTACATGCATGTGATAACTGTTGGTAATATAATTTTTATCAGTTACCCCTTTGATAACACCAAATCGTTTCTGTAAACATTTAGCAAATTTATACGTCGTCGATTCTAAAGGAGTCCCATATAAACTAAAATCAATATTATGTTCTGCTTTCCATGCTGTACATTTATCATTCATATGCTGCATAACCGCTAATGCAAACGGTGTAGCTTGCGGATCGGTATGAGATTTGCCCGTCATATATTTCGTACATTCATATAAGCCGGCATAACCCAAACTAATAGTCGAATAACCGCCATATAGCAGTTCATCGATAGTTTCTCCTTTATCTAAACGAGCTAATGCTCCATATTGCCAAAGAATAGGTGCCGCATCCGACTTCGTACCTTTCAGACGATTATGACGGCACATCAATGCTTTATGACATAGTTCTAGCCGTTCGTCAAAAATTTTCCAAAAAGATTCCATATCTCCCTTACTGGACAACGCTGCATCCACCAAGTTAATCGTAACAACCCCTTGATTAAACCGCCCATAGTATTTCGCCTTATTCGTTTTGGGATCTACATAAGGGGTAAGAAAACTCCGGCATCCCATGCAAGTATAACAATGACCGTCTCCGTTTTTATCGACTTTATTTTGAAGCATAATTTTTTCACTTATATAGTCTGGCACCATTCTTTTCGCAGTACATTTTGCAGCTAATTCCGTTAAATAAAAATAAGGTGTCCCTTTTTTCAAGTTATCTGGCTCCAATACATATATCAATTTGGGAAACGCCGGCGTAATCCACACACCGCTTTCATTTTTCACTCCTTGAATACGTTGCTGCAGCATTTCTTCGATAATCATTGCCAAATCTTCTTTTTCCCGTTCATTTCGTGCTTCATTCAAATACATAAACACGGTAACAAAAGGCGCTTGTCCATTGGTGGTCATCAAGGTAACCACCTGATACTGTATAGTCTGCACCCCCCTGCTAATTTCTTCAAGAAGCCTCTTATGAACAACTTTTTCTATTTTCTCAGCAGAGGTCTCTACTCCCAGTGTCATACATTCTTCCACAACACTTCTGCGAATTTTTTGTCTGCTGACATCCACAAAAGGTGCCAAATGAGTTAAGCTGATACTCTGTCCGCCATATTGACTGCTAGCTACTTGAGCAATAATCTGCGTCGCAATATTGCAAGCTGTAGAAAAGCTATGCGGACGATCAATTCGTGTACCACTTATAACCGTTCCCTGTTGCAGCATGTCTTCTAAATTGACCAAATCACAGTTGTGCATGTGCTGGGCATAGTAATCGGCATCATGAAAATGTATCATGCCTTCTTCATGGGCTTTTACTATATCTTTAGGAAGCATCAGCCGCATCGTTAGATCCTTGCTCACTTCTCCCGCCATATAATCACGCTGCACACTATTAACCGCAGGATTTTTATTAGAATTTTCTTGTTTTACATCTTCATTATTGCATTCAATCAAACTCAATATTTTATCGTCTGTCGTATTTCTAGTCCGTATAAGAGAATGAACATATCGGTATGTAATATATTTTCGTGCAACTTCAAACGCATTGTATCCCATGATTCCATTTTCCACATAATCCTGTATGTCTTCTACATTCATCGCATGTGGTATTTCACTGCATATATTTTCTACCTTTTCAGCAATACTGCTGATTTGCAAAGCATTTAATCGGTGTTTTTCATCTACAACAATATTGGCCTTGCCGATAGCTTTAATAATCTTGTCTACGTTGAAAACTTCTTCTGATCCATTACGTTTTATGATTTTCATCCTCTGACCCTCCAAACAAATATCATTATAACTTAACCTCTACTGCGTCTAACCTTTTCCGATATCACGAAGCCATAAAAAAGGACAGCACAAAAAATATATTTTCTGTTGTCTCAAAATGCCGTATTTTGTCCAAACAAATTTACTATTGAATTTACACGATCCATTGCTATAAAATTACAAATTAGTTAAAAGTACTCCGATATTCGGTTTTTTCAGTATAAGGCAATTGCACGGAATTGTCAATCATGATATACAATATATTCTATTATATATCATGATTATAATAATAACAATACTATATATAGTATTAGTTTAATATAGTATTAAGTTCTATCTTTACTTAGTATAAAAAACAGTGCAAAGGCTTATTCACTTCATATATTTCACAAAATTCACTGAACATACATAAAAAAACCGCTGAAAAAGGTTCGTTCCCTCAGCGCTCTTTTTATACCAGATTATATAATTTTATTTAAATCACGTGCTTGCAGCATTCTTATGATCTCTTATATCGTTTTATACTTTACAAAGTTTCAGAGCAAACGCCCTGGCATGTGCTGCTTTCGTCTCATCCATAAATGCAGATTGATACCCTAAATGCCGTTCCGCCAGCATTCCCATATATTGGAGTTGGGAATGCCTGCAATATCTACGAATTCCTTCTTCAAACAGATCTGCCCCTTTTTCCGGTCGATATCCACAAGTCGTCACTATCGCCATTTTCTTGCCCGCCCATAAAGACGGTCCTTTTCTTTCACCATAGTACATATTCATCCCATATACCATTCGATCCAACAAGGCTTTCATAGGAGGTGTACAATACCAAGAATAAATAGGAGTTGCTAAGATAATACAATCACTGCTCATGATCTGATCCGCCAAAAAAACTGCATCATCCTGAATAGTACAGGTAAATTTCGACCAATCTTCCTGACAAAATCGGCAAGCACGACATCCGGCAATTTTTTTATCATATAGCCATACCAAATCAACCTCATGTCCTGCATTCTTCAATGTTTCACAAAAAGGCTGCAGGCATTGCATTGTATTCCCATTTTTACGGGGGCTTCCCTGCAAAATTAAAAATTTCATATATTCCCTCTCATTAATTATACTGCATACCATTTCCAAATCAAAAATATACTCTTCCTATACAGCAAATTATATGATTTTTTTAAATTTGTCAATAAATAAATTTTTTATTATATAATTTATTAAATCATTTTTCTTTACCTGTTGAATATTACCGGATAGTCTGTTTTCATCATCTTCTCTACTGAAACCATATTAAAAATTTTAAAATCAACAAGATGCACTACCCTGATTTTATATTATCAGTACTTTTTACCAACAATGCAATGTTTCGCATTTCGTCAGCAAACTCTTTTGTTCCATTAAAATTTTTCAACATGCTTTCCAAATCACTCTTATAATGGCCATATGCAGTATGCATGATAATAGCTGCACAAAAAGGCCGTGAAACATTAAGTTCAACGAAGTTGATAAGATCATGTTCCACTCTTCCGTCAATTAATATTTTTGTAAACTCTTCAATTGAATAGTCGAACTTACCAACTGAAATTTCCATTATAAAAGTATCTGCATCATTAGGAAAATATTTCTTATAGCATGTGTCGAAATCAGGAATATGATACATGAAATGCCGCCCTCCTGCAGAAAATTTGAAAAATAAAACCGCACAACCAGTATCTTCGTTTTTTTTACAACTATAAGACATATGCTTTTACTCTATATTCTTTTTCAAAAATACTGTGTTTTCATAATATGGATATATCTAATAAAAATATTTAAAATACTATTATGGATGCCTTCCAAATAGAATTGTTTCAGATCAATAGTACATATTGCTCAAATATGTATAAGATACCTTTTGATTTATAGGTCTTTTCCATGTATCAAATAAAAACTTTTTACAGGCTTTCTATAAGACATATTCTTTATTTCTTTTTTACACTGCAGGCAATCATCCTACATATACCACATTTTTTTTTCCATTTCACTGAACTCAAACAAAACAGAAAAATCAATGTTGAGACCATTGGCAATATCAATCAATACAGCCACAGAAATATTATGATTATATTTTCCTCTTTCAATGCGTCCCAAAGCACTGGTACTTATGTGGGAAAACCCTGCGAGTTTTTCCTGTGTTAATCCATTCAGTTTACGGTAATAGACAATTTTTGCGCCGATTTGTTTAAATACAACTTCTTTACACACCCACACAGTGTCCCCCTTGTTTACAAAAATACTTATTATAATAATTAAAAATTGTCACTCGAGCATCAAGTTTTCTTCATATAAATATTATCGCACAATTCAGTATTACTTTTATTACCTAGATAGTGCTCGTATCCACCTAAATGATAAAAACAACTTTATTAGGTTACTGCTAAGGCATCTCTGTATAATTTTATACATATAATGTTTCATAAAAGCAATAAATTATGATTATTTAATAATATTTAATGGTTGATGATTTATATATAAATAAAATTTATTTATATATTTTTTTACTTCTATATAAAAAAAATAGTAATGCATAAATATAAAAATCAGTCAGAGACATCATCCTAATTTCTCTGACTGATTTTTATGTAATATAGTCATCCCACAGGAATCGTAATATCATATTATTTAATTAATATATTCGACTATTCGACTGATAGTGTCAAGATAAATGTGTAAACGTTCCTGCAAGCATTTTAGGCTGTTCTTACCGATTAGGATTATCAAACATATTCACTAAATCACTTTCGGCCGCATTGAACCCTAAATGGATTCGAGCAGCTTGCTTTCGATTATAGTCACTGTAATATGTACAAACAAATCGTTCCA